>CAMUYR010000039.1 GCA_947164965.1 uncultured Prevotella sp. | reverse complement strand
ACGTAGATCTCCATGCGGTGACCCATGTTGAACACCTGGTACATCTCGCGCCAGTCGGTGCCTGAGCACTCGTGGATGGCACGGAAGAGTGGGGGAACAGGGAACATATTGTCCTTGACGACGCGGCAGTTGTCGCTCACAAAGTGAAGCACCTTGGTCTGAGCACCACCGGTGCAGTGGACCATACCGTGGATTTCAGGACGGAGCTCATCGAGCAACTTCTTGATAACAGGGGCGTAGGTGCGTGTGGGCGAGAGAACCAGCTGACCAGCATTTACGGGTGATCCCTCAACGGCATCGGTGAGCTTATACTTACCACTGTATACCAGCTCATCGGGAACGGCGTGGTCGAAGCTCTCGGGATAGTTCTGGGCCAGATACTTGGCAAACACGTCGTGGCGGGCAGAGGTAAGGCCGTTAGAGCCCATACCGCCGTTGTAACGCTTCTCATAAGTGGCCTGACCAGTAGAAGAGAGACCAACGATGACATCACCCGGACGGATGTTGGCATTGTCGATAACATCGCTGCGACGCATGCGGCAGGTAACGGTGCTGTCTACAATGATGGTGCGAACAAGATCGCCTACGTCGGCTGTCTCACCACCAGTGGGATAGATGCCGATACCCATCTCGCGGAGCTCAGACAGAAGCTCGTCGGTGCCATTGATGACGGCAGAGATAACCTCGCCTGGAATGAGCATCTTGTTGCGGCCGATGGTAGAAGAGACGAGGATGTTATCGACAGCACCCACGCAGAGCAGGTCGTCGGTATTCATCACGATGGCATCCTGAGCGATACCTTTCCATACGGAGAGGTCGCCAGTCTCTTTCCAATACATATAGGCGAGGGCCGACTTGGTGCCAGCGCCGTCGGCGTGCATGATGTTACAATACTCAGGGTCGCCCCCCAGAATGTCGGGAATGATCTTACAGAAGGCCTGTGGAAAGATTCCCTTGTCAATGTTTTTGATAGCGTTGTGCACATCTTCTTTTGCTGCACTTACGCCACGCATCATATATCTGTTGTCCATAATTCGAATTTATAATTTTTCGTTGCCTTGCCAGAATTCCCAGCTTGCAAAGGCTTGCAACAGGAGCATCTCAAGACCGTTCTTAACCTCGGCACCGTATTCCGCTCCCTTACGCATAAACAGGGTCTGGTCGGGGTTGTAAATCAGGTCGTAGAGAATGGTGTGAGAGTCCATGGCCTCGTAAGGCAGTGGCGGACACTCGTCGGTATTGGGGTACATGCCTACCGGGGTGCAGTTTACAATGATGTTGTACTCGCGGATGACGTCGGGGGTGATGTTCTGGTACTGAATGGTGTCGGGGCGCTCATAGCGACTTACAAACACCGGCTCAATGCCTAGTGACTTCAGACCGTAGTTAATGGCCTTAGAGGCACCTCCGGTACCAAGAATCAATGCCTTTTTGTGCCACTTGGGATCGAGCATAGACTCGATGCTCTGGGTGAAGCCGATGACATCGCTGTTGTAACCCTTGAGCAACGTCTTGTTCTTCTGATGGGTGACACGGATGACGTTTACGGCGCCGATGGCACGTGCTTCGGGCGAGATACTGTCGAGGAACGGGATAACCTTTTCCTTATAAGGGATGGTGACATTAAGACCGCGCAGTTCAGGATTGTGATCGATAATCTCGGGCAGCTCGTAGATCGTGGGGATCTCGAAGTTCTCGTAGGTGGCGTCGATGCCCTCATCAGCAAATCTCTGGTTGAAGTAGCTGATGGAAAACGAGTGGCCCAAAGGGTAGCCGATAAGTCCGTATTTGTCCATTTTTATAATTATTTAGTTGCGAAATACATCGTGCAAATGCCGAATGTGAGTCGGCGGAACGAGGCTTCAGCAAAGCCTGCCTTCATCAGAATGTCCACCATGCGTTCGCCTTGTGGGAACGCCTCGATGGTCTTGGTGAGGTATGAGTAGGCGCTGGTGTCGCGCGAGATCAGTCGGCCGTAGACGGGCAGTACTGTATGCGAATAGATGCGGAAGAGCTGCTTCATAGGGAACTTAACGGGTGTGGTAAGCTCTACTATGCTGAGATGACCTCCGGGCTTAAGCACGCGGTACATCTCGCGCAGACCTGCATCCAGATCGGCGAAGTTACGAATGCCGAAAGCGGCGGTAACAGCGTCGAAGGTGTCGCTATTATAAGATAGGTGTAGGCAATCCTCCTTCTCGAACGAAACTATGTCTTGGAGTCCGAGGGCTGCTACCTTCTTCCGGCCAATCTCCATCATACCCTCGCTGATGTCGGCTCCAACAAGGCGCTGGGGTTTGAGCATCTGGGCTGAGAGGATGGCAAAATCGCCTGTGCCACTGGCAATGTCGAGCAGCGACTTGGGCTGATAAGGCGCCAAAGCCTTGATGGCCTTGCGGCGCCAACACTTGTCGATATCCCACGACAGACGGTGGTTAAGCTTGTCGTAGGTAGGGGCGATGTTATCAAACATCTGCTCTACCTGCGAGGCTTTCTCACCATCGTGATAGGGGGTTATCTTCTCCTGCTCGTACATAATCTTAACGGCTCTTGAAGGCTGAAAGCCAGCTGCTTACATTCTTCTCAATACGCTGGGCAATATCGTCTTCGCTCTGCTCGCGCTCGAACTTCTCGCCTACGATGTGCTCGTAGAGCTCAATGTAGCGGTCGCTTACGCTCTCGGCATACTCGTCGGTAATCTCGGGCATTGTCTGTCCGGGCTCGTTCATAAAGTCGTGCTCGATGAGCCACTGACGTACAAACTCCTTAGAGAGCTGGCGCTGGGGCTCGCCCTTTGCAAGCTTCTCCTCGTAACCATCGGCATAGAAATAGCGTGAAGAGTCGGGGGTGTGGATCTCGTCGATAAGGTAAACCTTACCGTCGCGCTTGCCAAACTCGTATTTGGTGTCGACAAGGATCAGACCGCGCTTAGCGGCAATCTCCTGTCCGCGAGCAAAAATCTTGCGGGTGTAGTCTTCCATAATGGCGTAGTCCTCGGCTGAAACGATGCCCTGAGCGATGATCTCTTCCTTAGAGATGTTCATGTCGTGACCCTCGTCGGCCTTGGTTGTAGGAGTGATGATAGGCTCGGGGAAACGCTCGTTCTCCTTCATGCCGTCGGGCAGCTTAACGCCGCACAGCTCGCGACAACCGTTCTTGTACTCACGCCAAGCCGAACCGGTAAGGATTGAACGGATAATCATCTCAACACGGAAACCCTCGCACTTTAGGCCTACGGTTACCATTGGATCTGGTGTGGCCAACTTCCAGTTAGGGCAGATGTCGGTGGTGGCATCAAGGAACTTGGCTGCAATCTGGTTGAGTACCTGACCCTTGAAGGGGATTCCCTTTGGCAATACGACATCGAATGCCGAAATACGGTCGGTGGCAACCATTACCATCAGATCGTCGTTGATGTTGTACACATCGCGTACCTTTCCGTGATACACGCTCTTCTGTCCTTCGAACTTGAAGTCTGTTTTTGTTAATGCTTTCATCTCTTTATTGTGTTATTATCAAATTCACCTTTCATCTCCTTGTCGAATTCCTCGTAGGCATTGACTATGCGGGTTACGAGCTTGTGGCGTACGATGTCGCCTCGATCGAGATTGACGATGCCGATGCCCTCTACATTATTTAATATGTGCAGAGCTTCGATAAGTCCGCTCTTCTGCGAGTGAGGCAGGTCTATCTGAGTCATGTCGCCCGTGATAATCATCTTGGTGTTCCAACCCATACGTGTAAGGAACATACGTATCTGGGCGGGAGTAGTGTTCTGAGCTTCGTCGAGGATTACAACGGCATCGCTAAGTGTGCGACCGCGCATAAACGCAAGCGGAGCTATTTGTATGATATGTTTCTCCATCATGTCCTGCAGCTTCACTTGTGGCAGCATATCCTCGAGTGCATCGTAGAGTGGTTGCAGATAGGGATCAATCTTCTCCTTCATATCGCCTGGCAGGAATCCGAGCTTCTCTCCAGCCTCAACGGCAGGACGGCTCAGAATAATCTTCTTTGCGGTCTTGTCCTTAAGTGCCTTTACGGCGAGGGCTATAGACAGATATGTTTTACCTGTACCAGCAGGGCCAACGGCAAAAATCATGTCGTTATTGTTGTAGGCTTCAATAAGTTGCTGCTGATTAGGTGTGCGCGCCTTGATGGGGCGGCCCGACATAGAATAACATACTACGCCGTCAGGCACATCATCCTTAGTACGTTTTCCCTTTATAATATCCAAGATATCTTTTTCAGAAAGAGAGTTGAATTTCAGTACATGCTGTCGAATTTTCTCTGTACTATCCTCGAAAGAAGCCATTTGTTCTTCATCGCCCAAAATTCGTATAACATTATCTCGGGCGACAATGCGCAGTTTTGGATATAAGGCCTTCATCATCTGAAGGTGTTGATTTCCAATACCATAGAACACCACAGGGTCGATGTCCTCTAATACTATATGCTTCTCTATCACAAAAGTACGTACTTTAAATAAAAATATGCCTGCAAAATTACATAAAAAAAGTGAGCCAACCAAATAGTAAGCCCACTTTCTTTGTTTTTTTTCTTGTTACTTGACAGATTTTCAGAGTCTTATCACCTGCTTAACCCCTTTGACCGTTCGTAGTTTCTTTATGAGGGTCTCCATGCGGTTAGTATCG
The DNA here is from genome assembly GCA_947164965.1 of uncultured Prevotella sp. Lineage (GTDB taxonomy): Bacteria > Bacteroidota > Bacteroidia > Bacteroidales > Bacteroidaceae > Prevotella. Next base: position 27,696 of record CAMUYR010000039.1, on the reverse strand, counting down.
TCAAGCATAATGACCAGGTTTCCACTAAACAGTCCGTCGTGCGAATCTATATTGATACTACGCAGCACCAATTTCTCGTCTTTTGATATGATGTTAGTCAGATTGTTCACAATACCAATATCGTCATTGCCAATAATACGCAGCGTGATGGAATATTGCGACGAGCCCTTTCCGCTCCACTTGGCTTTCACGATACGATAACCGAAGCGCTTTTTTAGTTCTGGCGCGTTAGGGCAGTCTTCGCGATGAATCTTAATACCGCCATTCACCGTTACGAAACCAAACACCTGGTCGCCATAGATAGGTTGACAACAACGAGCTAACTGATAGTCAATTCCTTTCAGATTACGATCGATGACGAGCACATCGTCAGACATGTGCAGATTGTTCTTCAGTCGTGTTTCGTCTAATACGAAATCAGCAGCACTCTGCGCCACATTATTACCAGTGACGGGTTGCTCGCCTTGCTGAATCTCTACATATTTGTCGACAATGGTGTTAACATCAATATTCCCATCAGCCACTTGTCGATAGAAATCGCTAACCTCCTTAAATCCAAGCCGTTTAATGAGATGTTGCATGACAGACTCGTCTATCTCCAGTTTGCGGTTCTTGAATTTTCGCTCCAACATCTCCTTGGCATACAAGCCTTCTTTGACCTGTGTCTCTTTGAGTGCCAGACGGATTTTGGATTTCGCTCTCGATGTTTTGACAATCGTCATCCATTCCTGTCGAGGCTTTTGGTTGGAAGATGTCATGATTTCCACTTGGTCCCCGCTTTGCAACTGATAGCGAATGTTTACTACTTTGTTGTTGATGCGAGCACCTACACAGGCATTTCCTATCTTCGAATGAATATGGTAGGCAAAATCCAGCACAGTAGCACCTTTGGGGAATTTGTAGAGATCACCTTTTGGCGTGAAGACAAACACCTCGTCTTCGTAAAGATCCATCTTAAACTGATCCATCGCCTCCATACCATCGCTGGTTTCCAGCATCGAACGGATATTGGTGAGCCATTCGTCCAGTCCAGTTTCACTCTTTACCCCCTTATAACGCCAATGTGCAGCCACACCACGTTCAGCTACTTCGTCCATTCGCTCCGTTCTGATCTGCACTTCCACCCACTTCTGCTCTGGTCCTAATACTGTAATGTGCAGACTTTCATAACCATTTGATTTCGGTACACTTAGCCAATCTCGTAAACGCTTTGGGTTAGGTTGATACATCGAAGTGATGATGGCAAAGGTTTGCCAACAGTACATCTTCTCTTTATCGATTGGCGTATCGATAATTATACGAATTGCAAAGAGGTCATAAACGCCCTCAAACTGACATTTTTGTTTCTTCATTTTCTGCCAGATGGAGTGAATACTCTTCGTTCTTCCTTTGATATGGAATTTCAGTCCTGCCTCTGTCAGTTTTTCAGAGATAGGTTTAATGAATCGTTCTATATAGGCATCGCGACTCTTTTTAGTCTCACTTAGCTTATCCTTAATGTGATAATAGGAGTCATGTTCCAAATATTTCAGTGACAGATCCTCCAATTCGCTTTTCAACTTGTAAAGACCTAGTTTGTGAGCAAGAGGAGCGTATAGATAAGCAGCTTCTTCTGAAACATTCCGCTTGGCTTCTTCATGTTTGGTGTCACGAATCTGTCGCATCAGGTTAACTCTGTCTGCAATCATTATCAGAATAACACGCATGTCCTCTGCAAACGAGAGCAACAGATTGCGGAAATTTTCTGTCTCGATAACGGGATTTTTCTGATAGAGTTCCTGAATACGTTGCAATCCGTGCAGAATGCGAGCGACAGATTCTCCATATTGGGTTCTCACTTCCTCGACAGTCACGGCACCCTCTTCGATACCAGGACGCAACAATACTGCCAATACACTGTCGCGACGAAGCCCAATCTCTTCTACCACTATATGAGCTGTCTGAAAAGAAAGAAGAATAGGATTCAGCCCGAAAACATTCCGACTAACCTGATGGCTTTCAATAGCATTCATCAGGAAATGGCGCATCTTTTCTTCATCGCCTGGTTGTAGCGAAGAAGCAATAAGTTCGCGAACTTTCTGATAGAGTGTTAGCGTTTGTTCTTTCTCATTTGGTGTAAAATCTATCTTTTCAGTCATGATTTATGCTAATTACGGTGCAAAGATACTAAAATATTTCTAATTCTTCGCTCGTTATTCATAATTATTTATTAATTTTGCCGGTCGAAAGCAGTGCCATGGTCTGCCGCTGGTGTTTATACACGAGAGGAAAGTCCGGGCAGTACAGGACGCTCCACTTGTGAAAATGCAAGCTATTGGTGACAGTAGGATACGGAAGAAGAAAACAACCGCCCTCGCAAGAGAGTAAGGGTGAGAAGGTAGGGTAAGAGCCTACCAGCTGACGGGTAATCGTCAGGCTGTTCCGTCTGGAGGCTGCAAGTTCACGTATACCATCGTCTGAGGGTTGTCCGCCTGAAAGCTTAGCTTACGATGGAGGGTAGAATGCTAGAGCCATAAGGCAACTTATGGAGTAGATAAATGGCAGACACCTCTATGAGGTACAGAACCCGGCTTATAATGGCAGTGCTTTCCTTTTAGAGATAAAGACAAATGGGTAAACAGATACAACAAATTGTTCAGTTCTTCAGCAAAGATATCTGGAGAATTTCTCAAGGTGACGTGACGCCACTCAGATTCCTTCTTTTGGAGATTCTCAAGAAGGTTGTATTGGCAGTCCGTTTCTTTACAGCGAAGCGCGTGATGCAGAAAGCCTCAGCGCTAACTTATTCTACTTTATTGGCTATTGTTCCGATTCTTGCTGTCGTGTTTGCCATAGCAAGAGGCTTTGGCTATAATAAGTATATTGAGGTGTGGTTCAGGGGTGCTTTCGAATCGCAACCACAGGCAGCAGAAATCATTATTGGTTTTGTCAATAGCTATCTGGTTCATACCCAGAGTGGTGTCTTCTTAGGCGTTGGCTTGCTCTTTATGCTTTATACAGTACTCATGTTGGTGAGCAATATCGAAGATGCCTTCAACGAGATATGGCAGGTCAAGAAGCCTCGTAGCATTTTCCGTACCTTTACAGACTATCTGGCTATGTTCTTTGTCTTTCCTATCATCATTGTGCTCACTTCAGGTATTTCTATCTTTATGGCAACGGTTGCCGATTCCATGCCCGACTTTCTCCTGTTAGGTCCCGCTGTCCGTTTCCTGATTGATCTCTTGCCCTATGTGCTGATGTCTGGCATGTTCATAGCGCTCTACATCTTTATGCCAAATACCCACGTCAAACCTATATGTTCAGTAGTTCCAGGTATTCTGGCTGGTATTGCGATGCAGGGACTGCAAATCTTCTACATTCATTCTCAGATTTTCTTGTCTGGCTACAATGCCATCTACGGATCGTTTGCTGCTCTTCCACTTTTTATGTTGTGGATGCAGATTTCGTGGACTATCTGCCTGTTTGGTGCAGAACTGTGCTATACCAATCAGAATCTGGACTTTTATGATTACGATGCCAACACAGGCGAAATCAGCCATCGCTATAAAATCATGCTTTGTGCCTTGCTGATGGCTAATATCTGTCGACGCTTTGCTGATGGCGGCAAACCTTATTCGGCTTTGGAATTGCGCGAAAAGACAAGTATTCCTATCCGCTTTGTCAATGACCTGCTTTTCGATTTGTCAGAAGCTGGGCTCATTGTTGAAATAAGCAATGACGAAAAGGGAGAGACGTCACATTTCATGCCTGCAGAAGACATACAGAACCTGACACTTGGCACTATGATAGATCGCTTGGAGTCGAAAGGAAAATGGAAAATTGATTTTGATGCCAGCGAACTGCTTTCAGAACAATGGGGCCGTGCTATCGAGTTGAGAAGTGCTTATTTACGTGAATCCAGAAATATACCACTTAAAGATTTACAAAAATAAATATCCCCCAAACTGGTTATTTGTTAGTAAGTTTCGTAGGCTTTTTTGAAGTATTTAATCTACGTAAGTGGGTGAAAATCAAAAAAATCGCCGTTATTAACGTTTTTTCATATAAATAATATTTGATTGTACAAATTATTTAGTATATTTGCAATTGAAATTAAATTAATTATACAATGGCAAAGTACAACATTACCGAAAAGAAAGAAAAAGAGGCCTCTTACCGGTCTCTTGTGAGCCCTAAGTTGTCGGACGAGATGAAGGAGAAAATTCTGAATCTCATTGTCATGCAGAAAAAGTATAAGGATAAGGATTATTCAGCCAAAAAACTAGCCGAGGATTTAGGAACCAACACGCGTTATATCTCAGCAGTGGTGAATCTCCAATTCCACATGAACTACACTTCGTTCGTCAACAAGTTCCGTATTGAGGATGCGATGACGATACTTGTAGACCGTAGGTATCAGAAGCTACGCATGCAGCAAGTTAGCGATATGGTTGGTTTCTCTAACCGCCAGTCATTCTATGCCTCATTTTACAAGTTAATGGGCATGACTCCACGTGAGTATCGCTTGAGGCACTTGGCTCAGCATCCAGCTGAAAAGGCGCTGAAAAAGAAGGTTAAGAAAAAGAAGGCTAAGACGAAGAAAACAAAGAAGGCAACGAAATGAACTATTCTGACGAGCGCTTCGCTGACTTACAATTGCTCAGATACCGTTTAAACGGGTTTGAGCAATTATCTTTGTTACAAAAGAGGTTGGTCTATTATCTTTCCAAAGCCACTCTGTATGGACGTGATATCACTTTCGATCAGTTTGGCAAGTATAATCTCCGCATCCGAAAGGTTTTAGAAGCTGTCTATACAGATCTGACCATCGACCATGAGAGTGCCGATTTCAAGGCAATGGAAATCTACCTCAAGCGTCTATGGTTCTCTAATGGCATCTACCATCACTATGGTTGCGAGAAGTTTGAACCGGGATTCAGTGCCGACTGGCTGAAGCAAGCCATCTGCCAGATTGAAGTCAGCAAGCTGCCACTTGGCAGTCATGAATCTGTTGAAGATATGATTGATCAGCTCTTCCCTGTTATTTTCGACAAGTCGGTGCTGCCTAAGCGAGTCAACAAGGCTGACGGTGCCGACCTCTTGACGACTTCTGCCTGCAATTTCTACGAAGGCGTCAGCCAGCAGGAGGCCGAAGACTTTTATCAGCGCATGAAGGATGCTGCAAAGGACGATCTTGCGCCTGTTTCCTATGGTCTTAACTCCACACTTCGAAAACAGGACAATGGAACGCTGGTTGAAGACATTTGGTGTGCTAAAGGCAAATATGCTAACGCCATCTGTCATATTGTCTATTGGTTGAAGAAGGCGCTGGCGGTGGCTGAGTGTGAACAACAGCAGAAGGTGATAGGTTTGCTGATTAAATACTACGAGACTGGCGATTTGAAGCTGTTCAATGACTATTGTATCGAATGGGTTGGCGAGCACGAAGGCAGAATCGATTTCGTCAACGGATTCATTGAGGTGTATGGCGATCCCCTTGGACTGAAAGGTTCTTGGGAAGGCATCGTTGAATATAAAGACCTGGAAGCCACCAAGCGCACGCAGACTATCAGCCAGAATGCCCAGTGGTTTGAAGATCATTCTCCTGTCGATCCCCGTTTCCGCAAGCCTGTTGTCAAAGGCGTTACAGCCAATGCTATCTGTGCTGCTATGCTGGGTGGCGACGAGTATCCATCGACAGCCATTGGCATCAATCTGCCTAATGCCGACTGGATTCGTGCGCAATACGGCAGCAAGAGTATCACTATTTCGAATATTACCGATGCCTATAATAAGGCGGCTCATGGTAATGGTTTCAAGGAAGAGTTTGTGATTGATGCCCCAACCCTTGCACTCATCAATCAGTATGGCGACGTTTGCGACGATCTGCACACAAACCTGCATGAATGTTTAGGACACGGTAGCGGGCAACTGCTGTCTGGCACCGATCCTGATGCGCTGAAGGCTTATGGCAACACCATCGAGGAGGCGCGTGCCGACCTTTTCGGACTCTATTATATTGCTGACCAAAAGCTTATCGACCTTGGGCTTCTGCCTGATGCTGATGCTTATAAGTCGCAGTATTACAGCTACATGATGAACGGTCTGATGACGCAACTCATCCGCATTCAGCCTGATCATCAGATTGAGGAAGCCCACATGCGCAACAGAGCCTTGATAGCTCATTGGTGTTATGAGCAGGGTGGGAATGTGGTGACTCTTGAGAAACACGACGGAAAGACCTTCGTTCGCATCAACGACTATGCAGCCCTTCGCCAGCTTTTTGCCAAACTTCTGGCCGAAATACAGCGCATCAAGAGTGAAGGCGACTATGAGGCAGCCCGCCTGTTGGTCGAGCAATATGCTGTCCGTGTCGACTCTGTATTGCATGCAGAAGTATTAGAACGATACAAAAAGCTGAATCTTGCTCCCTATAAGGGCTTTATCAATCCTCAGATGTTGCCTGTATTAGACGATCAAGGCGAGATTTGCGACATACAGCTGAACTATTCAGAGAGTTATGCGCACCAGATGTTGCGTTATAGTTCAGAATATGGAACTTTGATTTAAACACTTTAAAATGATAGATATCAATCAGCAGGTTAAGGAAATCAAACAGTCTTTCCGTCAGATGATGGATGGCGCTGTGGCTCAGTCGATGCGCAATAAAGGTGTAGATTACCACCTGAATTGGGGCGCCACTTTACCTCGCTTGAAGGCAAAAGCCGAGGAGCTTGCCAATAGCCAAGAGCAAACTGCCAATAGCCTTTACGACCTTGCCATTGCGCTTTGGAAGGAGAATGTCCGCGAGTGCAAGATTCTGGCCACTATGCTGATGCCTGCCGACAAAATGTTGCCGGAAGTCTGCGACATCTGGATGGAACAGATGCCTTCGCAGGAAATGGCCGAGCAGGTCTCTTTCAACCTCTGGCAACACCTGCCTTATGCGCCTGAGAAGGCTTACCAGTGGATAGCCTCCGACAAGGAGCTGTATCAGTTGTGTGGCTTTCATGTTCTTTCGCGCTTGTTCATGAATGGCCAGGAACCCAACGAACGTGGCATCAACGAATATCTCGATCAGGCGCTTTCCGCCCTTCAAGGTTCGTCTCTGCCTGTCAGGAAAGCTGCCCAGCAAAGCCTTTTTCGCTTTGCAGAATTAGGTCTTGTATACGAGAGAATGGCTAAAAGTGCACTTAAATCCATCAATTTAGATTTTTTTTAAATAGTTTTTGCCTTTTTCTAAGCAAAAAGTAGTAATTTTGTGCGGTTTTAAATCATTTTGACCACATCATTAATGGGAGAAAGCGAAAAAGCAACAAATAAGACAACAGATAAGACAACAACGGTCAGGAATATCCTGACCAATTATCTTGAACTCAATAATCATCGCAAAACGCCCGAGCGATATGCCATTCTGGATGCCGTCTATAGCATGAATGGCCATTTTACGCTCGACGAGTTGGGCGACCTGTTGAACAATGATTTGAATTTCCCCGTCAGTAGAGCTACATTATATAATACATTAAAGCTCTTTATGGAACTTCGATTGGTGATTCGTCACCGATTTCAGGGCCAGACGAAGTATGAGGCTTGTTACGACAACAGTAGCCACTGCCATTTAATGTGCACGATGTGTGGTAAACTGACAGAGCTCAAATCGACTATCATTACCAATGCTGTTGCAAATATCCACGCCAAGCGATTTCGTAAGGATGGTTTTTCTCTCTACATCTATGGCATCTGCAGTTCATGTCAGGCTAAATTGACCCGACAGGCCACTAAACGTGAGAAAGCTCGCAGAGCAGCAATGTTGATGGAAGAAAGGAAGAAGATGGAAGAAAAGAAAAGGTTGGAAGAAAAGAAACAGAAAACTAATAATAAAAAGAAACAATGAATCAAGGTAAAGTTGATGTCCTGCTCGGTTTGCAGTGGGGCGACGAAGGAAAAGGTAAGGTGGTCGATGTGCTGACCCCTCAGTATGATGTGATAGCTCGTTTCCAGGGTGGTCCTAACGCTGGTCACACCCTCGAGTTCGAGGGCCAGAAATATGTGTTGCGCTCTATTCCCTCTGGCATTTTCCAGGGTGGCAAGGTCAACATCATCGGTAATGGCGTCGTGCTGGCTCCCGACTTGTTTATGGACGAGGCCAAGGCGCTGGAGGCCAGTGGTCATGAGCTGAAGGAGCGTCTTCACATCTCTAAGAAGGCTCATCTCATCATGCCCACCCACCGTGTGCTCGATGCTGCTTACGAGGCTCAGAAGGGTAAGAACAAGGTTGGTACTACTGGCAAGGGCATTGGTCCGACTTATACCGACAAGATTTCCCGCAACGGTCTGCGCGTAGGCGATATCCTCGAGGGTTTCGAAGAGAAGTATGCTGCCCATAAGGCTCGCCACGAGGCTATCCTGAAGTCGCTCAATTTCGACTACGACATTGCTGAGGTCGAGAAGAAGTGGCTGGAGGGCGTGGAGTATCTCCGTCAGTTCCATCTCGTTGACAGCGAACACGAAATCAATCAGGTGCTGCGTTCCGGCAAGAGCATTCTGTGCGAAGGTGCTCAGGGCACCATGCTCGATGTCGACTTCGGCAGCTATCCTTTCGTCACCTCTTCTAACACCATCTGCGCTGGTGCCTGCACCGGTCTTGGCATTGGTCCGAATAAGATTGGCGAAGTGTTCGGCATCATGAAGGCCTACTGCACGCGAGTCGGTGCCGGTCCTTTCCCCACCGAGCTGTTCGACGAGACGGGCAAGAAGATTCGCGACCTTGGTCACGAGTATGGTGCCGTTACTGGTCGTGAGCGCCGTTGTGGCTGGATCGACCTTGTTGCGCTGCGTTACAGCATCATGGTGAATGGTGTTACTCAGCTCATCATGATGAAGAGTGACGTGCTCGACGACTTCCCAACCATCAAGGCCTGCACAGCCTATAAGGTGAATGGCCAGTTGACTCGCGACTTCCCTTACGATATTGAAAAGGGTATCGAGCCCGTCTACGAGGAGCTTCCCGGTTGGCAGACCGACATGACCAAGTTTACCAGCGAAGACCAGTTCCCAGAGGCTTTCAAGAACTACATCAAGTTCCTCGAAAAAGAACTCGAAACTCCTATTAAGATTATATCAATTGGTCCCGATAGAGACCAGACAATCGTTCGAAAATAATGGCACAAAAACCAAGTATTCCTAAAGGAACGCGCGACTTTGGCCCCGTCGAAATGGCCAAGCGCAACTATATTTTCAATACCATCCGCTCTGTTTACGAGCTCTATGGTTTCCAGCAGATTGAGACACCTGCTCAGGAGACGCTGCAGACGCTTATGGGCAAGTATGGCGAGGAGGGCGACAAGCTGCTGTTCAAGATTCTGAACTCAGGCGATTATTTATCAAAGATTGACGATGATGAGTTGAAGGAGCGCAACACCCTGCGTCTGGCTTCAAAGATTTGTGAGAAAGGTCTGCGCTACGACCTCACCGTGCCCTTTGCCCGCTATGTGGTGATGCACCGCGAGGAGTTGCAGCTGCCTTTCAAGCGCTATCAGGTGCAGCCCGTCTGGCGTGCCGACCGTCCGCAGAAGGGCCGCTATCGTGAGTTCTATCAGTTTGATGGCGATGTGGTGGGTTCCGACTCGTTGCTCAACGAGGTCGAGCTGATGCAGATCGTCGACACCGTCTTCACCCGTTTCGGTGTTCGCGTGCAGATTAAGATTAACAATCGCAAGATCCTGTCGGGCATCGCTGAGGTCATTGGTGCTGCCGATAAGATTGTGGACATCACCGTTGCCATCGACAAGCTCGACAAGATAGGCATCGACAACGTGAACGCTGAACTGCGTGAGAATGGGCTGACCGACGATCAGATTCAGAAACTCCAGCCCATCATCATGCTCGAAGGCACTAACGAACAGAAGCTGAATACGATTGCTGAAGTATTGAAGGATAGCGAGACTGGACTGAAGGGCGTCGACGAGACACGATACATTCTGAATACGCTCGCAGCTCTTGGCACGCTGAACAACGAGATTCAACTTGACCTCACGCTGGCTCGTGGCTTGAGCTATTACACGGGCGCCATCTTCGAAGTGAAAGCCCTCGATACACCGATGGGTTCTATTTCCGGTGGTGGTCGTTACGACAATCTCACGGGCATCTTCGGTATGCCGGGCCTTTCCGGTGTAGGCATCTCGTTTGGCGTCGACCGCATCTACGACGTGCTTAATGCCCTCGACCTCTATCCCAAGGATTCGCTCAACACCACCCAGTTGCTCTTCATCAATTTCGGTGAACAGGAGACCGCCTACTGCCTTAATATTATAGATAAGGTACGCGCGCGAGGGATTAGAGCCGAAATCTATCCGGACAGCACCAAGATGAAGAAGCAGATGTCTTATGCCAATGCCAAGCAGATACCCTTTGTAGCCCTTGCTGGCGAGAACGAGATGCAGGCAGGTAAGATTACGCTGAAGAATATGGAGACGGGCGAACAGTTGCTGCTCAATCCTGATGAAATTATCGAACATTTGAAATGAAGAAGTTATTAGTTTTCCTAACAGCTTGTCTGTTTCTGACAGCTGCTACCCCCGACAAGACAACGACCATCTTTGTCATTGGCGACTCGACGGCAGCCAAGAAAGACCTGTCAAAGGGTAAGCTGGAGCGTGGCTGGGCTATGATGCTGCAGCAGTATTTCGATTCAGCCTATATCCGTGTGGATAATCATGCTGTCAACGGGCGCTCGTCGAAGAGCTTTATCGACGAGGGGCGTTGGGACAAGGTGCTTTCGCTCATCAAGCCCGGCGACTACGTCATTATCCAGTTCGGACATAACGACGAGAAGCCGCAGAAGGAGCGTCATACCGACCCGGGATCTACCTTCGACTACAACTTGGCGAAATACGTCAGAGAGACGCGTGAGAAAGGCGGCATCCCCGTCTTGATGAATTGTGTGGTTCGTCGTAATTTTGCGCAGGTTGCTGCCAAGAACGACGATGACGAGAAGCTGCGCAACACGACTTTTGCCGATGGTGGCAAGCTTGTTGAGGGCGACTCGCTCATCGATACTCACGGACTCTATCGTGTGGCTCCTCGCGATGTTGCTCAGCGCATGAACTGCTACTTTGTCGATGCCAACCGGATTACCCACGACCTTGAGCAGGGCTTAGGTACCGAGGCTTCCAAGAAGCTCCACATGTGGTATCTGCCAGGCGAAGAGCCAACAGAACCTAAGGGAAAGCAAGACAACACGCACTACAATATCCACGGTGCCACAGTCGTTGCAGGCCTCCTGGCCGATGCCCTTTGTCAGGAGATTCCGCTACTGTTAAAATATCGTACAAAGAAGAAATAGAAAAAAGAGCTCGCTAACATCATTGTTAACGAGCTCTTCTGCTTTGTTTAATTAATCACCTTCGCCAGGCTCATCGCCATTGTTGGTGGAAGTAGGAGTGGAACTGCTTCCTCCGCTTTGGGATGGGTTAGGGGAGGTTCCACCCTTGGCAGCCAGGATTTCAGCCTTGGCCTTGTCCGTCCAGCCCATCTTGACGTCCTTCTTCAGCTCCTCGCGGGTGAAGTCGCCCGTCGACTGTGCCAGCAGCTTGATGGTCTTGACGGCAGCGCCAGTCTTGTCGCCCTCCTTCAGCTCGCCGATCGTGGCCTGTGCCACCTTGTCGGTCGTGGCGTCGTAGAGCGTCGGCGACGGCTTTCGACGACCATCGTCACCATGTAGACGGTCGGTGTAGTCGTGCCCCACGAAACGCCGTTTCATCGACGGTTTCTTCTCGCCGGCAAACTGCTGCTGTTTTTGGTAGGTCTCTTTCTTCATCTTTGCAAAGGTAAATATTTATTCCGAAAAAAAACACCATTTTGTTTTTTAATTCAGAAAAAAGTATTACCTTTGTATCGCAATACAGAAATGTGTTGTCCGTAAAGGTGCACTTAGCTGTGCTTAATTGGGAATGTGAGTGAGAATCTCCGACTGTCCCGCAGCAGTGAGCTCCGTTATGGCTACTAAGCATAAACGCCATTGAGCATTTGCTTGAGAAGGCGCTTGGTAGTGGAGTGAAGTCTGAAGACCAGCCTTTGTCGGTAATCTGCTGAATGTCCTCGATGTAAGGGCGTGAGGCGCAATAAAATTTTTTGTGGATTATGAAACATGAATCAATCGTCGTCGTGTACGACAGTTGTCAGGCTATTGCTGAAGAAATAGCCGACAAGCTGGGTGCTGAGACAGTCAGTGTCCAGAGTATGAACAACAGACAGGTGGAGAACAGCCAGAGCTTTGTTCTTGCCGTCGAGTTTCAATCTGATGGCTTGCTGACTCCGCATTGGCAGTATGCCAGCCAGTTGTTGCGTGGCACCAGTCTATGTGGCAAAAACATAGCCGTTTTCGTGGCATTGGGCAACCGGCAGGATAACGCCACAAATGCCCATGACTTCTGCAGTGAGCTTAAGAAGAGTGGTGCCCATCTGGTTGGTGACCAACTGTATGCAGGTACACCAGAATGGAACCTGGACAATTGGGTTTGTGCGATATCTCCTAACTTATAATGAAACACTTAAACCATAACCAAATATGACTTACATTTTTATCGTTGCTCTTGAGTTTCTGCTGGCGTTTGTCATTGTTGCAGTTCTCGTCAGGTTTTATAACCACAAGGCATAAAAATCGCAAATATTCTGCCGATTTACATTGATTCTGCAAAATAATGCCTATATTTGCGCAGTAATATCTATCGAATATGAAAAAAATACTGATTATTGGATTGATTTTCTGCGTGGCGTTGCTGGCTAAGGCAGGAGATGTTGCCGATGGCAGTTTTGCTAATCGTGACGGTATCGTTCAGATTACTGAGGCCCGCGGCTGGTTAGAGTCGGCCTACGTGAAGTTTGGTCTGATGGAGAGTGCCAAGGGCTATCATGTTTACATCAAAGGTGGGCAATATGAAGACTTTACCCAGATTGACCTCGCGCTGGTTCGCAACTATGGCAGCTACGGTCGTGCAGACATGGTGGGGCTGAAGGCTGGTACTTATGCCATGAGGATTGTGCCCGTCAATGAAGCGGGGGCTGAACTCACCGATCAGGCCAACGAAGCGACCGATATGGCTGTCAGGAACTACAGTCGCGAAGGCTTTGCCTTTATGAACGGCTATGCGCCTGGAGCTTATAATAGTGACGGCACGCTGAAGGAGAATGCCAAGGTGTTGTATGTCACCAAAAACACGGCAAAGACCATCTCCACAACGGTGGCAGGTGCCAATAGCAATCCCTGCGTGGGCATCCAGAGCATTATCGATGCCTATCAGAAAGGGCAGGACAAGACGCCTATCGCCTTCCGCTTTATCGGTCTGGTCGAGAAGGGCGACCTGGACAAAATCAGCAGCTCTCAAGAGGGCCTTCAGGTAAAAGGTCGCAAAGCCGACTCTGAACTGAATCTGACCTTCGAAGGTATCGGTGACGACGCAACCGTCAGGGGCTTCGGCTTCCTGGTGCGCAATGCGAAGGGTGTCGAGTTCCGCAACATCGGCATCATGCGCTGCATGGACGATGGTCTGTCGCTCGATACCGACAATTCGAATATTTGGATTCACCATAACGACTTCTTCTATGGTCCAAACGGTAAAGGCGACCATGCCAAAGGCGACGGTGCATGTGATGTCAAGTCGGACTCGAAGTATATCACTATATCATACAACCGCTTCTGGGATACCGGCAAGAGCAATATGTTCGGTATGAAGAGTGAGAGCGGTCCCAACTACATTTCTTACGACCACAACTGGTTCGACCACTCTGACTCGCGCCATCCGCGCGTGCGCACCATGAGTGTTCATGTATGGAACAACTACTTCGACAACGTGGCCAAATATGGCGTAGGAGCTGCCGCCGGTGCCTCAGTCTTTGTCGAGAACAACTACTTCCTGAAGACCAAAAAGCCCATTCTCTCGTCGCAGCAGGGCACCGACGCTCTGGGTGACGGCACCTTCTCAGGCGAGACTGGTGGCATGGTCAAGGCCTTCGGTAATTACTTCGACAAGACGATTGCCAACTTCAGGTATTATACTCAGAACAATCCCGCATCTACAGGCTATGATGCCTACGAAACAGACACTCGCGAAGAGCAGGTGCCCGAGACGGAAGTTGCCAGACAAGGTGGCTCGAAGTATGACAATTTCGATACTAATGCTTCGCTCATGTACACCTATTCGCCTGTTGCTGTTGCCGATGTTCCGGCCCTCGTGACGGGTTACTATGGTGCAGGCCGCATGAGTCATGGCGACTTCACTTATACCTTCAAGGACAACGTTGGCAACGATGATACCGACTCTGCCTACGACACCGTGTTGGGCAATGCCATCGACAATTACAAGTCGGCCTTGGTCGGCATCTTCGGCGAAGAACAGAGCGGCGAAGGAGATGATACATCAATCCGCAATGACCCAGCCCTAAAGGCTCATGAGGGCAATGCCAAGGCCTACCGGCTTAATGGCACTCGTGTCGGTAATACAGATAAGGGCCTCTATATTATTGGTGGCCGCAAGTTGTTGGTGAAGTAGTCTTATTCTGTATAGAGGTCGTTTTTTTGCTTGTCGTAGAAAAAACAACGGGAAAAAGTTGGTAGTTCGGAAAAGAATGTTTATCTTTGCAAACAAGAGATCAATTAAACTCATTACTAACTAAACAAATGCTTTAAGAAATTATGAAGAAAAAGTTTATTTGCGCCGTTTGTGGATATATCTATGAAGGCGATGCAGCTCCAGAGAAGTGCCCCATCTGTAAGGCTCCAGCCTCTAAGTTCTCTGAACTGAAGGATGAGGGCGAGACAACCTATGCTACCGTTCATCGCATTGGCGACGGCAAGCCCGAGGGTGTCAGCGAGGAGATGATTCAGGACCTGCGCAACCACTTTAATGGTGAGTGTGGCGAGGTAGGCATGTATCTGGCTATGGCCCGTCAGGCCGATCGCGAGGGTTATCCCGAGATTGCCGAGGCTTTCAAGCGCTATGCTTTCGAGGAAGCCGATCACGCCAGCCGTTTCGCTGAGCTGCTGGGCGAGTGCGTTTGGGATACGAAGACCAATCTGGAGAAGCGTGCTGCTGCCGAGGCTGGTGCTTGCGAGGATAAGTTCCGCATTGCCAAGAATGCCAAGGCTGCCGGTTTTGACGCCATTCACGACACCGTTCACGAGATGGCTAAGGACGAAGCCCGTCATGGTGCAGGCTTTGCCGGACTGCTGAAGCGTTATTTTGGCAAGTAGTCCACAATAAATAAAGGAAAAAGTCGTTTTATCTAATGTATGATGAGACGACTTTTCTTTTTTGTAATCACCATAGCAGCGCTGTTGTCGGCCTGCTCTGACAACGACTCGTTTACGACGGACAGCCGTTCGCTGTTGTCGTTTGATGCTGATACTATCAAGTTGGACACGCTGTTCAGCGGTGTTCCATCCTCTACTTATTCGTTCTGGGTGCACAACCACAACTCCGACGGCTTGCGACTGAACAATGTCAGGCTGGAGCGCGGTAATCAGTCGGGATTCCGAGTGAACGTGGACGGCGAATTTCTGGATCCGGTGGTCACCAATCTTGAGGTTCGCAAGGGCGACAGTATCCTGGTGTTTGTAGAGGTGACTACGCGCGAGAATCACGCTATCGACCCGCAGCTGGTAGAGGATAATCTGCTGTTTACGCTGGAGAGCGGCACGGTGCAGAAAGTGAATCTGCGCGCCTGGAGCTGGGACGCGCTGAAGATAGAGAATCTGCTGGTGGAGCGCGACACCACGATATCGAGCACGCTGCCTATCGTCATCTATGGCGACGGCATCGAGGTGGCTGAGAATGCCACGCTGCGGCTGGAGGGCACGACGCTCTATTTCCACGACAATGCGGGCATCTTGGTGAAAGGCAGTCTGCAGGCGGAGAACACCATTCTGCGCGGCGACCGTCTGGATCGCATGTTCGACTATCTGCCCTACGATCGCATCAGCGGACAGTGGGGCGGGGTGAAGATGAGGTCCGGTTCGAAGAATAATGTGCTGACCAACTGCGAAATCCGCAACGCTATGGGCGCGCTGTTCTGCGACAGCACGGACCTGACGATGACGAACTGCATCGTGCACAATAGTCGCGGCAACGGGCTGCTTGCCTATCAATCGAAGGTGGATATCGACTATTGCCAGTTTTCGAACGCCCAGGGCATCTGTCTGGCTGTTGACGGCGGAACGGTCAAGGTGACTCGCACGACGCTGGCCCAGTTCTATCCGTTCTCGGCTGACCGCGGTGCCGCGCTGGTCTTCGGCAACCTTCTCAGCGACCTGAACATCGACTGTCAGAAGACGCTGGTGACGGGCTATGACGCCGATGTCTTTATGGGTTTAAAGACCGACACACTGAACGCCTTCAACTATCATTTTGCCGACTGCATCCTGCGCACAGACAGTATCGACGATGCCGAGCACTTTGAACGAATACTATGGGAAACACCCAAGGATTCAGTTCAAGGTATCAAGCATTTCCGGAATATAGACGAGGATAATCTGTTCTACGAATTCCAGATGGATTCCATATCGCCGGCATTCAAACTAGAAATAGGGCGACTGTAAAAACACAGCGCCCTATTTTTTTTGTCTAATCTGTAACGTCTTATTTGTATGCGTTGATGCGATTCTTAATCTTATCGACGTAAGCATCGATGGTGGCCACGGCCACGATATTGACGATATCGCGAACGGAAGCTCCGAAATCGATGAAGTGGATAGGTTTGTTCAGACCCATCTGAATCGGGCCGATAATCTCGACGTCGGCATCCAACATCTGCAACATCTTATAAGATGAGCGGGCAGAAGTCAGGTTGGGGAATACCAGCGTGTTGACATCCTTGCCGTAGAGACGCGTGAACGGATACTGCTCGTCGCGCAACTCGCGATCCAAAGCGAAGCCCAGCTGCAGCTCACCATCGATGGCCAGATCGGGGAAGTGCTCCTGCATATATTCCACCGCATGGCGTACCTTGTGGGCGCCGTCGCTCTGCGAAGAACCGAAGTTAGAGTGGCTCATCATGGCGACGACAGGCTTCTCGTTGAAGAAGCGCACCGAGGTAGCTGCCAGCTTGGCAATATCGATGAGCGTGTCGGTATCAGGATTCTCGTTGACCAGCGTGTCGGCAATGTACAGCGTGCCCTTAGGCGAGTTGATGATGTGCATGGCCCCAAAATGCTTGTATTCGGGACGGATGCCGATGACCTCGTTGACAACCTTGATGGTGTTGGAATACTTAGTGTAAAGACCTGTGATATAGGCATCGGCCTCGCCGGTCTCGACCATCATCATTCCGAAATAGTTGCGCTCGAACATCTTGTCGTTAGCCTCCTGGAAGGTGTATCCGTCGCGCTGGCGCTTCTCCGTCAATATGCGGGCATAGCGCTCACGACGCTCCTGCTCGCTGGGATGGCGCAAGTTGACAATCTCGATACCGTCGATATTCAGGTCCAGCTTTTTGGCCAGCTTCATAATCACCTCGTCGTTACCCAGCAGGATAGGATGGCAGATGCCTTCAGCATGAGCCTGGGCAGCGGCCTTCAGCATGGTGGGGTGAACAGCCTCGGCAAAGACCACGCGCTGCGGATGGGCAGAGGCGGTGGCGTAGAGATTCTGAGTAAGCTTGGTTTCCTGGCCCAGCAGCAACGAGAGCGAACGCTTGTATTCGTCCCAGTTATTGATGGTCTTGCGAGCCACGCCACTTTCTATGGCAGCCTTTGCTACGGCAGCAGAAACCTCGGTGATGAGTCGTGGGTCGACAGGCTTCGGAATGAAATAGTTGCGTCCGAAGGTCAGATTGTTGACCTTGTAGACGTCGTTCACCACGTCAGGAACGGGCTGTTTGGCCAAGTCGGCAATGGCGTGAACGGCAGCCAGCTTCATCTCTTCGTTGATGGCTGTGGCGTGAACGTCCAACGCACCGCGGAAGATATATGGGAAACCGATGACATTGTTAATCTGGTTGGGATAGTCGGTGCGACCGGTTGACATCAGAACGTCGGGACGGGCTTCCATCGCATCCTCATAACTGATTTCGGGAACAGGATTGGCGAGTGCGAAGATGATGGGATTGCCGGCCATCGAGCGAACCATATCCTTCGACAGCACGTTACCCTTCGACAGACCTACAAAGACATCAGCACCGCGAACGGCCTCTTCCAATGTGTGGATGTCGGTACGGCTGGTGGCAAAGAAGCGCTTCTGCTCGTTCAGGTCCTGACGGCTGGTAGAGATGACACCCTTGGAATCGAGCATCACGATGTTCTCCTTCTGGGCACCAATGGCCATATAGAGCTTGGTGCAGGAGATAGCTGCTGCACCGGCACCGTTCACGACAATGCGGACTTTGGAAATATCCTTGCCGCAAACCTCCAAGGCATTCTTCAGACCGGCGGCAGAGATAATAGCCGTGCCGTGCTGGTCGTCGTGCATCACAGGAATATCCAGCGTTCGCTTCAGACGCTCCTCAATATAGAAACACTCAGGCGCCTTGATATCTTCAAGATTGATACCGCCAAAGGTGGGAGCAATTCGCTCGACAGCCTCGCAGAACTTCTCAGGGTCTTTCTCATCGACCTCGATATCGAACACGTCGATACCACCATAGATCTTAAAGAGCAATCCCTTACCTTCCATCACAGGCTTTCCGCTCATGGCACCGATATCGCCCAAGCCAAGAACTGCAGTACCGTTGCTGATGACAGCTACAAGATTGCCCTTATCGGTATACTTGTAGGCATCGTCAGGATTCTGCTGAATCTCAAGACAGGGATAAGCCACTCCAGGCGAATAAGCCAGCGAGAGGTCTGTTTGTGTACGATAGGCCTTGGTAGGCTTTACTTCAATCTTACCAGGACGCCCTGACTCATGATACTCGAGGGCGGCTTCTTTGGAAATTTTCACCATACTAAACGCGTATTATTTTGATATAATTTTCTTTTCCGTGCGCAAAATTAATAAAAACTAGCCGAAAACATGCAGTTTTTTGAAACTTTTTATTATCTTTGCATCAAAATAAATACTTATGCAGGAAATAAAAGAGACATCTTATCGTAATTCGCTGAGAGATAAAATTCTGGAGGCTGCTCTGAAAGCATTTACAGAGAAGGGTATTCGTGCCGTGAAAATGGATGATATCGCAACGGTGTTGTCTATTTCCAAACGCACTCTTTATGAATTATATACGGACAAGGAGGAACTGGTGTTTCAGAGCATCACCAGGTATTATAAAAATAGAATGGAGGTGCAGAAAAACTATGCCGTTGATCATAATGTAATGGACATCATTATCTATGCCTATGGTCTGCAGGCTAAGGAATCGCAGGTAGTTTGTATGCAATTCTATACCGATATCCAGAAATATCCTCGCATTGTTTCTTATTTGGAAGAAAAACACCATCAGTCAAACGAGAATCTGCGCTCCTTCCTGTTGCGTGGTGTTGAAGAAGGCTATTTCCGTAAGGATATCAACTATGATTTGTTGCCTAACCTTTTTGACGCCATAGAACGGCATATACAGTCGAAAGGACTATACCGTGATTATAGTTTCCGCGACTTGTTCAGCAACTTGCTGTTGGTTCCTCTGCGTGGTTTCTGCACAGAGAAAGGACTGAAGGTGCTGGAGAAAGCAGAATTCTAGAATTCAGTAAAGGAAAGCGGCATGAGCTGATGGATGCCGTCTACGATATAGACGCATTTCTTTCCATACAACAAGATGCGTACAGGATGCTTGAAACGGGTTTCTGTTTCGATGATAACCTGACGACAGGTGCCACAAGGACTGACGGGCTCGTCAACCAATTCGCCCTTTTCATTACGAGCGGCAATAGCCAGCATCAGAATGGGTTGGTCAGGATATTGAGCACCGGCAGCAAAGATGGCAGAGCGCTCAGCACAAATGCCAGCGGGGAAAGCGGCATTCTCCTGGTTGCAACCAATAAACTTAATGCCGTTTTCAAGCAGGATGGCAGCACCCACATGAAAATGAGAGTAGGGGGCGTAGGAACGGTTGGTTCCTTCGATGGCCATCTCCAGCAATTCACGTTCTACATCAGGAAGCTCGTCCATTTGAGCGACCTGAATGGTAGATTTCAATACCTTTTCTTTCATAATATTCAGATTTTTGTTGCAAATATAAGTATTTTTCCGTACTTTTGCAAAATAAAAGCAAATAAAAGTTTATGAAACGGTATATATTTACGTTTTTGGGTGCATTTTTAGCGATTATTCAGCTTTCTGCCCAGCAGATTAAGTGGAATAGCAGCTACCAAGAATATTTTGATGTCTACAAAGACGTGGCCATCGAGCAAATGCTGAAATATGGTATTCCAGCTAGTATCACGCTGGCGCAAGGCGTCTTGGAATCTGGAGCAGGAAAGAGCGAGCTGGCGCGGAAGGCCAACAACCACTTCGGCATCAAGTGTCATGGTTGGACAGGGCGTAAATCGTATCATGATGACGATGAGCGCAACGAATGCTTCAGAGCCTACGACAATGCCTACGAAAGTTACTTAGACCATTCTGTGTTCCTGTCCTCCAGCCGTCGGTACAGCAGTCTCTTTAAACTGAAACATACCGACTATAAAGGTTGGGCAAAAGGACTGAAGGCCTGCGGTTATGCTACGCTGCCTACTTATGCCGAGCGGCTGATTGACATCATCCAGCTCTATAAACTGCATCGCTACGACACGGAGCACAAGTTTGACAAATACCAATTGGAACAGATGCGTCAGAACGGTCCGATCCGACGCGTATTTCAGTTTAATAAAAACTACTATGTCGTTGCACGTAAGGGAGATACGTTCAGAAAGATTGGTGAAGACATGGACATCTCATATCGTAAACTGGCCAAATTTAATGAACGTGATAAGAACGACCAGTTAGAGGAAGGTGAGATGGTATGGCTGCAGAAAAAACGCCGCAAGGCTCCCAAGGACTACAAGGGTCGTCTGCACTATGTCCGCGAAGGAGAGTCGATGTATTCAATCTCGCAGAAATATGGTATCAGGCTGAAGAGACTTTACAAGATGAACGATCTGCCTCCTTACTATGTCATTCAGGTAGGCGACAAACTGAAACTGAGATAAGAATTATTCTTTCAGCAGATTCTCGAAGAACTCATCAAGGTCTTTATCCAGGCCGGCCATGAGTTCTTCGTCGATAATGATGGTATCGTCATCAACCACGTAGAGCTCGGCAACAGGCTCCTTATCGTCGTTTTCCAGGACAAACGAGTAGGGCTTCAGAATAGACAGGTTCTCAATAATGTCTTTCTGCTTGTTGAGGATGCTTCTCAGAACGGTGGAAACCTGCTGAAAGAAATCATCGTCCTTATTGTCAATCCACTGTTCGATGACACATCGGTTGATTTCCGTATCGTCGTCGTCGAAGGCCAGCAGTTCGCCAGTCTCCTGATTGACGCGAAGATGAATGTCAGTCATTTGTGTTGCTTCTTCTGAAACAGGAAATTTCTCTGTGACTTTTCTGAGTGCACGTTCCAACTCTTGCAAGGTCTGTTCTGTTGCTTTCATTATTATTTTTATTGTTAAGACGATACAAAAGTAAGAAAAAGAATGGATAATTGCAAACGATTACGACTTTTTTTTCAAAAAACTGCCTTTTTATACCTTATTATTCATAAATAATATGTACCTTTGCATTTGCAAACTCGAGATAGCAAATTAATGGGTACTAAAATAAGTCATTCGGGGGTTATTGAAGAAATTCAGGGCAATAACGTAAAAGTGCGTATTGTCCAGACTTCTGCTTGTGCTGCCTGTAAGGTTGCCGGCTATTGCAATGCCGCTGAAAAGAAGGAGAAAATCATCGATGTGCAAAACGTGGACGCTACGTCATACACGTTGGGACAGACGGTGACGGTATCTACTTCCGGACAAGTAGCTGCGCGTGCGCTCCTGTGGGCATTCGGACTTCCCTTTGTGGTGCTCATTGTGGTATTAATAGGTGTCCTGTGGTTCACGAAGAACGAGGGACTGGCAGCCATCTCTGCTCTGTTGGCGCTTGTACCTTATTATCTGATCATCTGGACGCAGCGCAATAAATTGAGAGAGCAACTGTCGTTTACAATAGAATAATAGAACAAACTAAAACAAATATTTTTTAAACTATGAATTTCATTTTGATTGCAGTATTAGTGCTGGGCGCTATCGGACTGATTGCCGCCCTCGTGCTGTATGTCTGCTCCAAGAAGTTCGCTGTCTATGAGGACCCCCGAATTGCTCAGGTGACCGAGCAGTTGCCGGGTGCTAACTGCGGCGGATGTGGTTTCGCAGGTTGTGGTGGATTGGCTGACGCCCTGGTCAAAGGTGCCGATGCTGGTAGCCTTGACGGCCTGATGTGTCCCGTGGGCGGACAAGAAGTGATGGGTAAAGTGGCCGACCTTCTGGGTATGGCCATTGCCAATGGTGAGCCGAAGGTTGCCGTTGTGCGTTGTAACGGAACATGTGCTTTGCGTCCGAAGATTGCAGAGTACAGCGGACTGCGCACTTGTGCAGCTATGAACTCTTGCGGTGCTGGTGAGACGGCCTGCGGTTTTGGCTGCTTGGGTTGTGGCGATTGTGTCGCTGCCTGCCAGTTCGATGCCATTCACATGAATCCCGAAACAGGCCTGCCTGAGGTCGATGAGGAGAAGTGTACTTCGTGCGGAGCTTGTGTGAAGGCTTGTCCGCGTAACATCATCGAACTTCGCAAGAAGGGACCGAAGGGTAGGAGAGTGTTCGTTTCTTGTGTCAACAAAGACAAGGGCCCTGTTGCCATGAAGGCATGTAAGGCTGCTTGTATCGGTTGTGGCAAGTGTGAGAAGGAGTGTAAGTTTGAGGCCATAAAGGTTGAAAACAATGTCTGCTACATCGATCACGAGAAGTGCCGTATCTGTCGCAAGTGCGTAGCAGTATGTCCTACTGGTGCTATTCACGCTGTGAACTTCCCTGCACCTAAACCTGTTGAACAAAAAGAAGAGAAGGAGGAACAAGCATGAACGTAAGAACTTTTAGAATCGGTGGTGTTCACCCCGAAGAAAATAAGCTGACTCACGAGGCTGTGACTCAGGTGGCTGCCCTGCCAAAGCAGGCCATTTTCCCATTGGGACAGCATATTGGCGCTCCAGCCAAGCCCGTTGTAGCAAAAGGTGACAAGGTGAAGGTTGGCACGATGATTGCCGAAGCTAGTGGTTTTGTATCTGCTCCTATCTATTCGAGTGTTAGTGGTACAGTTTTCAAGATTGATACCGCCATCGATGCTACCGGCTACCGCAAGCCCGTGATTATTATTAACGTTGAAGGCGACGAGTGGGAAGAATCCATCGACCGCTCTGATAAACTGGAACTGGTGAAGGATCATCCCGAACTGACACCTGAAGAGATCGTCGAGCGTATCAAGACGGCTGGTGTCGTAGGTATGGGTGGCGCTTGCTTCCCCACTTTCATCAAACTGTGTCCGCCGCCAACGGCCAAGGCCGAGTGCGTTATCATCAACGCCGTAGAGTGTGAACCTTATATTACAGCTGACTTCCGTCTGATGATGGAACACGCTGACGAGATTCTTGTTGGTCTGGAGTTGTTGATGAAGGGTGCCAAGGTAACTACTGGTTATATTGGTATTGAAACCAACAAGATGCCCGCTATCGAACTGCTGACGCAGAAGTGCGCTGAGGTATTCGGGGGAACCGAATATAGTGTAGAGGTAGTGCCCTTGAAACAGCGTTACCCGCAGGGTGGTGAGAAGCAGCTGGTTGATGCTGTGATCCGTCGTCAGGTGCCTGCACCTCCCGCAATTCCTGTCAACGTCGGCGCTATCGTGCAGAACGTCGGAACGGCATTTGCTGTCTACGAGGCGGTGATGAAACGCAAGCCTTTGTTTGAGCGCTACACCACCGTGACTGGTAAGCGTCTGCAGAATCCAGGCAACTTCCTCGTTCGCATGGGAACGCCGATGAAGGACCTGATTGATGCTTGTGGCGGAATGCCCGAGGGCGACAACAAACTGTTGGCTGGCGGTCCGATGATGGGTAAAGCGCTGACTTCTACTGAGGTGCCAATTTGTAAGGGTACTAACTCGGTGACCATCATTTCCGGTGAAGAGGCTTTCCGCAAGGAGCCTAATCCTTGTATCCGTTGTGCCAAATGTGTCAGCGCTTGTCCGATGGGGCTCGAACCTTACTTGCTGGCCAAGCTCGCTGCTGTCAAGAACTGGGAGCGTGCTGAACAGGAAGAGGTTGTCAGTTGTATCGAGTGTGGCTCATGTCAGTTCACGTGTCCTGCTCATCGTCCTTTGCTCGACAATATCCGCCAGGCTAAGTCGACGGTTATGGGTATAATCAGAGCTAGAGCGGCAGCTGCAGCACCTAAAAAGTAATAAAGGAAAAACAGTTAAAAAGTAAATATACAATGGGAAAATTAATTGTATCACTTTCGCCTCACGCACACGGAACTGACACCGTCGAGCGCAATATGTACGGCGTTATCATCGCCCTGCTGCCTGCGCTGCTCGTGTCGTTCTATTTCTTCGGACTGGGCTCAGCCATAGTCTGTGCGACGAGCGTAGCGGCCTGCGTGCTTTTCGAGTGGGCTATCAATAAGTTTATGCTGAAGAACGAGCGTACAACTATCTGTGACGGTTCTGCCGTTCTTACTGGTTTGTTGCTCGGCTTCAATTTGCCATCCAATCTCCCAATCTGGATTATCATCATCGGTGCTTTGTTTGCCATTGGTCTTGGAAAGATGCCGTTTGGAGGTTTGGGTAATAATCTCTTCAATCCTGCTCTCGTTGGTCGTGCTGCCCTGCTGGTAGCATTCCCTGCTCAGATGACCACTTGGCCTAAGGTTGGCCAGCTGACCAGTTATCTGGATGCCGAGACTGGTGCTACTCCTTTGGCACTCATGAAGCAAGCTATTAAGGAAGGCGATGCCAGTATTCTGGATCAGCTTCCATCATCGCTCGACCTCTTCTTGGGCAACCATCCTGACGGTGCTGGTGCAATGGGTGAAATCTGTGCAGTAGCTCTGTTGATAGGTCTTGCATACATGCTTTGGAAGAAGATTATCACATGGCATATTCCAGTATCTATCATCGCAACGGTATTTGTGTTTAGCGGATTGATGCATCTGGCTAATCCTGTCTATGCTGATCCCGTTAGCGTTTGTCTCTCTGGTGGCTTGATGCTCGGCGCTATCTTCATGGCTACCGACTATGTAACGAGCCCGATGACGGCTAAAGGTCAGCTTATTTATGGTGTAGCCATCGGTTTCCTCACAGTAGTTATCCGTAACTGGGGAGCTTATCCTGAAGGAATGTCGTTCGCCATTCTGATTATGAATGCATTTACACCTATTATTAATATGTATGTTAAACCCAAGCGCTTCGGTGAAGTGCCTGCAAAAAAGTAAGACGTTATGAAAAAACTAGAATCATCACTTACGAATATGTTGCTGGTACTCACAGGAGTGGCAGTAATTATGGGTGGTGTCCTCGCTTTTGTGAATCATCTCACCGAGGGACCCATCAACGAACAGAAAGCTAAGGCTTTGGCTGACGGTATCAAGACTGTGATGTGTGTCGATGAGCTTAAAGTCGCCAAGACTGATGAAGTTAAGCAAAACGATGCTAAAGGTAAGGAAATGATCTTCACCATCTATCAGGTACAAGATGCTCAAGGAAAAGATCTTGGTGCTGCTGTTGAGTCAACAACTGGTGGATTTGGCGGTGACCTGAAAGTGCTTGTCGGTTTCGATCCCGAGGGCAAGATTTTAGGCTATACTCTTTTAGAGCATGCTGAAACTCCTGGATTGGGCGCCAAGGCAGACCAATGGTTCCAGAAGGGTCAGAAGGGTGATATCATCGGAAAGTCACCTGCCGAGCCTCTGACCGTATCGAAGGACGGCGGACAAGTAGATGCCATCACCGCTTCGACCATTACCTCGCGTGCCTTCTTGAAGGCTGTCAATCAAGCTTATAGTGCCTACAAGGTAACGCCTGTAGATGCTGAAAGCGGCGCAACGAAACAAGATAACAATGAGAAGGAGGACAATGTATGAATTACGTAGATATTATTAAGAATGGTATCGTCAAGGAGAATCCTACGTTCGTCTTGATGCTCGGTATGTGTCCGACGCTGGCTACTACCACTTCTGCTATGAATGGTATGTCGATGGGACTGGCTACGATGGCTGTGCTTATCTGTACCAACTTTGTGATTTCATGTTTGAAGAGTATCACACCTGACAAGGTTCGCATCCCTGTGTTTATTGTGGTCATTGCAGCCTTTGTGACCATTCTTCAGTTAGTAATTAAAGCATATCTGCCAGATATCGATGCTGCTCTTGGACTGTTCATCCCGCTGATTGTTGTGAACTGTATCATTCTGGGACGTGCGGAGGGTTTTGCTTCTAAGAATTCTCCCGTTGCTTCATTGTTTGACGGCATAGGTATCGGACTTGGTTTTACCATTGGTCTTACATTACTGGGTATTTGCCGCGAGGTGTTAGGTTCAGGTTCTGTTTTCGGTGTTACACTTCTGCCTGAAACCTACAACATTCTGCTCTTTGTGTTGCCTCCGGGTGCTTTCATTATGCTGGGATTCCTCATTGCAATCGTTAATAAAATAAGAGGTTAAGTTATGGAGTATATATTGATTTTTATTAGCGCGATATTTGTCAACAATATCATTCTGTCGCAGTTCCTGGGTATTTGCCCTTTCCTTGGTGTATCGAAAAAAGTTAACACCTCGCTCGGTATGTCGGCAGCAGTAGCCTTTGTGCTAACATTGGCAACGATTGTAACATGGCTGGTTCAGAAGTTCGTGCTCGATGCTTTCGGCTTGCAATATCTGCAGACCATCGCATTTATCTTGGTTATCGCCTCGCTGGTTCAGATGGTAGAGATTATCCTGAAGAAAGTATCACCAGCACTCTATCAGGCGCTGGGTATCTTCCTGCCTCTTATTACGACCAACTGTGCTGTGCTGGGTGTTGCCATTCTCTGTATCCAGAAAGACTATGATTTGCTGTCGAGTGTGGTTTATGCCTTCTCAACGGCTATTGGTTTCGGCTTGGCTTTGACAGTCTTTGCAGGCATGCGTGAGCAACTGGAATTGGTATCGATACCTAAGGGAATGCGTGGTATGGCAATTGTGATGCTTTCTGCCGGATTGCTTTCTTTGGCCTTCATGGGTTTCTCTGGAGTAGACGGTGGCTTGCGCACTTTGTTCGGACTTGATTAATAGAATCATAAAAAAAGAAGAGGATATGTTCGAAACATATCCTCTTTTTTGATGTTATAGGAAAGACTATTAGAGAATAGTCTTCACAGCCTCCAGCATACCCTTGTCCTGAATCAGGTCGAGGAACAGCTTTACCATAGCGTTCAGACCAGCTACCTTGTTCAGGTCCTCAGCCCAGATAAACTCTGCACCAAGTACACCGTCAGCAACCTTCTGAGTGTCGCCAGTAGCCCAGAGTTCCTTCAGCAGACCCATGATCTTCTCGTCGTCGTTGGGGATAATCTCTACGCCGTCAGCACGCTTGCCACCCTTGTAGTAAGTGATGATGGCAGCGAGACCGAATACCAGACCCTTAGGCAGCTCGCCCTTGCGCTCCAAATAAGTCTTCACGCCGGGCAGGTCGCGAGCCTGGAACTTGGGGAATGAGTTCAGCATGATGCTGGTTACCTG
>CAMUYR010000038.1 GCA_947164965.1 uncultured Prevotella sp. | reverse complement strand
TTCGAAGTCGGCCTCCCAGTGGAACGACATCACCTCGACACCCTCGTCGACGATGGTGCGTCCGAAGTGTCCTGCTCCGCAGGCGCGTTCCTCTGCAGCGATGACCATCTTGCCACCACCATGATACATGTCGCGACCTACATTATCGATATAGGGGCCCTCCACGCTGCGTGAACGTCCAACGACGATGTTATAGGTAGAGTTGACACCATCGCAGCAGGTGCCGTGAGTACCCAGAAGATAGTACCAGCCATCCTTGTAGATCAGGTCGGTGGCCTCACAGTCGATGGCGATATCCTTTTCTTTGTTGCCCTTCTTGCGGAATCCCGTCTTGGGGTCGAGTTCTATCAGACGAATCGTGCCGAAGTAGGTGCCATAGCTCACCCACAGACGACCAGTGGTGGGATCGAGCAACATGCCTGGGTCGATGGCATCCTGGTCTTCCATACCGTCAGAGGCGCAAACCTCTACGGCCTCGCTCCACTTAAAATCGGGCGACTTGGGGTCGAGGGTTTTGTTCCACATGGTGAGGATACGACCAGCGTGTCCGCCGCCGAGGCCCCCACCAGTAGCACCGTAGATACAGAGGTAACGGTCGCCTATCTTAAGCATATCAGGGGCTGCACCACCACCAGGGCGCTCTGCACCACTGTGCCAGCTCCAGCCATCGTCTGAGATGATACCTCCGCCACCAGTGCCGAAGGTGTAGTATTTTCCGTCGCACTCGGCTAGCGTCGAGGGATCGTGGATGTAAGGGGCGCCAATCTGTGCTGCGCAAAATGAGAAATGAGAAATGAGAAATGAGAAAATAATAATATGGCGTTTCATATTTTTGTCTTTATTTCGTTATTACGTTATTTCGAAGACGTTGTCACCTTGTAATTCGTAACGGGCAGGCCTTTTTCATCGACAAAGCGGACGCAGAAGTCGCTCATGCCTGGACCGTTGATGATGGCACCACGCAGAATGTTACGTCCCTTCTTCAGAGTCAGACGGGGAGAAACGGCATCGTCCTTCACCATACGACGGTCGCCAGAGAGCAGCAGCACTTCGTCGCCATTGAGCCACCACATAGAGGCAGAGTTAGAACCCACAGCCAGACGAACATTTTCGATGTCCTCGTCGCAATCGATAATGGTGACTGCCCAGAAGAGTACGCCATAGACCTGCTGTCCCCACTTCTCAGCAAAACGGAAGAGTTTCACGTTCATATTCTCGCTGTCGAAAGCATGCCAGGTCAGCGTCTGGTTAACAGTCTTGATGACTGGTTTGGCAGGCTCCTGCTGAACAGGTCCGCGACCAAAGCCTGCAGGCACCTCTTCGCGCTTATACGAAACCTTGACCTTCTGGCCATCCTTTGGCACGATGGTCTGCTGGCCCTTGAAATACTCCATATTGAAGTGCTCACGCAGATAAGAGTCGGTAAATACGGTATTGCCACGATTCGGCTTGTCGATAGGCTCCAAGAGCAGCCAACGACGGATGAATCCCTCGGCATCAGGCTGTACGGGCTGTGCTGTGGCAGGCGTGAAGTACTTAGGACGATTCTTGAACTGAACATAGTCGACGCTGACACCAGCATCTCCTTCGCAGGTGATAACCAAATCGGTAACACCCTTGGGCGTGTACTCCAGCGGAGCTGTCAGCGAGAGCCACTGATTGCTCTGGTCGCGACGGAACATAGCAGGAGTTCCTGGAGGCGTCTCAGGCTTAACCGTCATATCCACCTTGGCAATAATCTTACCTTTGGCGGTCTTCTCGCGAACATAGAACTTGGTGTTGCCTGCCGCTTTGGCGCTAATCACCAAATAGCCATCAGTCATACAACTGAAATCAACATCGTTATACTTCAGCCAACTGCCCTTAACGGGGAGTGTTGCCTGATAGCTGCGGAAGGTGTTGACAGTATCGATGAGCGCTGTGGTAACATCGCTACTGGTAGCACTATAACGGTCAATCTCGATACGTTCTGTAGCCTTGTTGATACCAACACCACGCATGGTGGGCTTCACCTCCTGAATAGTACCATCGGCATTGAAGAACAGTTTTTCTATGCAAACAGAACGGCGCTTGTCGTCGCGAGGCGAGAAGTCGTTGTGATGATAGAACAGATACCACTGGCCTTTATAGTTGATGATGCTATGATGGTTGGTCCAGCAGCCATTGGCATGCTCGGCCATAATCAGACCCTTGTACTCGTAGGGACCCATCGGGTTCTTGCTCATCGCATATCCCAGAACTTCAGTATTCTCCCTCACGTAAGGATAGGTGAGGTAGTACCAGCCGTTAGCCTCGAAGGCAAACGGACCTTCTGCCTGACGGTTGGGGAGGTCTTTCAGACAGTTGACGCCATACATCTCAAACTCGCGCTCGCCCCACTTTACTTTTTCCTTGGGGGTGTCGTCAGCCAGTTCCTTCATGTTGGGCTTCAGCTTGGCGCAACGGCCAGCACCCCAGAAGATGTAAGCATTACCATCAGAAGCCTGGAGCACGCAAGGATCGATGCCATTGATGCCCTTGATAGGCTCTGGCTCAGGAATGAACGGGCCTTCAGGACTGTCGGCTACAGCGACACCAACGCCAAAGCCACGCATCGGGCCACCCGGTGTTGATGGGAAATAGAAATAATACTTTCCATTTCTCTCGACGCAGTCGGGTGCCCACATCGAATAAGAGTTTGGTCGTACCCAGGGCACTTTATTCTGAGATACAATCACACCATGATCCGTCCAATCGGTCAGATTCTCTGATGAGAACACATGATAGTCCTCCATGCAGAACCAATCCTGACGCTGACCAGCAGGTGGGAAAATATCATGAGAAGGATAAAGGTACACCTTATTATTAAATACGCGAGCAGTAGGATCAGCCGTAAACTGGTCGCGAATAACTGGGTTCTGTGCCAAGGCTGCAGTAGCAGCCAGGCACAGCGCAAATGTTGATAATAAAGTTTTATTCATTGTCAGTTTTTTCATTTTTCACTTTTCACTTAAACTGCCACCAATCAAGATGAATATCACCTTGGGCATTGCTGAAACAGAGATATAGATCATGAACGCCAACAGCCTCCTTAACCTTAGCAGTAAACACGCGATATTTATCGATGTTGCCTGTGCTCTTCACAACAGCGGTGCCAATGACAGGACCTTTGTCGCTGTCCAAGCGGAGCGTCACCGTGCAACCAGCCTTTGCAGCAGCAGAAGCTGTCAAAGCAAACTGCTTGGCGCCTTTTCCGAAGTCGACACCACGCAGACGGATATATTCACCGTCGTTCACGTCAAAGACGTACATGTTGCGCTTGCCTGTAGAAGTTGGCATATCTTTTACGACGCCCGTATTGGGAATGCCCATCTTAGCAGTCTTCAAGCCATAACCCCAAGCCATCGTCTCTGCCTCTACCCTTTGGTAGGGATTGAGCCAATGGAGCTGTTTCATGGGTTGCTGGTCAAGCCAGTAGGGTACTTCCTGGATGGTGCCATCAGCATTATAGGTCATCTCTGTGGCAGAGACGCTACGACGCTCATGGTGTTCGAAGGTTTCCAAGTGCATCAGGTCATAATTCTGTCCGAAGACATAGCTGTGGCCTTTATAATCGCAGATGCCAGGATGGTTGCCACGATCGCGCTGAGTAGGCTTCATGATATAACCCTTCCATTCCCAAGGACCTGTGGGTGAATCGCTCATAGCATAACCCAAAGCCTCTGGACAGCATGTAGAGGCAAAGCCCAGATAGTATTTGCCGTTACGCTTATAGAACCAAGGACCCTCTTGATAGTTGGGGATGTGAGGCAGCTTTGTGACACCACTCTTCAGCGATATCATGTCGTCGTTCAGCTTAGCCCAGAAGGTATGGGGATTGCCCCAATACATATAGGCCTGTCCGTCGTCATCAGTATAGACACTAGGGTCGATATCAAACCAGTTGCTCTGATCCCAAACCAATGGCTTTCCCAATGGGTCCTTAAACGGACCATAAGGCGAGTCGCTGACCAAGACACCAATGCCGTGTCCATGCAGAGGGGCATAGAGATAATACTTGCCATTACGCTCTACTGTCTGGATGGCCCAACCTCCATTCTCACGACTGCGCCACGAGAAGTCCTTCAACGAAGCCACAGCACCATGTTCTGTCCAGTTCACCATATCGGTAGTAGACCAAAGGAGCCAGTCGTACATGAAGAAGCCTGCAGAACCTTTCTCGTTCTCGTCAGGAATATCTTCTGGCGAAGCATCGTGCGACGTATATAAGAATAAGGTGTCGCCCACTACGAGTGGTGACGGGTCGGCAGTATACTTGGTCTGGAAGAGTGGCATATTCACCTGCTCCAGTCCTCGCATCTCCCACCAGTCGAAGTTGAAGAGTTTCGGACCCTTACGACCTGTAAACACAAAGTATAAGTCATGGTGTCCGCGAGCGATGGCTGTCAGATCGGTTGTCAACGTCTGCCATTTCTCCCAGCCACCTGTAGCAGGTACCTCCAGGCGTCCTAACAGCTGACCCTTCACACTATCGATGCGAATCTCAATCTGTCCACCACGCAAGCCGCTAGCCACACGTGCCGTAAAGGTACGAGGCAGTTTGCTGCAGAAATGAACATTCTGCAACTTGATATAGTCGCCATTATGAATATCCGTCACATAAACGCCTACCTCGTCGTTCTGCTCAGTCTTCACACCCTTAGAGAAAGCCATCGTTTCGGCCTCCACCTTACGATAAGGATCAAACTTACCCACAGGCTTGACACCCTCATCAGTAGGCATAATCGTTGGGAAACTGCCATCAGCATTATACTTAAACTCCTCAACAGCCACACTACGACCAAAACCACCACCCTGAGGCAGCTTGCCTGTATGATAGAAGAAGTAAGAGTGACCCTTATAGTCAGCTACACCACAATGGTTGGTGAATGACTTGGTATCGCACAAAGGCATGATCTCGCCAGCATATTTCCAAGGACCAATAGGCGATGGCGCTGTGCTGTAAGAGATATGCTCTGGCACACCACCAGCAGCATAAAGCAACTGGTAGGTGCCATTACGCTTAGTCAGCCAAGGACCCTCAACATAGGAGTCCTTGTAACTCTTTCCCTTCTCACGCTTGTTCATCATAGGACCACCAAAGGCTTCCTCTGTCATGTCGAGTCTGCCCAGTTCGCCACTATAGGAAATCATGTCGCGATTCAGCTTCAGATAGTAGCACTGTGGATTACCCCACATGAGCCAAGCCTGGCCATCGTCATCAATCAATACCGTTGGGTCAATATGGTCCCAACTGCCATTTTCGAACAACGGCTTTCCAATAGCATCACGGAATGGGCCTGTTGGCGAGTCGCTCACAGCAACACCAATAGCCATACCATTGGATATCTTAGAATGTGCACAGATATACCAAAAGAATTTGCCATCGCGCTCTATACATTGTGATGCCCAAGCTCTGTCGTCAGCCCACGAGAAGCTCTCCAAAGCCAAAGGTGAACCATGGTCCTGCCAGTTCACCATATCGTCTGTTGAATACACTCGCCACTCCTGCATCCAGAAGAAGTCGGCACCATCTTCATCGTGGCCTGTATAAACATACATCTTGCCATCGTGAACCATTGGTGCCGGATCGCTGGTACACCAAGTCTGTACAAAGGGATTCTGCGCTACGCTATTCATGGCAAGAGCCATAACAGCAGAAAGTATCGTTGTTCTTTTTATCATGATGGAATAGTATGCTTTTTATTTGAAGAGTTTTTGAGCCATCACCTTCAGGCAGCGACGCCATGTCAGGAACTCGTGAGCTGTACCCTCAGAAATCAGTCCTTCGGCATTGAAGCCTGCAGCCTTCAGAGCTTCTACACTCTTGTTGATGCCATCGGGATTCTCCTTATCTCCACAACCCTCGAAGATATACTTCACACACTTGGGGTCTTTAATCTCCTCAGGCATATAGGTACCGCCAGAAAGTAGTCCCCAGTAACCGAATACCTCAGGACGACGCAGGGTGATGAGCTTGGTAGTCATGCCACCCATCGACAGACCAGCCATCGCACGGTTCCACTTATCCGTCTTGGTCAGGAAATTGGCATCGATATGGGGAATGAGCTCGTCGATGAGCACCTTCTCAAACTCTTCTGCTGTAAACTTACCAATGGTTCCAAACTTAAAGTCGTTAGTCAGACCATAAGCCATCACGATGATGAAGGGCTTGATCTTACCATCAGCAATCAGGTTGTCCATGATGAGGCCAGCCTTACCCTGTACGGGCCAGCTGGTTTCATTCTCACCCCAGCCATGCTGCAGATACAATACAGGATAGCGCTCCTGAGTCATCTTGCCACCTTTGCCCTTGATGAGCTTGCCATAGCCATAAGGCAGATAGACAGTAGCTTCCTGCATCTTGCCTAGACTTGGAGAATAGAACAGCACCTTCTGCATATTGCCATGAGGAATATCTGTGCGCTCAGCATAGAAGTCCTGATCAGGAGCAGGAATCTCGATACCACTCTCCCAACGGCAAGAGCCGAAGTAGTTGTGAGTACCAGGATCGTTGACCACGCCACCATCGATCGTCAGGTGATAATAGTGGAAACCTGGATCCATCGGACCCTCTGTTGTTCCTGTCCAGAAGCCATCCTTTCCTTTGCGCAGAACCGTACCACCACGTCCACCAAGACCCAAGCTGACGATAACCGACTTAGCATCGGGAGCCTCAACACGGAAACGGGCATAACCCTCGCTGTTCACCTGTGGATACTCCTGTCCGGGCTGGTTGCAGGGATTGGGTACCCAGTCGTCCTTGGGCTGAGCATTGTCGAGAGCAGCATTGAAATTCTTGATGGCATAATAAGCCTGCTTGGGCTTGTAGTTCTCATCGAAAGGCAATGGATGGTTGTTGACACCCAGCCAAGAGTCGCGATCACTCAGGTTCCATAATGTCACGCAGTCGATAACATCCTTATGCTTGCGGAAAATCTTGAAGATACGGTTATACTGATCTGTCAGCATGGTGTTCTTATAACCTGCCAAAGGCTTGTTCTCACCACGCGAGAAACGCAGCTGACCACCCATCTCCTCATTGACACGGATGTCGAGCTCAGTCACGTGGATATGCTTTACGAGCTGAGAGTACTTCGTGATGGCAGCATCGATATCCTCCTCAGAAGGACCATAGACATTGTAGTGGCCCTGCATACCAATACCATGAATGGGCACACCTGCATCCTGCATCTTCTTCACCATATTATAGATGCGATCACGCTTGCCTGGGTCGCACTCGTTGTAGTCGTTATAGAACAACAAGGCATTGGGGTCAGCCTCGTGGGCAAACTCGAAAGCCTTGGCAATAAACTCATCGCCACAGAGCTTGAAGTGACGACTCTGGCGATAGGGGCTGCCTGGGGCAAACTTTCCGTCTACAAAGGTAGGACGGGGATTATCCTCCATAGCCTCATTGACCACATCCCAAGCATATACCACGTCCTTATAACGGTTAACAACAGTATGGATGTGTTCACGAAGACGCTCATAAAACACTTCCTTCTTCACTTCCTTGCCCTTCTTGTCTGTAAACATCCAATCGGCAAACTGAGAATGCCAGCAAAGGCAGTGGCCACGCAACTTGATACCGTTCTGACGACAGAAGTCAGCAATCTTGTCAGCCTTCTCGAAGTTCCATACACCCTCCTTAGGATGCAGTTCACCTGGTTTCATGTCGTTCTCTGCAGTAATGCTGTTGAACTCAGCCTTCACCAAATTGATTTGGTCAGCGTCACTGACATTACGTTGGTTAAGGGCTACACCAATCATAAAATAGTTCTTGTAAGCATCCTTCAGCTTCACCTGAGGATTGGGGTCTACAGGACGTCCCCACTGAGCCCAAATACATGTGCTGCTCATCAGAAGCATAGCAGCAAGGGCCATTTTCATTGTTTGTTTCATTTTTGTTGATATTAATTGGTTAGTGAATAAATCTTTCCTGGCTGTGTCTCGATATCGTATTCATAGACACGGGGAACGGCCTTCTGAGGCACTTCCTTCAGTTCCTCTGAAATAAGAGGCTTCTTCACATCGGCAGGAGCGAAGAGCGCATTAGGACAACTGCCTTTAGCTGGTCGCAAGCCACGTCCCTTCAAAGGAACATAGGAACGCAGACGCAGCGTGCCTCCTATCGTACTACGAATACTGGCTGTACGCAACTTGCCATCAGCCCAACGCTCGTCGACGATAAAACCACCTCGCGCTCTCAGTCCTTTTACCTCACCTTGTTTCCAGGCATCAGGCAGAGCAGGCAACAAGTGGACTGCACCATCATGGCTCTGCAGCAACATCTCGCAGACGCCTGCAGAACAGCCGAAGTTACCATCAATCTGGAAAGGCGGATGGGCATCAAACAGGTTAGGATAGGTACGCCCATCAGGATACTCACGCATCTTGCTGTCATCTGGCAGGATGTGGAGCATATTCTTGATAATCTGGAAGGCATGATTGCCATCCAACATGCGAGCCCAGAAGTTGGTCTTCCAACCCAGACTCCAACCCGTTGCCATATCGCCACGTTGCTTAAGGGTATTGGCACAAGCGGCAAAGAGTTCTGGATGTGAGAACGGAGAAATCTGATTAGAAGGATAAAGACCAAAGAGATGAGAGATATGACGATGCTCGTCCTTGGGATTGTCACCATCCCATAGCCACTCCTGCAGCTGTCCATGACGACCAATCTGCATAGGAGGCAACTGTGAGAGAAGTGATACGACGGAAGCATACTGAGCAACATCTTTACCAAGGGCTTTGCCTGCTGCTATCACGCTACTCAAGACATCGAACACGATCTGATTATCCATTGTCGAACCTGCTGTTACTGTTGTACGCTTACCCATTGGACCATGCTCAGGAGAAACGGTTGGTACCGTCACTAACCAGCCATATTCCGGATGGATACGCATATAGTCAACGAGGAAATCAGCAGCACCCTTCATGACAGGATAGTACTGTTCCAGCATCTTCTTGTCGCCAGTAAAGAGATACTGTTGCCAGATATGGGTTGTCAGCCAGGCACCACCTGTTGGGAACATACCCCAAGTAGTACCATCCACAGGACCAGCAATACGCCAAAGGTCTGTATTATGATGTGCTACCCAACCTTGACAGCCATACATCTCTTGGGCTGTCTTGGTACCAGTCTCACTCAAGTCACGAATCATACGAAGCAGGGGTTCCTGAGTCTCCACGAGATTGCCAACCATAGAAGGCCAGTAGTTCATCTCTGCATTGATATTGATGGTGTACTTCGAATCCCAAGGAGCATTCAACTTGTCGTTCCAAACACCCTGAAGATTAGCAGGCTGTCCACCTGGTTGTGAAGAACTGATAAGCAGATAGCGACCATATTGCATCATCAGCGACACCATATCCATATCCTTGCCCTCAGCAAAAGCAGCCAAACGCTGGTCTGTGGGCAAAGAGGATTGAGCTGATTTGGCCAGATTCAGGGTTACACGATTATACTGTTCCTGATATTTCTTGGTGTGGCGAGCCAACAGTTCACTATAGCTCTTATCCTTAACCTTTTCTATATACTGCTGAGTACGTTCAGTAGGATTACCACTAATGTCATGATAGTTGACGAAATTGGTGGCAGCAGTTATATAAATGGTTGCATCAGTAGCATTATTCACCACGACCATGTTTGGTTCGTTAGAGAAAGAACCATCACACTTGACCCAACAACGTACTTCTGCTGTCAGGCGTCCAGGAATACCTTCTTGCTCTACGTTTTGAACAGTAGCAACCAATTGCTGGTCCTTGGCATAGCTGCTATTCTTCAATTCAGTCTTGCACCAATGACTCAGCGAGAAATCCAGCTTTCCTTTCTGGCTGGCTTTCAGATGCATCACGATAACAGGATCAGCCTGCGAAGCAAAGACCTCACGGGTTATCGTCACACCATTCATTTGCTTAAAAGTGGTTGTACAGACAGCATTCCCAAGGTTCAACTCACGACGATAGTTAGTGGTTTGCTCAAAGGGCTCACCACCAAACAGTTTCAAGCTACTTAAAGGCAAGAAACGCATGCCATGAGGACCACGGAAGAAATGCTTATCCAACACCTGATGGGCCTCTTCCTCGCGACCTGCAAATACTAAGTCGCGCACTTCCTGCAAGTGTTCCTTGGCGGTAGGACTGTTGTTGTCGTGTGGACTACCACTCCAGAATGTTTCTTCGTTCAGCTGAATTTCTTCACCATCCGTAGCGCCGTAAACCATAGCTCCCAGTTGTGAGTTACCAATAGGCAAGGCTTCCAACCAGTGATGGGCAGGCTGATTATACCACAATTTATGCTGTTGTGCTAATACGGGTAGCGACAACATCAGCGAGAATAAGGCAAACCATTTTTTCATATTTTTAATCGATTAATTTTTCAGCCACAAAGGTACGAATTATTCTTTACACCTTATTAATAGCATTGTATCAGATTCTATTCGATTTGTAACATGCTGTTGTTAAGAAAACACAATTCATATCGTTTTGTGGTAAAAATGTTTTGGCTGTTTACTCACTAATTCGTACCTTTGCACCCAGAAAATAAACGTTTATAGAAGAAAATGGCTTTAAAATGTGGTA
Organism: uncultured Prevotella sp.; assembly: GCA_947164965.1. GTDB lineage: Bacteria > Bacteroidota > Bacteroidia > Bacteroidales > Bacteroidaceae > Prevotella. The sequence goes on along the minus strand of CAMUYR010000038.1, from coordinate 21,857 downwards.
TTGTGGGACTCCCCAACGTGGGTAAGTCCACCTTATTTAATTGTTTGTCGAGCGCCAAGGCGCAGGCAGCTAATTTCCCCTTTTGTACAATAGAACCCAATGTGGGTGTGATTACTGTTCCTGACGAGCGATTGACAAAACTCGCAGAACTGGTTCATCCTGGTCGCATTGTGCCTGCTACCTGCGAAATCGTTGATATTGCAGGCCTTGTAAAGGGTGCCTCTAAGGGCGAGGGTCTGGGTAATAAGTTCTTGGGAAACATTCGCGAAACGGATGCCATCATCCATGTGTTGCGCTGTTTCGAGGATGAGAATATCACTCACGTAGATGGAACCATCGACCCCATTCGCGACAAGGAAATCATTGATACAGAGCTGCAGCTGAAAGACCTCGAGACCATTGAGAGTCGTTTGGCTAAGACAGAAAAAGCTGCTGCAGCAGGTAATAAAGAAGCTAAGATAGAGGTTACTGTCCTGAAGGCTTATAAGGAAGTGCTGGAGCAGGGCAAGAATGCCCGTATTGTAGAGTTTGAAAGCAAGGACGAGCAGGACTGCGCCAAGAATCTGTTCCTGCTGACTGCCAAGCCTGTGTTGTATGTTTGCAATGTGGGTGAGGCTGAGGCGAAATCGGGCAACGACTTTACCAAGAAAGTAGAGGCATTGGCGAAGGAAGAGGGTGCTGAGTCGATGGTGATAGCTGCCAAGACGGAAGAAGACATCGCTGAGTTGGAAAGCTACGAGGATAAGCAGCTGTTCTTGGAAGAACTAGGCTTAGAGGAGAGTGGCGTTAATCGTCTGATCAAGAAGGCCTACGCCCTGCTGAACCTCGAGACATTCATCACCGCTGGCGAGATGGAGGTGAAGGCCTGGACCTATAAGAAAGGCTGGAAGGCTCCTCAGTGTGCTGGCGTCATCCATACCGACTTCGAGAAAGGCTTTATACGGGCTGAGGTCATCAAATACGACGACTATATCCAATATGGTTCTGAGGCTGCTGTTCGCGAGGCAGGTAAGATGGGTATTGAAGGTAAGGAATACGTTGTGCAGGATGGTGACATCATGCACTTTAGATTCAATGTATGATGATGTTATTTAATTATATCAACTGGAATCCATCGCTGAACTTTGGTCCGTTCCGCTGGTACTCGCTGTGCTGGCTGATAGGACTGGCGTTGGCCTATTTCGTTGTCAAGCGTTTGTATAAAGAGCAGAAAATCAAGGACGAACTGTTCGATCCTTTGTTTATCTATTGCTTCTTAGGCATTTTGTTGGGCGCCCGTTTGGGACATTGCATCTTCTATCAGCCTGACTATTTCCTGGCATCATGGCAGGGGTTCGTCGAGATGTTTCTGCCCATTAAATTTGTGGATGGTAACATGAACTTTGCAGGAAATTGGCTCTTTCAGTTGACTGGTGGTGTTGCTGCATTCACTGGCTATGAAGGATTAGCTTCACATGGTGGTACTTTAGGTTTGATGATCGCCTTGTGGATCTATGTCAAGCATACCAAGCTCAGCATCTGGACAGTACTCGACAATATCGCTATTGCTACAGGAACGACAGCCTGCTTTATTCGTTTGGGCAACCTGATGAACTCTGAGATAATAGGCAAGGTGACAGATGTGCCCTGGGCCTTTATCTTCGAACGCGTAGATCTGTTACCTCGTCATCCAGGACAGCTCTATGAAGCTATTGCCTATGGTATCCTGTTTGCCATTATGTGGACCATTTACAAGAAGAATGCTAACAGCCAAAAGCCAAAAGCCAATAGCCTTCAAGTTGGCACTGGCTGGTATTTTGGCTTCTGCCTCTTCTACATCTTCACCTTCCGTTTCTTCATCGAGTATACGAAAGAGATACAAGAAGCCTTCGAAGCCTCTCTCCCAATCGATATGGGCCAGATTCTTTCGATTCCGTTTATCTTGTTAGGACTCTGGTGCATGATGAGGGCTAAAAAACAATCGGTATAACGGAATATTAACAAGAAAAAAAGAAATCGTCTCACTTTCCTGAGACGATTTTTTTGATTTCATTCAATTTATTCAGCGCTTCCAAAGGCGTGAGGTTGTTGACATCGATGCCTAATATCTCGTCACGAACCTGACAGAGCACAGGGTCATCCAACTGGAAAAAGCTAAGCTGCATGCCTTCACGACTCTGAGCAATCTCTGCTGTGGGTTTACCAACGCTGCCTACAGAAGCATTATCAGCCTCCAACTGCTTTAGTATCACGTTAGCACGCTTGACAATAGAGCGAGGCATACCAGATATCTCAGCCACATGGATACCAAACGAGTGCTCACTCCCACCCTTCTCTAATTTACGCAGGAAGATAACTTTGCCCTCTACCTCTTTGACTGAGACATTATAGTTCTTGATACGCTTAAAGTTTTTCTCCATCTCGTTGAGCTCGTGATAGTGTGTAGCGAAAAGTGTACGAGCCTGAGCCTTGGGGTGTTCGTGCAGATATTCTACGATAGCCCAAGCGATAGAGATACCATCGTAGGTAGAGGTGCCTCGTCCCAACTCGTCGAAGAGTACCAGAGAGCGTGGCGTCACATTATTTAATATATTAGAGGCCTCTGTCATTTCTACCATAAAGGTTGATTCTCCCAACGAGATATTATCGCTGGCCCCTACCCTCGTGAATACCTTATCCACCAGACCAATCTTCGCACTCTCTGCTGGCACAAAGCTTCCTATCTGGGCCAGCAGTACAATGAGTGCTGTTTGGCGCAGAAGTGCTGACTTACCAGCCATATTAGGACCAGTAATGATGATAATCTGCTGGCGCTCTGAGTCGAGATAGATATCGTTGGGCACATAGTGTTCGCCCAGAGGCAGTTGTGTTTCGATGACAGGATGGCGACCTTGCTTGATGTCTATCACATCGCTGGCGTCGATGATTGGTCGTACATAATGGTTCTCCTCTGCTGTCTTGGCAGCACTCAACAGACAGTCGAGATGTGCAATGACGTTGGCGTTGATCTGTACCTGTGGGATAAACTCCTGCAGAGCCAATACGAGGTCGTTGAAGAGTTGCTGTTCCAACGAGAGTATCTTATCCTCAGCACCAAGTATCTTCTCTTCATATTCCTTCAGCTCCTGAGTGATATAACGCTCAGCCTGAGCCAGCGTCTGCTTGCGTACCCACTCCTGTGGCACCTTGTCTTTATAAGTGTTGCGTACTTCCAGATAATATCCAAATACATTGTTATAGCCAACCTTCAGACTCTGAATACCTGTCTCCTGAGCTTCGCGCTCCTGGATCTGCAACAGATAGTCCTTACCAGAATAAGCGATATGACGCAGTTCATCGAGTTCTGCATTCACACCATCGCGAATCACGCCTCCCTTCGCCACGAGTTGTGGTGGGTCGTTCTGTATCTCGCGCTCTATCCTGTCACGAATTGACTCGCAGAGGTTCAACTGCTCCCCTACCCGCTTCAGCGATTCATTATTGGCATAGAGACAAGCAGTCTTGATGGGTTGAATAGCCTGCAGCGCCATCTTCAGCTGTACCACCTCACGAGGCGACACTCTGCCCACAGCAACTTTGGAAATGATACGCTCCAAGTCGCCCATGCGATGCAGCTGATCGTCGACGCACTGTCGGAATTCTGGTTCGCGATAGTAATACTCCACGATGTCCAGGCGTTCATTGATAGACTTCTCACTCTTCAAAGGGAACACCAGCCAACGACGCAGCATACGACCACCCATAGGGGTCACTGTGCGATCAATCACGTTCAGCAGCGATTTACCATCGTCCTGCATAGGAGTCAGCAACTCTAAAGAGCGGATAGTAAACTTATCCAATCTGACATAACGCTCTTCTTCAATACGGGAGATGCTGGTGATATGGGCTATCTGAGTATGCAGCGTCTGCTCCAGATATTGCAGGATGGCACCAGCAGCTATGACACCACTCTTCAGATGGTCGATGCCAAAGCCCTTCAGCGATTTCACGTTGAAGTGCTTGTATAGTTTCTGATGCGCTGTCTGTTCTGTAAACACCCAGTCGTCGAGTTCGAAGGTAACGAGACGATTGCCAAAATAGCGCTCGAAGTCGTGCTTCCTGCCTCTGTCGTAGAGCACCTCCTTAGGTTGGAAGTTGCCAATCAGCTTCTCTACGTAGTCGTAGGTGCCCTCACCCGTCAGGAACTCACCCGTCGAGATATCAAGGAAGGCAACGCCACACGAGGCCTTGCCAAAATGGACAGCAGCCAGGAAATTGTTTTCTTTATAGTTAAGAACGGTATCCTGCATCGCCACACCTGGCGTCACCAGTTCTGTGATACCTCGCTTCACCAGCTTTTTAGTCAGCTTGGGGTCTTCCAACTGGTCGCAGATAGCTACGCGCTTACCTGCCCTGATAAGCTTGGGCAGATAGGTGTCCAAAGCATGATGGGGAAAACCAGCCATCTCGTCGCCTTTGTTATAGCCGTTATTGCGATGAGTCAGCGTGATGCCTAAGATGCGAGAGGCAATAATGGCATCTTCGCAGTACGTCTCGTAGAAGTCGCCACAGCGAAACAGCAACAAGGCCTCAGGGTATTTCGCCTTGAAGTCAAAAAACTGTTTCATCATCGGAGTCAGCTCCTTGCCGTCTTTCTTTGCCATAACAGCTGCAAAGGTACAAAAAAAGAGCGAAACTCCAAAAAGTTCCGCTCTTTTATTATCAATAAGAATTTTTAATTACTTCTGGATGTACTTTCTACCGTTCTTAATCACCAGACCCTTGTAGCTTGGAGTTACCATCTGGCCTGCTACGTTGTAGATAGCACCATTCTGCTGAGCAGCCTTCACTGCGGTGATGCCAGTGGTTGTGCCGTTTAGAGAATAGATATATCCGTTCTTGACTTCAGGTGTCACTACGTCATCTTTCACATATTTCTGAAGCTGACCTGTTACAACAACTTCGTCGCCTTCCTTAATATAATCCTCAGAATCAATGTTGGCATTATCTAAGCCCTTGAGACGATAACAAGTGAGCTTGGTTGTTCCACCAGCCTCAGCAGCAATATCAAAATTAGCATTGCCATAGAATGTACCATCGCTCTTCTTCTGGATTTCTGGTGTGCCAACAACCACACCCTTCACGTAATATGTTTCAGAGGTTGTAGCACCATTTGACAAAGCATCAATCAATGTTAATGCATCAGCCACTGTGAAGGGGCTTGCTTCTGTTCCTGGGTTCTCAACATTCACAATAGTATAGATTGCAGTTACGATGCTGCTGGTCTTTCCACCTTTCACAGCCATAGCCTTGATAGTAGTGGTCTTTGTAATGGACAGAGGAGTTCCATCATAGAACACGCCAGTATAGTTACTATCATCGGTATAAACAGGATCTTCTCCGCTTATAGTATACAGAATCTTTGCGCCTTCAGTCTCGCAAGTCAATGCTACTGTCTGGGGCTCAAAATACATACCACTTGCTACACCGAACTTAGGGGCCTGAACATCGTCAGCAGAAGCCTCACCATAAGTAACAGTAATTGTGTAAATGGTAGCAGTACCTGTAGCTGTTAATGTAACAGAAGCTGCGCTTCCATTCCAGGTGTCTGTGGCATAGCCATCACCGCTCAAATTACCAAGATTATTACCTGTGAAAACGATTTTCTTAACAACGTTGGTACCTGCAGTAAAAGTCAAAGAGCCTCCATTCTTATAAATACGAAAATCATATTTTCCTGCGTTACCACCAGATCCTTGATAAATACGAGAATCTGTGCTTCCTGAAGTCACAACGATTTTAACTCCATCTTTGTTAATTTCTTCAACCTTAGTTCCCTGTCCTGCTTCTGGCAAAGCAATTCCTAAAGCTGTAATTGCGTCAGGTTCGTTGAGAGTAAATGTAACTTCAGTGTCTGCATAGACATTACCAAACACCATAGCCAACAAGGCTACAAACGAATAGCGTAAAATTTTGTTCATAAGCGTAAATTTTATTTTAGTTAATAATACGTTTTGTGATGCAAAGATAGGAAAAAAGTTGGAAAGGAGAAAGAAATGGAGGAATTTTTTTCAGAAAAATATTAAGTGTCGTTTTGACGTTTGTCAAATAAACTTGCTGAAATTTAACACTTACTTTTGGAGCATTCTAGAAAACGGGAAAGGCGGATTGCTGGCATTAATGGTAGATTTTGCTACCTTTAATGGTAGAAAGTGCGGGTATTAATGGGAGAGATTACGGCTTAACTATGGAGAGATTACTGCTTAGCCTAAGAGAAATGGCACTTTAGTCAAGGAGAAGTGGCACTTTAGCGAACGAAAAATGGGCTAAAAACGGCGAAAATGGGGGCTAAACGGAGGTGAAAATCGACGCCTGTTTTGTAACGTGCTGATAGACAGGTAGATACAAAACGGCTCATATTTGCGTTATTTGGAGGCAGATGAGAGGTTGGTGAATTTTTCGCGATTCTCACGAGGTGCTTTGTTAAAATAATTTATTTTCGTTAACAATTATATTTCTCACTCTTTGTTGCTATTTTCAAAAATAATGTTTATCTTTGCAGTCTATAGAACTTAATACTAAAAACGATAAAAGCTTATGAAACACTTATTTACCTTTGTTGCACTCGTGCTTATCAGTACCAGCAGTGCTTTTGCTCAAGGTCCTAACGATTCTAAGGACTATTACAAGAATGCTGATGGCAAAAAGGGGGCAGAACTGAAGACTGCCCTATGTGCTGTGATTAATCCTCACACACAACGAACCTACAAACAACTTTGGACTGACTTCCGGACAACAGATGCAAAACCTAATGGTAAGGTCTGGGATATGTATTCCAATAAACGTGAATATACATTTGGTACAGACCAAGCAGGAAACACAGGAAAAGAAGGTGACAATTATAATCGTGAACACTCTTTCCCCAAAAGCTGGTTCAATGAAGAATATCCCATGTATACTGACTTATTCCATCTTTATCCTACTGATACAAAGGTTAATAACGATCGTGGTAACCTCCCGTTTGGCGAAGTGGGACCAGGGTACAGCTATTCGTATGGTGAATTTTCGAAGTGGGGGAGTGCCAAAGCTGGTCTTGGCTATAGTGGTAGTGTCTTCGAACCTAACGATGAATACAAGGGCGATTTTGCTCGCACTTACTTCTATATGGTAACCTGTTACGAGAGCTATACGAACAGTAGTGGTCAATCGCGACAGATTACTTCTTGGAATTGTGTAATGCTTGATGGTAAGACATATCCTGGTTTGGCTGATTGGGCTTTAACGATGTTGATGAAGTGGTCGAAGCAAGACCCTGTGAGCGATAAGGAGACGAACAGAAACAACGCTGTTTATGGCATTCAGAACAATCGCAACCCGTTTATTGACTATCCTGGTTTGGAGGATTACATCTGGGGCGACAAGATGGATGTAGCTTTCAGCTATGACAACTACAACTCGACAGGTATTACGACCCTTTCGCTGGATGAAAACCAAGAGCCGGAAGCTATTTATTCTGTCGATGGAAAACAGCTGAAGCAGACACAAAAGGGCCTGAATATCATAAAAATGAAGAACGGAACGGTCAAGAAGATACTAAAAAAGTGATTTTTCCGTTGGTTATCTGAAAGATAATGTGTACTTTTGCAGGCTAAAAGGACAAATAACTGAATAAAAGATATGGAATACAATTTCAGAGAGATTGAACAGAAATGGCAAAAGAGATGGGTGGAGATGAAGACCTATCGAGTGACGGAAGACCCCACGAAGAAGAAATTCTACGTGCTCAACATGTTCCCCTACCCCAGTGGTGCAGGACTTCATGTTGGTCATCCCTTAGGTTATATCGCATCAGATATTTATGCCCGCTACAAGCGCCAGAAAGGTTATAACGTGCTGAACCCAATGGGTTACGACGCTTATGGTCTGCCTGCAGAACAGTATGCTATCCAGACTGGTCAGCATCCTGAGAAGACTACGTTTGAAAATATCGATCGCTATCGCTCGCAGTTGGATAAAATCGGCTTCTGCTTCGATTGGGAGCGCGAGGTAAGAACCTGTGACCCCATCTATTACAAGTGGACACAGTGGGCCTTCCAGCGTATGTTCAAGTCGTACTATAGCCTCAGCTCGCAGAAGGCTCAGCCAACCATCAAGCTGATTGAGCACTTCGAACTGATGGGTACTGAGAACTGTAATGCTCTGGGTACAGAGGAACTGCACTTTACAGCTTCTGACTGGGCCAGCTTCTCAGAGAAGAAGAAGCAGGAGGTGCTGATGAACTATCGTATTGCCTATCTGGCTGACACGATGGTGAACTGGTGTCCGAAGCTGGGAACCGTATTGGCCAACGATGAGGTCGTAGATGGTGTTTCAGTTCGTGGTGGCTATCCTGTCGTTCAGAAGAAGATGCGCCAGTGGTGCCTCCGTGTCTCTGCATACGCTCAGCGTTTGCTCGATGGTCTCGAGGAGATTGACTGGACTGATTCACTGAAGGAGACTCAACGCAACTGGATTGGTCGCTCTGAGGGTACTGAAGTAGAGTTCAAGGTGGCACCCGCTGGAGAACCAGCGGGCACAGAGGCTAAGCATTTCACCATTTTCACCACACGTGCTGATACAATGTTTGGTGTGACGTTCATGGTGTTGGCTCCTGAATCAGAACTCGTCGCTGAACTGACTACGCCTGATCAGAAAGAGGAAGTAGACAAATATCTGGACTACGTGAAGAAGCGCACAGAGCGCGATCGCCAGATGGACCACAAGGTAACTGGTGTATTCTCTGGTAGCTACGCCATCAATCCATTTACTGATGAAAAAATCCCCATCTGGATTGCAGAATATGTTCTAGCTGGTTATGGTACTGGTGCCATTATGGCTGTACCTGCTCACGATAGTCGTGACTATGCCTTCGCCAAGCACTTCAACCTGCCAATCATTCCTCTGATTGAGGGTGCTGACGTTTCTGAGGAGAGCTATGATGCCAAAGAAGGTATCATGTGTAATTCTGCATCAGCAAAATTCTCTCTGAACGGACTGACTGTGAAAGAGGCTATTGCTGCTACGAAGAAATTCGTGACTGAGCAAGGATTGGGACGCGTCAAGGTGAACTATCGTCTTCGCGATGCTATATTCTCTCGTCAGCGTTATTGGGGCGAGCCATTCCCTGTTTACTACAAAGACGATATGCCTTATATGATTCCAAAGGAGTGTCTGCCTCTGGAATTGCCTGAGATCGACGAGTATAAGCCCACAGAGACTGGCGAGCCACCATTGGGACGTGCTAAGATGTGGGCTTGGGATACGAAGTTCGATAAGGTAGTGAGCAAGGATGAGATTGACAATAAGACCGTCTTCCCCTTGGAGCTTAACACGATGCCTGGTTTCGCTGGCTCTTCAGCATACTATCTGCGCTATATGGACCCGAAGAACGAGAAGGCGCTTGTTAGCCGCGATGTTGATGAGTACTGGCGCAATGTAGATCTCTACGTAGGTGGTACTGAGCACGCTACTGGTCACCTGATTTATTCTCGTTTCTGGAATAAGTTCCTCTATGACTCAGGATACTCTTGCGAGGACGAGCCCTTCAAGAAGCTCGTCAATCAGGGCATGATTCAGGGTCGCTCTAACTTTGTTTATCGTATCGAGGACGAGGGAGCTGATAAGGGTAAGTTCGTCAGCTTTGGACTGAAGGATAAGTACACCACAACTCCTATCCACGTTGATGTGAATATCGTTTCAGCTGATGTGCTAGATATTGAGGCCTTCAAGGCTTGGCGCCCAGAATACAACAACGCAGAATTCATTCTCGAAGACGGCAAATACGTTTGTGGCTGGGCTGTAGAAAAGATGTCGAAGTCGATGTTCAATGTAGTCAATCCGGATATGATTGTCGAGAAGTATGGTGCTGACACCCTGCGCCTCTACGAGATGTTCCTGGGTCCTGTTGAGCAGTCGAAGCCTTGGGATACCAACGGTATCGATGGTTGCCACCGCTTCCTGAAGAAGTTCTGGGCACTGTTCTATGGAAATAATAGGAATAATGGGAGTGATGGGAATGATGGCCTCATCATTGATGACAGCGAACCTACAAAGGAGGCGCTGAAGAGCGTTCACAAGTTGATCAAGAAGGTATCGCAGGACATCGAGGTGTTCTCTTACAATACCTCTATCTCAGCCTTTATGATCTGCGTTAACGAACTGGCTCAGCAGAAGTGTAAGAGTCGTGAGGCCCTGAAGCAGCTGGTTATCCTCATTGCTCCGTTTGCTCCCCATATTGCTGAAGAGTTGTGGGAAGCTCTGGGAGGGCAGGGTAGTGTCTGCGATTCCAAATGGCCTGAATGGAACGAGGAATACTTGGTAGAGAATACTGTGAAGCTGGGTGTTGCCTTTAATGGTAAGACGCGTTTCGATATGGAGTTCCCTGCTGATGCTGACAACCAGACCATCCAAGAGCAGGTGCTGGCTGACGAGCGCTCACCAAAGTATATCGATGGCAAGCCCATTGTAAAGGTTATCATCGTCCCTAAGCGTATGGTGAACATAGTATTAGGCAAATAAATGACACTAGACCACAAAATCATCCTCAACGAGACCAGGGACTATATGTTTATAGCCCTTGGTCTTGCTATTTATACTGTAGCCTTCACTGTTTTCCTGATGCCCTATCAGATAGTAGCAGGAGGCGTCACAGGTCTTTCAGCTATCATCTACTACGCCACAGGATTCCATTTGGAGAATACGTACATCATCATCAATGGTATTCTGCTGATTGTAGCCTTGAAGATTCTTGGCTTTAAGTTCCTGATGAAGACCATCTTCGCTATCTTTACGCTATACTTCATGCTGAAGTTCGCACAGGAAATCATTCCTAAGCAGGAGAATGGTCTGCCCTTTAAACTGATGGGTGAGGGACAGGACTTCATGTCGATGATCATAGGCTGTGTGCTGACTGGTATCGCTTTGGCCACCGTCTTCATGAACAACGGTTCGACAGGAGGTACAGATATCATTGCTGCATCCATCAATAAGTATCATCCCAACGTGACGTTGGGCAATGTTTTATTGGCTGCAGACTTCTGTATCATTGGTTCCTGTATGTTCTTCCCACAATTTGGTACTTATCTCGAACGTGCTCATAAGGTGATGTTCGGCTTCTGTGTGATGGCGATGGAGAACTACACACTCGACTACGTGATGAATGCCCGTCGTCAGTCAGTACAGTTTATGATTTTCTCCAAGAAATGGCAGGAGATAGCCAATGCTATTGGTACGCAGATGAATCATGGTGTCACCATCCTCGATGGACACGGCTGGTATACAGGTCACGACATGAAGGTACTCTGTATCTTGGCTAAGAAGAACGAGAGTGTCAATATCTTCCGTCTTATCAAGATGATTGACCCACAGGCATTTGTATCGCAATCGAGTGTTATTGGTGTCTATGGTGAAGGCTTCGACGAGATGAGGGTGAAGGTGAAAGAGAAGAAGATAAAGGAAGATAAAGGAAGTCAGAAGGAGATAGAAGCATGAAGATAGTATTTGCCACCAACAACGAACATAAACTCTCTGAGATACGCGCCATTCTAGGTCCGTCCTTCGAAGTGGTATCCTTAGCAGACATCGGCTGTCATGAGGATATTCCTGAAACAGGACAGACGCTGGAAGAGAACGCGCTGATGAAGGCGGAATACATCTACGATAAATACCATCTCAGCTGTTTCGCTGATGATACTGGATTAGAGGTAGAAGCTCTCAATGGTGCCCCTGGCGTCTATTCAGCCCGTTATGCCTCTCTCGCTACCAATGGTTCACCCGTTGGCATCAGTCACGATTCAGAGGCCAATATGGCACGCTTGCTTCGTGAATTGGCAGATAAAGATAATCGCAAGGCCCGTTTCCGTACTTGCATCGCCTTAATATTAAAGAAGGACATTTGCCCTTGTGGCTGTACCAGTATCAAAGAAATACATCGCTTCGAAGGCATCGTCAATGGCGAGATAACCACAGAGAAGAGTGGGGCAGAGGGCTTTGGTTACGACCCTATCTTCCGTCCTGATGGTTACGACAAGACGTTTGCGGAATTAGGAATGGATATTAAGAACCAGATTAGTCATCGTGCACGAGCCACCCAAAAGCTGGCAGAATACTTAAAGACATTATAAGCATTATGAAGAAGATTTTCATCGTATTACTACTGTCAATTGTCAATTGTCAAATATCACTTTGTCAAATAGGCACTTGGAAAACTTATCTCTCCTACTACGGTGTCCAGCAGATTCAGGCAGCAGGCGATGATATCTTTGTGCTTAGTTCCAATAGCTTGTGGTCTTACAATCAGCAAGACCAGAGCATCAACACCTATGATAAAATTACTGGCCTCAACGATGTCACTATCACCAATATCGCCTGGAACAAAACAGCTAAGCGACTGGTAATCATCTACGACAATAGTAATATAGACCTGTTGGACCAAAAAGGTAACGTCATCAACATTTCTGATATCTATACCAAAGCCATTACTGGCGATAAAGCCATTAACAGCATCTATCAGGATGGCAGATATGCTTATCTAAGCTGTGGATATGGCGTTTCGAAAATCAATGTCAGCAACGCTGAAATCAGCGAGAGCTACATGCTGGGCTTTAACGTCAAAAAAACAGCCCTTAATGGTAACAATATCTATGTGCAGGCAGATAATAATCAGGTGTGGACTGCTTCGTTAAACAGCAATCTGATAGACAAAAGCAACTGGAGCCTGACCACTTCTTACGATGCTTCTATCTTTAATCCTGACCAGACAGACTACAATAAATACTACGAAACTATCTCAAAGCTGAATCCTGACGGACCCAAATACAACTATCTGAAGTTTCTGCGTTTCAAAAACCAAAAGCTATATACCTGTAATGGTATAATGGGAGGAAAGTTTGATCCTTTCCAGCCCGCTATCGTACAAGTATGGGATGGTAGCAACTGGGATATTTACCAAGACGATCTTGGTGATATCACAGGCCATCGTTTTATGGACTTTGCCTCTGTTGATGTGGATCCCTACGATGAAACACATGTGTTTGCTGGTGGCAGAATAGGACTGTATGAATATAAAAACGGCAAATTCGTCAAGGAATACTCTTATGATAACAGCGATCTGATAGCGAATGTAACTGTTGGACACCTTTCTAAGAACTATACGATGGTTGAAAGCGTGATTTACGACAGCAAAGGCAGCTTGTGGCTGACGAATAGCGGTAGTGACCAGACTTCGCTGTTTGAAATCACTCGCGACGGCAAATGGATTAGTCACCATAAAACCGTCTTCTTAAATTCTGCTGGACGCTCTTATGATAATATGGTAGGTCTGACTATTGACAGCAATGGTAGGGTTTGGTTCTGTAATAACCGTTTTATTGAACCAGCATTGCTTTGTTATGACCCTGCTGAAGATAAGGGATATGCCTATAAGTATTTTGTCAATCAAGACGGAACCAGGCTGGAAAACAGTTATGGTGTGACTTGTGTAGCTGAGGATATGGATGGAAACATCTGGATGGGTACTGACAGAGGACCATATATGATAGAAAAGCAAAACATCGGAAAGAGTGCTGACGAGATGGTTTTCACACAAGTGAAGGTCCCTCGTAATGATGGAACAAACTATGCTGACTATCTGTTGACTGGCATCAATATTACTTGCATCAAAGTAGATAATGATGGCAAGAAATGGTTTGGCACCAATGGAAATGGTGTCTATGTCATCAGTCGCGATAATATGACAGAGCTGCATCATTTTACAACTGAAAACAGCAAATTGCTCTCTGATGTTATTGGCGCTATCGAGATTAACGAGAAAACAGGAGAAGTATTTATTGGTACTGAAAAAGGTCTTTGCTCGTATATGAGTGGTATTACTGAGGTGATTACTGAGATGACTGATGAAGGTGTCTATGCTTATCCGAATCCTGTGAATCCTGGCTATACTGGACTGATTACCATTACAGGACTTACCCATAATGCTGACGTAAAGATTCTTTCTGCCAATGGTGCACTTGTCAAAGAGGGTAGGAGCAACGGACGCATGTTTACATGGGATGGTAACGACAGCAAAGGTAAAAGAGTGGCCAGTGGTGTCTATATGGTGGCAACAGCAACGAGTGACGGTAAGAAAGGAGTAGTATGCAAGATCGCCATCGTCAACTGATTCTTGGTCTGATTGTATTATTTACCATTCTACAATTAGTCGTACTCTTTGTTTTTGGATATACACCTTATCCTGACAGTAATGGCTATTTATATCTGGCTCAGGAATCATTGCAATATGGTGAACCATATCCTGTCAGCAGTCAACTGAACGAATACCCTTTTCTTTGGAATATTGGTGCCATCAATATCACAGCATTATCGTTGGCATTATTCCATTCCATTACGCCTCTGCTCGTTTTATACGCGCTGATGAAGGGAATTACTGCTTGGCTGTTTTATGCGCTTACAGATAAAATATGTGGCTCTAAGACAGCTTTTATAGCACTTCTTATCTATTTGATATATCCTGCCAACTATGGAGAAAACACTTCATTGCTTAGTGAATTGCCTTTTATGTTCTTCGTGTTGCTGGGAATGTATCTGTCGATAGTTCGAAATCACTCCTTCTTAGGAGGTATAATGCTGGCTACTGCCAACTGGTTTCGCCCAATGTCTGTCATCTTCTTGTTGGCTATCATCATTTTCTTCCTTATTAAGTGGCGCAAGAGCATAAAGCTGTTGTTAGGCTATGGTGTGATAATTGCATTGATAGGGTTTTGTACGATGCATCGTACTAGTCTGTTTCTTTATCAGGCTAAGACTGGATGGATGGCTCTTGCTGACTATTCTACCAATCATGCACCAGAATCTATGCAGGTTAGAGAGCATCAGGAATGGAATGTCGTACAAAAGGACTCTGCTTGGCAATCAATATTCTTTGATTGGCTGAAGGATCATCCAAAAGAATACATCCAGCAGATACCCACAAAACTTGTCAATACCTATGTTTCTGATAATGTCAACATGTGTACCTTTATACCTGATAAAGCAGACAAAGAATATATGTATGAAGAGGTGAGCATGCAGACACTCCTGAGTAGCTTTCCTAAACTGTCTGCTGTTCAATGGCTGACATTACTGAATCTCACTATTTATTTCTTCATCGTGTTATCAGCACTAGCCAGTCTGTTATATTTCAAAAAAGATACCTACCTGTTACCCATTATCATTATCGTATTAGGTACGCTCTTACTCTTGTTCTTTGGTCATGGTGAAGCTCGCTTCCATATTCCTTTCATGCCATTTATTATTATGCTTTCAGCACTATTCATCAATAATAAAATAGTCCATGAGTAAAGAACAAAGTACACAAATTAAAGGTATAGCAATTCTTCTCATGTTTATTCTACATTTATTTAATCATGAGGATATTATAACTCTTTGTACACCTCTAATATATATATGCGACAAACCATTGATATCACATTTAGTAAATGCATCAAATCCTGTTGCTTTCTTTATGATTTTAAGCGGTTATGGATTAACTTGGCTATACACCCACAACAAACTCACTTTACATAATCAAATAAAAAGATTACTACAACTTTACATACATTACTGGTTTATACTGATAGTTTTTGTAAGCCTAGGTCATTTTATTAATCCTGATAAATATCCTCATAGTTTTATACATGTCCTTGGAAATATTACTGGTCTTTACTGCTCATACAACGGAGAAATCTGGTTTTTACTTCCATATTCTGTTGTATGTATGTTGTCAATAATAATTATTAACTTTGTTTACAACTTGAAAAACAGACGGAAAGTTATAATTACTATTGTATGCTATGCAATAATATTTCTTTCTGTAAGACATTTGGGGTATAATCTTCCAGGAAATGAATTATATGACACACTATTAATTCAGCCCGTTTATTGGGTTCAACTGACTTTCTATTTTTCCCTTGGTATACTACTCTTTCGACTACTCCAAAACGAACCCAAACAACTTAAAAATTTATCAGGATTTATCTATATGTTTATATTATGCTTAGTCATAATTTTTAAAAGTCAATTTAAAATAACTATAGCTGATGGTTTTTATGCTTTCATCTTCATTTTCTGCTATTTACACATTCCTATAAATTATCATATAGCTTCTTTTTTTAATAAACTTGGCAAACATTCTATGCCAATGTGGATGACTCATACATTCTATTGTGTTTATCTGTTTCCTGATTTCATTTATGGTTTCAAATATCCTTTATTGATATTTGCTGTTCTAGTTATAATAAGTTACGTTACAGCAATTCCCATCATGTGGGTATCCAAGCAAATAATAAAAACTATCAGAATATGAAAAAATATTTACTTTTAATTTTCTACATTGTTTTAGTTAATAGACTCATTGCTCCAGTTTATGCTGACGAATATAATCCTACGAATTTTAGACCTCAGAATTCCCAAGTCAAAATAGATGTAACTAATCTGCCTATTATTTTTATAGATACTCGATATGGCGCAGAGAATACTAGGATTATACATAAAGATTATGCTATTGCTGCTCGCATGAAAATTATTAATAATGCTGATGGAATTAATTATGGTGATACATTGACACATCCAAACCAAACGGTTGATTACGAAGGATGGATATCTATTCGCTATCGTGGTAATACATCTTTTTCAGCCTCAAAGAAAAAACCTTTTCAAATCAGAACACTAAAAACAAGCGATGTGGAGGGAAAGAAAGATAAAGTGGAAATATTGAGAATGCCAAAAGACAATAAATGGGTCATGTTAGCTCCATTTAATGATCGTAGCCAAATTCGAGATGTGTTAATGTTCCAATTAGCACGACCATATTTTGACTACATCCCTCGTGCCCGTCACTGTGAAGTTATACTTGATGGCTATTATTATGGCATTTACGTTATGTGTGAAAAACCAAGTAAAGGAAAATATCGTTTAAATTTAGACGATCCTGGTACGAGTGGTGATGAATTAACTGGTGGTTATCAATTAGAAATAGATCGTGATGATGAACCAAATTTCTATCGTTCAAAACATATTCTAAAAGACCAAAATGGAATACCTTATACGTATAACAACAGCATAGTATTTCAATATAAGCATCCTGATTATGAGGAAATGTTGCCTGAACAATTGGAATATATACAAAACCATATAGACCTCATGGAAGAGGCATTAGCTAGTGATGACTTCAAGGATCCAGAAAAAGGATATCGAAAATACCTTGACCCTATATCATTCATTGATCAACAACTATCACAAGAAGTTTCTGCTAATATTGATGGTTACAGACTAAGTACAAATATATACAAACAACGGGATTCTCAAAACCCACTTTTTAAAACTACTCTTTGGGATTTTAATCTTGCTTTTGGTAACGCCATGCAAATGGGAGGATATCTTACTGATTATTGGGTTTATCAAAATACCTATGTACCTGAATATGATTATAAAGTACCATTTTGGTGGTCAAGAATGATGGAAGATCCTTGGTATGTTGAGCAGTTAAAAGCAAGATGGCAGCAATATCGACAAGATACATATAGTGATAATCATATAGAAAATACTATTGATTCTTTGGTAAATAATCTAAAAGAAAAGGGAGCTCTTGAACGTAATAATCAGGTATTTGATATGTTTGGAAGCGAATGGGTTTGGCCTGTTCCTAATTTTGATACTGTCAATACTTATGAAAAAGAAATAGAAAACTTAAAAAGATGGTTGAAAGAACGTATAGCTTGGATGGATAAACAATTAGGCTTTGATGCCTCAAATATTCAGTCTTTAACAACAGAATCTAATAAAATAATAGATGGTTATTACAATTTCCAAGGTGTAAAAATAAATTCATTCGATAATAAAAGTTTTGTTATCGTACGTTATAAAGATGGCAGTACACGAAAATATATAAACAAGTAGTTTATGTTATCATAAATCTGTGTATAAGACGAGGCATTAACAAGAATAAACGCTTCTTTATAGGCAATTTCATATTCAGTCTCTTCATATCTTTCTTAATATCTTGATAGTATTGAGATTGTCTCCATATATGTTGTGATTCATGAATGGCTACAGCAAAAAGATTTACAAGACGATCGTCAACTGTATCACGTAGGTATTCATCATGTTGTTCAGAAGGTATAGCTTCAAAACGAAGTTCATTTAATTCATAACAGTATTTCGAAGTCCATTGAAAAGTATTACATGTATGGTCATCACCTTTACAATAAACCTTTTCATAAACCACATTAACTGTTTTCTCTGTAGAGAATACCAATCGAAGCCAGAAAATATAGTCTTCACCCATCATAATATGACGAGGAATATTAAATAGATAATCAGTAAGTATACTACGACGATAAAGACTGCCCCAAGGTAATCCAATATTACCTTCAGAACGTACTGCTAAATGACGAAAATCAGACATAGGTATTTGTCTGCGACGTTCTTGGGTAAAAGTATATCCATTGCCTAAAACAATATCTGTTGAATCACCAGCTGAATTGAATAGATAATATAAGGAATCTGCAGGTAATGTATCATCACTGTCTACAAAACAGAGCCATTCGCCTTGAGCCCTTTTTACGCCTTGCCAACGAGCTTCTGTACGACCAGAATTAGGCTGATGAATAACCATTATGCGACTGTCACGAAGATGATAATTATCACATATAGTGCCACTTTTATCAATAGAACCATCATCAACGATTATTAGCTCAAATTCCGTAAACGACTGCTGAAGTATACTTTCTATACAGACACTTATCGTATCTTCGGAGTTATAAACTGGAATGACAACAGATATTTTTGGTATGTACATAGTGGTTATTATTAACTAATACGTTTGCAAAGTTAATATGTTTATCTTAAAAACACTAGTTTTTATTATTTTTATTTTGCTTTATCCCTGTTTATTTGTATCTTTGCAGCCGATGAAATACCTGCTGACTGTCATAATGGCTTTTGTAGGTACTGTTGTTTATGCGCAATTACGTATAGATAACAGGCCTGTGATATATGACAGCGAATCGAATATCATGATGGTCACAATACCGCAAGAAGACTTTGGAAGTAGTAAGCGATACAAAATAGAATTAGATGAAGGTTGGTCGAACCTTAAAATAAATGGTTCGAAAGTTGGCGATAGCTACTATTTCAATACTATTACTGGTGGTAAGAAATACTCGATGACTATCAAGAATAAGGATCAGTTTGTGGTTACCTCCAGTATCACGTTTACTTTCCTGCCAATCCTTCAGCTTAATGGCGATTTTGGTTACGACTATCAGGAAGGAACTGTCAGTCTTTATACGCCTGATGGTGAAATAAAAGAGGCATTAACTGGTAAACTGAAATGGCGTGGAGGCACTACAAATACTGACGATAAACACAAGCGCAATTATAAGATAAAGTTTGATGAAGACGTTCAGCTGTTTGGACTTCGTAAGGACAATAACTGGATACTTGATGCTGGTCAGGCTGACCTCTTCAGGGTTCGTAACCGTATAGCCACAGAACTGTGGAACGATATGGCCACTAAGCCTTATTATGCTGATAAAGAGCCAGAGGCTCTGAGTGGTGTAAGAGGCCAGATGGTTGAACTCTTCTTGAATAAAGAATATCGTGGCATCTATTGCTTGACGGAAGCAATGGATCGTAAGCAGATGAAGCTGAAGAAAGTGGATAAGAATACGGGTGAGATAAAAGGCTGTTTATATAAATCAGAAGGATATGGGGCCTCATTGATGAGTAAATATCCAGATACTTACAATAACAACAGTGAAACCTGGGATACATTCGAAATAAAATATCCTGAACTGGATGATACTCAGAATGGTGAAACTGATTGGAGCACGCTTTGGAATGCCATTAACTTTGTTGCTACCAGTAGTGATAATGATTTCAAAGACCATATAGCCGAATACTTTGATATTCCTGTCATCATCGACTATTATATCTTTATCAATGTCTTGAACGCCTTTGATAACGTTGGCAAGAATATGTTTTGGGCTGTTTACGACAAGACAAAAGATAAGAAGCTGACACCAGGCGTTTGGGATCTGGATGCTACCGTTGGACAAAAGTGGGTGAGCGATCATCTGAAAGGTACTTATGGTGCCTATTCGCCTGAATATGATATGTCTGCTCATACTAATCTGACTAGAAGACTTGCAGAACTCGATGTTGACGGATTTAACGATAAGGTTATTAATCGCTATCATGAATTACGCCAAAATATTCTCTCTACAGATAATCTTATAGCTCGCTATACGCAATATTTTGATAGAATATACCTGTCTGGAGCAGCAGCAAGAGAAGAAAATAAATGGTCTGAAGATACGGATATTAAGGAAGAAGAACTTAATTTCGAGCAGGAAATCTATTATATCAGTTATTGGTTGGCGCGACATTTAGTTTACTTAGACCAAACTCGCTTTTTACTGAAAGAAAACGAGACGATTACCGGCATTAAACATCAGCAGAATATGCAGCAAGAAAAGACTATATACAATCTGCAGGGACAAAAAATAAAGACACCTCGTAAAGGTATCTTTATTATGGATGGTAAAAAAATGATCTTTAAATAGAACAATTTTTTAACTTAATGCCAACATTTTTTCAATAGGCTTCACAGCATCCTTTGCTATCTCTGGATCAACCTCAACAGAAGGCCATTCGTGCTTCAAACAATTATAAATCTTAAGAAGCGTGTTCATCTTCATATATTGGCACTCGTTACAGCTGCATTCTAAGCCGCTCTCGCTGATTTCAGGAGGCACAGGGATAAATTCCTTATCAGGACAAGAACGCTGCATCTCGTGCAAAATACCAGCCTCTGTGGCGACGATAAACTGCTTTTCGTCACTATTCTGCGCATAATTTAACATCGTCGCCGTACTTCCCTTGATATCAGCCAAAGCCAAAACAGGACCTTTACACTCCAGATGAGCCATCACAACAGCCTCAGGATACTGCTTTTTGAGTTCTGCTATCTTTGATACTGAGAAGCGTTCGTGAACATGACAACCACCATTCCAAAGCAGCATCTGCCGACCTGTCACCTCATTAATATAATTACCAAGATTATAATCAGGACCAAATATCAATTTCGCATCCTTAGGTAACTGATCGACTACCTTTTTGGCATTACCACTGGTCACAACAACATCAGTAAGAGCCTTAACAGCAGCTGTGGTGTTGACATAACTGACAACCTGATAGCCTGGATGCTCATCCTTATATTTCTTTAAATCTTCAGCCTTACAACTGTCAGCCAAAGAACATCCAGCATTCAGATCAGGACAAAGCACAGTCTTGTCTGGCGACAGGAGCTTACATGTTTCAGCCATAAAGTGAACACCACACATCACCATCATCTTTGCATCTGTCTCTGCAGCCTTGCGAGCCAAAGCCAGCGAGTCGCCAACAAAATCAGCAATATCTTGTATATCACCTATCGTATAATAGTGAGCCAGAATAATAGCATCCTTCTCTTTGCATAAACGACGGATTTCAGCCTTCAGGTCTGTACCTTCTGCAACAGGTTCATCAATAAAACCTTGTTCTTTCCACTCCTTTTTCAACATCGCATTAATATTTTATTTTCTTTTATTTTTTTCTTTTTAAAAAGAGAATGTATTGGATGATATGGTGTTGATAAGTGCAAAACTTCTTGCTCTTTTTCTTGCCAGAAAGTTTATTCACTCGTGAAAATCAGTTATCCACACTCGTTGTTAATTGTAACTCGCTGACTTATCGAACGATTCATCACTTATCCACAATTCTCTAATTCGGTGCAAAATTAATAAGTTTATATCTTTTTTCCTAAAAAAACGGTGGAAAAGTGA
>CAMUYR010000037.1 GCA_947164965.1 uncultured Prevotella sp. | reverse complement strand
CGACATTCAGAACCACAATCTGACGCTCTAACCAACTGAACTACGGGCACCATGAAAGGAAACAATGCATTACCTTTTTGGTTTTGCGGGTGCAAAGGTACTCACATTTTTCGGAATAACCAAATTATTTGGGCGTTTTTTTTGCAAAAAGCATTGTTTTCCCAATTTTTTTACTACCTTTGCAACTATATGAACAGGTTGTTATATCACTTGGTGGCTTTCTTGGTGGTGGCGGTGTGGGGCACTACGTTCGTCTTCACTAAGTTGCTGCTGATAGCCGGACTGACACCAGCGCAGATTTTTGTGCTGCGTTTTGTGGTGGCTTACATCCTGCTGCTTGCCTATTCCGCAACGCGCCATTCGTTCCGCTTACTGTCGTCGTCGTGGAAGGACGAGCTGCTGATGGTAGGACTGGGTGTGACCGGCGGCTCGTTGTATTTTCTGACTGAGAATAGTGCTATGAACTATACCACCACGACCAACACGTCGCTGATAGTATGCCTCTGCCCGTTGTTTGCAGCGCTGCTGATAGCTATGTTCTATCGTTCGGAACGGCTGCACGGACTGCAGATAGTGGGAACGGTGATGGCGGCAGTGGGTGTCGTCGTCGTGGTGCTGAACGGCCATTTCGTGCTCCATCTGTCGCCTCTAGGCGATACGCTGGCCTTTGTCGCCTGCCTCTGTTGGGCGCTATATTCGTTGCTGCTCATACCTGTTAATAAGCGCTATAGCACCTTATTTATTACGCGTAAGGTGTTCTTCTATGGCTTGCTGTCGATGATTCCCTATTTCCTGATATGGCCCGAGCGACCGTCGCTGAGCTTGCTGCTGCGTCCAGACATTCTGATGAACTTGTTGTTTCTGAGTTGTGTGGCCTCCATGCTTTGCTATCTGTTGTGGAATTGGGCTATCAAGAAGCTGGGTGCTGTGGTGGCTACCAACTATGTCTATTTCAATCCGGTAGTCACCGTGGTTTTTGCCTGGATAATCCTGTCGGAGCGCATCACCATCTTTTTCATCATCGGCACGCTGCTTATCCTGGTGGGCATGTTCCTCTGCAACAGAGTCAGGAAATAAAAGCACAACGCTTAGGTCTTGAGGAACCTAAGCGTGCGCGTTATCGTAAATTGATGGAAGAGTGATTACTTCTTGGTAGAATCGGTAGCAGCAGGAGCAGCGGCAGGAGCGGCTGCATCGTTCTGCTGGCTGGCACCGAAACCAGGCAGATTGTTAGGATTGGTGATGGGGTTCTCGATGTTCTCCATCACTGAAGTGTCGACAGATGCGGTGGGAGCAACCCATGCGCATACGACGCTGATAACCACCATAGCAGCAGCAAGACCCCAGGTTGCCTTCTCGATGAAGTCGGTAGTCTTGCGAACACCACCAATCTGATTGTACTGAGCGAAGCTTGAAGACAAGCCACCACCCTTAGACTCTTGAATCAGCACGATACCGATCATCAGCACGGCTGCAATCACGATAAGAATTACAAATAATGTGTAAAGTCCCATGTTTGTTTTACTTTTTGTTTTTGTTGTTATTATTGTTTATTATTAATTTTTCTAAGAATCGCAACTGGTCGGCAAAGTAGACATTCTTGTTGGGGAACCGTTCGGCCAGTCGCCCAATGATGTCGTAAGCCTTCTGATAGCGTCCCTGCTTGATGTAAATGCGGGCTAGCGTCTCAGTAAAGTATTCCTCGTCGCCATCTTCTGTCTCGCTTTCGCTTTCCTGTGGCTCAACAGGCAGGTCGAGCATGATACGCCCTTGCTCTTGTTGCAGGAAGGTGTCGATAAGGTCCTGACCTTTCATCTGAGGTGCCTCAGTGGTGGTCTCGTCCTCTTTCTCCGTTGCCAGCAGATAGGCTACATAGTCGACAGCAGCGTCGGCAGGTGTAGGTTTGCGCGTCGGCTTCTCCTCGTTTTCTTCCTGCGGAATGGAGTCGAGGAAGGTGTCGATGAGGTCGATGGTGCGACTGCCTTGTCCGCTGGCCGTTTGTTCCTTGCTCTTAGCAGGCTGCTGGCGCAACTGATAGTGGGCCGCCTCGACCATCTGGAAGATGACCTTGCGGTCGGTGATGTAAACTGCGGCACGTCGTAACTCCTCATCGAAGGCAGGATCGTGGAGCAGATACAGGTTCTGCAGCATCAGCAGACGCACGGTCTGGAAATACGGATGCAACGCCAACGTGGAGCGCAACTCGTAGAGTGTATCGCGGTCCATCAGTTTGGGGTGGTTGATAAGTTCCGTTATTTCCATTCTTTTCTTTCTATTATCTTTGTTCCATCACCAGTTGGCAACGGTAGCATTGAATATCTGATCAGCAATATCCTTCACCATTTCGCCTACCAGTTCTTCTTGTACGGCACTCAGCGGTTGCGTGTTGTCGAACGAACGCTGAGCCGTAAACTGGCGCTCGAAGTCTTCATCGTGCTTCAGGTTGTTTGTAAACCTGACGTTCACCGTCATCGAGAGCTCGGTCTGCGATGAATAGCCATCGGCACTTACCTGTTTGTTGCGCTGCGAGTATTGCGTGATTTCACCCTCTATCTTCAGGTCGCCGTTACGCTTAACCTGCGAGAGTCGGGTACCACGTGTAAACTGATCCTTCAGCTCGTTGTTGAACATAGGAGCCATAGGTCCCCACACGTAGTTGGAACGAATGGGGAAATCCACAATCTGGATGGTCTTGATCTTCGTGTAGTCGATGCTGGAACCATTGAACTTATAGCTCACGGAACAAGCGCTGACCACCAACAGCCAACAGCTAAAGGCTAACAGCTTATATGTTGTCTTATTTGTCCAATCCATACTGCTTCAGTCTTCTATAGAGTGTACGATCACTGATTCCTAATTCCTGGGCGGCCTTCTTACGATTGCCACCATTGCGGGTGAGCGCCTTCTCAAGAGCCTGTCGACTCCAGTCGCTGACGTTCAGGTTTTCAGGCTCGGGTTCCACATATTCTTCAGCTTCGGCATCCTCGGCAGAGGCAAGAGGGGAGATATGGGAAGTGAGAGGTGAGAGATTAGTAGGAGCCAGCTGAGTAGTCGGCAATGGTGTCGATGCCTGAGCTGCTGTGCCCACCTTGACATCCTCTATCTGCTTCTTCATCGAGGTCATCTCACGGCGCATATCGTTCACATTGGAACGCAGTTCGAAGAGAATCTTATAGAGTATCTCGCGCTCGTTTTCGAACGAGTGGTCACCCTCCCGATGGATAGTCGCCAACTGCGTTGTCTCTTGGTCCTGTGGAATGAACTGTGAGAGAATGGCAGGGGTAATCATACGATCGGCACTGAGGATGGAGAGCTGCTCGGTAATGCTCTTCAGCTGGCGGATATTGCCTGGCCACTTGTAGCGCATGAGCATCTGCTTGGCTTCCTCTGTCAGTACCACCTTCTCCATACGGTATTTCTCGGCCATCTGCATGGCAAAGAGGCGGAACAAGAGTATGATATCCTCGCCTCGATCACGTAGGGCAGGCATCTGTATCTGCACCTGATTGAGACGATAGTAGAGGTCTTCGCGGAAACGGCCTTCGCTGATGGCTTTCTGAATGTTGACATTGGTGGCAGCTACAATGCGGACGTCTGTCTTGCGAATATCAGTACCACCTACTGGAATATACTCGCCATTCTCCAGCACACGCAGCAGTCGGGCTTGTGTAGCCAAAGGCAGCTCGCCAACCTCGTCGAGGAACAGCGTTCCCTTGTTGGCAACACCAAAATAGCCCTGAGAGTCGTTGATGGCACCTGTAAACGAACCCTTCACATGTCCGAAGAGCTCGGAATCGATAGTACCCTCAGGAATGGCACCGCAGTTGATGGCGAAATACTTTTCGCGACGGCGGGGCGAGTTGTCGTGAATCAGGCGCGGAAGGATATCCTTACCAACACCGCTCTCACCGATAATCAGCACACTAAGGTCAATGGGCGCAACTTTGAGAGCTACGTCCAGCGCGTTATTCAAAGCCTCGCAGTTGCCTACGATGTTATAACGCTGTTTGATGTTCTGAAGTTCGGTCGTCTTCATTCAGCCGTTTTTAGCCAATTTGGCCGCAAAGGTACAAAGAAAATCTGACATAATGGCACACTTTTGGCAGAAATTAACTATCTGTCGGTGTTTTCTTGCTAAACTGGTCCTTCGGGCGAATGGCAAAGCGGGCTTTATCGCCATCTTCGCGCTTCTCGTGGAAGAGTTTTGGCAGCGGATTCTGAAGCGGCTCGTCATAGTTCTTGCGATTGCGGAAAACGTCGATAGCTGTATAGATGGCCTGACGCATAGAATTGGCATCGGCCTTGCCTTGTCCGGCAATATCGAAAGCGGTACCATGATCGGGTGATGTACGAACGATAGGCAGACCTGCGGTATAGTTGACACCACTCTCCAAAGCAATGGTCTTGAAGGGGGCCAGTCCCTGATCATGATACATAGACAGTATGCCATCAAAGCGATCATAGGTGCCAGAGCCGAAGAAACCGTCAGCAGCATAGGGACCAAAGGCTTGGATGCCTTGAGATGCCAACTCGTCGATAGCGGGTTTGATAATCTCCTTCTCCTCAGAACCCAGCAGACCATCATCGCCAGCATGCGGGTTGAGCGATAGAATGGCAATGCGAGGGTTAGAGATGCGGAAATCGCGCTTCAGGGCACGATGGAAAATCGTTGCCTTCTCGATGATTGCCTCCTTGGTGATGGCTTTTGCCACATCCTTGATAGCCAGATGGGTGGTGACCAAAGCTACTCGGAGCGTCTCGTTCATCAGAATCATCAGCGCCTTGTTGCCGTCGCCTACACTGGTCTCGATATACTCGGTATGACCAGGAAAATGGAAACCAGGACTCTGAATGGTTGCCTTGTTGATAGGTGCCGTCACCAGAACATCGTACAGCTCCTTGCGGAAGTCAGTCATGGCTCTGTCTAAAGCTTTGAAGGCTGCTTGTCCGGCTTCAGCAGAAGGCTGTCCGAAATCTACTTTTACTTCTTCGTCGAAGCATGTCAACAGGTTGATGTGTCCGTCGCGAGCTTCCTCGGCATTGTTGATAATGGAGAAATTGGTCTCCAGATTGAGTGCCTTCTTATGGTAGGCAGCAACCTTGGGCGAGCCATAGATGATAGGTGTGCAAAGTTCGAGCATTCCGGGCTCTTCGAAAGCCTTGAGAATGACTTCGTAGCCGACACCATTGGTATCTCCGTGCGTGATAGCCACGCGAATTTTTCTTTCTTGTTCCATATTGTTATTGTCGATATTTCGTTATTTCGATGTTTCTTGTTGTTTGGCTGTTGACAAAAGACCACAGGCCGCAAAGATATCTTGACCTCGTGAAGCACGGATGGTTGTCGTGATGCCGTGATGGGTGAGATAGTCGCGGAGAGCCTCCATGCGTGACTCGACGGAACCAGGCAGGTCGACATTCGGAATCTCGTGGAAACGAATCAGATTGACTCTACACTCCAGACCTTCCAACAGCTTGACGATTTCTCTGCCATAGAGTGGAGAATCGTTTAGTCCGCCAAAGCAGATGTATTCGAACGAACAACGGCGCTGATGGGTGAAATCGTATTGCTTCAACAGGGCAATGGTTTCAGCCAGAGGCATCGCTTTCTCGGCAGGCATCAGTTGCTGACGCTGTTCGTGCAGAGGCGAGTGCATGGATATGGCTACGTGGCAATCGCTCTCATCGAGGAATCGCTTCAGCTTGTTCTTGACACCCACGCTGCTCACCGTAATACGCTTTGGACTCCAGGCAAAGCCCCAGTCGGAAGTCAGTATTTCGCAGGCCTTTAAGACGGCGTCGAGATTGTCCATAGGTTCGCCTTGCCCCATAAACACGATGTTGGTCAGGCGGTCGACTTCAGGCAGAGCATAGATTTGATTCAGTATGTCGGCGGGTGTCAGATTACCTTGCCATCCTTGCTTACCCGTCTGACAGAACAGACAATTCATCTTGCAGCCTACCTGGCAGGAGACGCACAATGTTGCTCGCTCCTTATCAGGAATGAAAACCGTTTCAACAAACAATTGGCTGTTAGCTGTTAGCTCTTCGCCGTTAGCTGTCTCTACTGGAAAGAGGTACTTGATAGTGCCATCCTTAGAGCGCTGGCAATCGATAGGCGCCAAAGCGCCGACCTCGTATTCGGCATTGAGCCGTTCGCGGTTCTGTTTCGAGATGTTTGTCATCTCGTCGATGCTCTTGACGTGCTTTTCGTAGAGCCACTGAGCCATCTGCCTGGCTGTGAAAGCAGGCATACCTAAACTACCGACAACAGCCTTGAGCTCTGTCAGTGTTCGTCCCAAAAGTCGTTTCTTTTGTGGAATCATGGGTGCAAAGGTACGAATATTTTGCGATTTATTGCATTAAAATCATATTTTCTTAACTCTTAACTCTTAATTCTTAATTAAATTTCGTATCTTTGCAGCTAAAAATAACGACAATAGAAACATGATACAAAAAACAGATTGCTTTTTGGCCTGTCCTGATGAGCAGATATCTGCTGCTTTATCCAGTCAGTTGGAAAAGAGTACGTCGGTGAGAGGTATTTACGCGCTTCAAGATATTCCGTTGCAAAGTTGCAATTTCCTGATGCATGTGGCCGAGAAAGCCACTGCCGACTATGTGCTGCTTCAGCTGAAACCTGTGGCACTCACATTAGGTGCTGGTGCCTTAGAGCGCATGATGGCTGCGGCTAACGATACAGGTGCAGCGATGGTGTATGCTGACAGGTATGAAGTGAAAGGTGGCGTCGTAGAGCGTCATCCGGTCATTGATTATCAGGAAGGCTCGCTGCGCGATGATTTTGATTTCGGATCGCTTGTGTTGGTTCGTACCTCGCTATTACATAAATATGCTACAAGCGATCGTGATGCCGATTATAAGTATGCTGGGTTCTATGATTTCCGTTTGTTTCTGAGTAGAGAGGGACAATTGTTCCATCTGAATGAATTCCTCTATACTGAGGAAGAACGTGACTTGCGTGCGTCTGGCGAAAAGCAGTTCGACTATGTGAATCCTGCCAATCGTGAGGTACAGATAGAAATGGAACAGGCCTGTACGGCTCATCTTCGCGAGGTGGGGGCACTGGTGGATACTACCCAGTATCAGGAGGTGGATTATAATGAACAGCTCTTCGATGTAGAGGCCTCTGTTGTTATCCCCGTTTTTAATCGTGCGAAGACTATCAAGGATGCTGTGGAGAGTGCATTGTCGCAGAAAGCATCATTTAAGTATAATGTCATTGTGGTGGATAACCACTCCACAGACGGCACCTCGGATATCCTGTCCAGTCTGTCGATATGCCATAGCGACAAACTGCACGTCATCGTCCCTGAACGTACAGACCTTGGTATTGGCGGCTGCTGGAACGAGGCTATTTATAGCGAGTATTGCGGACGCTTTGCCGTTCAGTTGGACAGCGATGACCTCTATTCGTCGCCTAAGACACTACAGACCGTTGTGGATGCTTTCTATAAACAGAAGGCTGCGATGGTGATAGGCTCTTATCGCATGTGCGACTTCGAGCTGAATACGCTGCCACCAGGACTGATTGCTCACAAGGAATGGACAGACGAGAACGGACCTAACAATGCGTTGCGTATCAATGGTTTAGGCGCTCCGCGTGCCTTCTTCACACCGTTACTGCGAAGCATTGGTTTCCCCAACACATCTTACGGCGAGGACTATGCCTTGGGGCTTCAGTTCTCACGTCATTATCGGATAGGACGCATCTTTACAGAATTGTATCTTTGTCGTCGTTGGGGTGGTAATTCTGATGCCGCTCTTTCTGTGGATAAGATCAATGCCAACAATCTGTATAAAGACCGACTGCGCACGATGGAGCTGAAGGCTCGCCAACGAATGCAGCAGGGTAGGGCCGATGCTACTACAGAATCACCTATCATACGATTCTTCTATCGTCAGTTGCAGACATGGGGTGATGTTCGTCAACGCTATCGTGACTTGCAACAGGTTGAAACACGTGAGCTAGTGACAGATACTATTACACTACAGGCTCAGTGGAATCCCGCTCGTATAGGTTCTACGGG
Organism: uncultured Prevotella sp.; assembly: GCA_947164965.1. Taxonomy (GTDB): domain Bacteria; phylum Bacteroidota; class Bacteroidia; order Bacteroidales; family Bacteroidaceae; genus Prevotella. The sequence goes on along the minus strand of CAMUYR010000037.1, from coordinate 25,501 downwards.
TGCTAAAATCGATGCTAAGTCAATTGCCGAGCGTCCTTGCTTCCTATGTGCCAAGAATCGTCCGCAGGAGCAGATGCATCGTGTGATTGACGGGAAGTATGAGCTGCTGGTCAATCCATTCCCTATTCTGCCTGTCCACTTTACACTGCCTACCTTGAAACATCAGCCCCAGCGCATCTTGTCGATGTATGACGAGATGCTCAAGGTTGCTGCAGACAATACAGACGTTACCTTATTATATAATGGTCCACGTTGCGGTGCCTCAGCCCCTGATCATGCTCATCTGCAGACGGTCAGTACAGGCTATCTGCCCTTGCAACAATCTTGGCAACGTTTGAGTCGTAATCTGGCAGAAGTTATCAAGGATGATGAGGATAATGGCATCTGGCAGGTGACTGACTATCCTGCTGCTGCCTTTGTGATTCGTAGTCATAGCCAGAGTGTGGGTGAGCGTTTGTTTCGTAGGCTTTATGACTCCTTGCCACCTGCAGATGAAGAGCCAATGATGAATGTTATCGTATGGAATGCAGGTGACGCTGTGCTCAGTGTGGTATTGCCTCGTAGGAAACACCGTCCTGACTGCTATACGGCGACAGGCGATGCACAGTATATAATCAGTCCTGGAGCTGTTGATATGGGTGGACTTATCATCACACCTCGTGAACAGGATTTCCGTAGAGTGACACCAGAACTCATCCTCAACATCTATCGTGAACTGTCGCTGACACCCGAGCAGATGCAAGAGGTGGCTGAACGGGTGAAGAGCCAGAAGTATAAGGTTGAAAGTGTCAAGATGAAGGAACAGCCTAACGTCAGTGTAGGTATTGTCAGCGGTCAGAAGATACAGTTTGCACTTAATGCACCCTATACCGCTAAAGGTGAAACGATAGAGGGCAAGCAGACGGTGGAATTTTCAGAAGGTGGCATCCTGTGGAATGGCAACCAGTATCGTGAACTCACTTTCAACCCTTCGAGTGCTGAGGCTTCGTTCTCGTTGTTTGATGTGACCATTGGCGTTAATTTCCATTGGGAACGCAAGGAGACGCAGGTATTCTTAGGTACTTTACGATTGGTGGTGGAGTCGGATCAGATAACGGCTATCAATGAGTTGCCTGTAGAAAAATATCTGGCTTCTGTCATTTCCAGCGAGATGAAAGCAACGGCAGGTTTGGAACTGTTAAAGGCTCATGCTGTCATCAGCCGTTCGTGGCTCTTGGCGCAGATGAGGCGCAGAGAGGAGAACAAGGAACAGAAGAACGGCTTCTTCTCGTTTATCAAGAAAGACGATGAGCTGATCCGCTGGTACGATCGTGAGGACCATACTATCTTTGATGTTTGTGCCGACGATCACTGTCAGCGTTATCAGGGTATCACGAAACAAACGAGTAAGAACGTAGAACAGGCACTGAAGGCTACGCGAGGACAGATACTCTGTTATGGCGATGAGATATGCGATGCCCGCTTCTCGAAGTGTTGTGGCGGGGTAACAGAGGAATTCCAGTATTGTTGGGAAGACACGCCGAAACCGTATCTTGTCAGCGTAGAGGATCCCTTCTGTAACACCAACGATAAGGAAGTGCTCTCGCAGGTGCTTAACGACTACGATCAGGAAACCAACGATTTCTATCGCTGGACGGTAGAATATACAACGGATGAGCTATCTACTCTCGTCAACGAAAAGCTGAAGGACGATTTCGGAACTATTACTGATCTCATCCCCATGGAGCGTGGTAAGAGCGGACGTATTTGGAAGTTGAAGATTGTGGGTTCGAAGAAAACCTTTACCATTGGTAAGGAACTGGAGATTCGCCGTGCCCTTAGCGAGAGTCATCTATATAGTTCTGCCTTCGATGTGGAGAAAACAGAAAAGGGATTCCGTCTGACAGGTAAAGGTTGGGGACATGGTGTAGGACTCTGTCAGATTGGTGCTGCCGTTATGGGACAGAAAGGTTACACCTACGAAGAAATACTCCTGCACTATTATCGTAATGCTGAGATTAAACGAATATATTAACGAAATATTAAAAAGATGAAAACAAGAAATCCATGGACTTGGGTGCCTACCCTCTACTTTGCTGAGGGCGTACCTTATGTGGCTGTGATGACCATTTCGCTTATCATGTATAAACGTCTGGGACTTTCAAACACAGATATCACGCTTTATACATCCTGGCTTTATCTGCCTTGGGTTATCAAACCCCTTTGGAGCCCATTTGTAGATATGCTACGCACCAAGCGATGGTGGATTATTGCCATGCAGATTCTGATAGCTGCAGCTTTGGCCGGTGTGGCCTTTACGATTCCAGGACCTTGGTGGTTGCAGGGGTCGCTATGCTTTTTCTGGCTGATGGCCTTTAGCAGTGCTACTCATGACATTGCTGCTGATGGCTTTTATATGCTGGGACTTGACCAGCACCAGCAGGCTTATTTTGTGGGCATTCGTTCCACGTTCTATCGTATTGCCACCATTTTCTCTTCTGGTTTGTTGGTAGGTTTGGCTGGAGCTCTTCAAGTACTTACACGCAATATCCGCTATTCGTGGAGTCTCGTGTTCTATTTGATGGCAGGACTCTTTATCGCCTTGTGGCTCTACCATAATTGGGCATTGCCTAAACCATCGGAAGATGGCGAGAAGATGCAGAAGACCGTCAGTGGTATTCTCAATGAGTTTAAGCAAACGCTGGTTACCTTTTTCCAAAAGCCTCAGGTGTGGGCTGGTATCTGTTTTATGTTGTTCTATCGTATGCCAGAAGGACTGTTGGCGAAGATCAGTGCTCTTTTCCTGGTAGATGCTGGTCATAACGGCGGATTAGGTTTGAGTGACGGTGAATATGGTTTGGTTCAAGGCACTGTAGGTGTTATAGGTCTGACATTAGGAGGTATTCTAGGTGGTATTTGTGCTAGTCGTGATGGACTCAAACGATGGTTGTGGCCTATGGTACTGGCTATCACGCTGCCCGATTTGGTTTACGTCTATCTTTCGTATGTTCTCCCAAGCAGCTTGTTGATTATTAACATTTGTGTCTTTATCGAGCAGTTTGGTTATGGTTTTGGCTTCTCAGCCTATATGCTATACCTTATTTATTATAGTCAGGGCGAACACAAGACATCACACTATGCACTCTGCACAGCTTTCATGGCATTGTCCATGATGATTCCAGGACTCTTTGCGGGCGCTCTTCAGGAGGCTGTTGGCTATCAGGCATTCTTCCTCATTGTGGTTGCTGCTTGTTCGCTGACCTATTTTGTTACCTGGTTCTTGAAGATTGATCCGGAATTTGGTAAGAAAGCAAAGACGGAGTAGACAAGTCATCAGATTGTAATAAAATATTTGAAGCGACAGGGTTTCACAACCGTGTCGCTTCTTACTTTCTAAATGATAGTATTAATAATGGAAAAGAAATCGCTTTGTTCTCTTTTATGTCATAGCATTTATTTGACGTGGTAAAGATAGGTATTATTTTTGAAATGACAATGATTTTCTTCGAAAATTTTTCACATTTGAGGAAAATTTCTATCAAAAATAGGAAAATCCCTACCTCTAAATAGGAAAAATAGTTTGTTTTCCATTCTTTCTTTCCCTACCTTTGCAGTGTGAAATAAAAGTTGAACCATTTAAAAATATACGATTATGAAGAAGCTGTTTACCTACATGACGACAATGACGATAGTCTTGGTTGCCACAATGATGTTCACAGGTTGCGAACGCTGGAACGATTGGGAAGATCGCGAAGAAGCACGTACACTTGATGGTACATGGACTGGTTATATCGATACCTATATGTATGATCGCTTTGGCCTCTCAGGCGATTGCTATCGCACCACCATCTATTTCGAACGCGAGAACAGTTATGGTGGATGGGGCTATGAGGTAGACTACAATATCAATAGCCGTTACAACGACTACTACTATTGTGAATTCCGTTGGGATGTGTACAATGGTGAAATCCGTCTCCGCTACGATGATAGCTGGAATGATGTCTACATCTACGACTATTCACTTAGTGACTACTATTTTTCAGGATACATGGATGATGGATCTTCTCGCGATGTCCGTTTCAACCTGTCCTACGACAGCGGTTTCGAATGGGGTTATTGGACACGAGGCGTAACCCGTGGAACTGGTAACAGCGTGAAGGCTAGTGGTGAGTTTGCAAACATCAAAAAAGACGCTTCCAATTGAGGAAGCCTCTTTTTTGTTATATTCCTAATCCTCCATCGAAGGACGCTTCTACAGCTTTCGACTGCTGGATGCGCGAGTAGGGAGGTACATCATTGGTAACCCAAATGTTACCACCTATCACCGAGTGATGCCCAATGGTGATACGTCCTAAGATAGAAGCATTGGAGTAGACGGTAACATGGTCTTCAATGATGGGATGACGGGGGATATTCAGCATGTTGCCGTTTTCGTCGTATTTGAAGCTCTTGGCACCCAGTGTAACACCCTGATAAAGTGTTACGTGATTACCAATAATACTGGTTTCACCAATCACGACACCTGTACCGTGATCGATGGCAAAATATTCGCCAATCTGAGCACCAGGATGAATGTCAATACCCGTCTTTGAGTGAGCGAGCTCAGTGATGATGCGAGGAATAACGGGCACTTGTAATTGGTGCAATTTGTGGGCAATGCGATAGTGGGTCATCGTGTTAACCACAGGATAACAGAAAATGACCTCACCATAGTTGGGAGCAGCAGGATCGTTGTCGAACATTGCCTGTACATCTGTATAAAGCAAACGCTTAATTTCAGGCAGTTCGCCAATAAAATCCATAGTAAGTCGTTCTGCTTCCTGATATACTTGCTGCTTGGTCTTGATGGCCTCGCAGTCTTCACAGAACTGCAATCCGTGAGCTATCTGCTTTATCAGTAGTCTGGACAGTTCTTCCATGTGTACCCCAATGTAGTAAGAGCGGATAGTCTCATTTGGTTGCCGCTTGTTAAAATAATCAGGGAAGATGATGCTCTTCACCAGATTGACTATTTCTTTCACCTGCTCTACTGAGGGAAGCGGGGCTTCTGTGGCAGGCATCATGCCTACCTCCTGATCAGTCAATTTTGATAGCAAATTGACATTTTTCAGCAATATGTCATTACTTTTCTTTTCCATAACGGAATAAATTATTATGTCAGCGTATGAGTGTCGAAATATTCTTGTACATTCTGTCTGTAGCTGTCGGAGACGGGGATAAACACTGAGCCCATAACGATGCGTTGTCTGTCAACACCGTCAGCCTTTGGCATATGGGCAATGAAGGAACGGTGGGTACGCAGAAATTCTGGCTGAGGCAGATATTGCTCTAGTTTCTTCATGTTCATCAGACTCATGATTTCCTCGCCATTAGCCATATGGATACACACATAATCCTTTACACCTTCAATATAAAGGATGTCGTCCATGTTGACACGTTGCAACTTGTAGTCGCATTTTACATACATAAATCGGTCGCTAGCCGCATTCTGCTGTCTAGTGGCAAAGTCAAACCATTCCAATGCCTTATTAGCAGCTTTCAGGAAATCGTCGTATGAGATGGGTTTCATCAGATAATCCAAAGCTGACACCTTGTATCCTTCTACAGCATATTGTTGGAAAGCTGTAGTGAAGATGATTTTCATGTCGCGAGGCAATATCTTGGCAAACTCAATACCAGAGAGTTCAGGCATCTGTATGTCAAGGAACAGCAGCTGCACAGGCGAATCTCTGATGGCCTTCATGGCTTCCAGGGCTGATCCGAAAGTGCCAATGAGGTGGAGGAATGGAGTTTTTTCTACGTAGCTCTTCAGCAGACCAGCTGCCAATGGCTCGTCGTCTATAATAGCACAATTAATTGTCATAGTTGTGGTTGATTTAAATGAGTTAATACTATTTTTGAATAATATGTTTTGTTGTCTTCACTAACACCCTTCTCCCATGTGTAGCCGTCAGGGTAGGAGAGGTCCAGTCGTCGTTGCACTTGTCTCAATCCGATTCCATGTCCGCTACAGTCGTCACTTGTCTTGGGATGGTTCGAGTTTTGGATGTTGCAGGAAATGGTTCCATTATTCTCCTCAATAGTCACATGTATATACGACTTCTCTGAGGGGCTGACACCATGTTTGAAGGCATTCTCTACTAGCGAGATGAAAAGCATGGGTGCCACCTGCTGTTGCGGATTGCTCACATTGAATTCTGTTTTAATCTCTACAGACTCAGGCAGGCGAAGTTTCATGAGGTTGATATAATTCTGCAGAAATTCCACTTCATCCTTCAGTGGTACTAAGGGCTGCTGGTAATCATACAGAATGTGACGCAACATCTTTGATAACTCTTGGATGGCTTCCTGTGCTTTAGGCGTATCGAATGCTGTCAGTGCATAGATGTTGTTCAGCGTATTTAACAGAAAATGCGGATTAATCTGGCTACGCAAATTAGTTAATTCTGCTTTGGTTCGAGCAGCCTCTGTCTCTTTCAGTTTCTGGTCGGTGGTCACCCATCTCCGTGCCACTGCTAATGCTGTGGCACCAGCAGCAAAGACGCCAAGATTTATACTGTCGCGCACAATGTAGGCGACGGTGCCTATTGTGTCAGTTTCTCTATAGGATGGTACAAATATGGTGTTCGTAAAATGCATCCAATAGTGATTGATGGTGCCCAATATGGTTAAAAGTACCACGTTAATGAGCAGATCGTAACGGTGCTTGCCAGCTACGAATAATTTGGGCGCCAATACCATGTAATTGAGGTAAAATACTATCATCAACAACAGGGGGCTCATGCACGTCATCAGATAGTGCACAAAATTAAAACCCAGCCCTCTCCAATAGGTGAGTGGAGACAGGAAGAGGAATGCCCAGAGGGCCATGTGGCATGCACCGGCCACATGTTTGTTCATGATGAATACTTTACTCATGTCTGATAGCTTCTATAGGATCCATATTTGCTGCTTTCTGAGCAGGAATGTAACCAAATAGTACACCTATGAATACGCAAACCATAAAGGATACATAAATACTCCAAGCAGGTACGCTGGAGGGCATACCAAACGAACCTAGGAAGGCACTAGCTGAACAACCGACGAGAATACCGATCAGTCCGCCTGTGACAGAGATGAGTACTGATTCAATCAAGAATTGTAGTGAGATGACGGGACCAGTAGCACCTACCGCCATACGCAAACCAATCTCCTTGGTGCGCTCGGTTACTGACACCAGCATGATGTTCATGATACCAATACCGGCCACCAACAGTGAGAAAGCAGCTGCAACTACAAGGATCAGTGTGACGGTATCCATCGTCGACGACATAGTCTCCATCATTTCTGCTTGTGAACGGATAGTGAAGTCGTCAACAGCATCTCCTTTGAGTTTGTGATTGTCGCGCAGCATCTGAGTCAACTCTTCGATAGCGGCATCAGACAGTTCCTCTGTGAGTGCAGAGCATACGATACTGGAGAAATAAGTCTGGGCATTGATACGCTTCATGACGGTAGTATAGGGGGCAATGATGACATTGTCCTGATCCATACCCCACGAGTTATAGCCTTTCGACTTCAGCACACCAATGATACGCATGGGTATCGACTTAAAACGAATGGTTTTACCGATGGGATCGTGTCCGTTGAACAGTTCTTTTACAATAGTGGCACCAACCACGCATACCTTGGCGGCTTTCTTGATGTCCTCTTCTGTGAAGCAATCTCCTTCTTCAATAGTCCATAAACGAATATCCAGATATTCTATCGATTCGCCATACATCGATGTTGTGGTATTGTTGCTTCCATAGATGGCTTGGCCGGAAGCAGTGACCTCAGGCGATACCTTCGACACAAACTTCTTCTCGCGCATGATGCGTTCGTAGTCTGCTATCTTTAACGTCTGCATGGCAGAAGGATCCTGACGAACACCACCACGCATATCGGCACCAGGACGAATAGTCAGCAGATTGGTACCCATCGTCGATAGCTCCTTACGGATGCTCTCCTTCGAACCCTGTCCAATGGCCATCATGATAATGACAGCTGCCACACCGATGATGATACCCAACATCGAGAGGAACGAGCGCATCTTATTGTTAGCTACGGCCTTGAGGCTAACTTTAAAAAGATTTGTTATATTCATATCTTAATCGTCATTGGGTGCAGGCAACTTGGCCAAAGCCTCTGCTGCCGACTTAATATTAGTATTGATGGTATCCTCGCGTATTTTGCCATCACGCAGATTGATATTACGTGATGCGTATTCAGCAATTTCTGGGTTGTGAGTCACAAAGATGATGGTATGTCCCTGTTTATAGAGCTCCTGGAACAGTACCAGCATCTCAAACGAAGTACGTGTATCCAGGTTACCAGTGGCTTCGTCAGCCAACAGCACAGCGGGTTCGTTTACTAATGCACGGGCAATGGCTACGCGCTGCATCTGTCCACCTGACATCTGATTGGATTTATGCATCAATCGATCGCCAAGTCCTACTGCTTGAAGTGCTTTAATAGCTGCCTTGCGACGCTGACGGGCATCGTACTTTGTATTGTACATCAATGGTAGCTCTACATTCTCTACAGCTGTCGTCTTTGCCAACAGGTTATAGTTTTGGAACACGAAACCTATCTTCTGGTTTCTCAGATGTGCACGCTGTGTCTTCGACATCGAGCTTACTGGCACTCCGTCTAACAGATATTCGCCAGAGGTAGGTGTGTCCAAGCAACCCAATTGATTAAGCAGCGTCGACTTACCAGAACCTGATGTACCCTGAATGGTGACAAACTCGCCCTCATAGATTTTGAACGAGACGCCTCTTAGGGCTTTCACCGTTTCAGAGCCTACCTGAAAGTAGCGCTTTACGTTCTGCAGTTCGATAACAACTTTTCTATTGTCGTCCATTTATTTCTTCTGTTGATTGCCGTTCTGTTGATTCCTATTGTTTCTTGGACGTGGCATGAAGGGGTTCTGAGCCTGTTCGCTCTGTGGCTCATCACCACCGCTCAGCTTGAAGTCTACAAGTACATCTGTACCCTCTTTGATTCCACTGACGATTTCCGTCACCATACCATTGCTGGTCCCCACTTCTACAGCGTGGGCCTTGAAAGTATTACCTTCCAGTGTCCATACCTTTGTAGGCGCTTCTATGTCTTCTATCTGTTGACCCTTCGAGAGCAACGCCTCGTTTGGCACGAATCGCAGGGCTTTTGCAGGAGCTGCCAGCACGTCGTTCTTCTCTAGTGTGAAGATGGTAACATTGGCAGTCAGTCCAGGCTTCAATTTCAAGTCTTTGTTGGGAGCGCTGATTACCACTTCATAGGTAACAACGTTACTCTCGGTGGTAGCTTGCTGGCGCACTTGTGTTACTTGTCCCTCAAACTTGTCATCGGGGAAAGCATCTACTGTAAAGCTCACACGCTGTCCTTCTTTTACACCACCAATATCTGCTTCGTCAATATCAGCAATCACACGCATATCAGTCAAGTCTTTTGCGATGGTAAACAGCTCTGGAGTGTTGAACGATGCTGCCACTGTCTGGCCTTCTTCCACGCTCTTCGAGAGAACTACGCCATCGATAGGACTGGTGATGGTGGCATAACCCAAATTGGTTTGAGCCTTCTGAACACTCTCACGACTTGAGTTCACTGTCTGACGGGAACGCTCGAATGACAGCTTAGCATTTTCATATTCATCCGCTGATACGAGACCTTTCTCAAAGAGAGTCTTATACCTATTGAAATTAGCTGTCTCATAGTTCAAAGAACTTTGTGCACTTGACAAGTCTGCCTTTGCACGGTTCAGTTCACTAATCAGGTTTGTCTTATCCAGTTCGGCGATGACCTGTCCTTTTTTGACTACCGAGTTGTAATCTACATAGAGTTTCGAAACGATACCCGACACCTGCGTACCTACAGTCACAGAGGTGACTGGCTCAATAGTACCTGTTGCCGTAATCGACGTACTGATGTTCTGCTTTTCGACTTTGGCTGTTTCAAATTCAGCCTTTTGTTCTTTCTTGCCACCTGAAAACAGCCAGATGACGAGGGCTATCAGGACTACAGCGCCCACACCCATCCATACTTTCTTATTTTTCATATCCTTATAATTTTATTGTTCCGTTTTGATAGAAAGTCAATAGCATTTGTGAAAGAATCGTCATATACTTTGACTGTAACTTGTTTTGTTGGGCGGTGAGCAGTTTGTCCTTACCAGTCAGCAATTCGACAATATTTTTAAGTCCCAGATTAAACTGTTCACTCAGCAGATCGTAACTCTCCTGTTCACTTGCTACAGATGCTGATGCTGAACGGAATTTCTCCTGATTGTTGACGGCATCAAGCCAATAGCCTTCTATTGTTGCATAGAGATCGTCCTCTTCGTCAAGATAAGACATCTGGGCGGTCTCTTGAGCCAGACGGGCTTTGTTTACCTGTGTTTTGGTACTACGTCCGTCAAAGATAGGAATGCTGACGCCAACGCTAGCCGAAAGACCTAACCCATTCTTCATTTGACTACCCCAGCTTCTGCTCGACATTGTGTTGGTTGATGTGTTGACACCACCATTCATCGTGATGGTAGGCAGTTTGCCTGCTTTGGCTATTTTCAAGTTGAGTTTACTGGCCTCAATGTCCAGTTTCGCATTCCTGATTTCCGGACGTTGTAACTTTGCGGCTTCGTAAACAGTAATCATGTCAGGAATCTTAGCCAATGCTTGCTGGTCGGTGGTAGTAGGAATGGCTACATCGAAGTCCTTCTCTTCGGTCAACTCCAACTCCAGTTTCAACTGCTGCTTGTATTTTGCCAACTGTGTTTCTGCTTCCACAACCTTGTATTCGCTAGAAGCACGTTGAGCGCTAAGCTGGGCAACGTCGGCTTTCGACATCTTTCCTACTTCTAGCATCTGCTGGCCGCGCTCCTCATTTTTCTTGCTTGTCTCCAGACTTTGGCGGTTCACCTCGATGGCTTCCGTCATATAAAGAATCTGGATGTAGAGTTGTAGAATGCTTTCTTGAATGGAATTAGCACTTTGGCTGGTGCTAAGTTCAGCCTGTTGTTTTGACAACCTGTTCAACTTTAAAGTGTTAGTGTTCCTGCCGCCATTCCATACAGTCCATTGAGCATTGACGTTATACGAACCATTATAATACGACTTGTCCGCACCAGAATCGTCAAAAGGGCTATAGCCCACACCATGCGATGTTGAGGCTGTAAGAGTAGGCAGCAAGGCAGCCTTCGACTGCTTCACATCTTCTTCTGCACTCTGCTCGTGTATTCTAACCATCTTCAGTGGAATGTTGTTCTCCATAGCATATTGAATGCACTCGTCAAGCGTCCATTTTTTCTGGGCACTGACCGTCAGAGCTATCATTGCTATGGTCATCGTCATCAATTTCCTTTTCATATTCTTTTCTCAATCAATGTTTTTTGTTTCTATAAATCATTCGTTTTTGTCGGTGCAAAGGTATAAATTATCGACGAAACTACAAAATCAATTAGACACAAAACCTCTCTTAGTAGAAATAAAACCTTAAAACATCGATAAGATTCTTTGATTTATAGATATTTTAACACGATTATTGCTTTGGAAACTTAAAAAATCCTCAAAGAGTCATTAGAAGACCTTTGAGGATTAGTTGTAAGTGGCTATGTTTTTAACTAGCGCATTTTGTAAGTTACAATAGAGAAGCCAATGACGACTGCCAGCATAATGCCAACCACACTTAAGATAGGAATGGCACTGGGACCTCCATAACGTTGAGATGCCAGCGATGTCCAAGCGATGACAAAAGTGAGGGGCAACATCATGATTCCTAGGATTCGAGTCATTCGGATGACCCAGGTATATTGTCTGGGAGTGCTGACACGAATGGGCATGTTGATGGAGTTGGGGAAATAAGCACCCAGCATCAGACAGAATCCTACTACCGACGTGATGACGCATGGGAAGAGGATGGCGTATTTTGATCCGTATCTGTTAGGTTGACCAGTTGCATCGAAATGGGAGGGAACAATGTCTGGGGCGCTACTCAGAAAGCGCACAATCATTACCCACGTAATAATGAGTAGCAGGACGAACAGCACTTCAAAAATAGTGCCCTCGGTGGTGCGGTAAACTTTAATCTTCTGTTTCTGTTGCATGGTTGTTTCTCTTGTGCGGCAGTCGTTTGGCTTTGCGCAGCGCTTCTGTGATGATCCATTGCAGCTGGCCGTTGGTACTGCGGAACTCGTCAGCAGCCCAGGCCTCTATTGCATTCATCGTTTCAGAGTCGACGCGCAGAATAAAGCTTTTGGTATTCTTTTCTGCCATGGGATTAATGATTCAGCGTTCCAGTGTTGACTACAGGCTGAGCGGAGTCGTCGCCACATAGTACTACGAGCAGATTGCTGACCATAGCAGCCTTCTTGTCGTCATCCAGATCGACGATGTTCTCGTTGGAGAGCTTGTCGAGTGCCATCTTCACCATACTGACAGCGCCTTCTACTATCTTTTCGCGAGCGGTAATGATGGCAGAAGCCTGTTGGCGACGCAGCATGACAGCGGCAATCTCAGGAGCATAAGCCAGGTAATTGATGCGAGCCTCGACAACTTCGATGCCTGCTAATGCCAGACGTTCGTCAAGTTTCTCTTCCAATTGCTCGTTGATTTCCTCAGCACTAGAGCGCAGGGTGGGCTCGCCCGACTTGTTATCCTCATCGTCGTAGGCATACTGGCCAGCCACCTGACGGAGGGCTGCATCGCTCTGTACACGTACGAAATTCTCGAGAGCATTCATCAGTCCCTTAGTATCGCTGCCGACAGTGTTGGGATTGGCTGCCATCGTCTGTGAGTCGACTTCGAAGAGAGCCTTGTAGGTGTCCTTTAGTTTCCATACGAGCACGAGACCGATCATAACGGGATTGCCAGTCTTGTCGTTGACCTTGATGGGCTCTGCATCAAGATTGCGTGCACGCAACGATACTTTCTTGGTGCCATAGAAAGGGTTGATCCAGTAGAAACCTGTCTGTGAGAAAGTTCCGCTATACTTACCAAACCAAGTAGTGACGCGAGCTTCATTGGGCTCCAACTGTAGGTGTCCGCACCACATAATGATGTTGACAATAATCATGAGTCCGCAGAATCCCAGCATCCAGCCACCATTATCACCATTGGTAGCGTCGAGCTGAATGATACTGAGTACAATACCCACAATGATAAGAATGGAGACAATCATGTTGACAAACAGCATGAGAAAGCCGTTGAGGACTGTTCCTTTGAAAGCAAATTCTTTATTTTCCATAATCGTAAGTTATTATTAGTTGATTATAATGTGATATCAATTTGATATCGCAAAGATATGTACTTTTTCCGAATTGACAATGGCTGTTCCGGAATTATTAACAATAATTAATGTTGCGGAATAAGAGAAAATGCGTATCTTTGCATCCATACATTATTAATAATATAGAAACAGAATGAAAAAGATATGAAACAGGGAGTTACTACAGACCGCGTGTTCCAGATTTTTAAGGAACTGAACCAGATTCCACGTCCGTCACACCACGAAGAGCGTGTGGCTGATTATTTATGCCAGTTTGCCGAAAGGCTACAATTAGAATACGAGCGTGATGCCCATAATTGTGTGGTGATACGTAAGCCTGCAACGCCAGGACATGAAGGAGCAGAACCCGTAGTACTGTTGAACCATATGGATATGGTGTGTGTGGGCATGAACGATGCGCTGAATACGCCTATTGATGCCTACACAGAGAACGGATGGATGAAGGCAAGAGGTACTTCGTTGGGTGCTGATAATGGTATCGGATTAAGTATGGCATTAACCATTCTGGAAAACGACAGCATCGTGCATGGACCACTGGAGGTAATGACTACCACCAACGAGGAAGACGGCATGTCGGGTGCCTCGAACCTGAGTATAGACTTCCTAAAGGGACGCAAGGTTATCAACCTGGATTCGGAGGATTACGATACTATCACAACTGGGGCAGCAGGTGCCTGTTTGCAGTTTCATCGCATTCCATTGCAGCGACAGCCGGTACCAGCAGGCAAGCATCGTTGGTATCGCATCCGTTTCGAAGGTGGTTTGGGCGGTCACTCTGGTGTTGACATCAATAAGGGGAGATGTAGTGCGGTCGTGGCTAGCTGGGCGATTCTGGCTGCTATCTATAACGATTACGACTTCGATGTGGCGAGCATCGAGATAGGCGAGGCGAATGCAAGTATCGCTTCAAAAGCAGAGATTGTGGTTTGCGTGCCATCGGGCGAGGCAGCCGAGTTCGTGAAAGCACAGCAAGAACCTATCAACCAATGGATTAGGGAGGAATATAAGAACGACGCAGGCTTGCAATGTGCAATTGAGAAATGTGAGGCGCAGGAAACGGTGATTAATCGCGAGGCTTTTGAAATGCTGATGGGATGTTTGGAACAGATTCCGCAGGGCGTTGTGAAGATGAGCGAGGTGATGAAGGACACGGTTGAGACATCGAATAATGTGGGACGCATCAGTACTGAAAAGAACGCCCTCTTCATATCGACACATACACGCAGCTTCATAGACGAGGATATGGCAAAGCTGAGCGCTGATATTGCCAAGACGTTTATGGATGCAGGTGCAACCTCGGAAATCATCATGTCGGCACCTGCCTGGCAGGAAAATCAGCAGTCTGACTTCTTACGTCTGACTTCAGACACATTCCAGGATGTGCTGGGTTGGCGTCCAAGAATGGTGGCGATGCACTTTGTGCTGGAAGCAGGATTCTTCGTTCAGAAATTTCCAGGCATAGAAATGGCTAGTATTGGTCCTCGCATTGTTGAACCACACTCTACGAGCGAAAGGGTAGAACTGCAGACGATAGAAGACATCTGGCAGGTGGTGCAAGAACTGCTGAAGCGTATGGCCTAAAACAATTTAAGCCTCGATATGAGGCTTAAAGTTGTTGCAGTCGGGCTATATATTTTCCGATAATATCGAACTCGAGGTTGACCACTGTCCCTACACGAATATCCTGAAAATTGGTATGCTCCATCGTGTAGGGAATGATGGCTACTTGGAAGGTATTGCGTGTGGGATTACATACTGTCAGCGACACACCATTGACGGTGACAGAACCCTTATCGACAGTGAAATAGCCGTGACGGGCCATTTCGAGGTCTTCCTTGTACTCAAAGGTGAAATAGGTGGAACCATTGGCGTCCTCCATTGCTGTGCAACGGGCGGTTTCATCGACATGCCCCTGAACGATGTGTCCGTCCAGACGACCATTCATCAGCATCGAGCGTTCTACGTTTACCTTGTCGCCAACCTGCAGAAGTCCTAGGTTAGAGCGCTCCAGTGTCTCCTTCATAGCTGTGACGACATAGGTGCCATTCTCAATGCGTACCACCGTGAGGCAGACGCCATTATGAGCCACACTTTGGTCGATGCTCAGCTCGTCGACAAACGAACAACGCAGGGTGAAATCAATATTATCGCGATCTTTCTCAATTGCTACAACGGTAGCAAACTCTTCGATGATGCCTGAAAACATAACTCATTAAATATATCTGTTAGTAAATCTGTTTATTTAGAAATGAAAAAGAGGGGCCGCCTAGTGATGTGATGAAAACTCCTTTGTTAAAAGATTTGGGCGCTCTCTGACTTTGTAATCCACCGGCCTTTACGGCTTTCTGCTCGCACAGAACTATGGCCCGCCATTATCAAGAGACGTCAACCCGGTTTTCGATGTAATTTGATGAGTATCCCGATCGAACCAGCACGACCCCCTATGTTTCTGTTGCAAAGATAAGAAAAAAAATTGAGAGTTGGTGCATCAACTCTCAATTATTTCATATTCATCCGTCATTTCTTCTTTTTTCTCAACAATCTTCGCCTTTTCTTCTGCTTTTGTATCCTCGTCGGCTACTGCCTTGACAGGTAACGGCGTGGGGATGAAACGGGCAAACCAGCGATGACGGAAATGCCAGCAAGCATAACCTAAGCCCAACAATAGGAGTATCAGATAGATCCATAAGGCAGTGGGAGACCAAAGGAAATGGCCTGGCACGATGACCTCGATGGAACGGAGGTCGTAAGCATCGGGCGACTCCAAGAGGAAAGCCTTAACCTGGAATTTATATTTGCCTGATGGCAAATTGCTATAAGTAGCCGTACGCGTCTTGTCGGCACTGCGCCAATCGTCGTCGTAGCCTTCCAACATATATTGATAATGTACGCGATGCTGCATCTGATAGTTGAGGGCTGCAAAGCGGAAACTGAAAGCATCGGAACGTGATGGCAGCTTCACTTGTTTGGCTTCTGGCACGTAATAGTTATAGGTGCTGTCCAATCGCGGACTCATCAACTTGCCATTAAGATAGAAATCGGTAAGGTGGAGTCGGAGCAGTGAACCATGTGTCGTCTGCAGTTTCTTGCGGTCGATGGTATAATAGCCGTTGAGGGTGCCAAAGAGAATATTGCCATTGGATAGTGTGATGGCTGCACCTTCCGAACACATGGTTTCGTCGACACCATCCAAATTACTGAAGGTGGTGAAAATCTTCTTTTTGACGTCGAACGAACTGATGATATGATCAGTGGCAAACCAAACGTTGCCTGTTTTGTCGAACGTAATGCTGCGAATCTCTTCAGAGGGCATGCCGTCTTCAATACCATAATTCTCAAACTGCCAAATGCCCTTCTTGTCTTTTTTCGTGGTGCGACTTAGTCCGCCACTGTTAGTGCCAACCCACATAGTACCTTCAGCATCGCGTGCCAGATAGACAATATCGTTGCTCATCAGTCCTTTCTCCATCTGTTCTGGTGCCTGAAGTTGTTCTATGACGATATTCTCGTTGCGAATTTGCATGATAAGTATGCCGTCCGTGCTACCAGCCCAAACGGTGCCGTCCTGAGCAAGTGCGATGGTGCGTACTTTCTTGTGGGCATTCTGTGGATAGCGCTTCATCACATTTTTAGAGTGTAAGGCAATGTATTGGCCGTCTTTGTTCTTGCGCAACACGTTGACACCACCGCCATAGGTGGCTACCCAGATGTTTCCATGCTTGTCCTCCACAGCCTGATAGGCTGCGTTGCTATTGATCGAGTAGGGGTTGTTGTCGTCGTGTCGGAAGTTCTGGACGATATAGGCTCCTCCGCTTGTCGGTGTAATTTTATAGAGTCCATTGTCCTTGTCGCATACCCAGGTGTTGCCTTTAGAATCCATCGACATTCCATAGGGACGACTGATAGGTTGTCCGTTCTGGTCGTGGGTAATCAGGCCTGTCTGGTTCATGTTACCATCGAAGACCATAATCTTGCCTCGCTTGTTGGCCAACATGGTAATGTTGCGCTTAGCATCGTGCACCATACCTCGTATTTCGTTGTCCAACGGCGATTCAGCATTGGGTATTAATAAGGAACGCGTGATGGTGTTCTTCAGCACCTCCAATTTCTCCAATCCTCGCCGGATGGTCGATTCCCATACCACACCATCGTTCATCTCCAGGCGTGCGTTCACCGTATTACAGAGGTTCCATGGGTTGCTGGGGTCGTTATGGAAATACTCCACTTCGTCAGCATCGCGGTTATAGTAGCCGTAGCCGCCGTGATTCATGCGAATCCATACAACGCCTAACGACTCGCCAAACTCAGCACCGCGACTGGTAAACTCAGGTGATGGCACATGCTGGTTGAAAAACTTGACGTCGCCCGTTTCTGGATTCAGACGATAGGCACCGTCGCCTAGATCGGAAAACCAGATGGTACCGTGACTGTCGACGAAGAGACCGGTTATTTCACGTCCAATCTGCTTAATCAACGTGGGTTCTTCGCCATACGAGAACTTAAGAATTTTGCCCGACTTGGTGCCTGCAAAGATGTTGTAGCCGTTTGAGGCCAGCCGGGTAATGTGCTCATCGTCGAAGAATCCCTTACGTTCCAGTGCCATATTCGACATGTTGACGCGATGAACACCCTGGTCGGTTCCCACCCAGAGGTCGTTACGATAGCCCTCTACAATGCAGTTGGCTGTCAACTTACCTGTCATGATAAGGTCGCGCTTCAAGCCGTTCTGGTCCAAATGGAACTTATACAGACCAATGTCCTTGTAGGATACTAACAGGTCGCTGGTAGTCGTAACGTAGGGAACGAAGAAATAATCGACAGCAAACTCTTCATGTCCTGCAATGCCGTCGAGCGGATCTTCAATACGGTCGGTCTTGCGATTGATATAGAAGATGCGCCCGTCGTACATCTTGAGCCACACGTTCTGGGCTTGGTCGACGGTGACATAGTCTACACGATTGTGCAGGCCGCGCACTCCACTGGCAATACCCGTCTTGTAGTTATAGAAATTGTAGCCGTCGAAACGGGAGATGCCGTTCCACGTGACGATCCACACAAATCCGTAGTCGTCATTATCCATGTGGGCAATAGTGTTGCTGGGCAGCCCGTTTTCTGTTGAATAGTGCGACAACTTTGCCTGCAACAGCTGAGCTCTCGCGCCTTGTGGGACGGAGAGCATCAGCATGACAAGCAGTCTTAGTAATTTAGATCTATAGTTAGTAGTGTTCATTCATTGTTATTTAATACGCGAAGAGAGGATAGTCCTTCATCTTCTCATTGACCTTGGCACGAACGCTGGCAATGACCTGCTCGTCTTCAGGAGCATTGAGCACTTCCTCAATCCATGCTGCAATCTGAACCATCAAATCCTCCTTAGCACCACGTGTGGTGATGGCAGGAGTTCCAAGACGGATACCACTGGTCTGGAAAGCTGAACGGCTGTCGAATGGAACCATGTTCTTGTTGACAGTGATATCAGCAGCAACCAGTGCATTCTCAGCGACCTTACCTGTCAGCTCGGGATACTTAGAACGGAGGTCGACAAGCATAGAGTGGTTGTCGGTACCACCGCTAACGATGGTGAAGCCACGCTTGATGAGTTCCTCTGCGAGAACCTTGGCGTTCTTCTGAACCTGCTTAGCCCACTCCTTGAACTCTGGCTGAAGAGCCTCACCGAAGGCAACAGCCTTGGCTGCGATAACGTGCTCCAGAGGACCGCCCTGCTGTCCTGGGAATACGGCTGAGTTAAGCAACTGGCTCATCTTCTTGACTACACCCTTTGGAGTGGTGTAACCCCAAGGATTGTCGAAGTCTTTACCCATCAGGATGATACCACCACGAGGACCACGAAGGGTCTTGTGGGTTGTAGATGTTACGATGTGAGCATACTTAACAGGATTCTCCAGCAGACCTGCTGCGATGAGTCCTGCAGGGTGAGCCATATCGATCATCAGCAGTGCACCTACCTTGTCGGCAATCTCACGCATGCGCTTGTAATCCCACTCACGGCTGTAAGCACTACCACCACCGATAATTAGCTTTGGCTTGTTCTCGAGGGCCAGACGCTCCATCTCGTCGTAATCCACACGACCTGTCTCCTTGTTCAGATTGTAGCCTACGGGCTTGTAAAGGATACCGCTGGTGTTTACGAGCGAACCATGAGAGAGATGACCGCCGTGGTCGAGATTCATACCCATGAAGGTGTCGCCGGGCTTCAGCACTGCCAGAAGCACTGCTGCATTGGCCTGGGCACCAGAGTGAGGCTGAACGTTAGCATACTCAGCACCAAACAGTTTGCAGACACGGTCAATAGCAAGCTGCTCAACCTCGTCAACTACCTGACAGCCACCGTAGTAGCGATGGCCAGGATAGCCCTCAGCATACTTGTTGGTCAGATAACTGCCCATGGCTTCCATCACCTGGTCGCTCACGAAGTTCTCACTGGCAATCAGCTCAATGCCCTTCAACTGGCGCTGATGCTCTTTCTCAATCAACTCAAAGATTGTGTTGTCTCTTTCCATTGTCTTCTATTTAGTTGTTAAATCTATGATTCTTATGGACTGCAAAGATACGAAAAAGTGACAACAATACAAAACAAAATGCCATTTTTTTTGTTTTTAATGTCTTTTGGCGTGCGAAAGTGGGGGGCTCGCTAGCAGAGAGGTTAAGGCTAGCAGGGGGAGAGGTTAAGGCTAGCAGGGAGAGAGGTTAAGGGAAAAAGGGAGAGAAGCGATATGTAACCATCGTTCGCCTATACGCAAACGATTGTTCGCCTTTACGCAAACAATCGTTCGGCTATACCCAAATTGAAACGTATTTTTGGGCCTTTGTAGGCTATGATGGAGCCCTAAATTTCAGTATAGATATGCTCCTTTCCCATCCGTGTTTTCTGAAGTTTTGGATGATCGCCTTTAGTCCACTCGTTCAGCTGTTTACGCGAAGAATAGAGGGTTAGGCCAGTGAAGCGGGCAAACCTGCCGGCAGTGATAAAACCATTGTTTCTCTGAATGCACTCTCTCATCTTCTGTTCCAGTTTATCCTTGTCGGCCATCATTTCCTGCGTGTCGGTGTTATGATAGCGGCGGAATCCGTCATGCCATTTCTTCATCGCCTCATTCCAAAGCTTACCTGGATTATACTCCACACCGTCTAATTTTACGTCGCGGTCTTTGACAGCATCTGCATCCGTTACCTGTTTAGTTAGCGACAGCCTTGGTGCAAAAGAGCCGATGGGCGTATCGATGCGATAACCCTCAGCCAGAAACCTTCCTGCAGCTCTGATAAATATGTCGAAGGCACGGCTTAGCTCACCGTATCTCATAGCATAAGTGCGCTCACAGTATTCCTCCAACTGCTTCATTGTCACCTTCATTCCACTCTTGGGGCGCACATACAACAGGTTCTTCCCATCCTCGCCCTTCACTGGCGTCGGGTGCACCTCATACCATATTCCACAATTCTTTCTAGGCATATCTTTTTCGTTCTTATTCTAGTGCAAAGATACATAAAAATAGTGACATTACAAAATATATCCCTCTTTTTTCTGTCTTTTTCTTCACCGAATTGTCTTTATTTTAGGCCGATTTACGTTAATCTTCCCAAATTCGACGCTTGTTCCAATCTTTTTTTGTATCTTTGCCAACAAAAACAAGGAGATGAAGAAGTTATTTGTTACGATGCTAGCCATCATGTTCTTTGGAGCAATGGGCTATGCCGCAGATGGAGTTGAGGCTGTTGATTTAGGTCTTAGTGTGAAATGGGCTAACATGAATGTGGGTGCCAAGAAGCCTTCTGGTTATGGCACTTACTTTGCATGGGGTGAGACCAAATCGAAGGATTATTATTCGTGGAAAACCTATACTTGGAGCAAGGGGGATACTCAGTTTCTGACCAAGTATTCGACCATCGATAGGAAGAGCCAGCTGGCTCCAACGGACGATGCTGCTCAAGCCAATTGGGGTGGGGGATGGCGCATGCCTACCATGAAAGAGTTTGAGGAGCTGATAAACCCAGATAACTGTACATGGGAATGGACTTCGCAGGATGGCGTCAACGGCTATAAGGTTACAGGTAAGAAGACAGGCAAATCTATCTTCCTGCCTATCACGGGTTTCCGCTATTATGCTGACACACAGTTCCGTGCTATTAGTGGCATCTACTGGACATCATCCCTCTACACTGCTAATCCTAACAAAGCATGGTGTCTGGAATTCAATTTCAGCAATGTAGAAATACACTACGGCAACCTTACCAGCAATCGCTTTAGTGGTCGCTGTATCCGTGCTGTCCAATAAATATCGTTTATACTAGCTCTACCTTATTAATATCCTGCTCCTTCTCGCAATAGTGGCAGGTCAGAATACCGTCAGCCACGTGGAAGTGGGTGGCCATAGGCTCGTTGTTGGTGATGCACTTGGGATTATTGCATTTCACGATGCCTTTAATCTCACTGGGAGTCTCTACCGTCTTCTTCTCAACAACTTCGTAGTCGCGAATGATGTTGAGGATAACTTTAGGGGCTACGACGGACAGACGGGAAATCTCGTCGTCAGAGAAAAACTTGTCGCTCACCTTGATAATGCCCTTCATGCCAACTTTCTGAGAAGGGTAGTTATTACCGATGGTAACAGGAGTCTTGAGGTCGAAGAGTCCCAAGAGATTAGCTACCTGATAGGTTTTGGAAGCGGGTATATGATCAATAACGGTGCCTTGTTCGATAGCGGCTACCAGACGTTCTTTCTTGTTCATAAGATAATGGTTTTGTCGTTCTTTACTTGGTCAAGACTAATTCCTAAAACATCACAGAAGATAGCTTCTCGAGCGAAGAGGCCATTGCCAGCCTGCTGGATATAGTAGGCATGTGGGTTCTCGTCGACGTCGTAGGCTATCTCGTTGACACGAGGCAGAGGATGCAGGATCTTCATGTTAGGCTTGGCCAGACGGAGCATGTCGTTGTTCAGAATGTACACATTCTTGACACGCTCATATTCCATCAGATCGCTGAAACGCTCTTTCTGAACACGTGTCATATAAAGAATGTCAGCATCAGCAATCACCTTCTCATTGAAGGCTGTATGCTCCTGATACTGAATGCCGTGCTCTTTGCAGTATATCTTATATTCCTGAGGCATAGCCAGCTCCTTGGGAGCTACAAAATGGAAGGTGGGATTGAAGTGACGCATAGCCATAATCAGCGAGTGGACGGTGCGTCCGTACTTCAGGTCGCCAACCAGATAGATGTTAAGATTATTCAGGGTGCCCTGAGTCTTGTAGATGGAATACAGGTCGAGCATGCACTGCGAAGGATGCTGGTGCGCTCCGTCGCCAGCATTGACAATGGGTACATCGGTCACCTCAGAGGCATATTGGGCAGCTCCTTCTATGAAGTGGCGCATCACAATAACGTCGGCATAGTTGGCCACCATCGAAATGGTATCTTTCAGCGTTTCACCCTTGGTGCCGCTGGTAATCTTCGGATCGGCAAATCCAATCACTCTGGCACCTAATCGGTTGGCTGCGGTTTCAAAACTTAGTCGTGTACGAGTGGAGGGTTCGAAGAACAATGTTGCTACAACCTTGCCCTTCAGCAACTCACGGTTGGGGTGCTTTTCAAACTCCTGAGCCATCTCAATCATGTAGAGTATCTTCTCACGAGTGAGGTCGGCAATTGTCACAAAATCATGCTTTTCCATTCTAATATTTTTGATTGATGGCACAAAATTACACATTATTTCTGATTTTCGTGCGATAATTCCAAAGAATTTTGTAATTTTGCACTCAAACTATTAAGAAATTGATGTCATGAGAAAAATATTTGTACGTACTCTGTGGGCTTTGCTGGCTGCTTCAGTGCTGTCGGCAGCGCTGGCATTTACTGCTATCAATCAAGGTTGGATAGGCTACATGCCACCCATTGAGGAGCTGCAAAACCCCATTAACCGATTTGCTACACAAGTGATTTCGGCCGATGGAAAAGTGATGGGTACTTGGAACTATAATCGCGAAAATCGTATTTTGGTTGACTATACGCAGTTGTCACCATCGTTGGTAAAAGCGCTGGTAGCTACAGAGGACGTCCGTTTCTACGACCACTCGGGTATTGACTTCTTTGCACTTGGACGTGCCATCGTGAAACGTGGATTCTTAGGACAGAAAAGTGCCGGTGGTGGCTCTACCATTACCCAGCAGTTGGCTAAGCAGTTGTACTCGGAAACGGCACATAGCGTGTTAGAGCGCCTGTTGCAAAAACCGATAGAATGGGTGATAGCTGTTAAGTTGGAGCGCAATTATACCAAGGATGAGATACTGACCATGTATCTTAATTACTTCGACTTCCTACATAATGCTGTGGGTATTAAGACTGCATCTAATACTTATTTTAGTAAGGAACCCAAAGATCTGACACCCACTGAGGCTGCAGTACTGATAGGCTTGTGCAAGAATCCATCCTATTATAATCCCGTACGACATCCGGATCGTAGTCTTGAACGTCGCAATGTCGTACTCCGTCAGATGGTGAAGGCTGGCTATTTGACTGAGACTGAATATGATAAGTATGCCGCAGAGCCGCTCAACTTACATTTCCATGTGGCTGACCACAAGGATGGTATCGCTGTCTATTTCCGCGATTTCCTGCGTCGTTACATGATGGCCAAGAAACCGGTTCGTTCTGACTATCCGTCGTGGAATCATGTGAAATACCATATCGACTCAATCAATTGGGAAACAGATCCTTTGTATGGTTGGTGTAATAAGAATCGGAAGAAGAACGGCGATCCGTATAATGTGTATACGGACGGATTGAAGGTATATACCACGATAGACTCGCGAATGCAAGAATATGCAGAGGCTGCAGTTAATGAACATGTGGTGAAATACCTGCAACCAGCCTTCACAAAAGAAAAACGGGGACGTAAGAATGGACCGTTCTCTAATAAGATATCAGCCGAGCAGGTGAATAATATCCTGATGCGATCCGTACGTCAGTGTGAGCGATACCGCCTGATGAAGGCCGATGGTGCGTCGGAGAGCGAGATTATGAAGGCATTCAATACCAAGACGGAAATGTCTGTGTTCACATATCATGGAGAAATAGATACTGTCATGACACCTATGGACTCCATCAAGTATTACAAGACGTTCCTGCGTTGCGGTTTTGTGAGCATGTGTCCACAGAATGGTCATGTGAAAGCTTATGTTGGTGGTCCTGACTTCTCTCACTTTGCTTACGATATGGTGATGGATGGTCGACGGCAGGTGGGCTCTACTATCAAGCCCTTCCTTTATTCGCTGGCTATGGAGAACGGTTTCTCACCTTGCGATTTGGCTCCGAATGTACAGCAGACGTATATGGTGGGAGGACGTCCCTGGACACCGCGTAACGGTAGTAAGGCCCGCTATGGTGACATGGTGACACTGAAATGGGGATTGCAGCAGTCAAACAACTGGATATCTGCATATCTGATGAGTAAACTCAATCCGCAGGCTTTTGTTACACTGTTGCATGAATATGGTATTCGCAATCCGGAGATTCATCCTTCTATGGCACTTTGTCTTGGACCTTGCGAGATAACGGTGGGTGAAATGGCTAGTGCCTATACAGCTTTTGTAAATCACGGTATTCGCGCTGCTCATACTTTTGTAACCAGAATCGAGGATAACGAGGGTAATATCATTGCCCAGTTCCAACCTAGAATGAACGAGGTGATTAGCGAAGAGAGTGCCCATAGAATGCTGTACATGCTGAAGGCGGTAGTCGATGGCGGTACAGGTTCCCGTCTGCGTTATAAATATGGACTGAAAGGTAGTATCGGTGGTAAGACTGGTACGACGAATAATAATAGCGATGCATGGTTCATGGGTCTGACGCCTACACTGGTGAATGCTATGTGGGTGGGTGGCGACGATCGTGATATCCACTTCGACTCAATGGCAATGGGACAAGGTGCTACGATGGCATTGCCACTCTTTGCACTTTATATGCAACGGGTGTATAAAGACAAGCGACTGGGATATAATGAACAGGCTGTGTTCGATGTGCCTGCCGATTTCAATCCCTGCAGAGGCGATGAGTCGGAACTCAGTGACGTTGAAGAGGGTGAAGAGAACATCGAGGAAATCTTCGAATAATCTCCCTTCTATATATAATATAATAAGGTGTAATTGTTTGTATTGTCAACAAAAGCGAAAACTTTTTGTTTTTCTCTAAAAAAGTTGGTAA
>CAMUYR010000036.1 GCA_947164965.1 uncultured Prevotella sp. | reverse complement strand
ATCTTTAAACCCTTCCTCAAACACCGGTTCCTCGTCGGAAAAAGCCCTCAAGTAATCCGCTTCAAGCCGGTCCAGCAGCTCCGCTATCCATTCCCATTTCCGATACCGCGAAAGCCGGGGCTTCTTCAGGAAATAACGCACTGTGACGTAAGCCTGCCAAAGGGCTACGATGTCACTTCTTGAATACGACTCTGCGTCTTCCTACTTACGTGGTTCACACAGAGGTTACGCACAGTTGCCTGCGCGTCTTCGCCGATCATGCCTTTGAGCAAGGCAATAAACGACGGGGTGAACATAAACTGATTCATAATTTTTAAAAATGTGTTAAATATGAATGATTTTGTGCTCCCCTAGGGGAACACACTTATGATTAATCTATCGCTGATTCTTCGTACCTTTACGGTGTATTAATAACTTAAAACCCCAAATTGCTCATGAACATCAATCCCCAAGCAGCATCACTGGCGCAAAAGGATGTGCAGCAGGCCGCCATGACCCAGGCCGACATCGAGGCAGCACGCAAGTCCGAACAGCATGCCCTTGAAGTCCAGCAGATGCTCAGCCGGTTAGAGGAACGACGCATCACCCCTTCCAAGGAGTTGCCGAAGATGGAGTTCCTCTTCCGGCTCTTCCACAAGCCCTGTTTCCCGCGTGGCGAGCTGGTAGCGCTGAGTGGTAAGGCCAAGAGCGGCAAGACGTTTGTCTCGTCCATCCTGATGGCCCTCAGTTTCCGCAGTCAGGTGCTCTCCGTCGAACGGATCGAGCCAAAACGGCTGCACGTCCTTTGGTATGACACCGAACAGAGCGAGGAATCGACGCAAGATATCCTGCGCAACCGTATCATCCCGATGACAGGTATCCCTGAGGATCAGTTCCCGATGGACATCTTCGACATCTTTAACGTCCGAGCCGAAGGCTATGATCAGCGTTTGCCCATGCTGGAGGCAGCCGTGCGCCATTATCATCCGGATCTTGTGATTCTGGACGGTATCCGCGACCTGGTGGCCGACATCAACGATGGTGTCGTGGCTCAGGAGTGTCTCGAGCGCCTGATGCACCTGGCCAGCGATGAACGCTGTTGTATTGTGTGTATCCTGCACCAGAACAAGTCGGTGGAGGATCGCAACCTGCGTGGTTGGATTGGTACCGAGTTGAAGAACAAAGCCTTCGAGGTCTATGAGTGCTCGAAGTCGAGTGAGCGTATCTTTACGTGGGGTCAGACCGACACCCGTAAATACGACATTCTCGATACCCTGAAGTTTGCCGTCAATGACGACGGTATCCCCTATCTATGCTCCGAAGAGCAGTTGAAAGAGGCTATGTTCCAGGCTCAGAAGAAGGTTATGGAAGATCGCCAGTCTGGCGGTAAAGCCCTGGTACCGTTCAATCCCAAGTACGTACTTGGCAAAGAGAATCGAAAGACCATCTTCGACCTCCCCGCCCTCTTCAAGGCCGTGATGGACGTGGGCGTGCAGTATTACGAAGATAACCTGCGCTCAAAAGTCAGCTTGGAGTCGAACATCATGACCGACCATATCCTCGCAGAACAGATCAAGAAAGCTGTCGCTGATGGCATCATCCTCCAGTCCGTCAGTGCCCTCAATGGCAAGAAAATCTACATGCTCAATGCACAACCAAGTTTGTTCTGAGATAGTCGCCGAAGTGAAGGCTTCAAGCCCCATACGTACTTCTCTCTACGAGAGAGAAGGTAGTATGTGGGGCAGTTTGAAGCGCCCTTCACTGAGGCGCGAGGACGAAATCTTCCCCTGTACCTTCAAGGCTATCCGCAAACGTCTTGGTATCCCTCAGCCATCAGACATCAGCCATCGTATCAGCATGATTGACGAATGCCGGTCAGATGACAACGCCCTCTGTCACGAAATGCTCACCACTTTCGGCTTCACCCAAGACCAGATGCACCGCGCAGCAGAACGCTTCCACTTAGGCCGTTCTAAGTCTGGCAAAACCATCTACTGGATGATCGACGATATCGGCCGCTGCCTTGATGGCCACATCGGCGACGCCTGGGTATCCACCATGCTCAAAGCCCGTTATCCCGACCTCGCTCATTATATCATCGCACAACACTGCCTCTTCGGCTTACACCAAATTAGCATGAATAATTTTGATTCAAATTTTGGTTCAATTTCTCGCGAAGCGACTCCAAAATCTATCGGCATCGTCGAATCAGAACGTTCTGCCGTCCTCTTAAGTGAACTCTGCCCCGATTTACTCTGGCTCGCCTACTCCTATCCCATCAACATGACAATCGAGAAATTCGAACCCCTGCAAGGTCGCAAAATCACCTTGTACCCTCGCACCGATCCCAACATGGAGTCCTACATCTCATTCCTGGAACTCGCCGATCAAGTCCACCGCACTTACCGCACCATCGACATCACCGTCAGCCACTTCCTCGAAGACAATGCCACCGATGACCAAAAGCAGCGCCACATCGACCTCCTAGAATTTATGCTCGAAAAGTAATATACTTATCACTCGTAACCTATATACTTACACCTCAAAACCCCTATACTTATGGCAGAAATCAAACAATACAGAAAATCAGAACTCGCCCTCATGTACTTCCCCAAGTGCGAAACGAAGGAAGGAGCCCTATCCAATCTCAAGTCATGGATCAAGGGCAACGCTGAACTCACCACCGCCCTCCAATCCTGCGGCATGCCCCCTCGCAAAAAGTCCTTCACCCCCAAAGAAGTCTCCCTCATCTTCCACTTCCTCGGTGAACCCTAGGAAAGGGGGATACCCCCTTTAAAACCCCAATCCCTCCTTTCTTTATCAAATAAATTTTCTTTTTTCGAAAATCCCCCGTCCCCTTTAACCTTAAAGGGGCTCCACCTCTCCCTGTCGCCCCTCCCCTCAGGGAAGGGGCAAAAAAATTTTTCGCAGAAACCGACGAAAAATTTTATGTTTTGGTAAGCCGGAACGACGGCTTATCGTTTTTATATGCTACGCGCAGCCGATAAAAAGCCTGGCGAATCCCGCAAGCAGCGAGAGCAAAGATAAGCTCGCTTAAGCTTTGCCGAGTCGCGTCAGGGGTGGACGAAGTCAATCCCGAAGGGACGAAAGCTTGAGAGCCAACCAAGCTGAAATCTGAAAATCGGCGGTTTCTGCGATTTTCAGTTAAGTCCTTGCCAAAGATTGGCGAGGATTTAGGAGTGGTTGAAGCCCTCTCTTACACGACAAGAGAGGGTTGGGTGAGTTGTCGAAAACCTTCTTTGGTTCTTTCTTCGAAGAAAGAAATAGGGGGTATTCCCCCCTTCTTAAAAACTTATATAGTGAATATTATCTTATAATATGCTGTAACGATGAATAATCGTAACAGCCCTTTTCCATTGTTGTACCTTTGCATTATCACAGAAACACTGTGACGAGATAACAGCAGCGCGCAGCCAATCTTTAATGTTTAATGTTTAATCTTTAATGTTTAATCTTTAATGTTTAATTTATCCTATGGTCCGTTACGTACTGAAACAAAACAAGAATGAAGACTCAAAAGTCTTCGGCAAGTGGTTCGCCTACCCCGTGATCGAGGAAACCCTGAATCTCGACAACCTCGCCGAACACATGAGTAACCACAACAGTCCCTACTCAAAGGGTGTGATCAAAGGCCTCCTCACCGACATGATCACCTGTATCAAGGAGCTCCTGCTCGAAGGCAAGAACGTCAAGATCGACGACCTCGCCATCTTCAGCCTCGGTATCAAGAACGCGAAGGGCGGAGCCATCAGTGAAGACGAGTTCAACGTCTCCAAGAACATCGATGGCGTGAAACTCCGCGCCCGTGCCACCGGCATCCTCGTCGCCAAGGCCCTGAACCTCGAAGCCACCCTGAAGAAGGCAACTGCCATCACTGGTGCTTCGACAGGCTCAGCAACCGCAAACACCGGCGCAGGTGGTGAGTCAGGCGAGGAAACACCCACTCCATCCCCCACTCCTTCAAACAGTGACGAGCCCGGTGAAGGCGATTAAACTTGATGTCTGATGGAAGAGGTCAGATGTAAGATATTTCCTGGGTGTTGCAAAGGCTCCAATGTCAGTTTATACACTGAAACAATTTCCAAATACAGCCTTGAATGCAGCCTGAATGTCTTTTCTCTGCCTCCCGTCAGATAAAAAACCCATCGCGAACCCCGAAGGGGCGAAAGCTTGAGAGCGATACCAAAACCCTGAGAATGAGGGTCTCTCGAAATTCTCAGTTTGCCCCTTCCCTGAGGGGAGGGGCGACAGGGAGAGGTGGAGCCCCTTTAGGCAAAGGGGACGGGGGATTTCGAAAAAAATGGGGTTTTAGGGGCCACCCCCCTAAATTATTATGTCTAATGTTTTAATATCAGTTTTACAAAAATGAAGTGGAATACCTTTAAAAAGATTCTTCAAATCCTTGCAACCATCCTCACTACAATTGCAGGAACTGTCTGCGTACAGTCCTGCTCAACCTATCTATTTTAACAACTAAAATGACTGTTATGGAAAAAAATGTTCTCCCAATGTTGTCAGTGGATTTCCTGGTGTTGCACTGCAGCGCAACCCGCTGCAACCAGGACTTCACATTCAAAGACCTGAAGCGCTGCCATAAAGCCCGCGGATTCGCTTATGACTGCGGCTACCACTGGTACATCACTCGCGATGGCCAGTACCACGAAGGCCGCCCTGAGACTGTCGCAGGCGCCCACGTCCGCCACTACAACCAGCATGCCATTGGCATCTGCTATGAAGGTGGCCTTGACGAACAAGGGCGCTATGCCGATACCCGTACAGAGGCTCAGAAAGCCGCTATCCTCTTCCTGCTAAAAGACCTGAAGCGTGATTACCCACACGCCAAGGTCGTCGGTCACCGTGACTTCCCCGGCGTCACCAAAAAGTGTCCCTGCCTCGAAGTCAGCGACATCTACGGCTACTTGAACGATGACCTCAAAGATGAATAGCCATTAACAAAAACCTCAGCCCGCATGTAGCGCGCTGAGGTTTTTATTCATTATCCTTTACCTTCGGCTTTATCAATGAAGTTTCTGCGATTTTCAGTTACATCCTCTCCATATAGGGAGAGGCGTGGTGAGGGTGGATGCTTTCATCTTTCCACTTTATTCCCTCACTCCGACCTCCTCACAAACCTCTTCACTCTTTCATCCACTATCCGCAGATACTTCCTTTTCATCTTATCATTCAGATAGCAATTCCCTACAAGCCTCACCGTCCCTTCCGGCACCGTCATATACTTGTCCAGCGCCCTCTTAACACGTGCATCCGTCAGCCCTATCTTCGCTCCGAATCGCTCAAAGTCCAGCCTGCACGCATGTCCCGTCCTATCCATAACGTCGCTCGTCTCAATTTCTGACGATAGTCCACCGTCCAGTCCGAAATCGTCACCTCTCACGTGCAGACTCGTGTTCAGCAGGTCGTATGCCGGAGCAAGCCTGTAGTCACCGCCTTGCCTGATTACAGAGAAGTTCTTCAGATGGTCATCACCATTCGCATAGATATAGTTGAATACCACCAGCTCAAAAAAACGTTCCATATCCACCATCCATGCCGGAATATACTTTCTGATACACTTTGCAATATCCTCGTAACAGCCGCTATACTTAAAGTAAGTACCATCCGTCTGCTCGTTCCTTCCCACCAGCGAGGCAAAGTCCTCCATCTCTGCCTTTGTCCCGTCAGCCATGATGTCAAACCTCTTGGTAATATACACAGTTTGACCGTCTTTTGTGAAACACAACCCATTCTCAGCCGTCTGGATGCCATACACTTGCCGGGCAATCTGCATCGTCACGTGCTCATTCGCAGGAATCTGCTTCCTTGTAGCTATTGTCTCGTCCCATGGCGCAGGCTTGACGATATACGTCGCCCGCTCGCTACTCTCAGCAATACGGATCATATTCCCATCTATCACGCCTGAGAATTTCTCCTGTACACCCGATACCGAGATGCGTTGCATGGCCCTCACGATCTCATCCGACTGCTTAAGCTCGCTGATATTAAAGTCCAGAAACGGCGACACCTTTTTACCGTCAAACAGTCGTTTCACAGCTTGTGGACTATAGCTGTCAAAACCTTCAGCCAATGTCGATGGACAATTTTTTATTTCAATCATTCTCTACCTCCCTAAAATTCACAGACCCTATCATATCCGTTCCCACAGTAGCCATCAGCATACCGAAGAAGTCATTCTCGTCAATGCGTTTCTCCCTGCAAACCACCTTCCTGTTGGCACCCTCTGGCAGCAAGTTCGTAAAAAACGGAAACATACTCTCCGCCTCGAATGCCTCTATCCTTTTGGGCAACGATAGCGATACCGGAGGCCATTCAGAAGCCACATACGCCTCATCATACGCAAACGTATACCCCTTTCCAGGATTCAACTCCGTCAGCATTCCTGCCCTCACGTCATTTACATATACCTCCAACTGTCTCATTAGCTAATCCTCCTAATCCGAAAATCCATTTCCAATCCCAGCACCTCCAAGATTCGTGTCACGGTTTTCATAGACGGGTTTCCTGCACCACGCTCAATGTCCTTCACTGTGGCCAGACTAATGCCCGCCATTTCTGCCAAGTCCAATTGGGATATCCCCAAAACCCCTCGACGCTCCTTAACAACCTCTCTTAGACCCATAAAAGTACAATATAACCAACTTTTGCCTGCAAAGATAAGCAATTTCTTTTATTCAACCAAAAAAAGTCTGATAAATTATACTTTTAGATCAGTTTCTTTGGGTATCTCCTTTGATTCATTCAGATATGCAGTCACCAGTAAAGCCAATATACCCACGATGACACCCATGTAGTCAAAATGTGTGCATACGCACTCTGTTCTATATTATAAAACCAACAAACGAGCCGTACCCTTGGGACACGGCTCGTTTGTTAAAAACTCAAGATTCACCCGCAGGGCGCGCTCGGCTCTGCCTACCGTCAGATTAAAAACCCAAGATTCACCCGCAGGGCGAAAGCTTTGTGAATCTTACCAAAACCCTGAGAATGAGGGTCTCTCGAAATTCTCAGTTTGCCCCTTCCATGAGGGGAGGGGCGACAGGGAGAGGTGGAGCCCCTTTAGCAAAGGGGACGGGGGATTTGAAAAAAATAATATGATTATAAAACCAACAAACGAGCCATATCCCCATTGGAGTTGCTCATAACCAACAGTTCTATGACTCGCTTGCCAGTTGTATTCATTTAATCACCAAGAACTCTTCTGTCCCATCAGGATCATACGCTCTGTCTTTAGCCTCAAATATCAGAAATTATACACCACATCCACGGTATTGCCTGATGTACCAACAGCAAAATCCGAGCCACTACCTAAAAGCTT
Source organism: uncultured Prevotella sp. (assembly GCA_947164965.1). Classification (GTDB taxonomy): domain Bacteria; phylum Bacteroidota; class Bacteroidia; order Bacteroidales; family Bacteroidaceae; genus Prevotella. The sequence goes on along the minus strand of CAMUYR010000036.1, from coordinate 27,583 downwards.
ATCACTCAGCCACCAAGTGAGCTCTGCCGATCCAAATCCGACAGCTGCACCAGCCACTACATCATACCAATGATGACGATCACTCGCTACTTGCTCTACAGGGGCGAGAAAAGTGGCAATACTATAACTTATGAACTTGTGATATTCACTCTACGTTATTTAGTAACGTTCGATTGAGAAATTCTCAATTTTAGTGGAAATCAACCAATTTTTGTCAAAACAGGAGTATTATATTGTTTTTTTTCGTATCTTTGCGCCATATAAACTTAAAACAAATGGCAAATAAGAATCTAAATCGGTTAAAAGTAGTTCTTGCAGAAAAGAAACGTACCAATAAATGGCTCGCTGAACAATTAGGAAAAGATTAGGGAACTATTTCTAAATGGTGTACCAACACCTCTCAGCCTGATATGGAAACGCTTGCAAGAATCTCCAAATTACTTGATGTAAGTGTGGTTGAATTATACAACCAGCATTTTATGGAGTCTGTTTAAAAACAATTCATAAAAGAAATGGCCAAAGAGAGCATCAAACAAGAAAACAAGAAGCGGAATCCAAAGTTTGCGAACTTTGGCGAATATCTATTCTGGTCTTATGCCAACTTGCAGATGCTTTGTGCTGCCTTAAATATGGGCAAAACGAAATATGACCGTTCTTGTTATATGATTCGTTCCAAGGCTTTCAAGGCTTACAAAGAAGGTCGTTGGAACATTCATAACCTTTTGGAATTCAACGTTGCAAAGATAAAGGAGAACAATTATTGCTGGTATTGTGGAAAGGAGATGGAACCATCAAAATTGACTAAAGACCACGTGTTTCCAAGAAGCAAGGGTGGAGCCAACGACATGGACAACATCATCATGGTTTGCAAGACGTGCAATTCCTCAAAAGGCAACATGGATTTGTTTGAGTGGTATTGTGAAGTACGAAAAGAATGGCCACCCCTTAATATTCTTATTCATTATCTTAAAAACATCTATCTTTATAGTGTAGATAACGGCCTAATGGATAAGCATACAGAAGAAATGGACGCTATGGAACTACCGTTCAAATGGCAGTACATTCCTCTTGATTATCCCCAGCCAGAGTGTTTTATGTAATTTATTACGTATTCATTATGGACATAAAAGAATATATCAGCACCGTCAATCAGAAATTCAGAGCAGGCAATGCCACAGAGCACACCTATAGAGGCGTATTAGAGCAGTTAATGCAAAGCCTGTTGCCGAAACTTCGCATCGTGAACGAGCCCAAAAGGGAGAAGTGCGGTGCGCCTGACTATATAGCCAGTCGTAAGGACGGTATGCCAGTGTTCTATATTGAGGCAAAAGATATTGGCGACAATGACCTTGACGGGCGCAATCCTCATGGGCACAAGGAGCAGTTTACCCGTTATAAGCAGGCTCTCGACTATATCATCTTCACAGACTATTTGGACTTCCACCTGTACGAGCATGGTGAGTTTATCGATAGTGTACGTATAGCTGAGGTGAAGGGTGACAAGATTGTACCCATCAATGAGAATGAAGAAAAGTTCCTTAATCTCATAGAGCATGTAGGCAGTAATGCAATACAAAGTATTACGTCTGCCTCACGTTTGGCTAAACTGATGGCAGGCAAGGCACGGTTGTTGGAGAATATCATCGAGCAAGCGATGAATGACGATACAGACAGCTATGCCAACGAGAATCTTCGAGGACAATATCAGGCATTCAAGGATGTGCTTATTCAAGAACTAAAACCTGAAGATTTTGCCGACATCTATGCCCAAACCATTGCCTACGGTATGTTCGCCGCTCGCTTGCATGATGATACTCCTGAGGATTTCAGCCGTGAGGAGGCTGCGCGTCTTATTCCTAAGACCAATCCGTTCCTGCGTCAGATATTCAACAATTTGGCTGGCAACGACCTTGATGAGCGCATTGCATGGGTAGTAGATGATTTGGTGACAGTATTCCAGGCCACGAATCTACAGAAGATAATGGCGAGCTATAGCCGTGACAAGCTGCACCATGACCCCATGATTCATTTCTACGAGGACTTCCTCTCTGAATACAATCCAAAGTTGCGCAAGTCAAAAGGTGTATGGTACACGCCACAACCTGTCGTAGGCTTCATCGTCAGGGCTGTGGACGAGATACTTCAGAAGGAGTTTGGGCTACCAGAGGGATTAGCAGACTACTCGATGATAGAACGTGAGGTGGCTGTGGAGCAAAGCCGCGACAGGCGAACCACAGATGGCATGAAGCATGAGAAACGCAAGTTCCATCGTGTACAAATACTTGACCCAGCTACTGGTACTGGTACATTCCTTGCTGAGGTGGTTAACCAGATATATGACCGCTATCGTGATAATCAAGGCATCTGGCAGCAATATGTGGAGCAACATCTGTTGCCTCGCTTGAATGGCTTCGAAATTTTGATGGCTTCGTATGCTGTAGCCCATATCAAACTTGATATGCTTCTTGGCGAAACGGGCTATCAGCACCAGACAGACAAACGTCTGCATGTTTATCTGACCAACTCACTCGAAGAGAGCAATAATGAACCTCGCACCCTCTTTGCCCAATGGCTGAGCCGTGAGGCTACTGAGGCCAACGTCATCAAGCGTGACTATCCTGTAATGGTGATGATTGGCAATCCGCCGTATAGCGGAGAGAGTCAGAATGGCAAACTAGGGTCAAAGCTCATTGAGAAGTTTAAACTGGAGCCAGGAACATCTATCAACATCCCAGACACTAAATGGCTTAATAGCGATGAAGTGAAATTCATAGGTCTTGCTATGTCGTATATCAATCGCAATGAGGCTGGAGGTGTCATAGGATTCATTAATCCTCACACATATCTTGACGGACAGACCTTTCGCGGTATGCGATGGCAACTGCTGAACTCTTTCGACAAAATCTACATCGTTAATTTACATGGTAACACGACCTCAGGGGAAACTAAAAACTCAGAAGACGAAAATGTCTTTGATATAAGGCAAGGCGTATGTATTAACATTCTTGTAAAAAACAACAAGAAGGGAAAAGGGAAATTGGCAGAAGTCAAGTATTGTAGTTTATACGGACAGACAAGACAAGAAAAGTACCAAACGCTCGATTCTAATATGCTGGCATCAATAGGTTTTGAAACCCTTGAACCCAAAGCACCTTACTATTTCTTCGTCCATAAAGATTTTGCAGAAGAAGAGGAATATAATAAAGGATTTGCCATCAACAAACTTTTTGTGAACAGTGGTGTTGGTGTTTGCTCAAAGCGAGATAAGATAGCTTTTCAAGCTAATAAGGCTGAACTAATAAAAGTACTGAACGACTTCAAGTCTCTACCAGAAAACGAAATAAAGGAAAAATATAACATCACTTCGGAAAGTAGGGACCAAAAGGTTGCCTATGCAAAGGCTAATATCGAGAGGTGTGGCATCTCTGAAGTACTAATCCATCCCATACTATACCGACCTTTTGACATGAAATGGACTTACTTTACTGACATGTCGAAAGGTTTTATTGCTTTTCCTGTCTATGACCTGATGAAACATTTGGCAAAAGGAGGAAATGTTGGACTAGTCGTTTCTAAGCAGTGCCAATCAGACTGGCGATATGCTTTTGTTACTGACTCAGTATCTGATATGAATTTGATTGCCTCAGCAAGCAGATTAGGTGGAGGCTATATTTTCCCCCTCTATTTATCCAAAGAAAACATGGGAAAAGAAGAGCGCATTGTCAACTTCAACAAAGACTTGTATGATAGTATTGCCAAGGGGCTGAACTACCTCCCATGCTATGACGACAACGTCTTGGTTGACCCAACATCAGAATACAATGGTGTTCTGTATCCGCAAGACCTTTTCGATTATATCTATGCCGTACTTCACAGCCCATCTTATCGCGAACGTTACAAGGAATTCCTAAAGATAGATTTTCCACGCATCCCTTATCCAACGGCCTGGGAAAAGTTCCGTGATTTGGTAGAAAAGGGCGAAGAACTACGACAGTTGCACCTTATGGAAGACCTACCTAATTCAACAGGTGTATCATTCCCACAAGCAGGAACTTTACAAGTGGACTGCTATCGTTGGCAGGATAATCGCGTCTATATCAATAGCGAGCAATACTTCGAGGGTGTACCAGAATCAGCTTGGAACTTCTTCATTGGTGGCTACCAGCCAGCCCAAAAGTGGTTGAAAGACCGCAAAGGCCTCACTCTCAGTTTCGAGGATGTGAAACACTACCAGCGCATCATCTACGTGCTGCAGCAGACGGAGCAACTGATGCAAGAGATTGACTGCATATTACATACCCAAAGTGAAAATACTCTTTAAACAGTATACTCATAAATTAAAGAGAAGATGAAGTTATATCATTATACTACATTTACCAATTTTTGTTCAATTTGGATTCAGCAAAGGTTGAATTTTTCACAATGGACAAATTGTAATGATGTTTATGAGAGAGAAAAAACATATAAATTTACTCTATCAAGCCTAGAGTATAATGGAAAAAAATACCCACCAGGAGTATTGAAGCTATTTTCAAGAAATGTTTTTGAAGAAGTAGAGAGGTATCATCAACTAAGTTTTTGTTTGGATTATGAAGATATAAAAGGCTATGCTTCTCCTTCAATGTGGGGACACTATGCAAGAGATTATCAAAGAAGTGGCGTTTGTATAGAAATAGAGAGTACGAAAGTCATTCCATTTCCCAATGGAGCAAAGATCTATGAGGAAAAGGTAGATTATAATAGCATTCTTGCTCCAATACATCTATGTGGAGTTGATGCGGAAAAGGAAGATGCCGCGCAAGAATTTGTCATTAAGAACAGAATGCAACTTTTTTTTCAAAAGCATCCGCATTGGGAAGCTGAAAATGAATATCGTTATATTAGTAAGAATTGCGAATATCTTGATATTTCCAATGCAATTACTGCTATTTATGTTTTGGGAGAAGATGATATTACATTGCAATCTGTTAAACAAATAGTAATGGATACAAAAAAAATCTCCTACTTAAATGTAAGTGGTCTGGATATTCGTGAGTTAAATTCTATGACGCTTTGCGACAAAGAAGAATTACAAAAAGAAATGAAATACATTAACGATAATAAAATTAATATATGGAATACGGAATAGTTTATCTTTTAACCAATCCTGTAATGCCAGGCCTTGTGAAGATAGGCATGACGACGCAGGAAGACATAGACAAGAGGATGAAGGAACTCTATACGACGGGCGTTCCCGTTCCCTTTGAGTGCCAGTTCGCTTGCAAGGTGAAGAAAGGCGACTGCGCCAAAATTGAGAAAGCCCTGCACACGGCCTTTGCCCCGCAGCGCATCAATCAGAACCGCGAGTTCTTCCGTATTCAGGTGGAGCAGGCAAAGGCCATTCTTGAACTGTTCCATCATACCGACGTGACGGAAGAAGTGAGCGACGAGATACAGAACGACCTGACCGACGACGACAAGGCTGCATCGGCAAAGGCTCAGGTGCATCGTCCTCCGCTCAACTTCTATGAAATGGGGATGCAGAAGGGCGACAAGCTGACGTGGAAGGACGACCCCACGGTGTCCGTTACGATTGTCTCGGAGCGGAAGGTCAGCTATGAGGGCGAGGAATCGTCCATCAGTGCGCTCTCCGCCAAGCTGAAAGGCTACAAGGTGAGGCATATCTCCCCCGGTGCCCACTGGCTTTACAACGACAAGCTGCTGGGCGACATTTACGACGAAACTTATCCGTTTGAAGAATAAAAAGATGATGTTTGCCCGCTATCACGATTTTATGTTTTCATACATCTACTTCCGAAATACGGTTAGTAGATTGCTGAAGAAGTATCGTAATCCTTCTTTTGAAGATATAAAGGGATATGTGGTTTGCTTTTGCTATCAGCGGACAAAATCTTTTTCCTCATTCTTGCAGTTGGTTCAAAAGAACGACTACGTATCTGCTCACTGCATTCTTAGGATGCTTGCAGACAATGTTTCGCTTTTTCGTTTGATATATCTGGAGAAAAATGCTGACTGGAGAATGTTGCGCCATTATCTTTATGTTCTTGATGGCGCAGAGAAACTAAAGGAATTATGGATTTCCGGTTTCGGGGATGAAGATGAGGAGGAAAAGGCTCACTCGGAGGAAATGGCAACACTATGCCAAGAGCGAATAGATAAACTGGAATCTTTGATTAATGCTTCGCCGTTGAAAGAAGCAGACAACGAGGCATTCAACATGATAGTAAAAAACAAGAACTGGAAATTCAAGGACTTCTGTAGCGCAAGAAGAAACCAATACTCTTGGAAAGAAATGCATCAAATGATTGAGGATAAAGATGCAAATGATTTTGATTTCTTCAATTTCTATTCGCAGTTTGCTCATGGCCTCAGTATGAGCAACGCATATTATAATGTCGATTCAAAATCATATTCTATGGCCGTCGATGATGCCATTTTTCTAATGGGAAGATTCGACGAATATATAAAGGAGTATTTTGCAGATGATAAGGAATATATAATGAAAGGCTTGGAGGAACCTGATGTGAAAGAGCGGTTAAGAACTCATGCGGATTTAGAAAGCAATGTGATGAAGTATTTGAAAGAGTGATGGAGCGAACGGAGATTATATTGATGGTGGATAGAGCAAGCATGTACTATGGCAAATGTAATTAATGAAATCAAGAACTGGCATCAATTTACAGAGAAATTTGGTGAAAGCTACCAAATGCATGATGCTGTCATCAAACGGTTTGACTTGAACGAAGATGATTTGGTAGTTGTAGTCAATACTTTGTATGAGATGGATGATAACAAAGTGTATGACATTACACTAAGGTTCTCAAACCTTATCAGATTCAATTTCCAGCCAGAGATTGGCAATGACTATATCTATGGCATCGAGGTTAAGAGAAATGAATACTACAAGAATCTTTATGAATTTGTCTTTGATGGTGTCATTCTTACTATAGAATGCTTTAACATTGAACTTCTGTCAATTACAGAAAGTGAGCCTTTCCAAAGGGGGATGATATGGTTGGAAGAGCCAAATCAGACAGTTGATAGCGGAAAAAGAATGTTCCGTACATAACATTAAAGAAATTGGGGCAATCTCGTTGCCCCAATTCGCATATTACAAACCTCGTCCACGTCCATGACTATAGTTCTGACCATACAGTTCCTTGGTGCGTAGCTCTTCGAGCGCACTAAGGGTACTGTCCTGCCAATAATACTCAACCTGGGGCTTGGCTTTGTTCCAGATGTCCACACATAACTGATCTCTGTCGCCACCATCGAAAGCGAGGAAGGCTTCAATGGTATTGGCCTATTCTAGCGGGACTTAAACCACTGTTCATGAGTTTGTCAAACATGGATGCCTGTGCCAGTTTGTCGATTTCGGCTTTCTGCCAAGTCTGCTTGTTGGCATCCTTTGTATTCTCATTTAACTTTGCAAAAGAAAAACTGCAGGCTCTTATGAGTCTGCAGTTTTTATCATGAACAAAAAAGTGTTCGGTTTACTTAACCTTCTCCACAATGGCCTTGAATGCCTCGGGATTGTTGAGGGCGAGGTCAGCGAGCACCTTACGGTTGATCTCGATACCAGCCTTAGCCAACTTACCCATGAGAGCTGAATAGCTCAGACCCTCCTGACGGGCTGCAGCGTTGATACGCTGAATCCACAGGGCACGGAAAGTGCGCTTCTTGTTCTTACGATCGCGATAAGCGTAGGTAAGACCCTTCTCCCAAGTGTTCTTGGCTACTGTCCAAACATTCTTGCGGGCACCAAAGTAACCGCGAGTGAGTTTCAGAATTCTTTTACGTTTTGCTCTTGATGCAACGTGATTAACTGATCTTGGCATAGTTTTCTTTACTTTTTAATGTTTGACAATAGGTGAATTAACGGAGACACAACAGGTCGCGAACCTGCTTCATGTTTGAGTTATCAACGATAGAATAACCTACCAAGTTGCGCTTCTGCTTCTTGGTCTTCTTAGTCAGAATGTGACTGTGGTAAGCATGGTGTCTCTTGATCTTACCTGAACCGGTGAATGAGAATCTCTTCTTGGCACCGGAATTTGTCTTTACTTTTGGCATTGTTTTTTAAAATTTAAATTGTTATTAATAATCGGCAGCTACGCATATACCGGGCGCGCCACCTTCTCTTTTCCATTTCTATTCGTCAGTCTCCGTCAGCTTCTTCAGAGCATCAGCACTGATCTTGGCATTAGCAAACAAACCACCATTGGATGATTTTTCAGCCTCAGCCTCTTGCTTAGCCTGCTTGGCTGCCTCTTTTGCTTCCAGCTCGGATGCCTCACGGTCGCGAGCCTGCTGACTCTTCTTTGCTACGCCAGCTTTCTTTGGAGCCAGATAGAGGAACATCTTCTTGCCTTCGAGCGAGGGCATTCCCTCTACCTTTCCGCACTCCTCGAGATCGTTGGCAAAACGTAACAGCAACACTTCGCCTTGCTCCTTAAACAGGATGGAACGTCCGCGGAAGAACACATAGGCACGAACCTTATTACCTTCCTCCAGGAATTCCTTTGCATGCTTCAGCTTGAACTGATAGTCATGCTCATCAGTCTGAGGACCGAATCGAATCTCCTTAACCTCTACCTTCACTTGCTTGGCCTTCATTTCCTTCTGGCGCTTCTTCTGCTGATAGAGGAACTTCGAATAGTCGATAAGACGACAAACGGGAGGGTTGGCATTGGGAGAAATCTCGACAAGATCCACACCCTGATCATGCGCCATATCAAGAGCCTGACGGGTTGGAACCACAGTACTTCCTTCATCGCCAACGATGCGGACTTCACGTACACGAATCTGCTCGTTAACGCGGTACTGATTCTTCATTTTATCGTTCTTCATCAACTATTTTTTCGAAATCGGCTGCAAAGTTACTACATTTCAGTGAATTAACAAAACTTTTTGCCAAATTATTACTATTTAATCATTAAAATTATGCTTCTTTCTTCAAAGGAACAGTAAAGCTAAAGGTAGAACCCTCGCCTAACACTGATTCCACCTGGGCATCGCCACCATTCTTGCGGGCAAAATCCTGACAGAGCTGAAGACCCAATCCTGAGCCTTCCTCGCCACCTGTACCGTATGTCGTTTCACCCTTATGGAAGATACTATCCAAACGCTCGGGCTCGATACCTACACCGTGGTCGCGAACGCTGATACGGGCAAAGTCGCCTTCACGCTTGCAGAACACTTCAATACTCTTTCCTTCTGGCGTAAACTTGATGGCATTCGATATCAAATTACGAATAATCGTCTTGATCATATCATTATCGGCATGAACCACCAGATTCTCATCCGATGACAAATACTGAAGATTGATTTTCTTCATCTCGGCTATCATCCTGAAGATATCAACAACACCAGGAACCACATCGTTCAGATCAATATCCTGATAGACGACATTCAGACGACCTGTCTGACTCTTCGTCCACTTCAGCAGGTTGTCCAACAAGTCGTGGGTTTCTTCCGACTCGCGATTAGCCTTATCCAAAAGACTGAAGATCTCGTCACCTACCGTTTCCGGAGACACCACGTTGACTGCAAGATTCAACACCATACGGATACTGGCCATAGGTGAACGAAGGTCATGGGCAATAACCGAATACATCTTGTCACGATTCGATATCGTACGCTTCAACTCCTCATTCTGCTGGACAATAATGCGCTTGGCTGCCACCAACTGAATCTGGTGCATCACACGCATCACCAATTCTTCTTTGTTGAACGGCTTGGTCAGGAAGTCATTAGCACCCACCTGGAAACCTTTCACCAAGTCTTGAGGATTATTAAGTGCAGTCAGGAAAATAATGGGAATATCGACTGTTTCCGGATCTTTCTTCAAAATAACTGCTGTGTCGAATCCATTCAGATCGGGCATCATCACATCCAACAGAATCAGATCGGGGTGTTCCTTCTTGGCCTGTTCGATACACATGTTACCATTATTAGCCGTACACACCTGGAATTTCTCGTTTGTCAACAGGATTTTGAGCAGCAGGACATTGCTGACCACATCGTCGACAATCAAGATTTTGAAATCACTTCGGTTTATTTGAGACTCAAAGGGTTCGTTTAATTCCATAATGGTTTTGCAATATTTACATTTCTAACTTGCAAAGGTAATGCAATAATTCCGAATATCCAAATTTTTTCTCCCTTTTTATTTATATTCTGCCCATGATTTTATACCTATCTGCTCGACAGGAACCGTACAAAAAGCCTGAATAAACGCACTAGCGAGTCTGGAATTTGTGATAAGAGGTACGTTCAAATCGATGGCTGCACGACGAATTTTGTAACCATTGGTCAACTCATGAGAGGTCAGATCCTTAGGAATATTCACAACCATATCAATCTTATGCTGATGCAACAAATCAAGGGCTTGAGGCTGTTGGTCTGCCTCTGAAGGCCAATGCACTAACACATTGTCGATACCGTTCTCTGTCAGGTATTTTGAAGTACCACCAGTTGCATATAGTTCGTAACCATGATTAACCAACATGCGGGCAGCATCCAGCATTTCAGCCTTTTGCTTGGCAGAACCCGTAGACAGCAAAACGGTCTTCTTGGGAATGCGATGCCCCACGCTGAGCATTGCTTTCAGCAGAGCTGTATTCGTGTTATCGCCGATACATCCTACTTCACCTGTCGATGCCATATCCACGCCCAATACAGGATCGGCCTTCTGCAGGCGGTTGAACGAGAACTGGCTGGCCTTGATACCTACATAATCGAGGTCGAACAGATTCTTTGAAGGCTTCTCTACGGGTAATCCCAACATCACTTTTGTGGCAAGGTCAATTAGATTTAGCTTCAGCACCTTTGAAACAAATGGGAACGAACGAGAAGCACGTAAGTTGCACTCTATGACCAAGATATCGTTCTCGCGCGCCATATACTGAATATTAAACGGACCATTGATATGCAGGGCCTTGGCTATCTGACGAGAGATGCGCTTGATGCGACGAACAGTCTCGACATACAGCTTCTGCGGTGGGAACTGGATAGTGGCATCGCCAGAGTGAACACCAGCAAACTCAATATGTTCGCTAATGGCATAAGCCAGAATCTCGCCATCCTTTGCTACAGCATCCATCTCGATTTCCTTAGCATGCTCGATGAACTTTGAAACCACAACGGGATGATCCTCAGAAACATTGGCTGCCAACTGCAGGAACTTCTCAAGCTCTTCCTTGTTGGAGCAAACATTCATAGCAGCACCACTGAGCACGTAAGACGGACGGACCAGAACAGGGAACCCTACCCTTTCAACAAATCTGTCAATATCCTCCATTGAGGTCAGCGCACTCCACTCGGGTTGATTGACACCAATCTCATTCAGCATTTGCGAGAACTTGGCACGGTCCTCAGCACCATCAATGTCAGAGGCCTGGGTACCGAGGATGTTAACATGCTGCTCGTCTAAATAGACAGCCAGATTATTAGGAATCTGTCCACCCGTAGACACTATCACGCCATGAGGCTGTTCCAAATCTATGATATCGAGCACACGTTCGAAGGTCAGTTCGTCGAAATAGAGACGATCGCACATATCATAGTCTGTCGACACTGTCTCTGGATTATAATTGATCATCACTGAACGCCAACCTTCTTTGCGTATAGTGTTTAAGGCCTGCACACCACACCAGTCGAACTCCACACTCGATCCAATACGATAGGCCCCAGAACCTAATACAATAATGCTCTTCTTGTCATTCTCATAATTAATATCGCTGCTGACTGCACCTTGATAAGTCAGGTACAGGTAATTGGTCTGTGCAGGATATTCAGCAGCCAGCGTGTCTATCTGCTTCACAACGGGAAGTATGCCCAACTGTTTTCTGCGATGACGTACAATGAGTACTGCATCGTGCATCGTTCGTGTATCATCTTCCAAACCAATGGCTCGGGCTATCTGGAAATCAGAAAAACCATAAATCTTGGCCTCACGCAACAGCGATTCTTCCAAAGTGTTGATATTCTGTCGCTTCAGTTGTTCATCAATGGTGATAATATGATGCAGCTTCTGCAGGAACCACTTGTCAATCTTCGTCAACTCATGAATCTTGTCGATAGTGTATTCTGGCAGATGCATCGCCTTTGAAATCACAAAGACACGTTTGTCTGTCGGCTCACGTAAGGCTGCGTCGATATCTGAAATCTTCAGTTCTTTGTTCTCCACAAATCCATGCATACCCTGCCCTATCATGCGCAGGCCCTTTTGCAAAGCCTCCTCAAAGGTACGTCCGATGGCCATTACCTCACCCACAGATTTCATCGAAGAACCGAGTTCCTTATCAACACCATGAAACTTTGACAGGTCCCAACGGGGAATCTTACAGACCACATAGTCGAGAGCGGGTTCAAAGAAAGCGCTGGTGGTCTTGGTTACAGAGTTCTTCAGTTCGAACAATCCGTAACCCATTCCTAACTTCGCAGCGACAAAAGCCAAAGGATAACCAGTAGCCTTACTGGCCAGTGCCGAAGAACGGGACAAGCGCGCATTAACCTCAATGACACGATAGTCCTCACTCTGTGGATCGAAGGCGTATTGCACATTACACTCGCCCACAATTCCAATATGACGAATAATCTTGATGGCCAGTGCACGCAGTTTATGATATTCTGAATTGGTTAATGTCTGCGAAGGAGCTACCACGATAGACTCACCAGTATGGATGCCCAGAGGGTCGAAATTCTCCATATTGCAAACGGTGATACAGTTGTCGTAACGGTCGCGAACAACTTCATATTCTATCTCCTTCCAACCCTTCAGGCTCTTCTCTACCAACACTTGTGGCGAGAAGGCGAAGGCTTTCTCAGCCAGTCGGTTCAGTTCTTCCTCATTATCACAGAAACCAGAGCCCAAGCCACCCAAGGCATAGGCTGCACGCAAAATAACGGGATAGCCTAACTCCTGAGCTGCCTTTCTGGCATCTTCAATATTATCGCAAGCCTGACTCTTAATGGTCTTGACGTCAATCTCGTCGAGTTTCTTGACGAAGAGTTCACGGTCTTCAGTATCCATGATAGCCTGAACAGGTGTTCCCATCACCTTCACGCCATACTTTTCCAACACACCCGTTTTATAGAGTTCCACGCCACAGTTCAGTGCAGTTTGTCCACCAAAGGCCAGCAGAATACCGTCCGGACGTTCCTTTTCAATCACCCGCTCTACGAAATATGGTTGAACAGGCAGAAAATATATCTCGTCCGCCACTCCCTCTGAGGTCTGAACCGTTGCGATATTGGGATTGATCAGCACGGTCTTAATACCCTCTTCACGCAGGGCTTTCAATGCTTGTGAACCACTATAGTCAAATTCTCCTGCCTCGCCAATCTTCAATGCGCCTGAACCAAGTAACAGGACTTTCTTTATATTCTGATCTTTCATAATGTTTCAATAAATCTGTCAAACATAAATTCTGTATCTACAGGGCCTGAACAAGCCTCTGGATGGAACTGACTTGAGAACCAAGGATTGGATATATGACGAATGCCCTCATTAGAGCCGTCGTTCATATTGACAAAGAGCTCGCGCCAGTCATTACCCAACGTTGCAGCATCTACAGCATAGCCATGATTCTGAGACGTTACGTAGCAACGGTTTGTACCAACCTCACGAACGGGTTGGTTATGTGAACGATGTCCATACTTCAGTTTATAGATTGTTGCTCCGCCTGCCTTTGCCAGCAACTGGTTACCCATACAGATGCCACAGATGGGCTTGCGCGATGCTGACATCTGTTTCTTCAATATCTCGACAGCATCAACACACATATCCGGATCGCCAGGACCGTTGGCCAGAAAAAGACCATCGAAATCCATTGTCGTATAGTCATAGTTCCAAGGAACACGAACAACCTCAATGCCACGACGTATCAGACAGCGAATAATATTATTCTTCACACCACAGTCAACAAGAACTACTTTCTTGCCTGCACCTTCGTTATATCTTACTACATCTTTGCAAGAAACACGCTCCACCCAGTTGATGCTGCCATAGTCAGCAGATTCGGTTTTCTCTGGAATATCCGGAAAGACTATCCGTCCCATCATCACACCATGTTCTCTCAACACTTTCGTCAAAGCCCTGGTATCAATACCCGTTATCCCTGGCACCTTCTCACGCTTCAACCAATCAGAAAGGCTCTCACAGGCATTCCAGTGGCTATACTCCTCGCTGTAATCGCTCACAATGAGTGCTGTAGCATAGATTTTGTCGCTCTCCATAAAGGTAGCAAGACCATTATCCTCAATGCTGAAAGGAGGTACACCATAGTTTCCAACCAATGGATAAGTCAACACCATCATCTGACCAGCATAGCTGGGATCTGTCAGGCTCTCAGGATATCCCATCATGGCAGTATTAAACACCACTTCTCCAGCTACGTTTGCCTCATAGCCAAAACTCTTCCCCTCAAATTTCGTTCCATCTTGCAGGACGAGTGTCACATCTTTTTGTTCCATTAATAACTCTCTATCTTGATTCTACTTCTATCTTGTATTAAAAAGGGCGAAACGTCCAAATGACGAATCGCCCTAGCTTATTCAACGGTAACACTTTTAGCCAAATTTCTTGGTTGGTCAACATTCTTTCCTTTGCAAACAGCAACATGATAGGCCAACAATTGCAGTGGTATCGTTGCCACCAATGGTTCTAGGCATTCCTGCACATCCGGCAGTTCAATCACCTCGTCGGCTATCTTGGCTATCGTATCGTCGCCCTTGGAAACGAGGGCTATCACCCTACCCTGACGGGCTTTTATTTCCTGGATGTTCGACAAGACCTTTTCGTACATAGCATTATGTGTGGCAATAACCACGACTGGCATATCTGAGTCGATCAAAGCGATAGGACCATGCTTCATTTCTGCAGCAGGATAACCCTCAGCATGAATATAGGATATCTCCTTCAGTTTTAAGGCACCCTCCAAAGCTACAGGGTAAGAAAAGCCACGACCCAGATAGAGGAAGTTATGAGCATAGGTAAAGGTACGCGCTAAGTCCTTGACCTTCTCATTAGTCTTCAATACCTCACGAATCTTGTCTGGTATTTCACTCAATCCCCTGACCACCTTCAGATAATCGTCACGACTGATGGTGCCTTTAGCCTCACCCATTGCTAAAGCTATCATGGTCAATACTGTGACCTGACCTGTAAAGGCCTTCGTCGAAGCCACACCGATCTCAGGACCTACGTGGATATAGGTTCCAGTATCGGTAGCTCTGGGAATGCTGCTGCCAATGGCATTGCATACACCATAGATAAAGGCGCCTTTCTCCTTAGCCAACTGTACGGCAGCCAAGGTGTCGGCCGTCTCACCACTCTGTGAAATAGCGATTACCACATCGCCTTTACCAACAACAGGATTACGATATCTGAACTCAGAAGCATACTCCACCTCAACAGGTACACGGCAATAGGTTTCTATCAGCTGCTTGCCAATCAGTCCTGCATGCCACGAGGTTCCACAAGCAACAATGACCACACGCTTGGCCTCGAGCATCTGTCGACGATAGTCTATCAATGCAGACAATGTCACATGATCGGCTTCCATGTTGACTCGACCACGCATACAGTTGGTCAGACACTCTGGCTGCTCGAAGATTTCCTTTAGCATAAAGTGGTCGTAACCACCTTTCTCAATCTGACCTAAGTCGATATCTACAGTCTTTATCTTCAGCTCCTGCTCTTCACCCAGAATGCTCATCACGTGCATCTCTTCACCACGACGAATCAGGGCGATATTGCCATCCTCCAAGTAGACAACCTTATCGGTATATTCTACGATAGGACTGGCATCGCTGCCTAGGAAAAACTCGTCATTTCCGATACCTACTACCAGAGGACTCTGCTTGCGGGCAGCAATAATCTGATCAGGATCACGCTTGTCGAGCACGGCAATGGCGTAAGCACCAATCACCTGATAGAGTGCCACCTGGACAGCCTCCAGAAGCGGTAAATTCTTCTTCACCATGATATATTCTATCAACTGGACAAGTACCTCGGTATCGGTATCGCTGACAAACTGGACACCCTTGCTCTTCAGTTTCTCCTTGATATCTGCGTAATTCTCTATGATGCCATTATGGATGATAGCCAAGTTATGACTTTGCGAATAGTGGGGATGGGCATTTCTCGATGATGGCTCACCATGTGTAGCCCAACGGGTGTGAGCAATACCAATGTTACCACTAACATTCTTGTCGCTACAATACTCACAGAGATTATCCACCTTTCCCTTCGACTTAAAGACGTTCAACTCGCCATCGGTGTTAATCAAAGCCACGCCAGCTGAGTCGTAACCACGATATTCCAGTCGGCGAAGACCCTTAATGAGGATGGGAAAAGCCTCCTTTTTACCTATATATCCAACTATTCCACACATACTCTTCTTACTATCTTCTTTTTCTTTACATCATAAATCGGCTGCAAAGGTACAAAAAAAAATGGCTACCCGATGCAGGATAGCCAATTTTTTTTAATAGAACTTGAAATAATTCTTTGCGTTGTTGTAACTGATGTCTTCAACCATCTTGCCCAGCAGCTCGCGATCGTCGGGCAGCAATCCCTTCTCAACATCGTTGCCAAGCAGGTTGCAGAGAATGCGACGGAAGTACTCGTGACGCGGATAGCTGAGGAACGAACGGCTGTCGGTAAGCATACCTACGAAGCGGCTCAGGAGACCCAGCACGCTGAGGGCGTTCATCTGGCGGATCATGCCGTCCATCTGGTCGTTGAACCACCAGCCTGAACCAAACTGAATCTTGCCAGGCTCACCACCCTGGAAGTTGCCGAGCATGGTGGCGATGACCTCGTTAGCGCAAGGATTCAATGTATATAATATGGTACGCGTGAGCTTGCCCTCCATATTCAGCTTATTCAGGAACTTCGACATAGCCTTAGCCGTGTTGAACTCACCAATAGAGTCGAAGCCTGTGTCGGGACCAAGCTGGTCGTACATAGCTGTATTGTTATCACGGATAGCGCCATAGTGGAACTGTTGTGTCCATCCTGCATCGGCATCCATCTCGGCCATCACGGTCAGGAAGCAGTTCTTGTACTGACGGATTTCGAGATTAGAGAGCTGCTGTCCGCGCATGGCCTTCTCGAAGATGGTCTCAATCTGTGAATCGGTATAGTCTTCATCATAGAACTCCTCGATACCGTGGTCGGAGAGCTTGGAGCCCTGCGCCTCGAAGAACTCATGACGCTTCTTCAGGGCATCAACCATATCGGCAAACTTGGTGATGGTGACACCGCTAGCCTGCTCCAACTGATTAACGTAGGCACTGAACTCGGGCTTCTCGATGTTCATGGCCTTGTCGGGGCGCCATGCGGGAATCATGATGGGATCGTCAGCAGCCTTGTGCTTGGCATACTCGATGTGATTATGCAGATCGTCGACGGGATCGTCAGTTGTGCAGACGCACTCTACGTTGTAGTGCTTCATCAGACCGCGTGCAGAATATTCGGGCTTCTGGAGTTTCTCGTTACATTCGTCGAAGATTTCGCGAGCGGTCTTGGGTGAGAGGAGTTTCTCGATACCGAAAGCGGTCTTCAACTCCAGATGTGTCCAATGATACAGCGGGTTGCGCAGGGTGTAGGGAACGGTCTCAGCCCATTTCTCGAATTTCTCCCAATCGGTGGTGTCCTTGCCGGTGCAATATTTCTCGTCGACACCATTGGTACGCATGGCACGCCACTTGTAGTGATCGCCGCCAAGCCACAGCTCTGTGATGCTCTTGAAACGATGGTCGTTGGCCACCATCTCGGGTATCAGATGGCAGTGATAGTCGATGATTGGCATTTTAGCCGCATGGTTGTGATACAGGTCCTGGGCAATCTCGGTCTCCAGTACAAAGTTCTTGTCGTTGAAAGCTTTCATTTCGTTATTTGTTTTAGATGATTTTTTATAATTGTCTGCAAAGATAGCGAAAAGAAATGAATTACGGGCTATCAGCGCGAGTTTTTTGCAGAAAAAATCACGTAAACGTTTCCTTATCTCGATTCTTTTCTTTATCTTTGCGGCATGCAAAGTAAAGTACTGCTGATATACACGGGCGGAACGATTGGTATGAACCGTAATCCGCAGACGGGAGCGCTAGAGCCTTTCGACTTTGAGCACCTGCTTCAGAATGTGCCGGAACTGAAACAGTTCGACACAGAGATTTCGACCTATCAGTTTTCGCCACCCATCGATTCGAGCGATATGTCGCCGCGGCTGTGGACGGATCTAAGCCACGTGATAGCCGACCGCTACGACGCGTTCAACGGTTTTGTCGTGCTGCACGGCACGGACACGATGGCGTATACAGCCTCTGCCCTCTCCTATATGCTTGAGAATCTGACGAAGCCCGTTATCTTTACGGGGAGTCAGCTGCCAATCGGTCAGTTGCGGACGGACGGGAAGGAAAATTTGATTACGTCGATAGAGATAGCTGGTGCGAAAGATGAGACGGGTCGCGCCCTTGTACCGGAAGTCGGGATTTACTTTGGCGGCCATCTTCTCCGCGGTAACCGTACGACGAAGCAGAGCGCCGAGGAGTTCAACGCGTTTGAATCGTTCAATTATCCGCATCTGGTGGAGGCCGGTGTCAATATGGTGTATCATCGGGACAGGATTTTGCAACCGGACTGGGAGAAACCGATGACGCCGCACTTCCGTTTGGACAACAACGTGATTATCTTCTCGCTGTTTCCTGGCATCCGTGAGGACTTGATCCGGCACATCATCCACACGCCCAACCTGAAGGCTATCGTGATGCGGACGTTCGGGAGCGGCAATGCACCGCAGAGTCCGTGGCTACTGAACGCGCTGAAGGAGGGCACGCGGAACGGCAAAGTGATTGTGAACATCAGCCAATGTATGCAGGGGGCCGTGGAGATGGGCCGCTACGATACGGGCTATCATCTGCAGGAGGCTGGCGTGGTGAGCGGCTACGACTCGACGGTCGAGAGTGCGGTGACGAAGCTGATGTTTCTGCAATCGCACTATGACGACCCTGAGGAGGTCCGGGCGATGATGCGACGGAGTATTCGCGGGGAGATCTCGCTGTAAGGCGGCATTCCGGAATACCAGGATAAAATGATTCCGGAATGCCGGGATACCGTTATTCCGACGATAATAATTCCTTTTGAAAGAAACTAATGCATTGGCGGAACAGGTGGTTTCGCGTGTTGCCGCCGAAGATGCTGTGGTTCCGGTTCGTGTAAACGAGCTGGCGGAAGTCCTTGTCGGCCTGAACGAGGGCCTCAGTATATTCGGCAGTGTTGCGGAAATGCACATTGTCGTCGGCCATACCGTGACACAGGAGCAGCGAACCGCTCAGTTGGGCAGCGCGAGTGATGGGACAGTCATCGTAGCCTACGGCATTCTCCTGCGGTGTTCGCATGAATCGCTCGGTATAGATAGTGTCATAGTAGCGCCACGATGTGGGCGGTGCGATGGCGATGCCGGCGCGGAATACGGGGCGACCTTCGGACATGGCCATCAGCGTGTTGAATCCGCCGAAGGACCATCCCCAGATGGCGATTCGCGCAGGGTCGACGTAGGTTTGTCGGGCGAGCCACTGGGCAGCGTCGACCTGGTCTTTGGCCTCGAGCTGTCCTAGTTTGAGGTATGTGCATTTCTCGAACTCAGCTCCCCGTCCGCCCGTTCCGCGATTGTCGACGCAGACGCAGACGAAGCCCAATTGGCAAAGGTACTGCTCGAGAATGGCACCCTGGCCGGACATGCCGATGTTCCAGCGGTCGGCTACCTGCTGACTGCCTGGACCGCCGTACTGATACATGATGACGGGATAGCGGCGCGACGGGTCGAAATCGGCGGGTTTTACGATCCAAGCGTTCAGTTGGACGCCCTCGTCAGTAGTGATGGTCATGAGCTCGGGTTCAGAGAGCCGATATTCACAGAGTGTCTGGCGCAGTTCGCTATTATCGATGAGCGTGGCAAGCGTCTTACCCTGCGCGGTGCAGAGGCTGTAGATGGGCGGTACAGTACGGCTGCTCCACGTGTGGATAAAATATTTATACGAGCTGGAGAAGATGGCTGTGCTCCACCCTGCCTTGGGTGTGAGACACTCGCGGTGCCCGTTCTTGCGGACCACCCAGACGCGCTGGTCGGTCGCTCCGTCTTGATGCGACGCGAAGTATGTGTCGCCGGTGCGCTCGTCGTAGCCATAGACTGCACTCACCTCGTAGTTACCATCGTCAATTTGTCGGAGCAGCTGACCGTTCATATTATAAAGGTAGAGGTGCATCCATCCGGTCCGGTCGCTCGGCAGGAGTATGTGTTGGTTGGTAAACTGGATGTTGGCGATGGCCTCTTCGCGGATGTACTTGTCGACATGCTCTTCTATCACCATCCGGCTGACTGTCGACAGCGGGTTGGTCATGTAGATGCGCAGGCAGTCCTGATGGCGGTTCAGCGTGAAAACGGCGATTCGCGCAGGATCAGCGGTCATGCGAATGCGCGGAATATAATCGTCGGCCGCGATGGGCAACTGCATCTGCAGGCGCTTGTGCGTCTGGATATCGTAGCTCCAGACAGTGCAGACCGCGTTCGGTTGTCCGGCGACGGGGTACTTATAGGTGTATGCGCCCGGATATTCGGCAAACTCCGTGCGCTCGGGCTTGAGACCGCGGAAGAGCGGCATGGAATACTCGGGCACGCGACTCTCATCGTAGCGTACCCAGACCAGCTGACGGCTGTCGGCAGTGAAGACCATAGCGCGGTCGTTGCTGAATTCCTCCTCGTTCACCCAGTCGGGTATGCCGTTGATAATCTCGTTCTGGCTGCCGTCCTGCGTCACCTGCACCTCGGCATTGTCGTAGAGCAGCTTGACCAGAAAGATGTTATTGTCACGTACAAAAGCAATCTGCTGACCGTCGGGCGACCAAAGGGGCGTCTGCTGTGGGCCGCCTGCCGAGAGCGGTTCGATGCGGTTGTTGCGCAAGCTATATATATAATAGGTGGCGGTGTGCGAGTGGCGATAGATGGAATGGGTATTCGTGCGAATCAACATGCGCTGGCAGTCGGGACTCATGGTGTATCCGTCGATGCGCTCCAGACGATCGCCCTTCACCGTTGCAACATCGAACAGTGTGGCCACGGACTTTCCAGAAGCGAAGCTGTACTGCACGACCTGCCGACCATCGGCACTGAGCTGCGCATAAGTCTCGCCGTCGGACAAAGGCTGCACAGCAGCCATCGACTGACCGCGAAACTTGCCTTTGGTGATGTCATCGAGCGACAGTTGATTAGCCGCTGATACTTGTAATACAGTAAACAGTAACGTGACTATAAACACGATAGTTTTCTTCATATAAAAGTGTATTTTACATTGAACTTATTCCATTTGCAAAGGTAGATATTATATTTGAATTTGCCAAACTTTTCCTCCATTTTATTAACGCCTGAGTTTACCGGCACTAAACCCTGAGTTTACCGGTACTAAACTCGGAGTTTACCGGCACTAAAATAAAACGAATCAAGGAGGCTCTTTTCTCCTTGATTCGTTGAGAATCCATTTCAATTGTATTGATTAATAGAAGCCGAAGAAGTAGAATATGGCGACGTGGCGCAGGTTGGTCATGTTCTTCGCCTTGCCCACAATGCTACCGCCCTTACGGATATTGCCATTCGATTCTACCTTGCCTACGATACTGCCCTTGATGCGTATGTCACCATTCGACTCGATACGGCCGATAATTGAGCCGCCCCTGAGAACGTCACCGTTATCGCGTAGCGTGCCCGCATTCGAGCCACCCACATAGATCGAGCCGTTAGCGCGGATCTGACCCTTGATGGAGCCGCCCACGTAGACAGTGCCGTCAGTGCGGAGCTTGCCGACTATGGAGCCGCCCTTGTAGAGGATGGTCTCACCGCTGGACGAGCTACTGCTCGGCTTCGTCACCGTCGTGCGCGTAATCGTGTATCCCCCGATCGGATTGTCCTTCTCCTTACGCAGCTCACGCAGTTTGTCAGTCTTGTAGAGCACACCGTACACAGCGAAAGCAAGCACCTTGCGGTCCATCGGAGCACTCGTGCGGGCGATGGCGGAATTGAACAAACGGACATTCCCGTCTTCGTATATTTCACCGAGTTCGTCGCCGTCCCACATCACCTTGCCGTCCGACTTGACCTCCATATTATACACGTTACCCGATGATACCATATCGCCTTTTATCTCACCCTTCTGATTACCGTCGTCGCCCATGATGGCACCGTCGTCCTGGAACGTATAAGTAATCGGCTTGCCCTGGTTCGGTCCATCCTTATGGATAGTCACCAACTCCAGCTGTTTACGCTTTGGGAAGTAGGTTGCTATCTTCGTGTTGTTGGAACCGTACCACACATCGATGCCCGCTACGGCAGCTGTCTCCGACTGGACGGCACCATTGACCGTGCTTTCTACCTTCTCATTAGCCGCACGGCGAGCCGAGTTCTTGGCGTCGAGCTCGGCCTGGTCGACCTCCTTCTTAACTGTGTTCTTCGCCTTGTTCAGCAACTTACCGAACTGTGCGTCGGCCTGGCTGGCACCGCCGAAAACAAGCGCAGCGACCAGCAACATCTTCAAAACACTCTGATTCTGTTTCATTGTTTCTATTCGTTGAATTCTAAAAAAGTCCGTACGATTAATCCATCTTCACGCTGCTGAATACATCCTTCACGTATTTCTCAGGATGATCTTCGCGGTTCGTGTTCCAATACATGATGCGCACAACCACAGCCTTCTCTGGCGTCGTCACATGATGCTCGACAGCGGTAATGGTCGTGTTCTGCGTGTAGGTCATGTCGAAGTTCTTGCCGTTCTTCGTCACTTTGGTGTCCTTACGCATCTTCTGCATGCTCTCAGTACGCGACTTCATGTACTCGTCCTGATTGAAATGGTCGCTCAGTGTAGTAATGGTCACAGAGTAAACCGTAGCATACTTCTGGTCCTGCTCGTCGAAGATATTCTTCGCACCCTTGCGTGGAGCAACGCCATCAGGCAACTCGACGCTCACGCCCTTGTCAAGGAAGTAGCGAGTAAAGCCTTTCTTGCCAGGCTCGGTCTTGTAACTGATCTCCTCCACCTTCGGCTCAGCCTTCGGACCAGCAGTCTCCTTGATGACGATATTATCGATGATAGCCTTCACCATGGCGTCGTCAATGCCCAGCGTAGCCACCGAGATATTCATCAGACCATTGTCGGCGAGCTTGGTGTACATCTCAAAAGTCTTGAAGCTGGGATTCTCGCCGACAAAGAAAGTGTTACGGCCAAACTTCATCTCACCCTTGTTCACGCGCTCCTTATTAGCGGAAAGGAACTCCTCGAGGCGCTCATTGGGCTCATGGAATTTGTCAGAAGTCCTGAACTCGTTGGCCGAGATTCGGATGTAACCGCTACCCTCAGTGCCGTCCTCCTTCAGAGGTTTCAGATACAAGTTATAATCCTTCGTGCTCATGTCCTTCACTTTCCAGCCCTGAGGGATGATGATGGTATAGAAACGGGTATCTACCGTCTCGCCCTCCAAAGCAGTAATCTGCTCACTCTCACTATTCTCAGCAGACTCACCGCTTGCAGCTTTGTTACCACACGACGCCATCACAGCCGTTGCTGCCAAGATGGCCAAACTAAATACAACTTTCTTCATCTCGTTTTAATGATTAATCTTTATGTTTAATGTTTATGTTCAATAGTCACGGTTCATCAGACGGGCAAATGCCTCGGTCAAGTCCGTAGCCAGACGCAGTGCAAACACCTCGTCCATCAGTGGTTCGCCCTTGATAACACTGTGCGAACCGCCGTTGTTCCAGCTCCAGTAGTAGTAGCGCGTCTCGTTGCTACCGCCCTTCTTGAAGAAGAAGTTCAGCCCCTCGTCGGAGTCAATGAACAGAAACTCCTCGTAGAAATCGCGGGCAGCGATGTTATACTTACGGGTGATGAGAAATGGCTTATAGCGGTACATACCCGTCGTCTGATCCTCCGTACGGCGGAAATAATACTGCAGTGTCTCCTTCTGCGGCCCAACGCCCGGCTCCACATGGTTCACCGTCGTCACCATGTGACCCAACAGAGGGTCCGTGCCCTTCTGAGCCTTCTCGGCATCAGCCTTTGCCGTTACATAAGCCTTACGGATCTTAGCAACCTCGGCCTGCTTGTTCTGCCCTGTCGTCGTCAGGCAGAGCAGAAAAAGCATTGCGATAGTTGAAAATACGGTCTTCATTTACTTGAACTTTATGCTGTTAAGTACACCCATCACCAATTCCTGCTTCTCGAAAGCAAACTCGGGGATAGCGAAGTTAAAGCAACCACCGTTCTTAGCATCATCTCGCAAGAAATAGATCATACCAGCCTTAAACCATGTTTGGAACTTCTCGCCACCAATCTCATAGGAACCGTTGCCATACTTCTCGAGACCTTTCATGCCGTTGGGAACATTGTTCGCCTTCTTGATAAATTCTGCTACAGTCTCCTTAGCAGGGTGAAGCAGTTGAACGCGTGTACCGGAATTTGCCTGAGAACCATCTTCTTTTAGTGGGAAGACAATACCTCTCCAGCCGTATTTATCAGCTACTTCGGCTTTATGACCAGCAGGGAATTCTGCTGTAAAATAGTCACACTCGTAGGTCTCAGCTTCAAACTCAGGTGCTTTTGCCTCTTCCTTCTGTTCAGCCTTCTGCTCTGTCTGCTCCTCAGCTACTGCTGCAGAATCCTGGCCCTCGGCATTCGCTGCCGACTTGTTACCACACGATACGAATACAGCTGCTGCGACGATTGCAAAACTAAATAATGCTTTTTTCATAATGATTAATTGTTTAAATGATAATTGTTTGTTGTAAATTTATGGTTTAATGTTTAATCTTTAATGTTATATGCTTATTTGTTAGGGCTTAGTGTCCAAGTCTCGCCTTCCTGTGCGATATTGCCGTCCTTCTGCCAGTAGTGGGCCGAATAGACACGCGTCACACCGTCGCGGGCAATGTAATGACTAAGGATGCGCCGCCCCTCACGGTCCACCTCCGGATTACAAATATCGCGGAAGGAGCCTTGACAGTAGAACTTGTTATCGTCGGGATCAAAGACCCATGCATCGTAACGCACAAAAGTCTGGTCGCTGACGGGCTCCTGACCTAGACAAATCATCACATCGGTGTGTCCGTCGAAGTTCACGTCGGTCTGCCAGACATTGCCAAAGGTCTCCAGCATATCCCTGGGATAGTCGAACCCCGTGCGCTCGCCAAAGGTCAATGTTTTGCCCTTGCTGTCACGGATAATCACCTCGTAACGAGGGTCGCTGTCAAGGTCGATGGTGCGCACACTGACGTCCCACTCCTCTGCATTCGTAGGATCGTCCTGCTCGGTAGCCTCGCCGTCTTCGCCCATCTCGGCTACACTACCCGCACCAACGTTAGCGCTGTCGGTCTTACTCATAGCAGCCGTACTGTCTGCCGTATTGTCAGCGTCAGCCTGTGTTTTCTTGCCGTCCGCGCATGATGCGAGGCATACTGTTGCCATGATGGCGATGCAAAATACTAACTTTTTCATTTTCTATACCTTATTTTATTTCTGATGGTTTATGTGATTCTATACTTATTTTATTATATTGGTTTATGTGATTCCATATATTCTTTTATCTTCTGCTCTACGAGCTGACTGAGTCGCATATCCACCTGATAACCCACCACGCCCTCCATGTCGAGCAGAAAGTCCACATAATGGTGGGCATATTCTCTGGCTGCCTTCTGATAGTTATTCTTGGTCATGACAGATAGCTTTGTTTCATTTCTGGTGCAAAATTACACTAAAAAGGGCAAAACGTTGTTATCATTTCATCAAATTCTGTTATCATTTGGCGTAATCAGTACTAATATTTACGATTTATAAAGTTTATGTGACATTCTATTAATGCCGTTCCTGATACTGGGTCGGGGTGATACCGAAGGTTTTCTTGAAGGCGCGGGTGAAGTTGGGCGTGTCGTTGTAGGCACAAAGGGTAGCAATCTCTGAGACGTTCATCTCAGGGTGATTGTCTAACAGGTGACGGGCACGCCGCATGCGGATGGTCTGGATAAATGTCTGCGGCGTCTCGTCGGTAAGCGCCGTGATGCGCTGACGGAACTGGAAGAGACTCATGCCGAGACGTTCGGCCACATGATTGGCATCAATCTGTCCAGAGAAAATAAGCTCATTGATGATGTTTACCGTCTTCTCCAGGAATTCGCTGTCGGCAGCATTCAGCTGCGTGGTGGCTTCCTGCGTGCCGGTGGCTATGGCATTGTCGTACTGTTCATTGAGTATGTCGTACTTCTCCCGCAGCATCTTGATGTTCTCACGCAGTTCGGCATTGATGCGTATCTGCTTCAGGTGACTATGGCGCATGAAGAGCCAGATACCGATGGCGACGATGACAGCAATAACCGCAGCAATAATAGCCCACAACTTAGCGCGTCGCTGCTCGTGATTCTCCAACTGTAACCACTCGTTACCAAACTCCGCATTATATTTCGCAAGTTTATCCGCAGAAGTATTGCTGTATATCGAGTCTTTCAGACTGGTAAACCTGTCCAACTGCACTTTAGCCTCGTCCGGATCTTTCTTCCACAAGGCCTCGTACAGCCCTTTGCGAGCATGAATCTCATTATAGGGATCGTTCAGCGCCATAAAGATGTCGCCAGCCTCACGATAGTACTTGATAGCTTCAGCATCGTGCTTCATGTTGTATTGCGCCATACCCATCTTGTTGCAGGCAATACCCAACGATTGTCTGTCACCGGTTTTGCGCAGATATGGAATGACCTCATTCAGCACCCGCTCTGCCTGCTGATAGTCCTGCAAGCCTATCAGCACAGAAGCCTTCTGCGCCAACCGCACCATCGCACGCGCCTCGTTACCCTGCTTCTTGTCTATCTCATAAGCCGTCTCTATATAGGATAAAGCCTTTTGATCGTTGCCCTGGGCGTGATAAACCTCCGAGGCCATCGCTTGCAAGACCGCCATCCGGTTAGGATTATTGGCCTTCTCAGCCATCTCAATACCCTTCAGCACATATTTCTCAGCTTCGTTCTCCTGATTAGCGCCCATATAGATAGCCGCCAAAGTGTTCAGACTCGACGACATAACATCAGGATCACCCGTCTTCTCGTCCAGCGCGTAGCATTGCTTGGCATATTTAGCTGCCTCTTCATAGTCAGCAAGACGAATATTAATCACTGCCAATAGGTTCAAACAGTCTGCTTCAATATCGGTACCCTTGCTCAGCGGCAATGCCTTCTTAGCTGTTTTCAAAGCCTGTTGATACTGCTGAACAGCATATAGGCTGTCTGCCTCGTCCAATATCTGGTTAGCATTCTGCGACCATACTGACGAAGTTATAAAAATAAGCAATACTTGTGCTGCAAACCTTATGTAAGTCATCGAACTCATATAGTCTGCAAAGGTACAAAAAATATCACAATATCACAATTTTTTTAAGGATAATAAAGAAAAAGCCCTCATTCTAGGTTTATTACAATAAAAATGAAGGAACCCTCTCATCATTGCTGACGAAAGGGCTCCTCTCTCTGAAAAAGTGGCGGCCTCC
>CAMUYR010000035.1 GCA_947164965.1 uncultured Prevotella sp. | reverse complement strand
CTGGGACCTCCAGATTATGAGTCTGTTGCTCTAACCAACTGAGCTACAAGTCCGATGCAAATGCGTTTTGCGGTTGCAAAGGTACAAAAAAAAGTGAAAAGTGAAAAGTGAAAAGAGAAAAATTTGCTGCAGCTCTCCAAATTTTACCTTTTTTTTGTAATTTTGACTTCGTCGAAGGTACTTTCTCTCGGAAAAATACAAATAAATTTGCTTTTTCTCTCACTTAATCGTACCTTTGACTCCGTCGAAAGTACTCCCGCTTGAAAAAGCTCAAATAAATTTGGCTTTTTACTCGCTTATTCGTACCTTTGCACCGTGAAAACAGCAAAAATACAAGGATTGAATGCCCAAGAGGTGCTGAAGAGCAGGGAGGAGCATGGCGAAAACGTGCTGACACCCCCTCAGCGTCCCTCTATGTGGCGACTATATCTGGAGAAATATCAGGATCCGATGGTGCGCATCTTGTTGGTGGCAGCTTTGGTATCGTTGACTTTATCTTTTGTGAAGCAGGACTTTCTGGAGACCATAGGCATTATTGCAGCTATCATCCTTGCCACGACGGTAGGTTTTTATTTTGAAAGGGATGCTGCCCGCAAATTCGATGTGCTGACGCAGTTGGGCGAAGAACAGCTGGTAAAGGTAGTTCGCGAGGGAAAGTTGATGGAGATAGCCCGCAGAGAAGTCGTGGTGGGTGACGTCGTGATAGTCGAGACGGGCGACGAGGTGCCTGCTGACGGACAACTGGTAGAAGCGACAGACCTGCAAGTGGACGAGAGTTCGCTGACGGGTGAGATGTTGACGACAAAAGAAGTAGGAAGTAAGAAGGAAGAGGGAAGAGGTGAAGCTTACGCCAGGGACTTGCTGTTGCGCTCGTCGATGGTGATGGCTGGCACGGGGCGTTTTGTGGTGACAGCGGTAGGCGATGGGACGGAGATTGGCCATGTGGCCAGACAGGCATCGGAACTGACTGGTGTGAAGACGCCGCTGAATGTGCAGTTGGACAGACTCGCCAAGCTTATCAGTAAGGTGGGCGGAGCATTATCCATTGCATCGTTTGTGGTATTCCTGATTCACGACATCCTGACAAGTCCCCTGTGGCATACGGACGACTATCTAGGTATGACAGAGGTGGTATTACGCTACTTTATGATGGCTGTCACGCTGATAGTGATGGCTGTGCCTGAAGGTCTCCCAATGGCTGTCACGTTAGCTTTGGCTCTGAATATGCGCAGAATGCTGAAGTCGAACAATCTGGTGAGAAAACTCCAGGCATCAGAGACGATGGGTGCTGTGACAGTAATCTGTACGGATAAGACAGGAACACTGACTGAGAACAAGATGACGGTGAGTGATGTCAGATGTATGATGGAAGGGGGTAGAGATGAGCTCTTTAAGGCTATTGCCTTGAATACGACAGCGACACACGAGGTGGGTAATCCGACGGAGCAGGCCTTGCTGCGCTGGGTGACCAGTCAGGGTGCAGATTATCAGAAACTGCGTGAGGACAATGCCATCACGGCTCGCGAACCATTCTCGACAGAACGCAAATACATGACGACTACTGTGGGCGACACTCTATATATAAAAGGTGCATCTGAAGTGGTGATAGCCAAGATGGAGATGGACGCTGACGAGCGCCAGAAAGTAGAGCTGCAGTTGCGTGATTGGCAACAGCATGCGATGCGTACACTGGCTATCGGACAGAATCATACGTTATTAGCTATCGTGGCTATCAGTGACCCCCTGCGTCAGGAAGTGCCAGCTGCTATCCGCCAATGTGTGAGGGCTGGTATTGATGTAAAGATAGTGACGGGCGACACTGCTGAGACGGCTTTGGAAATAGGACGACAGACGGGTGTCGTCGCAGGGAACGCGGCAGATGCTGTGATAACTGGTGCTGAGTTTGCGGCCCTGAGCGACGAGGAAGCATTGGAGCGTGTGCAGACGCTGAAGGTGATGTCGAGAGCGCGCCCGCAGGACAAGCAGCGACTAGTAGCACTATTGCAACAGCGAGGAGAAGTGGTGGCTGTGACGGGCGACGGTACGAACGATGCGCCAGCTTTGAATCGTGCGCACGTAGGCCTCTCGCTGGGATCAGGAACCAGTGTGGCCAAAGAGGCCAGCGACATCACGCTGATCGACGACTCGTTCCGCAGTATTGTACAAGCGGTGATGTGGGGCCGTTCGCTCTATAAGAACTTCCAGCGCTTTATCTATTTCCAACTGGTGGTCAACGTGACGGCATTGTTACTGGTGCTTTGTGGTGCTGTGATAGGTACGGAAATGCCGCTGACCATTACCCAGATACTATGGATTAACCTGATTATGGACACGTTTGCAGCGATGGCGTTGGCCTCACTGCCTCCCTCGAGAGAGGTAATGCGAGAACGGCCACGTAGCAAAGATGCCTTTATCATCACACGAGGTATGTTCAGAGGCATTGCCTGGACAGGTGGCATCTTCTTCCTGGTGACCTTTGTACTGTTGTGGTATTTTGAAAAGGTGGCTGGCGTTGACGATATGGAGCTGACCATCTTCTTCAATATATTCGTTCTGCTTCAGTGGTGGAACTTGTTTAATGCCAAGCAGTTAGGCTCAGTCCATTCTGCCTTCCGCCGTTTGTGGGCATGTAGTGGCTTCCTATTGGTATTGGCAATGGTATTGATAGGCCAGTGGCTTATCGTCACCTTTGGAGGTAGGATATTCCGTACGGTCCCTTTGTCGCTGGAGACATGGGGAATATTGCTGGCCATCACTTCTCCCGTGTTGTGGATTGGTGAAATATACAGAATGATTAAGAGACAATGGAGCAACAAGGATATGTAGCCACGATAGGCATGTTTGACGGTGTTCACCAGGGGCATCGGTTTGTGGTGAGCCAAGTGGTTGAGGCTGCTCGCGAACGCGGCTTGCAGTCGATGGTTATTACCTTCGACCATACGATGCGCAGAGAGCAGGTGCTGACGCCGTTGGCTGCCAAGTTGCTATTGCTGTCGCATACACAGGTAGATCGTACGGAGGTGTTGTCGTTTACTGATGAATTGCGCCAGATGACAGCCCGCCAGTTTATGGAACAGGTGTTGAAGGAGCAACTGGGCGTAAAAGTGTTGCTGACAGGTTATGACAACCGTTTCGGCTATCGTCGTGAGGAAGGCTTTGAGGACTATGTGAGATACGGAAACGAACTTGGTATCGAGGTCATTCAGTTACCTGCCAAGGGCGAGGTGAGCAGTTCGCGCGTGCGACAGCTGTTGTCAGATGGCCAGATAGCCCAAGCCAACGAGCTGTTAGGTTATCCTTATACCATTTTGGGACACGTAGAGCATGGTGAACATGTGGGTACGAAGCTAGGATTCCCTACTGCTAATCTGGTGGCAGAGGATGCCTGTCAGTTGATACCCGCAAAGGGTGCTTATGCTGTCAAGGTACGTATGGAGAACAGTGTGGAGTGGAAGCATGCTATGATGAATATCGGCACTCGTCCCACGTTTGATGGACAGCGGGTGACGTTGGAGGTTCACGTCTTCCGCCTACATGAGAATCTGTACGGTCAACAGCTGTTGGTATCTTTCATTGACCGCTTGCGTCCTGAGCAGCGTTTCGATTCGGCTGAGGCTTTGAAGGCACAATTGCAGCAAGACGCTGAAAGGGCTGAAGAGCTATTAAAGGTGGAGAGCAGTATATTGAAATATTAATTCATATAGGATATGAAAAAGGCTATTTGTTACATCTTGGTGTTTGTGGGTCTGCAGATAGTGGTAGGCTACTTGGTTGATTACCTGTGGAAGCAGATTACTCACACGACGGATACCACCAATTATCTGCTGATTACCTCGACGGTAGTCGTCAGCATCGTCACCATTGCCGTGTTCCTGTTGACACGTTGGACGAAAGTGTCGCCTAAATGGATTCGTACACGTCCCTGGAATGTGCTCTTTTGGAGTGTGGTAGCATCGTTGGGTGCCATCATTCCTTCGTTGTGGATGCAGGAGCACATGCCTGAATTGCCTAATATCGTGGAACAGGAGTTTGACATGATTCTGGCCGACCGTTGGGGCTATGTGGCTATAGGTTTGCTGGCGCCGCTGTCTGAAGAGATTGTTTTCCGTGGCGCTATTCTGAAGTCGTTGCTGGGTGTTGAGAGACTAGGCGCTTGGGGTGCCATAGCTCTCTCAGCCGTATTCTTCTCGTTGGCTCACTTTAACCCCGCCCAGATGCCTCATGCCTTCCTGATTGGCTTACTGTTGGGATGGATGTACTGGCGTACAGGTTCTATTCTGCCAGGAGTGGCTTATCATTGGGCCAATAACAGTGCGGCATATATCCTCTATCATGTATATCCAGATCCAGACATCAAACTGATACACGTCTTTAAGGGTTCAGAACAACATGTGCTGATGGCTGTGGCATTCTCGCTGCTCATCCTGTTGCCTGCCCTCTACCAGCTGCATCTCTGGATGCGTAGGGCACAATAAAACAGGAAAGTATACAAATCGAGCGGGCTGCTTCTCTGAATTTTTCAGAAGCAGCCCGCTCAGCGTTAGTATGTTATGAAATTTTGAGAGAAATCGACCGCTTACTTGGGTCGAAAAGTCGAGACTTCACAGCCTCTTCTTGTGTTTTACTAAACATGATTTATAATATAGAGAAAGCATAGAAAAATTCTAGTTCTTGGTCTGTTCAGGAAGCAGCACCTTCGTACTGTCCAAAGCAGCGTCGCTGATGTTCTCGGCTTGGATGGGCTGTACTGCAACCACCGTATCAATCTTCTGCTGAATGGCAGCATAGTCTTCAGGTGTGTTCCAGCTGTTGTCCCAAGGAGCCTGTAAAGCTCCGCCAAGAGTGAGAATGATAGCAACGACAGCAGCAGCCTTGAAGAGGGGCATCAGACTCTCGCTGAGCTTCACCTCACGAGCCTTCACGGTCTTGGGAGCTTCGTCTTCACTAATCATCTCCAGTATACGGGCATCAAAGTCATCGCCCAACGTCTGGCCACAGGCCTCGTCGGTAAAGAGCGCACGCAGGGGCTCCATCTCAGCCGGAATGTCCTTCTGGCTGAAGAAGGTGCGCAGGATGCTTTCCTCCTCAAGGGAGGTCTCAGCGTTCCAATAGCGCTCTAATAGTTGTTCGATGTACTTATAATCCATACCGTTCTTTTGGGTTCTCTATAATAAATGACGTTTGTAAAATCGGAAAGTTACAGAAATCGCAAAAAAAAATTCAGATACCGTATTTTTCTGCTTTCTGGAAGCGGTCTCTAATGGTTTGGCGGGCACGGAAGATGTTGATTTTCACCTGTTCCTCAGTCATCTCGAGGATGGTGGCGATATCTTTATAGCTCTTACCCTCGATATCGCGCAACTGCATACAACTGCGTTGTTTCTCAGGAAGTTGGCTGATAAGCGTGCGAACCAGTTGTACACGGTCGCTCTGCACGGTCTGTTCTTCAGGATTGGATGCTGTCCTGCGATCGGTGGGATCGATGGTCTCGTCGAGCGATTGTGCCTGATGGTCCTTGCGACGCAACTTGTCGAGAGCCACATTACGACAGATGGTGAGGCAGAAGGCTTCGATGGATTCTATCTGTTCCCAGTCGTCGCGACGGTTCCAGACCTTCATCATCGTTTCCTGAACCACATCCTCAGCATCCGCAGGATTCATGGTGATGCGGAGTGCCATCCTGAAGAGTTGGTTCTTTAGGGGAAGGATATGTGTCTGGAAACTGATGTTCTTCATTCCTTGATTTATTACTCGATGACTGTGCCGTGTTGTCCGTCAATGGCTGTAGCCAGTGTGATGATAACTCTGGAAACGCCAGCATCGACAGCGCTGAGTGCATTCTCTATCTTTGGAAGCATGCCACCAGAGATAGTGCCATCGGCCTTATACTTTTCAAATAAGGTACGCGTGATGGTGGGAATCACTGAATCATCGTCATCAGGATTGCTCAGTACACCTTTCTTCTCGAATGAGAAGATGAGTGTCACGTCGTAATCCTTAGCCAGTGCCTTGGCCGTTTCTGAGGCGATGGTGTCGGCATTGGTGTTCAGGATGTGGCCCTCGCCATCGTGCGTCAGAGGTGCCATCACGGGAGTGATACCAGCCTCAATGAGGTGTGACAGGGTTTTGTGTGCGACGTTGTCAACGTCGCCTACCCACCCATAATCGATACCATCCTTTAATGGACGCTTATGGCTGCGGATGACATCAGCATCGGCACCCGTCAGACCTATGGCATTCACACCATTGGCCTGCAGACGAGCCACCAGATTCTTATTGACCAGTCCGCCATACACCATCGTCACCACCTCCAGCATATCGCTATCCGTGATGCGACGTCCATTGACCATCTGTGTCTCAATGCCCAGACGCTCAGCCATCTTCGTAGCCTTGCGCCCACCGCCGTGTACTAACACCTTGCGCCCCTCAATAGCTGAGAAGTCGCGTAACAACTGAGAGAGCTGTAGTTCGTCCTCAACCACAGCTCCACCCACTTTTACAATGGTTATTTTCTCTTTCATAACAATCTATAAGTCTCCTAAGCCAAGGGAAGATTTTTCCCATGCTTCTGTAATGATCTCATCTTGGCATCTCACGTATTCTTCTATCAATGTCTTGGGCCAGAGCTTTATTGGAATCTGACAGTCCCTCAATTGACAGTATGTCTCCCGTGATATAGGCAAGCTGATGTTTTGTAAGTCCTCTACAGTCAATTTCATTGCTGATATAGGTAAAGAGTTCGTGGATATCCTCCTGGCTGACATCGAAGTTCCAACGGATGGCGTCGTCCAAGGATACTGGTTTAGCATATTGGTTATCGCTCTTGTCCAAGCAGATGTATTCCAGATCAGGGAAGTTCTGCTTCATCAGTTCCATCTTGCGGATATTGTTCTTGAAGGATGAAATCATGTAAGGTACATGAATGAAACGATTGGTGACCTTGCCTCTATCCAGCGAGTTCTTGAAACAGTTGCGGATCGTGTTGTAAACAGCAATAATCGTAATCTTCTTCATGCCTGCATCCTGGGCACGCTTGACAGCAGTAGAAAGCTTCTTATATGAGTTGAAGGCAGCATCATAAACGAGTCCGGTCTTCGAGAAGTCCATCGTCTTAGTGGCTGTACTCTTTCCGCTGGCTGAGGGACCTGTAAAGATGACAATACTGGTATTACCTGCAGCAATGGCACGCTGTAGCATAACAGCATAAAGGGTGTCGACCAATACCTTCTCAGCATCACGGTAGCTGGTCGTATTGGTGCCTCCGTCATAGCCAATGGGAGTAAAAAGTTTACGCATCTCGTCAGGATCGAGTTTGTTGCCTGCATCCTTCAGATATTTGTCGATAAGAGCACCGGCATGCGTCTGAGCCCATACGGCAGCCTCCTGATTGACAAGCTGAGGCTGTGGCGACTCGATAGACTGTGCCTGTTGGAGGGCCAGCTGCGATTTACAGGAGCACATCAAAGACATCACTGCTACTAACAGGATGCCGATGATAGGTTTTGTTGATTTCAGATACATAGTTCTTTTAGATTTAATGATTAAGTTTTATTCCAAGTAGGTATATCCGTAAAGGCCTGAGCGATAGTTGGAAAGGAATTCTTTGCCTTCTTCCAGGCTGATCTTGCCTGCTTTGACACTCTTGGCCACCCAGATTTCCAGTTGGCGAACCAGTTTTTTAGGATTATACTGTACATATTCCAAAACTTCCTCTACGGTCTCGCCGTCGAATACCTGGTCGATATGATAAGTTCCGTCCTTAACGGAGATGTGGACAGCAGTCGTATCTCCAAACAGGTTGTGCATATCGCCTAGGATTTCCTGATAGGCACCTACCAGGAATACGCCCAGATAGTAGTTCTCGTTCTTCTTTAATGCATGAACGGGCAACGAGTGGGAGTTATGGCGATTGGTAGCGAAGTTGGCTATCTTGCCATCCGAGTCACATGTGATGTCCTGAATAGTAGCATTACGTGTAGGACGCTCGTTGAGACGCTGGATGGGCATGATGGGGAATACCTGATCGATGGCCCAGGAGTCGGGTAATGACTGGAACAGCGAGAAGTTGCAGAAGTACTTGTCTGCCAATAGCTTGTCGATGTTCATCAATTCCTCAGGTACATGCTTCAGGTTCTTGGCCAAAGCATGAATCTCATGACAGACACTCCAATACATAGCCTCTACCTCAGCACGTGTCTTGAGGTCGACGATACCATGAGCAAAGAGGTCGAGCACTTCTTCACGAATCTGCTCAGCATCGTGCCAGTCCTCCAAGACATTACGAGGCGTTAGGTTATCCCAGATCTCGTAGAGGTCCTTCACCAGCTGGTGTGAGTTCTCGTCAGGCTCAAACTCCTCAGGCATCTCAGGCAGCGAGGCTGTCTCCAGCACATCGATGACCAAGACAGAATGGTGGGCAGCCAATGAGCGTCCGCTCTCCGTAATCAGGTTGGGGTGGGGGATGTCATTACGGTTGGCAGCATCGACAAAGGTGTAGATACAGTCGTTGACATACTCTTGGATAGAGTAGTTGACACTACTCTCACTAGAGGGAGAACGCGTGCCGTCGTAGTCGACGCCCAGACCACCACCACAGTCTACGAAGTCGACCTTATAGCCCATCTTATGCAGCTGTACATAGAACTGCGAAGCCTCGCGTAAGGCAGTCTGTATGCGACGAATCTTGGTAATCTGCGAGCCGATATGGAAATGGATCAGTCGCAGACAGTCGCGCATATCCTTCTTGTCCAGCATCTCCAGCGCTTCCAGCAGCTCAGCACTCGTCAGACCGAACTTAGAAGCATCGCCACCGCTCTCTTCCCATTTACCACTACCACTGCTAGCTAGCTTGATGCGAATGCCGATGTTAGGCTTGACGCCCAGTTTCTTGGCTTCGCGCGCAATAATCTCCAACTCGTTGAGTTTCTCGACCACGATGAAGATGCGTTTGCCCATTTTCTGTGCCAGCAGGGCCAGCTCGATGTACGACTGGTCCTTATAACCATTGCAGATGATGATGGAGTCGCTCTGACACTGTACGGCAATCACCGCATGCAGCTCAGGTTTGGAACCAGCCTCGATGCCCAGGTTAAACTTACGTCCGTGCGAGATAATCTCCTCGACGACGGGCTGCATCTGGTTGACCTTGATGGGGAACACCACATAGTTCTCAGCCTTGTAGTCATACTCTTCGGCAGCCTTCTTAAAGCAACTCCACGTCTTCTCGATACGGTTATCGAGAATATCTGGGAAGCGCAATAGTACTGGCGACTGCACATCGCGCAGTGCCAATTCGTCCATCACGTCACGGATGTCAATCTGCGTGTTGTCCTTACAAGGGGTCACGTAGACGTTTCCCTGTTCGTTGATACCAAAGTAGCTGGTACCCCAGCCGTTGATGTTGTAGAGCTCCTTGGAGTCATCGATGGTCCATTTCTTCATATGCTTAATTAATAAATGGGTAGTTCGGTTTTATAGGTTTAACAGCTTTCGCAGCGCTGCAACGCTGGTTTTTATCTTGTCATACTCATCGAGTACGGTGACATCGAGCGTATGTTGGGCACGACTATAGAACGGTTCACGCTCAGCCAGATGGTTCGTGATATAGGCTATCAGCTCTTCAGGTGTTTTGCCCTTGATGAGCGGACGCTCCACCTTTCCCATCAGGAGATGCTTATACAATGTCTCAGGCTCACACTTCAGATATACCACATCGCCCTGCTGGTTCAGATAGTCCATATTGTCGAAGAAGCAGGGAGTGCCTCCACCACAGCTGATGATGACATTCTCGAATTCTGCCACTTCGTGCAACATGTTATACTCTATCTTGCGGAAGCCCTCTTCCCCTTTTTCTGCAAAGATCTGGGCTACCGTCTTACGCATACGGCTTTCGATGTACCAGTCTAAGTCGTAGAACATCATGCCCGTCTCTTTTGACAGGGCTCTGCCCACGGTGGTCTTGCCAGACCCCATATATCCTATCAGGATAATACGCCTCATTTCTTCTGCTTTTCAATGATGGCCATACACTCGTCGTAAGTCAGCTCGGCAGCTTTGGCGTGCAGGGCCTTGGCGATGCGATAGTTCTTGCCGTCGTAGGCCAGATAGGGGCCGTAGCGTCCGTTGAGCACTTCCAGCTTGCTGTCTTCGTCGAATGACTTCATGTGCTTGTTGGTTTCCTGCTGACGTTTCTCGTTGATCAGCTTCACGGCTTCTTCCAGCGTGATAGCCATAGGATCGGCATCCTTAGGCAGCGAAGTGTATTTCTTCATGTGCAGGATGTAGGGGCCGAAGCGTCCAGCACCAATCACCACCTTTTCACCCTCGTATTCACCAACGGTGCGAGGAAGCTTGAAGAGTTCCAATGCCTCGTCGAGAGTTACGGTCTCAATGCTCTTGTCGCTGGGCAACTGGGCAAACTGGGGCTTGTCGGCATCTTCTGCAGAACCTATCTGTACAACAGGTCCGAAGCGGCCGATCTTTACGAAGACAGGCTTGCCAGACTTGGGGTCGATACCTAAGTGGCGCTCGCCAGCCTTATGCTCCTGACGGGCATTCATCGTCTTTTCGACAGTAGGCTCGAAGCTCTTATAGAACGCCTTCATCATATCCTTCCACTTCTCGTCGCCTTCTGCTATCTTATCGAAGTCTTGTTCGACCTTAGCAGTGAAGTTATAGTCCATGATACCAGGGAAGTACTGCATCAGGAAGTCGTTGACAACCAGTCCGATATCTGTAGGCAACAGCTTGCCTTTGTCAGAACCTGCAATCTCATGACGCGTCTTCTGGGTGACTACCTTACCCTTCAGGATGTCGATAGTGTAGCTGCGCTCTTCGCCTTTCTGGTCGCCTTTATGTACGTATTCGCGCTGTTGGATGGTGGAAATCGTTGGTGCGTAGGTAGAAGGACGGCCAATGCCCAGTTCCTCCAGCTTGTGTACCAGCGATGCTTCAGTGTAACGCTGTGGACCCTGACTGAAGCGCTCAGTAGCCTGAATCTCGCGACGCGTCAGTTCCATACCCTTCTTCAATGGAGGCAGGATATGGCTCTCTTCCTCCTGCTCGTCATCGTCAGATGACTCGCGGTATATCTTGAGGAAGCCATCAAATTTAACCACCTCACCAGTGGCTACGAATGAAGCGTTGTTGTTTGCTTTTGTCTGATTATTGATACTGATGTCAGCCGTTGTCTTCTCCATCACGGCATCTGCCATCTGACTGGCGATGGTGCGCTTCCAGATGAGGTCGTAGAGCTTACGCTCCTGCGATGTTCCCTCGATGGCCTGCTTGTCCATATAGGTAGGACGGATAGCCTCATGAGCCTCCTGAGCGCCCTTAGAATTGGTATGATACTGACGTACCTTTGAGTATTCCTCGCCATAGAGCTTTGTAATCTCCTCCTTGCTGGCATTGATACACAAACTGGAGAGGTTGACAGAGTCAGTACGCATATAGGTAATCTGTCCGTGTTCGTAAAGGTGCTGGGCAACCATCATGGTCTGGCTGACGGTGAATCCCAACTTACGGGCAGCTTCCTGCTGGAGTGTAGACGTGGTGAATGGAGGCGCTGGTGTGCGCTTCATGGGCTTCTTGTTGACGGCTTCCACCATAAACGAAGCCTCTTTGCACAGTTCCAACAGCTGTTCTACCTCTTCGTGAGTCTTCAGACGCTGTGCCAGCGTTGCTTTCACCTCAGTCTGAGAACCGTCTTTGTTGGTGATGGCAAAGATACTGCTGATGTTATAGAATGGCTCGCTGACAAATGACTGAATCTCGCGCTCGCGTTCTACAATCAGTCGGACAGCCACACTCTGCACGCGACCTGCTGAAAGCGCTGGTTTCACCTTACGCCACAAGACGGGAGACAACTTGAAGCCTACCAGACGGTCGAGCACACGACGAGCCTGCTGGGCGTTCACCAGATTCATGTCCAGATGACGGGGATTCTCGATGGCATTCATGATGGCAGGCTTGGTGATTTCGTGGAACACGATACGATTGGTCTTTTTCTCGTCCAATCCTAACACCTCGCACAGATGCCAGGAGATGGCTTCTCCCTCACGGTCCTCATCGGATGCCAACCAAACCTTTTCGGCTTTTTCGGCTTGCGTTCTCAGATCCTTGACCACCTTCTCCTTGTCTTCAGGAATTTCATATTCAGGTTCGAGCGTATTGGGATCAATGCTCATCTCCTTTTTCTTGAGGTCACGAATATGACCGTAGCTCGACATCACCTTGAAGTCTTTGCCGAGAAACTTTTCTATGGTCTTAGCCTTTGCAGGCGACTCAACAATTACCAGATTCTTTTGCATATTCTTAATTCAATTGTTTATTCAGTCACTTGAAAATTTACTTACGGGCTGCAAAAGTAGGCAAAAGTTTTGGTTACACCTTATTATTATATAAGATTTTTTGTTTTCTTAACGTTTCAGACAGAAATTTCTCGACAGCGTGACGGATGCTGGTGAGTCCGAAATCGGCAGGATTAACTTTGTTAATAGGTATCCAAATGGCTTCTGCAGCATCGTCAGAGGCCTGAATATCAATATGTTCACAATCAAGAGGAACCCAATAGATCATATCGATGGTATGAATGCCCATCCCGCTGTACATGTAGAGGTTGGGCAAGGAGAAGAGATAGCGGATATCGCTGACCTCCAAGCCCGTCTCCTCTTTGATTTCGCGACACATGCCTTCTTCCACCGTCTCGTCCATGTCGACAAATCCACCAGGCAGATCCAGCGTTCCTTTAGCTGGTTCTTTGGCCCGACGCACTACGAGCAGTTCGTTACGGCGGTTGATAATCAAAGCTGCAGTGGCAGCACTGGGATTGGCATAATACGTAAACCCGCAGTCCTGACACTGCTTGCTCTTAAAGTTGTTGATCTCGAAATGCTTGCTGCCGCAGACTGGGCAGTAGGCAAACTTATCTAAAGGATGTTTCATTTACCAGTTGTCTGTGCGGAAGGGGAAGAGGGGTAGTCCTCCGGCGTTGGCCAGGTTGCCCAACTGCCAGTTCTTGAAACAGTAGCGGATAGCGACGGGTTCCTTCACCTCAGGGCTTGACACAACGATGCATTCGTCCCAGTAGCCGCCACCAGGCTGCCAGAAGTGGCTGGCTATGGCTGGATGGAACACACGGTCGGCACCGGCAATCTCGAAGCCTTCGATGTTCTCAAAACGGCTGATGGCACCACACTCATCGTTGAAATGCAGCATGATGGTGTCGTTCTTCACCTTCATGTCCTTATACGAAGGACTCTGGCAGATAATCTTGTCC
Source organism: uncultured Prevotella sp. (assembly GCA_947164965.1). Taxonomy (GTDB): domain Bacteria; phylum Bacteroidota; class Bacteroidia; order Bacteroidales; family Bacteroidaceae; genus Prevotella. The sequence continues at coordinate 23,527 of CAMUYR010000035.1, read as the reverse complement.
ATACCGTAGGTCTTGTTCAGTGCCAGGAAAGCCAGGCGCTCGCCCACCTTTTGCTTCTGGGCAGGGTGAATCTGGGTGCCTTCGTAAGGATAGACAGCGTCGTTAGTGCAAACCAGTCCGCTGTTGGGGATAATCTTCGAGGCCTTGAACTGCTGTTCCTGCAGCAAAGCGTTCCAAGTGCCATTAGCGTCGCCACTGACAAAGGGAGCTATTTGGACAAAGTAGAAGGGAATCTCGCCCAGCTTAAACTGTGAACGCCACTGCTCAACCAAGAGCTTCAGACGCTGTGAATACTGGTCGCCAGGATCGCCCACATTCGAACAGCCCTGATAGAACAGGATGCCCTTGACGGTATAGTTGAGAATGGGATTAAACGTGCCATTGCCCCACAGCAGCGAACGGTGATAATCCCACTGCGACCACTTCTTGCAGATCTCGACAGAGTCGGTAGGGTCGGAGGTGTACTTCTTCAGGTTCTCCTTCGTCAGCCAGCTCTCCACGCGGCTGCCACCCTTGTTGGCTTCAATGAGTCCAATGGGGATGTCGAGGGCACGATTGACGAGCTTGGCAAAGAAATAACCTGTAGCCGAGAACTCACCAACGGTCTGGGGCGAACACTCGCGCCACTCTGTCTGCGCATCCTCCTGTGGCTCAGCACGCATGATGCTGGGAATCTTGGCCGAGCGTACCTGACACTTGCCAGCAGCATCGATGATTTCCTGATTATAGTTGAGCACAGGACAGTTGCCAAAGCCCTTGACGGGCATTTCCATATTCGACTGTCCTGCACATACCCATACCTCGCCCGCGAGTACATTATTAATAATCACTTGGCCGTCGCCATCGTCGAAGGTGATGCTCAGGGGCTCATACGAGGCTTTGGGCGACTTGAGTGTCAGCAGCCATCGTCCCTGCTTGTCGGCTTTGGCTTCTGCGCGTTGATTGGACCACGAGGTCGTAGCCACCACCTTACGTCCAGCCTTAGCCCATCCCCACAGCCGCACGTCCGTCTGCTGCTGTATAATCATATTGTCACTCACCAAATGATGCAGCTTTACTTTAGCCTGCATACCCACGACCATGCTTGCCAGCACGACCAGCGAAAGAATCTTTTTATTCATAGTTTACAAAGTTTTTTTGTCTCAAAATTGGTGCAAATATACGAAAATATTGATAAATGCTCGCCAATAATGGATATTTTTTGTATTTTTGCAAGCAAATAAATGAACTACGGTATGAAAAAACTCTTATTATTTGCCCTGTTTCTAGTGTCTGTAGCTGCTTCAGCACAGAAACCCATCGAGATGAATCTCTGGCCCAATGGTCCTTCGACTGACAACGGTAACCCAGAGGATATGGCTAAGGTGACCATCTTCCTGCCTGACGAGAAGAAAGCAACGGGTAGGGCAGTCGTATGCTGTCCTGGAGGTGGCTATGAACATCTGGCTTGGGAGAAGGAAGGAACGTCGTGGGCGCCTTTCTTTAACGGACAGGGCATAGCACTCATCGTGCTGAAATACCGTATGCCCAACGGCCATTACAAGGTGCCTGCCGAGGATGCCGAGGAGGCTATCCGATTGGTACGCCGCAACGCCTCAGAGTGGCATATCAATGCTGACGATGTGGGCATCATGGGATTCTCAGCTGGTGGACATCTGGCCTCTACTGTGGCTACACATGCCTCTCACGATGCGATGCCTAACTTCCAGATACTGTTCTATCCAGTCATTTCGATGGAACAGGGCACTACGCATCAGGGCTCCCGCAATCACCTGTTGGGTAAGAATCCAAAACGCAAGCTCATCAATGAATATTGTAACGAACAGCATGTGTCAAAGCATACGCCTCGCGCCTTTATTGTTTTGGCTCACGATGACAAGGCGGTGCCTCCGACGAATAGTATCGGCTATTATGAGGAGCTGTATGCCCACAAGGTGCCTGCTTCATTGCATATCTTCCCCACAGGTGGGCACGGCTTTGGCAGTCTGCAGTCGTTTGCCTACCACTTTGAGATGATGCTTGCGCTGAAAGCCTGGTTACGAAGCTTCTAGTCTGCCGACAACATCAGATATTTGGAGTGTCCCAAACCTTTGTCTGGGTACACTCTATTTTTATGTTGAGACCTGCCACCTTCAGCAGGAACTCGCCTTCCTCCAGCGTCCAACGGCCGTCGGCACCTACAAAGGCCAGATTCTTGGCTGGCAACTTAAAGGTAACGGTCTGCTTTTCGCCAGCAGCGAGTGATATCTTCTGGAAATCTCTCAGTCGTTTATTGTCAGGAACAATTGAGGCAATCAGGTCGCTGGAATACAGGAGCACAGCCTCTTTGCCAGCACGGTTGCCAGTATTCTTGACGTCGACGCTGACGGTGAGTACGTCGTCAGAAGTAAAGGTTGTCTTGTCTACCTTCAGGTTCGAATATTCGTAGGTGGTATAGCTCAGACCGTAGCCGAAAGGCCACTGGAGTGATACCTTAGCGTCGTAGTTGTAGGCGCCAGCCATAGTGCCAACCTCCTCGCTGACCTTATAGTCATAGGTGTTGAGCGAGTTGATTTCTCTTGGATAAGTGTAAGGCATTTTCGCAGAGAAATTGGCATCGCCAGCCAACAGGTTTGCGAGTGCATCGCCACCATAGTTGCCTGGAATCAGAATGTCTACCACAGCCTTGGCCAATGGCTCGATATCGGCAATCAGGCGTGGACGGCCTTCGTTCAATACCATAACGATAGGCTTGCCAGTCTTGGCCAGTTCCTTCACAAGGTCGCGCTGATTCTTCGACAGCCAGAGGTCGGAAAGGTTACCTGGCGTCTCTGTGTATGAGTTCTCGCCAATACAAGCGATGATCACGTCGGCATTAGCTGCTGCGTCTACAGCCTTCTGAATCTGAGGCTCGTTCTCGTCGTAGTAAGCGCCATTCTCGTTATAGGTCACACCTTGCTCAAGGATGATGTTCTCCTTGCCGTACTTGTTGCAAAGCGCCTCGTAGATGGTGTTGTATTTCTCAGAGAGATCCTCGGCCTTCGATCCCTGCCAAGTATAGCTCCAACCACCATGCAGGCAGCGCATCTGGTTGGCGTTAGGACCTGTGAGAAGAATCTTCTTGCCCTTAGCCAGAGGCAGGATGTTGCCTTCGTTCTTTAGCAGCACCTCGCTTTCCTCGGCTGCTTGTAAAGATTTTTGGGCAAACTCATCGCTGCCGAATTTCTCGAAACCCTTGCCGCCTGTGTTGGGTTTGTCGAAGAGTCCCAGACGATACTTAGCACGCAGAATACGGCGTACGGCATCGTCGATACGACTCATCTTCACCTTACCCTCTTGAACGAGTTCCTTCAGCAGGACGCAGAACTCCACGCTGTATGGGTCCATCGACATGTCGATACCAGCATTGATGGCAATGCGGATAGCGTCTTTCTTGTCCTTAGCCACTTTTTCACGAGAGAAGAGGTTGTTGATGTCAGCCCAGTCGGTTACCAGGAATCCGTCCCACTGCAGGTCTTCCTTCAACCACTTGGTCAGATATTCGTAGCTGGCATGAACAGGTACGCCGTTGATAGAAGCCGAGTTAACCATCATGGTCAATGTACCTGCAAGGGCTGCCTGCTTGAATGGCTCGAAGTATTTCTCACGGATGATCTGTGGAGAGAGATAGGCTGGGGTACGATCCTTGCCAGTCCAAGGGGCTCCGTATGCAAAGTAGTGCTTGGTACTGGTACCTACGTGATACTGGTCGATATGGTTAGGGTCATCGCCCTGATAACCCTTAATCTCTGCCACCACCATCTTTGAATTGACGATGGCATCTTCGCCAAAGCTCTCGTAGACACGGGGCCAACGTGGATCACGACTCAAGTCGACAACGGGATTGTAGACCCAAGGACAGTTAGCTGCACGGCTTTCGTAGGCTGTAATCTCTGCACCGATGCGAGCCAGCTCTGTATTGAACGATGCACCCAGGTTGATGGGCTGTGGGAAGAGTGTTCCGCCCTGGGTATAGGTGACACCGTGGTTGTGGTCCAGTCCGTAGATATCGGGGATGCCCAGATACTTCATCGACTTCTTCTGTATCAGCTGTATCCACTCCTGCCATTGGGCGACGCTTGGGGCACGGGTGCCAGGGGCATTCAGGATAGAGCCCACCTTCCACTTTGAAATCAGCGTGTCGAGCATCGTCTCGTTGAGCTTCCAGATGCGCTTGGTGTCGCCTTGGTAGATGTCTACGGGAAATCCACCTAACTTATCGATAATCTGCTGGTCGGTCATCTTCAGGGCCTCTTTGATTTCCTGCTCTGATCTGCCGTACTGCTGCAAGACGGAACGGACCTTCTCGCGGTCTACCTTGGCGTTCTCTACGGTCATCTTGCCAATGATGTCAAGATTCAGTTCGAGCATCTGACCGATCTTCTCGTCCAGCGTCATCTTCTTCAGGGTTTTCTCTACTTTCTCCTCCAGTTTCGCATCGCGAGGAATGGCGGGTTGAGCCAGCATTGCGCTACATGTCAGCGCTGCAAACAGTGTAATAATAGTCTTTTTCATTAATAATTTGTTTGGTTCGTAATTATGGTGCAAAGATACTCATTTTTTCTGAATTACGCAAATATTCCTCCAACTTTCTTTTAGCGTTTTATTACAATATTACAATATTACATTACAAATTGGGAAAAAGGGTGAAAAAGTGGCGAAAATGCGCATTACACTTTCTCTGATCTGATAAGAAGGGTTTATATTATTTATTTATATATAAATATATAATATAAAAGACCTCATCCCACCAAAAGAAGGTGTAATGCAGAAAACGCAAATTGTAATGTAATGTTGTAATATTGTAATGTTTCTGTGTCTGAACACCTGCAGTCATCAGACGGCAGAGTGCCTGGGACTTGCCGACAGAGTGGCGACGTGCTGACGGGAGGCGGAGGGTTAGGAGCCGACAGACTGGAAGGCACTCGTAAATGTTGGGAGTCTGGGGAGGCTTGTCAGGGCGTGGCCGGGCTGCGGTTTTGTGGTTCTCGAAAGCTAGCTGTTTCGAGCGTGTGAACATTATAAAATAAAAAATCGAAAAAATGTTGGCGGTTTCAAAAATTCTTTGTACCTTTGCAGGCGATAATAAAAAGTATGATAAATAACAATTTAACTAAAAATATCCGTATGAAGAAAATGATATGTTTCTCAAAAGGTGTTGCTGTCTTGGCTCTTGGCCTGGTTGTGGCTAGCTGTAGCAAGATGGATGATGTGTATCGCCAACTTTCTGAAGAGGAAGCTGTAGCTCACGCCGAAGAGGTGCTGGACATGGAGATAGATCCCAACAAGGATTGGAACATGACGCGTAATGGTAGTATGACAATCACGGCCAATGCTGGCATCAATACCACAGAGGTCCTGATTCTCGATGCATATCCCTTCGGCAATGCCGATGCAAAGATTCTGGGTCAGGCTAAAGCTAATGAAGGTGAGACCGTGACTATCGACTACATCGCACCCAAGGGACTGCAGGCTGTTTACGTGGCTTGTCGCAATGCCAAAAATGATTATCGCGTGCGTTATGCAACAATTGACACTGAGGAAGTTGTTTTCAATGCTGCTAATAAAGCGCCCCGTCGTGCTGAGGAGGTGGCTCCGTCGAAAACAGAGATAGGCTATTCGTTTAATGCACAGATGTCTCATGCTTGGCAGAAATATAATAGTTCTGGCATACGACATTGGAATACTGAGCAGAATTATGCGGCCTGGAATAAAACGACTTGGAATGATAAGCTCTACCAGATTAATGCTACTGTTGAGGAAACAAATATGACGGCAGCACAAAGGAATGATATATGGAATGTTCTCAAGACTAAAATTCCAGAGCAAACAGATAATATTTCGAAAGCTCAACAAACAGGCTATTCTGTGACGACAAAGGGTGAGCCTATCACGATGACGCCAATTTATAGGAATTCGTCTTCAGGAGGTAAACTGGGATACTATTATTATCCGACTGGACAAAAGCCGACGGCTGAGCAGATTAAAAGCATGGACAAGTATATTGTTGGGGAAATCGGTGATAGAAGTCAAGGCAATGAGCATGTAAACCCCAATACTTATCATCTTGTTTACTTTGACGCAGATGGCAATGCTTCCTACACTTTTCCAGAGGGTCTGACAGTTGAATTCTTTATACAGAATACAGCACCTAATGGTGTAGCTAACGTGTTTGATAACGACGGAGAATGGTCAAGGAAAGATTATACACCAGTGGATTGGTTCACTATGACGGATGGCGTAGACGTGGGCTGGCATGAGGGGTGGAGCACAGGTAATGCGTCAGGTTCTGCACAATATTTGGATCACAGCTATATTAAATTCGGAGTAGACGGTGACCCAACGGTATTCTCAACCCCAACCACAGATGATAAGTCGCCATTGGAATACTACAAAGTGGTTACCAATGGTGACAGAAATGGCCACTTTAACGATGGAACTGTCTATAAGATTAAGCCTTATCAGGACGGCGTAATGGAGGTTGCTGTTCAGATAGCAAATGGAAAAACGGTAGAAATATGGCAAAGCGCAGAAAATGAAACATCACAGGCCAATGCTTTTAAGATTAAGGAGGTTACAAATTCTGAAACTTATGCAATCCGTACTGCTTTTGATTTTCCTGTAAGATACGATCGCCAGTATACCGTTCTTCAACCAGGTAATAAGTTAGGTTTCTATGGCTATTCCCTCTTCACTATTAACTCTAACCCAGAAACAACCGATGTTCCCATTACTCCGGAATGCTATGGTGACGGCGAGTTGAACAACGACCTACATAAGTTCCCAAGTTGGGGTCGTAATGAACAAAACCTTTCGCACACCGCTGTGTTTAGCATTGATGGCAAGAACTACTTAGGTTTTGAAGACTGGACGGATATGGATTATAACGATGTCGTCTTTGAGATTACTGGTACTGAGGGTGGTGAGGAAATCACTGTCGAGGATGTAGAGAAGCCTATCTATAGCTATGCCTTTGAGGATACTAATGGTGGTGACTACGACATGAACGATGTGGTGATTCGCGCTCAGGAGTCGCAGGATGGCACGAAGATGATTCTAAAGGTGATGGCTGCAGGTGCTACGCTCGACCTGAATATCCGACTCTATCCCAATGCTGGTTTAGACGGCATGACGTATGGTGAGACGTTTAAAGTGCTGTCGCACAATAGCAAGACGGAGATTCACGAGATGTTTGGTTGCGATCATGGGTATATGATTAATACCTTTGGAGGTGACGCTAGTAATGCATCGACTGCACCATTTGAGATTGAGATACTCAAGTCAGAATACGGCGTGACTGATGCCTCTAAACTGCGCTTGGCTATTTATGCACCACAGCATAATGTGGAGATGCGACTCTCAGGTGCTGGCACATCGCCCTACGGACTGATCGTTCCTGGTAACTGGAAATGGCCACAGGAGTACGTCAATATTAAACGAGCATATTGTAACACGAATACTGATGATGCGGAGGAGGCTGACCAGAGCTTCGACAACTATGCAAGGAAGCATGATGATAATTTGGAACATGCTAAGAACTGGTTCAATTATCCTAATACGGATCTCGTGATCGACGAGAGTAGACTGCCCAAGGCCTCTGCACAGAATCAATAATGAAATGTTAAACAAATCGATAATATGATGAAAATGAATTATGTAAAAGGATTGGCAGCACTAGCCATGACCGCAGTGTTGGCCGGTTGTCACAAGTTCGATACGATAGAGCAGTATCGAGTGAGCGAGGAAGAAGCTTTGGCTAATGCCGAACTGGCTCTGGGATTTGAGATTGATCCCAACCAGTCGTGGAGTATGACGTCAAATGCTACAGCCAATGTAGGTATAGATGTTGACTATGGTGAAACTTATAATGTGAAAATCTTCTCTAACGACCCGTTGGTAGATGGAGTAGGTTATGTCTTGGCCCAAGGAGAAATAGAGAACGGAAAGACATTCAATGCTGATTTCACATACCCTTCTGGCAAGAAGAGTCTGATGGTTGGTGTTACTAATTCTCATGGCTATTCTTTCTACAGAACTGCTCCTGTTGTTAATGGTAAACTTGACCTTCAGATTGGAGCGGCTACAGCAAATGCCCCACGCAGATCAATGGCTGCACCTGAAGTGCCAGACATTACAGTAACAGCAGAATATGCAGCATCTTTCTTGGAGGGTGCTAAGGAGCCGACAGATGAAAATGTAGTTGATGATCATAATGGTAGTTATTGGGTAGATGGTACTGATGGACATTGGGTGATTGACCAGGAAGCTTCGCACACCAACGCTACTTTGCCTGGATTCGGATGGCAGAATGCTGCTGGTAATTATTTTCTTGGTTGGAATCCTGGTCAGGTTTCACAGCCAGATAAAGAATGGTTTGACGCTAATTGCCGTTCTTTTGCAGAAACATCAGCCCCTGATTGGAATGCCTCGGATGCTGTAAAAAATGCTTATATCGATGCGTTCTGGGAGGTGTACAATAAACTCCAAAATACGAATCGTTCTAATTGGATGAACGTATGGACTTGGCCTGTAAAGGCTCAAGACGTGGCAGAGGTAAAACATTGGGAAGAGGCTACTGAAGGCTATTGGGTCTATGATGAGACATTTGTAACTAAGTATAAAATTACAGGTACTTGGAGCAAGAATATCGATAAGTTAGGTTCAAATAGCCGAACAGTCTATGTTAGCGGAACTTGGAACATTCCTAATGGATCTGGTACAGGTGAAAATCCCATTAACATAGCACAAGCAAATGCGGGCTCAGTAATAGTAGTAGCTAATGGCGGTACTATTAATATTCCAAAGAATGCTGAGCTGATTTTGGCAAACCAAGCACGACTTGTTGTTATGCCTGGTGGAACTGTTCAAGGAGAAGGAACATTACACGTAACCAATGGTAATGCTGAAGGTTTTGAGAACTATAATGGTGGCACCATCAATGTAGGTAAGTTTAACAATAATTTTGGTAAATTCTATAACTACAACAGTTTCAAATGCGTTCAGTACGTAGCTGGTGGCGGTGAGAGCAATTTCTACAATCATGGTGTCGCTCATATCACTAATGGTGGAACAGACAAGAATGCTTATTTGACCCCCAATGCTCGTATCTTCAATGCCTGTCAGTGGTATTGTGAGGACGATATGCGTGCTTATATCGTTGAGATGACAGCTGGCTCTTATTTCTATGTAGGCGGCCAGTTGCAGATGAGTGCCGGTACTGATGGAACTGATGATCCAAGCTACGTAGCAATGGCTGCTGGTGCTTTGATGCGTGTGGGCGACCTTTCTAATAACAATACTAGCTGGGTAGGTCCTACAACAGGTTATGCAGTTGTAGAGACGGGTGGTGTTTCCTATCTGAACTGGACGGGTAGCGAGCCGATTACTGATGGCTATTTTATAAATAATATTGCTGTTAGTGTAGATGACAAGACTGTAGGTGCTAGTCAGGGTCAGGGCACTGATACATACGTTGCTTTGAGAGACTATATCTTGAATGGATATGGAGCAACAGGTGATGTGAACGATCCTATTGGCAAGACAGGAACAGGCAATGGCGGTGCAGTATTAGTTGAAAAAGGTGGAGCAAACCTTAAGATAGATGCTAGTGAAGGATTTGTTGCTGGCCAGAAAGGTTGTACGCCTGGTTATAATGGTGAACCAAAGGAGGAGCAGCAAGAAAAACAAATCTACAGCTACGCTTTCGAGGATACCAAGTTGGGTGACTACGACTTGAATGACGTGGTGATCAAGGTGCAGGAGAGTACTGATAATCAGTATATTGATCTGAGGGTGGTAGCTTGTGGTGCTACGCTGAATCTGAATATCCGACTCTATCCTGCTACAACAGTGCCAGAGGGCATGGTGGCAGTATATCCTGAAGAAGAGGAAGGTTTCGAAGTATTGAAGTATACACGTGACGGTGTGGAGTGCGATGAGGTGCACGCTATGTTGGGTGTTGATCCTGGTACGATGGTTAATACAGGATGGGGTAATAACAAGGCTCGGCCTATCACTATCCGGATTCCGAAGGGTAGCTACAATCCAGCCCATCTGCCCTTGGCAATCTATTCTGTAGCTCAGGGTGAGGTGCGTCTGTCTGGTAGTGGAACAGCTCCATATGGTGTCGTGATTCCAAAGAACTGGAGCTGGCCTTACGAGACCAGAAAGGTGCACAACATCTATAATGCCACTCAGACTGCCAACGATGGTGACCAGAGCTTCGAGACGTTCTCCAGCCAGGCTGGTCAGGCAGAGAGTTGGTATGACCATCCTACAGGTGACGTGCTGAACGAGAAGACCCTCGGATACTAAGACCATTCTTAAAATAAGAAAGGATTAAAGATAAGATGAAGAAAACCGCTATATCCACGATAGTAATCATAGCTGCGCTTGCGGCTATGATTACTTCTACTACGTCGTGTAACAAGAATCTGTTTGACAAGCAGGTGACTGACACTATCAAGAAGATAACCTTCCATAACGACAAGGTAGACCCCAACCATACCTGGTCGCTGATGAACGACTGGGTGATGAAGGTGTATCCCAACATAAGCGGTGTGAAACGCATAGAAATCCTTTCTGAAGACCCCTATACCAGCAGAGAAGCGGAAGTGCTGGGAAGCAGGAATGCGACTGAGAATAAACAGACAACCGTCAGATACTCGGTGCCAACGATAGCCCAAGCGGTCTATGTAGCGGCTATCACGGAGGATGAAAATGGCAAGGAACAATATACGGTAGTTTCTGCGCCTGTATCTTCCAGTTCTGTTGTCGATTTCACATCGCCAATCGCTCATATCGGCAGTATTCTGAAAACGCCAGAGCCTATGACAGTCTACTACTGCTACTGTGCTTCGTACCCTGAGCCAGATCCCAACGATAAAGGATGGGGCTATAACGATTTGGTGCTGAAGGTGCAGAAGGAGTATGTCAACGAGATGGCTATCCGTCTGCATGTCACGTTGCAGGCCATTGGTACTACCAAACAGATAGCAGCAGCTATCCGTCTGAATGGTGTCAAATATGCAGATTTGTATGATATCACGACGACAACAGAGAAGAATACCTTTATTAAGGATCCTGAAGCTGAAGGTTTTATCATAGAGGATAAGAATCTGAAGATTGAGGGACGAGACGGCTATGCCGTATTAAAACTCTTTGACGACGCACATGCCGCCTTCCGCGTGAAGACGAATAATAATGGCACGGTGGAGCGTTGGAAGTTCAACGTGTCGCACACCACAAGTGCTGGTAGTACGGAATGGAATCCAGTGACGGTGAGCTATAACGTCGTATTCAATAAGGCAATAGCCTCAGAGATCGGTTTCTGGAACTTGGATCCCTTTATCGCCTACTATTATAACACGGCCCGTTGGGAGGTACATAAGTACAATTATAAGTTCTGCGAAACGCTCTTCTCTATCTACGAAGGTAAGGAAAGTGCCTATTACGACGGCTTCAGCTGGGCTCTGGAGATACCATACAGCCAGTTCCGTTATCCCCTGAGCGGCAATGGTATTGGCAGCTATAAGGACGGCGTGCTCTATGGCGCATACCAGTATCAGGGCCATTCGTTTGGAGAGTGGGGCTCCGATCGTAACAAAGCCCAAGATTGGTATCTGAATAAATATGCACAAAGTAAAATGGTCTACTGATTGCCTCGAAAGTGATCTATATATAATATAAAAAGGTGTAGATTCGAAAAGATTCCTACATCTTTTTGTTTTTCTGCCAATTACTTTATTTCCTCTATCATTAACCCGTAATGCGTCAACGATTACGCATTCTTTTTGATTTATTAACATTTCAAATACCTAACATATTTATTTTTTTATTAATTTTGCAAACACAAATTCAACGACGAACATAACAATTATTTATAAATCTCTAAAAATCGACAAACAATGAAAAAGTATTTGATGATGGGCATTGCCCTCGCAGCTTTGGCAAGTTGCACGAAAAATGATTTTCAAACAGTGAGTCAGGAAGACCTCCAAAGAGCTGAAGACAAGGCCAACTACGAAAAGGCTTTTGTCAATTACATTGGTGGTAGTGTTGCCTCTAATCAGGACTGGGGTTTCAACTCTCGTCTCTCATTTAATGCCAGCAAGGCAATCACTCGCGGACATGATGCCGATGCTAACATGTGGGGTGCAACCTACAAAAACGTACCCAGTGTGCTTACACCAGCGCAGAAGCTTCGTGTACAGAAGTATTTCCAGTACAACAATCAACCTGAGGGAATTTCTGTAAACTATAAGGATTTCTTTGTTCAGGATGTGTATAAAGGAAATTCTGATCCTTTGAATGATGGAACAGAAGCTTTGAGCCAGTATAGCACTGAGAAGTATACTTTTGGAGATAAGCAAGAGGCTGGTAGTGCTCACATGGATAAGTTGACTGCGGGTTCTGATAATGACCACATCAACAATTATAACAATGCCACATGTTCTGTTAATGGTAATGTATGGGATGGCGCGTTGATTCCCCAAACTCATTATGAGAATGGCACACCTATTGATTTTAATGATCGTAAAGTTTATCATAGCGATGCTATTATGCTGATGGTTGACTCTAAGTCTGACTGCTTTGGCTGGCATGAGACCAATGGAAGTATTCAGCATAATGATAAGTATGTTATAATCAGTGCTGCTGAAATTGACAGATGGGCAGATGCCAACAAAGATGTCATTGATGATAACCTTGGTGATCCTGTTACAGATAAGTTCAATCGAAATTTCGTAGGTTTCGATTATGAGGCACAGGTTGATCTCACTGATCTTTATGCATTCCCTGATGGTTGGGATACTTATGAAGATCTAGGAAATGGAACATGGGAACCGGTTCATCACGACGGCATTCGTTGTAATGAGAGTGGTGTACCTTATTTGAAAAACAACACCAATCAGTATGCTCACAGAGTTGTTCCTGCAGGAACAGAAGGAGCTTATCCTGTATGGGAGCGTGACTACTGGGTAATTCCAGGCTGTGCAGACGGTTACTATTCTGACTGGATTGTATGTATTGTTGAAGGTCTCAAGAGAACAAGCGATGAACCAGTCTATGATCTCCGTATCATTGCTGAGGACTTGAGTGCAACACAAGCTTCTGACTTCGACTTCAACGATGTTGTTATTGACGTTAAATATGGAGATGCTGGTGAGGCTGAATTGTTGCTGGTAGCTGCTGGTGGTACACTGCCTCTTGTTGTTGGTGGTGAGCTGGTTGAAGGCAAGGTTGTTGGTGGCACAGAGGTTCACGGACTTTGGGGCGAGAACACTAATGTTATGATCAATACTGGTGATGGCCCTGAGCACGAGCCTGTTGTTATTCCTTATACTAAGGCTATTGCAGATGCCACTGCAGCAAAGAATATTCCTATCTTTGTACAGAAGAATGGTGTTTGGGAAGAGTTGACAGCAGAGAAGGGTGAGCCTGCTTGTAAGCTGGCTGTAGGCACAGACTTTGAAATTATGCCTGAGCATAGTAGCATTAAAGATGAGTATCCTCTCTTTATACAATGGGCTACTGCAAATAGCTTTACTTCAAGATGGTGGGCACAAACAACAAGTGCTGAGTAATTTCGACATCAAATACAAATCATTATAACTTTGGAAGGGGCGATTGCGCGATGCAATCGCTCTTTTTTTGCTGTCCTCTTTTTTGCTGAAATGAAAATAAATCGTAATTTATTTTGCTTTTCGTTAGGTTTGCACTACCTTTGCAGTCATATTAACAGATAACGACGAATAGATAGGATATGGTACTGAATTATATTTGGGTAGCTTTCTTCCTGGTGGCTTTTGTAATAGCCTTGGTGAAACTACTGTTTTGGGGTGATTTCGATGTGTTTCCAGCTATGATGGATTCGACATTCTCGTCGTCGAAGACGGCATTCGAGATATCATTGGGTTTGACGGGTGTGTTAGCTCTGTGGCTTGGTGTGATGCGAGTAGGAGAGAAGGGTGGTGTGGTCAATGTGTTGGCCCGACTGCTGTCGCCAGTATTCACCAAACTGTTTCCTGATATTCCAAAAGGACACCCTGTAACGGGTAGCATCTTCATGAATATTGCAGCTAATATGCTGGGACTGGACAATGCCGCCACGCCCCTAGGACTGAAGGCAATGGAACAGTTGCAGGAGTTGAATCCCAAGAAGGACTCCGCTTCGAACCCTATGATTATGTTCCTGGTGCTGAACACCAGCGGTCTGACGCTGATTCCCGTCTCTATCATGGTGTATAGAGCCCAGATGGGTGCAGCCCAACCTACGGATATCTTCATACCCATCTTGTTGGCTACCTTCTTCTCAACGCTGGCAGGCATTATCGTCACTTCCTTCTATCAGCGCATCAACCTGCTGAATCGCACCATGTTGCTGACGTTAGGCGGAGCCTGTCTGGTAGTGGCTGGTGTTATCTGGAGCTTTGCACAGATGTCACCTGAAACGATGAATCGCGTCAGCACAACGATAGCCAACATTCTGCTGATGACGATTATCACAGGTTTCATAGTGGCAGGTGTCAGAAAGAAAGTCAATGTCTACGATGCCTTTATCGAAGGGGCTAAAGACGGTTTCCAGACAGCTGTCCGCATCATCCCTTATCTGGTAGCTATCCTTGTGGGCATTGGCGTGTTCCGTGCCTCAGGAGCTATGGATATGCTGATAGGCAGTATGAGATGGTGTGTGGAAGTGACAGGTATGAATGCCGAGTGGGTAGACGCGATGCCAACAGCTCTGATGAAACCGCTCAGCGGTAGTGGTGCTCGCGGTATGATGGTGGACGCTATGACGACCTATGGTGCTGATTCATTTGTGGGTCGCCTGTCTTGTATCTTCCAAGGCTCTACGGATACCACATTCTATGTTCTGGCTGTTTACTTCGGCTCTGTGGGTATTCGTAAGACGCGCCACGCAGTAAGCTGTGGACTGCTGGCCGATCTGGCTGGTATCATTTCGGCTATCGCTATCTGTTACTTATTCTTTGGATAAACTATGGCTAATCTGAAATCACTGGCAAAAGATACGGCGATATACGGGCTGAGCAGCATCGTCGCACGATTTATCAACTATCTGTTGGTGCCCATCCAGACAGCTCGCTTCGCAGCCTCTGGAGGCGAATATGGCATTATCACTAATGTCTATGCCTACGTATCGCTGCTGATCATCCTGCTGACATACGGTATGGAGACCACCTTCTTCCGCTTTATGAGCAAAGAGGGCGAGGACCCTGATAAGGTTTATTCCTCCACACTGACGATGTTGATGGCCACATCCTTTATCTCCATCCAGATTGTCTTGTTGTTCCTGCATCCTATAGCATCAACCATAGGCTATGCAGACCATCCTGAATATGTGATGGTGATGTTTATCACAGTGGCTATCGATGCCTTTATGGCGATTCCCTTTGCTTATCTGCGTTATCAACACAGACCCATACGCTTTGCCCTTCTGAAGATCATCAATATCGTGATGAATATCACGCTCAACATTCTATACCTTATTATATTACCAGCCCTGAAGCTGAATCCGTTTGGTATCTATGATGAGCAGTTCACACTCGATGTGGCCTTTGTATTCTATATCAACCTCTTCTGTACTTGTGCTACGCTGCTGATGCTTTGGAAGGAATGGACAGGTGTGCCCTTCGACATTGACAAGGCAACCTGTAAGCGGATGCTCAGCTACACATGGCCTTTGCTGGTGATGGGATTGGCAGGACAGTTGAATCAGGCAGCATCGCAGATTCTCTTCCCCTATTTCTATGACGGATCGCAAGAGGCTGCTCGAGAACAGCTGGGTATCTACGGCGCTTGTATCAAGATAGCGATGATAATGGTGATGATAACCCAGGCTTTCCGCTTTGCCTATGAGCCGTTTGTGTTTGGCAAATCCAAAGATAAGGACAATCGCGAGACCTACGCCCAGGCTATGAAGTATTATCTGATCTTCACCCTGCTGGCCTTTCTGGTGGTGATGGGCTATCTCGACATACTGAAGTATGTGGTTGGCAAGAGCTATTGGGAAGGCTTGCGTGTTGTGCCGATAGTGATGGCAGCGGAGATTATGTTTGGCGTCTTCTTCAATCTGTCGTTCTGGTATAAGCTGACTGACCGTACTATCTGGGGTGCCTATTTCTCTGGTATCGGAGCAGTCGTCCTGATTGTGATCGACATTCTGCTGATACCACACTACAGTTATATGGCTTGTGCTTGGGCTGGCTTTGCAGCCTATGCCACGTCGATGGTCCTGTCCTACTTCATAGGTCAGCGTTATTATCCGATAGCCTATCCTTTGAAGGATATGGCCCTGTATGTCTGTCTGGCTATGATGGCATTTGTGGCGATGTACTTCGTCAGAGGCAGCGAATCGCTATTGGTATCGTTGCCAGTCAATACCCTTATCGTACTGCTCTTCTTGGGTGTTGTCATCAAGCGCGACCTGCCCTTGGGCGGTCTCCCCGTTATTGGAAAGTATTTTAAAAAGTAATATCATTATGAAAAGATTTCTAGTATCTCTTGTAAGTCTGGTATTTCTTGCCAACCTTATACACGCTGACGAAGGCATGTGGACACTCTATAATCTGCCCACTGCTGTCTTTGATCAGATGAAGCAGTATGGTTTCCAACTGCCAAAGGAACAACTATACCAGAGTGACAATGCTGTCAAGAATGCTGTGGTCAACTTTGGCGGCTTCTGTTCTGGTGTTGTGGTATCGCCTGATGGACTGGTGTTCACCAACCACCACTGTGGCTTTGATGCCATTCGTAAACACTCTACGGTGGAGAACGACTATATGCTGAACGGCTTTCTGGCTAAATCCTACGAGGAGGAGTTGCCCAATGAAGACCTCTTCGTCAGTTTTATGATTGAGCAGAAAGACGTTACCGATGAACTGAATAAGCTTGGATTGGATAAAATCAAACGAAGCCGTGTGGAGCATTTTGTCGATTCCATCGAGAATGTATGGCAAAAGGAAATCCAAGAGAAGGACTCTACCCTGCGTGTCGAGGTGAAGCCTTTTTACGAGGGCAACAAATACTACCTGACCACTTATCGCGACTTCGGCGATGTGCGTCTGGTGTTCACTGTTCCCAAGTCGATGGGTAAGTTTGGTGGCGAGACAGACAACTGGATGTGGCCCCGTCAGACGTGTGACTTCTCCGTGTTCCGCATCTATGCCAATCCTAAGACCAATGGGCCTGCTGAGTATTCGAAAGACAACGTTCCCTATCATCCCCAATCGTGGGCTCCTATCGCAATGGATGGTTATAAGCCGGGCGATTTCTGTATGATTATGGGTTATCCTGGCAGTACTAGCCGCTATCTTAGCAGCTATGGTATCCAGGAGCGTCGCGATGCTATCAATACACCACGTGTACAGGTTCGCGAAGTGAAGCAGGAGGTAATGTTGCGCCACATGCGTGCTTCAGAAGCCGTGCGTATCATGTACGAGTCGAAGTATGCCCACAGTAGCAACTATTGGAAGAACTCTATTGGTATGAACAAATGTATCGACAGCATTGGACTTATTCAGCAGAAGCAGCAGTTTGAGGCCAAGATCCGTCAGTGGCAGGATACGACGGGCTATCTGAAAGGTGAGCTCGATTTCGATAAGTTGGCCGATCTCTATCAGCAGCGCATGAAGTTGACACGTCTGCGCACATTGTTCAGAGAGACCTTCTATACCTTCGACGATGAAATAACGACACGTGCCTGGCGCAGCAATTGGGGTATGCACGTCAATGGTCCAGAGGATAAGCCTGAAGAACAGTATTATATGTTCGACGATAATACAAAAGAATGGGATGAAGCTACTGACTGTGAACTTCTCACTACACTGATTCGTAACTATCGCCAGCAGGTTGATAGTGTCTATCAGCCTGACTTCTATCAGACTATCGATCAGGACTTTCATGGTGATTATGCTGCCTATGTCAATGCCTTGTATAAGAATTCGGTGTTGATGAAGAGTGGTGAACCCATCTATTTCAACGTAGAGGGTCATAACAAGGATATTGGTGTTATGTATGGCGTCTCTATCAGCGAGATAATGGCTAAGATTAATGCTGACATCAGGAAGTTCAGCTCTGATATCTCTGAGCAGGAACGACTGCTCTGTGCGGCTGTGCTACGTATGGAGATGGATATGCCCAACTATTCTGATGCTAATTTCACAATGCGTATGACGTATGGCCAGATTGGTGAATACACGCTGGGTGGACGTCCCTCAGGCTACTATACCACTGCCCGTTCGCTGTGGGAGAAGATGCAAAAGGCTGATGAGAACTTTGAATACTATGCTGAGCCAGTCATGCATGAACTGATGTCGCAAAAGGACTTCGGAAAGTATGCTGATGCCCTTACAGGCACTATGCAGCTCTGCTTCCTCTCGAATAATGATATCACAGGTGGTAACTCAGGCTCACCAATCTTTAATGGCAAGGGTGAGCTGCTAGGTTTGGCGTTTGATGGCAACTGGGACAGCCTAGCAAGCGATATATTCTTCGACCGTCAGCTGGCACGAACCATTAATGTGGATGTGCGCTACATGTTGTTTATGATGGACCAGTGGGGACACGCGGATCGTTTGCTAAAGGAGATGGGAATGAAATAACATCATTCTGTGTGAAAGCAAAAATAAAGGGGCATTCAGAAGAATGTCCCTTTTATTGTGTATCAAAATACGCCTTAGAGGTTTGGATTAATCTTATTCCACTCAGATACAGGAGGAACGATGTTCAGAGTAACCAGCTCGTCGCGCATCTTGCAGAGGTGCTCGTAGCTCTGATCAAGCTTAGCATTCTCCTCTGGAGTTCCCTGGGGAACCTCGAACTTAGCACCCTCAGCAGTCATGGTGGTCTTCATAGCCATCATGATGTGGTCGTACTTGTCAGTCTTAACGTATGTTCCAACTGGGAAACGGAAAGGCTCACCACCCATAGCGGCGCGAATCATCTCAACTGAGAGATAAGCAGGGCTCTGGAATGAGCTGCGTCCACGAAGCTCGATGATCTTGGCACCACCCTTGGTGACGTCAACCTTCATCTGCTCCCACTCCTCAGTTGGGAACTCAGCAGTACCGATGATGTCTGTCAGCTTGCGACCAGCAATCTCTACATGGCTTCCGAATACTGCCATCTGCTCGCCGTGACCACCATAAGTAGCACATCCCTTAATCTGATTCTGCATGACACCAAACTTCTTGGCCAGTGCGCTCTGCAGACGGGTTGTGTCGAGACCAGCAAGTGTAGTAACCTGACCAGGTTTCAAACCAGAGTAGAGCAGAGTTACCAGACCGGTAAGGTCAGCAGGGTTGAAAATGATAACAACGTGCTTAACGTCTGGGCAGTACTTCTTGATGTTCTGACCGAGCTCCTCAGCAATCTTGCAGTTACCAGCAAGCAGGTCCTCACGGGTCATACCAGCCTTACGTGGAGCACCACCTGAAGAGATGATGTACTTAGCATTCTTGAAAGCCTCTTCAGCATCAGTTGTAGCAACGATGTTTACATCGTCGAAACCACTCTGGCGCATCTCCTCAGCAACACCCTCTGGAGAGAAAACGTCATAAAGACAAATCTCAGTTGTCAGACCCATCATCAAAGCGGTCTGAGCCATGTTAGAACCAATCATACCGGCTGCACCGACGATGGTCAATTTCTCGTTTGTTAATGCCATAATTGTATTATATAAGTTTTGATTATCTAAAGTGCTGCAAAGATACAAAAAAAGACTTATATAAAGTGGATTTTTATTATTAATCTGTGTTAATCGTCTTATTTTCTGCTGGTTATTTCGTACCTTTGTAATCTCGAAATGACAAAATCAGATGCAGATGAATATCAATCAACGACTAGAAGCTCTTCGCGAGGTGATGAAGCGCGAGCACCTTGCAGCGTTTATATTCCCAAGTACCGACCCTCATCAGGGTGAATATGTGCCTGACCATTGGAAAGGTCGCGAGTTTATCTCTGGCTTTAACGGTTCGGCAGGAACGGCTGTGGTCACAATGACTTCTGCCGCCCTGTGGACTGACTCGCGCTATTTTATAGCTGCCGAAGAACAACTCAAGGGTACGGAATATCAGCTGATGAAACTGAAGGTGGAAGGCACGCCAACCATCGCCGAGTGGATAGGACGTGAATGTGGGGCTGGTGCCGAGGTGGCTGTTGATGGAATTGTGAACTCGGCCAATAGCGTCAAGGAGTTGATTGCTGATCTTCGTCGCCAAGGGGGCATCACGCTGCGCACTAATCTCGATCCTTTGAAAACAATTTGGCCTGAACGTCCTGCTATTCCTGAGAATCCTGTAGAACGTTATCCGTTGGAATATGCAGGCGAGCGTTGTCGCGATAAAATCACTCGTATTCGCAAAGCCCTGCGAGAGCAGCATGCTGATGGTATGTTGATGTCGGCACTCGACGATATTGCCTGGACCTTGAACCTTCGTGGAACGGATGTGCATTGCAACCCTGTGTTCGTCAGCTATCTGCTTATTTCGACTAAAGATGTTACCCTATTTATTAATAAGGTGAAGCTGACGTCTGAGGTTGAGGCTTATCTCAAGGCTGAAGGGGTAGGGGTTGCGCCTTATGAGGATGTGAAGAAGGGACTGAAGGATTACTTTGAGTATAACATCCTGTTGGACCCAGACGAAGTGAACTATACGCTTTATAAGCAGGTGACGCGCGAGATCATCGAAGCCGAATCGCCCGTTAAACGGATGAAGACCGTCAAGAACGAGCAGGAAATAGCGGGTTTTAGGTCGGCGATGCTGAAAGACGGCATCGCGATGGTTAAGTTTCTGAAGTGGTTGAAACCTGCTGTTGAGGCTGGTGGTCAGACGGAACTTTCGGTCTCTGAAAAATTGGCGTCTCTTCGTGCTGAGCAACCTTTGTTTCGCGATATATCGTTCGATACGATTGCGGGCTATGAGACGCATGGGGCTATCGTTCACTACGAGGCAACGCCAGAGACGGATATCCCCTTGAAACCAGAAGGATTCCTGCTTCTGGATAGCGGAGCGCAGTATTTAGACGGAACGACAGACATCACCCGCACGATTGCCCTAGGTCCTTTGACTGAAGAGCAGAAACGTATCTATACTCTCGTTCTGAAAGGACACATCCAGATAGAGCTCTGCAAGTTTCCTTCTGGTGCTAGCGGCACTCAGCTCGACGTCCTTGCTCGCCAAGCTCTATGGCGCGAAGGTCTGAACTATCTGCACGGTACTGGACACGGTGTAGGCTCTTATCTGAATGTCCACGAGGGTCCTCATCAGATTCGTATGGAGTGGAAGCCAGCACCACTTGTGGCTGGAATGACGGTAACTGATGAACCAGGCATCTACTTGGAAGGTAAGTTTGGCGTCCGCATCGAGAATACGCTTTTGGTGACGCCCTACAAGGAAACGGAATTTGGGAGATTCCTGCAGTTCGAGTCGTTGACGCTTTGTCCTATCGATACTGCCCCTATCATCGTCGACATGCTGGCACCTGAGGAAATTGCTTGGCTCAATCAGTACCACGCTACTGTCCGCGAGCGACTCTCGCCCTATCTGGATGCTGACGAGTCAGAGTGGTTGCGAGCGAACACTCAAGAGTTATAGTTAAAAAAGGGCCAATATTAAACTCTGAGTTTAGTGCCGGTAAACCTCGAGTTTAGTACCGGTAAACTCCGAGTTTAGTGCCGGTAAACCCCAAACCCCCTAATTAGAATGAAAAGAGAGGCAAAAATAACTTTTTTTTAATAAAATCAGTAAAAGATTTGCTCGTTTCACAAAAATGTTGTAACTTTGCACCCGCTTTTCGTGGCACCTGTGCCCGAAGGCATATGTCTAATTTAAATTTTAAAGCAAAAAAACAAATGATTATTGTACCCGTAAAAGAAGGCGAGAACATCGAGAAGGCCCTCAAGAAGTTTAAGAGAAAGTTCGAAAAGACAGGTGTTGTAAAGGAACTCCGCTCACGTCAGCAGTTCGACAAACCATCTGTACTGAAGCGCCTGAAGATGGAGCACGCTATTTACGTACAGAAGCTTCGCGCCACTGAAGAATAAAAAAGTACGCGAAAAATTTGGTAGTTTCGATTATTTTCCGTAAATTCGTTGCCGAAATAGAGATGCAACGAATATGATCATAGAAGATTTTTTGAACTACTTGCGTTATGAGCGGAATCGTTCGGAGCTCACTGTACGCAATTACGAGAGAAGTCTGAGGGACTTTGAGTCGTATTTCAAAAATCGAGAAAGTCATCTCTCTTGGGAGTCGGTAGACTCGGACATCATCCGTGACTGGATGGAGAGTATGATGGATAAAGGCGACATGGCATCCACAGTGAATAACTGTTTGAGTGCTGTGCGTTCCTTTTTTCGCTTTGCTCTCTCGCGAAACCTTGTTTCTGCTGACCCGGCATACAATGTGAAAGGTCCGAAAAAGCAAAAGCCGTTACCGCAGTTTGTGAGAGAGGCTGAGATGAATCGTCTGATTGATTTGCCAGAAATGTGGGGTGACTCGTATGACGACCTTCGCGCGCGTACCATTATTATATTATTATATGAAACAGGTATTCGCTTGGCTGAGTTAGTGGGTCTTAATAATCAGGATGTAGATTTTGTAAATTGCCAGTTGAAGGTGACGGGCAAGAGAAATAAGCAGCGTATCATTCCTTTCGGAAACGAGTTGGAAAGTACACTTAAGGAGTATCTGCAACAACGGGATGAGCGGTCTTCAGCCAATGACTCAGCACTTCTGCTTAACAATAAAGGTTGCCGCATCACGCGCAGTCAAGTGGAGACCATTGTGAAGAAGTATCTTTCAAAAACTACCACGCTTAAGAAGAAGTCACCGCATGTGCTCCGCCATTCGTTTGCTACTGCTATGCTTAACAATGGGGCGGGACTGGAAAGCGTGCGAAAGTTGTTGGGGCACGAAAGTGTGGCTACTACGGAGATCTATACGCATACAACGTTCGAACAATTAAAAAAAGTATATGAGAATGCCCATCCAAGGGCTTAACCTTATTTATTTACCCTTTAAAGTAGGAGGTAACTATGGAAATTAAGATTCAGTCGATTCACTTCGACGCTACTGAGAAATTAGAGGCGTTCATCGAAAAGAAGGTCGCCAAGTTGGAAAAAACATTTGAAGATATTCAGAAAGTAGAGGTCCAATGTAAAGTGGTTAAACCGGCTACTGCTCAGAATAAGGAGGTGAGCATGACGGTTACGGTGCCTGGAAGTACTTTGTTTGTGGAGAAGACAAGTGATACTTTTGAGGAATGTACCGACCTTTGTGTTGATTCAATGCGGGTTCAATTGCAAAAATTCAAGGAAAAATTGAGAAATAGATAAAAAAAACCTCGAAAAGTTTTGGTATTTCAAAAATAATGCCTACCTTTGCATCCGCTTTCCGATATAAAGACTCCAATCGGTGAGCGGATGCTTAGAGCAAGCCTCTTTAGCTCAGTTGGCCAGAGCACGTGATTTGTAATCTCGGGGTCGTTG
>CAMUYR010000034.1 GCA_947164965.1 uncultured Prevotella sp. | reverse complement strand
TCGAACTTAGGAATCTTGATCTGAGCGTAAGAGCCAGGCAGGAAGTCCATGTGCTCGCCCGGAGGCAGCTGTACCTTGAACTCCTTGATGAACGTAGCCACGTTCTTGTTGGAGATAACGGTACACTCGTACTCCTTAACGCCAAGGATACTCTCGTCGACGTGGATCTTCAAGTCGCCCTTAACCTTACACTGACAGCCTAAGCGCCAGTGGTCCTTGATCTGCTTACGTGTGAAGTGAGGTTTTTCACTGTCGAGGATTTCTCCCCCACCCTCAAGCACCTGTACCTTACACTGTCCGCAAGAGGCCTTACCACCGCAGGCACTGGGCAGGAAGATGCCGTTCTGATTGAGCGTCGCCATCAGGTTGTTGCCCTGGGCCACAGAGATGGTACGGTCGCCATTGATCTCAATATTCACATTGCCCGAGGGCGAGAGATATTTCTTCGCTACGAGCAGGACGATCACCAGGAGGATGATCACCAGGAGGAATACTCCTATACTATATGCAATAAACTGTGCCATGTTTCTACATTAAACATTTAACATTAAACATTAAATATTCAAACCGCTGAAGCACATCATCGCCATAGCCATGAGGCCGACAGTAATAAAGACGATGCCGAGGCCCTGCAGGGGCTTGGGAACGTCCGAGTACTGCATTTTTTCGCGGATGGCACCCATCGCCACGATGGCCAGCGTCCAACCAAGACCTGAGCCGAAGCCATAGACAACGGCATCGAGGATAGAGGTGATAGCCTGAGAGTTAGATGGATCCATGAGGATGCGCTGCTGCATGAAGAGCGAAGCACCCATGATGGCGCAGTTTACGGCAATCAGAGGCAGGAAGATACCCAGCGCAGCGTAGAGTGATGGCGAGTATTTTTCTACTGTCATCTCCACCAGCTGCACCATACCCGCGATGACAGCGATAAAGAGGATAAATGACAGGTAGCTCAGGTCGACACCTGCAACGAGGCAGTCGGGACCCAGCACCTTGGTCTGTAACAGATAGTTCACAGGAACGGTCACCGTCAACACGAAGGTCACAGCGAGTCCGAGTCCCATAGATGTCTTCACCGTCTTCGACACAGCCAGATATGAGCACATGCCGAGGAAGAAAGCGAAGATCATATTGTCGACGAAAATCGAACGAAACAGTAATGAAATTATATGATCCATATCTTATTTCTCCTTATAAAAGTAAGCACGATGTACCCAAATCACACAGCCAACGAGGATGAGCGCCATAGCTGGCATCGTCATCATACCATTGTTGACATAGCCGAAGTCGTAGCAGGCATCAGGAATCACCTGAAAGCCCAGAAGAGAACCACGTCCGAGCAACTCACGAACAGCACCCACGATGACCAGAATCATAGCATAGCCAAGACCGTTGCCCACACCATCGAGGAAAGAAGGCCAAGGCTTGTTCTGCATGGCAAACGCCTCGAGACGACCCATGAGGATACAGTTGGTGATAATCAGACCGACATATACAGAGAGCTGAACGCTGACGTCGTAGGCGAAAGCCTTCAGAATCTGAGAGACGATGGTCACGAGCGCAGCAACCACCACCAGCTGCACCACGATACGGATGCGGTTAGGAATGGTGTTGCGGATAATCGAGATAATCACGTTTGAGAAGGCCGTAATCACGGTAACAGCCAGTCCCATCACGATGGCAGGCTTCAGCTGACTGGTGACTGCCAGAGCCGAGCAGATACCCAATACCTGTCCAAGGATAGGATGATCTACATTCAACGGGTTAGTAAAGACCTCTTTATTTTGTTTACTGAATAATGCCATAGTTTATTCCTCCTTTACCTTTTTCACTTTAATCATCCTCTCCATTTCAGCATCGCTGATGGAATCCTTACCCAAGGCCATCTTGAGCATAAGCTTCTCTAGTTCGCCCTCGTCCATGTCGATATCGTACTCACCCGTCCAAAGGCCGAAGGTACGCTTGATCATCTCGTCGACACCATTAGAGGTCAGAGTGGCACCCGTCACCACGTCAACCTGGCACTCGGGGTCCTCCACTTTCTTCACGACAGATAGTACCACATGCTTGCCCTCGTCATCGAGGATACGCTTTCCGATGAACTTCTCCTGCCATTCCTGTGAGTCTTTAATCTCAGCTCCAAGACCGGCTGTCTCGCTCTCATGGTTGAAGTAAGCACCATAGACAGAGAAACCGTCCTTTTCAGGATCGAAACGAACAGACATATAGCCGCTAATGCCACCCCAGAGACCCATACCCTTCATTTCGTAAATCATGATGGGCTCTTCGTTAATCTCGGCCATGAGAATCTTCTGACCCATCATGTCCATCGTGTCGTTAACGAGTTCGGCATATTTAGCCTCAGCCTCAGCACCGTCCAAGTCGCGGATGTTCAGCGAATAGAGAATCTGTTTCTTAATGTCGAGGGCAACGTTAGCATCCTGCATAGGCTTCAATGCCTGATAGACGAAAGCCAGCAGGAAGGCCACGATGACAACGAGCACCGCGCTATATATTATAATGTACGCGTTAGAATTCGTATTCAGTTTCATTTTGTACCTCCTCTCTTTAAGCGTTTGCTGATATTGCGCTCAACGATGAAATGGTCGATCGTTGGAGCAAACATATTACCAAAGAAGATGGCGAGCATCATACCCTCAGGATAACCGGCATTCATCACACGGATGATGATGGCCATAGCACCAATGAGGAAGCCGTAGATATACTGACCTGTAGTAGTGCGGCAAGAGGTAACAGGGTCTGTTGCCATGAAAACAGCACCGAAGGCGAAGCCACCAAGTACGAAGTGATGCCACCAAGTCATCGACTGACCAGTCTGCTCGAAGATGCATGCGAGAACAGCACCACCAACAAACACGCTCAGCATCGTACGCCAAGAAGCGATACCAGCCCACAACAGGATAATGGCACCAATGGCAATAGCGATAAGCGATGTCTCACCGATAGAACCGGGGATGAAACCACAGATCATGTCACAGATAGAAGCGCTGGGATCGATACCCTGAGCCATCTGTCCGAGAGGTGTAGCAGCGGTAAATCCGTCAGGCAGCGTGTTTCCCAGTCCGAAGATTGAGTCCTGAGCCACCCAGACGGTATCACCCGTCATCTTTGAAGGATAGGCGAAGAACAGGAACATACGAGCTGCGATGGCAGGATTGAAGATGTTCATACCCGTACCACCAAAGATCTCCTTACAGAAGATCACTGAGAAGGCACAAGCCAGAGCCAGCATCCACAGCGGACAACCGATAGGAATAATCAGCGGGATGATGATACCAGATACGAGGTAACCCTCCTGGATCTCCTCACCCTTCCACTGAGCCCAGGCAAACTCGATGCCAAGACCTACGATGTAAGATACCAGAATCTTTGGCAGAACAGCGAGGAAACCAAACATGAAGATCTCGAAGAAGCTTGCGCTTGCGAGTGTGCCTGCAGCGAGATAGTTCTGGTAACCGATGTTGTACATACCAAACAGCATAGCGGGCATCAGGGCGATGACCACCATACTCATAATACGCTTCGAGTCGATGGCGTCGTGAATGTTCACGCCACCAGCCTTTGCTGTGTCATTCGGCACATAAAGGAAGGTCTCGAAGCCGTCGAAAATCGAACGGAAAGCATGCAGCTTGCCACCCTCCTCGAAGTTCGGCTTTACCTTATTCAAATAATTCCTTAATGCTTTCATATTCGTTATGCGTTTTCTTTACGGAGGATGTTAAGACCTTCACGGACAATACGTTGCAGCTCCAGCTTAGAGCTATCCACGAACTCCGCGAGAGCGAAGTCCTCAGGACTTACCTCGTAGATACCCAGAGCCTCCTGACGGTCTATATCGCCAGCGATGATGGCCTTGATGAGATACTCGCCATAGATATCCATTGGCAACACCTTGTCGTACTCGCCGCTCATAATCATGTGGCGCTCACCACCCTTGATACGGGCATCAAGAGCATAGTCCTTCTTGCCACAGAGCCAAGAGAAGTAGCTGCGGTTAACCGAGAACTGCTTGAAACGAGGCAGAATCCAACCCAGCATCTCGTCGGCCTTGTCACCCTCAGGGATAACGGTAATCTCAGAAGTGTGAGCACCAAGAAATCCATCCTTAGTTGTTGGCTTACCCGTAAGCACGTTACCATTAATAATGCGTACGCTCTTGCCGGCATCGTAGCTGTTAGAGAGCAGTGTAGAGAGCTCCTCACCTACCAGCATATCCACGTAAGCAGGATTCGTAATCTCGCTACCGCAAAGAGCTACTCGCCTGGTCAGGTTTACCTTGCCCGTATTGAACAAACGGCCAATAAACAACACAACGGTAGGATCGCCGATGGTCCAAACCACCTCACCCTTGTTCACCGGGTCGATGTTGTTCACCTGAACACCCACATTACCAGCGGGGCACTTGCCGTCGAACACGGTAACCTCAGCATCCTTGTAGTTCTCAAAACTGGAGTGAACACCGCAACCAAGATAGGTCTTGGCAATCTTCGACAGAGCGGTCAGACCCGTCTGAAAATCAGCTTCCTGACCCTTTACCTCATAGTCGAAGCTGGCAGCCAGAGGCTTGTCGCGCAGGGCAGATACAAAAATTGCCTTGGGCTGCACACCAGGATTGGTTGACACAGCATAAGGCAACTGGTTGATGTATCCAAAGATACCTGCTTCCAGCAATGCGTTAATCACCTGCTCGCCACTCAGCGTGCTGACATCCTTCTTGCCGAAGTCCGTAAACTCCTGCTGAGCGTCAGCATCGACCTTGATGCAGAGCACTTTCCTGCGTTCACCACGCACCACCTCGCGGACTGTGCCGCTTACTGGCGAGGCAAACTTCACTTCGGGATATTGCTTGTTGACAAACAAAGCATCCCCGGCCTTGACCTTATCACCCTCTTTGACAACCACTTTCGGAGTAACTCCTTCAAAGTCGTCAGGAACAAGTGCATACTTGCCGTTCGACTTCAGCTGAATGAGTTTTTCCTCAGCGCGTCCTTGGAGGTGAATGTCCAGGCCTTTGTGTAACTTGATTACATTTGCCATGAATATAACTATAATGATTTTTGAATAGCTTTCTCTATTGAATGGTGCAAAATTAATAAAAAAAAAGCATACTAGACACAAAAAGTGGACGAAATATTCACGCTTCACAACTTTTTAATGTAATTTTGTAGCAAATTTACGGCAGGACGAAAGTTTTGCTATCTCGGATTGTCAGTTTTGAAGCTCTTTAAGAACATACTGAACATCATTGTATGGACCGCTTTGGGTCTATACCTCTTGGTCACATTCACCACTAACATACCAGCCATTCAGAACTATCTTGGACGGAAAGCTTCGCAATTGCTGGCAGAGAAACTGGGTACTAACGTCAGCATTGAGCGTATTCAGGTGGGATTGTTCAACCATCTTTCGCTTTACAATATCCAGATTAAAGACCAGAGCCATCGCGATATGCTTTGGGCCACACGCCTGTCAGCACGTATGGACATTCCCTCGATAGCCCAGGGAAAGATTTCCATAGCCACAGCACAGATATTCGGACTGAATGCCCGCCTCTATCAGAAAGATGCTGACAGCAAGCCTAACTTCCAGTTTGTACTCGATTCGCTGGCATCGAAAGATACCACCAGCACATCACCGCTCGACCTGCGTATCAACTCGCTCATCATACGTCGCTCGAGGATCAAATACGACCGACTGGACCTTCCGACAACGCCAGGACAGCTGAATGCCAACCACTTGAACTTCTCGGATATCAGTGCACATATCATCCTCAAGACGCTGACGCAGGACTCTATCAATGTCAACATGAAGCGCCTGTCGCTGAAAGAACAGTCAGGACTGAACCTGCAGCGACTCAGCATGAAACTGGAGGCAGGACGGTCAATGTGTCAATTGCACGACTTCAAGCTGAACATGCCTCATACCGACATCTCCATCCCCAGCATCGAGGCATCGTATCGGTTCCGTGGCGACCACTTCGTGTTGCCATCACTCAGGTATCAAGGAACTATCGACCCGTCGTCCATCACATTTTCCGACCTGTCATTCCTGCTGCCTTCGCTTAACACGTTTGGCAGCAAGGTGCTGTTATCCAGCAACTTCGAAGGAAAGGGCGACGACATCAACATCCCCAGCCTCTTGGTCAGCTCACCGTCGGGCGACATCACCATCAATGCTGGCGGATGGGTACAATCGCTCAAGGCCGACAATCCCAGATGGATGGCGAATATTCACGACATTTCGCTATCTGCCCATACCATCGATTTCATCTCACAAAACTTGAAAGGACGCCAGGCAGACATTCCCCCTGTGCTCACCCGTATGGGCAGTATGCACATGAAAGGAGTTGTCAATGGAACGGGTGTGGAGTCGCTGCGTGCACATACTGATCTGCAGACAGACGCCGGTGATGCCACGCTGGCTTTCGACATGGGTACCGACCGTAAGTTTACGGCTCAGTTTGACACGAAGGGCATCAATCTTCAGCGCCTGTTGGATGACAATAATTTCGGACAGATTGCCGCAGAAATTCAGCTGAACGGGACGCTGCCAAAGGGAGGAAAACCACAAGTGGCAGCCAAAGGACTCGTACATCAATTCGACTATAACGGTTATCAGTACAAGAACATCGACGTGAACGGTTCGTACTCAGCCGATGACATAGCCGGCAAGCTGACCATCGACGACCCTCACATTGGTCTCGACATAGAGGGACAGATCAAACAGGCGGGCAAGACGAGCGATATCATGATTGAGGCTGCTATCCACAGGCTGGCACCGCAGGCTATTCATCTCAGCGACCAGTGGGGCGAAGGCAGTTTTTCTGGCACCATCAGCGCTAACTACAAAGCCAGCAGCATTAGAGATGCCGTAGGCAGTGTCGACATCAAGGACTTCACGCTGTTGTCGCCACAGGAGCATTATCAAATGCAACAGTTGCATGTAGAATCGGGCTATCAGGACGAGGTACACTATGTAACCTTGGACAGCGACTTCGGACATGCAGAGATTACGGGCGACTTCGACTACGAAACGCTGTCGCAGAGTTTCACCAATTTCATTGCCGACAAGTTGCCCACCCTGCCAGGACTCCGCAAGAGCAGCCAGAAGCCACAAAACGATTTCACATTCAATGCCAACATCCATCGTAGCGACTGGATAGAACACCTGCTGAAACTGCCCGTCAAGCTGCATCAGCCTATGACGCTGCAGGGCGAGGTGAACGACCATCAGCAACAGATTTCCATAGAGGGCGAACTGCCCCACTTCTCATATAAAGACGACGAATACCGACAGGGACACATTAGCATCATGACGCCCATCAACACACTACTTTACGACCTCAGTATCACGAAGATCGTACCAAATGGTGACAATCTGGACGTTCACGTCAACGGTTCAGCTTATAATAACCGTCTTACCACTGCACTGCTGTGGGATAATCACGCCAAGGAACTCATGAGTGGCAAGGTGACTGTCATGAGTGTCTTTGACACAGCACTCGATGGCAAGCAGACAGCACATATCAACATTGCGCCGTCTACTGTAACCATCAAGAATTCGGAATGGAAACTGGAGCCCTGTAAGATTACGTATGCCGCGAAGCATATAGACATCAACGATTTTGCTCTGCGACACGAGCAGCAATACCTCTTACTGAACGGTACAGCCTCGGAAAGCGAGCTCGACTCCGTCAGTGTCAACATGCGAGAAATTGATGTCGACTACGTACTCAGCCTCGTCGATTTCGATGCCGTTTCCTTCAGTGGTCTCGCTACTGGTACGGCATCGCTCAGCGGCATCTTCAATTCACTGCAGGCCAATGCCCGTCTGAAGGTTGATCAGTTTAAGTTTGAGAACGGGCGCATGGGTGTGCTCGATGCCAAGGTCGACTGGAACCCAAGACTGCAACAAATTGATATTCACGCGATTGCCGACGACGGACCTGACGCCATGACCTACATCGACGGTTATGTCACGCCAGCACGCGACAGCATCAATCTGGCTATTCGTGCTGAAGGTACACACCTCGACTTCGCCCAGTCGTTTACCGACAGTTTTACAGGTTGGGTTCACGGGCACGGCTCTGGTGCCGTCAGACTCATCGGACCTCTGGATGCCATCAACTTGACAGGACAGTTGGTGCTCAATGGCAAGGCTTATGTGAAAACGCTGGGATGCGAATATGAACTGCGCAACGACACGCTTCGAATCGTACCGAACGAGATTGAGTTTGCACAATGTCCCATCTACGACAAATATGGCAATCTGGGCATTATGTCGGGAGGTATTCACCATATCAATCTGACCAATCTGACCTTTGATATTTATGTCGATGCCCAGAATTTATTGGCTTACGACTTCAAGGACTTTGGCGAAGATACGTTCTATGGCACCGTCTTTGCACAAGGACGTGCTGCTATCATGGGGCGAGCCAACGAGACTTTAATCATGGCGGACGTGACTCCTCAACCGGGCACTGTCTTCGTCTATAACGCAGCTTCGCCCGACGCTATCACCAACCAGGAATTTATAGAATGGGGTAAGGACAAGGTGAAGGCACCCAGCGACACACTCAAGCAGATATCTCAGCCCAAGCCTGTTACAGACGATCGCGACTTCCGTTCCGACTTCAATATACAGATCCGTATCAACGCAACGCCCGATGCCACCGTGCGACTGCTCATGGACGCTCACACCAACGATTACATCACGCTGAAGGGTACTGGCGACCTGCATTGCACCTATTATAATAAAGGTGGATTCTCAATGTTTGGAACCTATCGCATTACGGAGGGTACTTACGGCATCACCATTCAGAATATCATCAAGAAGAATTTTGTATTCAACGAGGGCGGAACGATTGTATTCGGTGGCGATCCTTACGACGCTTCGCTTAACATGCAGGCAGTACATACTGTGAATGGTGTGTCGCTGTCCGACCTTAACGTAGGCCGTTCGTTCTCTAATTCCGTACGCGTCAACTGTCTCATGAATATCACAGGGCAGCCTCGACAGCCTTTGGTCGACTTCGATATCGACATGCCAAACGTCAACTCTGACGAAAAACAGATGGTGCGTTCTATCATCAATAGCGAAGAGGAAATGAACCAGCAGGTTATCTATCTGTTGGCAGTAGGACGATTCTATCCGCAGCAGGCCAACAACGCAGGAAATGAAGATACAGGACAGAGCAAAACGTCGCTGGCCATGCAGAGTCTCCTGTCAGGGACCATCAGCGGACAGCTGAACAGCATGCTCAACAATGTCATCAAGAGCAACAACTGGAACTTTGGCGCTAATAT
Source organism: uncultured Prevotella sp. (assembly GCA_947164965.1). Classification (GTDB taxonomy): domain Bacteria; phylum Bacteroidota; class Bacteroidia; order Bacteroidales; family Bacteroidaceae; genus Prevotella. The sequence goes on along the minus strand of CAMUYR010000034.1, from coordinate 29,501 downwards.
CTCAACGGGCGACGAGGGATGGAACAATGCTGAATACGAAGGACTGGTCAGCGGACGAATGCTCAATAACCGCCTGTTGATTAACGGTCAGTTCGGCTATCGCGATAATGCCACGACTGCAACCCCGTCGTTTATCGGCGATTTCGACATCCGATACCTGCTTTTCCCCAATGGCAACCTGGCCCTTAAAGTATATAACCAGACCAACGACCGTTACTTCACCCGTTCGTCGCTGAACACACAAGGTATTGGCATCATCATGAAGAAGGATTTCAGTGGCCTCAACGATCTCTTTGGCATTCGAAAAGAGAAGAAAACCAAGCAAAAGAAGGATAAAAAAGTTAAAAATCCATAAATCCTTCTTCGGACACTCTTCTTCCTTCTTCCATCTTACATCTTTTTTGTACCTTTGCAGCCGCTTTATCCCCCGAAGGGGGAAATAGGGGCCGGAACAGGCGCTGACTCCTATCTATTATTAACCCTTTAAAGATGGTCTGGTAAACGTCTGTTCAGACCCCGCCCCGACAAACAAACGAGGGGCACAGTATTTATTTATTATGTCAAAATTAACAAAGAACGTCCAGCCATTACAGGACTTCAACTGGGACGAGTTTGAGAATGGCACAGTTGCCAACGTCAGCAAGGAAGAGCTCGACAAGGCTTATGATGAGACGCTGAACAAAGTAAGCGAGCATCAGGTTGTTGACGGTACTGTCATCAGCGTGGACAAGAAAGAAGTAGTTGTGAACATCGGCTACAAGAGCGACGGTATCATCCCCGCTTCCGAATTCCGCTACAACCCTGACCTGAAGGCAGGCGACACCGTTGAGGTGTATGTTGAAAATGCCGAGGACAAGAAAGGTCAGCTCGTACTCAGTCACAAGAAGGCTCGCCTCTCTAAGAGCTGGGATCGCGTCAACGAGGCTCTCGATGCTCAGGAGGTTATCCAGGGCTACATCAAGTGCCGCACAAAGGGTGGTATGATTGTCGACGTATTCGGCATCGAGGCCTTCCTGCCCGGTTCTCAGATCGACGTTCATCCAATACGCGACTACGACCAGTTCGTAGGAAAGACGATGGAGTTCAAGATCGTGAAGATCAACCAGGAGTTCCGCAACGTAGTAGTTTCTCACAAGGCTCTCATCGAGGCCGAGTTGGAGGCTCAGAAGAAGGAGATCATTGGCAAGCTCGAGAAGGGTCAAATCCTCGAGGGTGTTGTCAAGAACATCACTTCTTACGGTGTATTCGTAGACCTTGGCGGTGTAGACGGACTCATTCACATTACAGATCTCTCTTGGGGTCGCGTAGACGATCCTCACAAGGTTGTTGAGCTCGACCAGAAGATCAATGTTGTTATCCTCGACTTCGACGACGAGAAGCGTCGCATCGCTCTCGGTCTGAAGCAGCTCACTCCTCATCCTTGGGATGCTTTGGATGCTAACCTCAAGGTTGGCGACCACGTAAAGGGTAAGGTAGTCGTTATCGCTGACTACGGTGCATTCGTTGAGGTACAGCCTGGTGTTGAGGGTCTCATCCATGTTTCAGAAATGTCTTGGAGCCAGCACCTCCGTTCAGCTCAGGAGTTCCTGAAAGTCGGCGAAGATGTAGAGGCTGTTATCCTGACCTTGGACCGCGACGAGCGCAAGATGTCACTCGGCATCAAGCAGTTGCGTGAGGATCCATGGGAGGCTATCGAGGTTAAGTATCCTGTTGGCAGCAAGCACGTTGCTAAGGTTCGCAACTTCACCAACTTCGGTGTATTTGTAGAACTTGAGGAAGGTGTTGACGGTCTGATTCACATTAGCGACCTCAGCTGGACCAAGAAGGTTAAGCATCCTTCTGAGTTCACTCAGGTTGGTGCAGAGATCGACGTTGTCGTACTCGACATCGACAAGGAGAACCGTCGTCTCTCACTCGGTCACAAGCAGCTCGAGGACAATCCTTGGGATGTATTCGAGGAGAAGTTCACCGTTGGTTCAATCCACGATGGTAAGATCACAGAACTCATGGAGAAGGGTGCCGTTGTCGCTCTCGACGAGAACGTAGAAGGCTTCGCTACTCCTAAGCACCTCCAGAAGGAGGACGGTTCACAGGCTAAGGCTGGTGAGGTTCTGCCCTTCAAGGTTATCGAGTTCAACAAGGAGAGCAAGCGCATCATCCTCTCTCACAGCCGCACCTTCGAGGATCCCGCTCGTGAGGAGAAGAAGGCCGCTGCCAAGAAGACTCGTGCCGCTAAGAAGGACGACGCTCCAAAGATTGAGAACGTAGCTGCCAGCACCACGCTGGGCGACATCGACGTACTCGCTGAGTTGAAGGCTAAGATGGAGAAGGGCGAGTAATCCCCCACTCCATTACGTCACAATAACAATGAGGCTGCCCAATCGGACAGCCTCATTTTTTTGCAATCGCACTTCATCTTTTGCATGTATATACACATATAAATTGGACGTATTAAACGGGGAGTTTGAAGTAAGCAAACTAGGAGTTTAGTTACGGTAAACTACCAGTTTAGTGCCGGTAAACTCTGAAGGGGAGGTATAAGACAAGAAAAAAGGGGAAAAGAAAGAATAAATACCTAAAAAAGCATCATAAAAATATAAAAATCCTAGTTTTGTTGCAATAAAAGCCAACAAAATAATTACTTTTGCATGTGATAATTCGTGCAAATATGGTACTTTAGTTCAAATTGCACACTACATATTAGGTCTAAAACGATAAATAATAAATAAAAATGTAAAGTTTTATGTTTACACCATCTTATCACATTTCATCAGAAACTCTTAATCTGATTTCTGAAATTTCAGAACATATCGGAATACTTGAAACTCTAAAAAAAACAACCACAAAGAATCAGGAAGAGACATTTGACCCTTTCCAAGAGAACGACCTTCTTCGTGCTCACGAGAAATTAGTCGACGGATTGAGCAATGGAGTGGGACGTTACAATCAAGACGATCAGCGTGTTCGTTTACACATGTCGATGCTCTTCGATTGGTTAACTCATACCGAGGATCATCCGCTCATCTATAGTTGTATTTTTCATTACGAATTAGCATCAATTCATCCGTTTTCAGAAGGTAACGAACGCCTGGGACTGTATTGGCAGACCCTTCTATTGACTCGTTGGCGCCCGATTTTAGCAGGTCTCCCCTTTGAAACAATGGTTGTAGAGCGCCAACAGGAATATCGACGCACTTTAGCTTATCTCAGTGAAACCGCAAAAACTACCCATTTCATCGAGTTTATTTTGCGTTGTTTATTGGATACCGTACAACAGGAAGTAAAGAATAAAGTAGAGAATAAAGTAAAGAATAAAAATAGAGAAAAAGTAAAGGATAACGTGCCAGAAAACACCATAAATGAAGACGTAGAGGCACAGCTTTCCAAGTCTGAGCAACGTGTTGTCAAGCTTCTCGCCAGTGATTCACACATTACCATTGGCACACTCTCCCTTCGCCTACAGCTGTCAGAGGCCGGTATTAACAAGATTTTAGCGGGGTTACGCAAGAAAGGAATCATCGAACGCGTGGGGGCCAACAAGAATGGCTCATGGAAAGTCAATATTTAACGCGTCACTTAAAATAATAGACAATAAAACACTCATTATCAATACATTACAAACTATCAAAAACAAGAGGCCGCTACCCACTGCGGTCTCTTGTTTTGCTCCCAGAACACCTCTTTCCGGCCATTTTATACCAATCATTTCTCCTCACACAACAAACATTCCATTTATTTTACATAATACAGCAATCATTACATCGTTTTATAATGTCCATTTTTAATGAGGACGTATCATCTTGACAGTTATCCACATTTAATCACAGACACTCCCCTACCCTTCACTCTATTCAATACGATCACAGAAAACAACACCAGTCGTCTAGCAAGCAATAAGCCTACGAAGCATGACCAACGCACTTATATTTAATCCGGAGTCCACGAACATCACTTCTTGTTATTCATAAAAATTCACAACATTCATTAATCAACCAATCTTAAAACAATTGTTAAGCATTGTAAAGTATTTTCTTCTGTGTAGATTTTACACCTTACTGATTTGCTTGCCCAAAATGACTCATCGTATGAAATAAAAGTCAGAAATGGCAACACAAAAAAGAGGCAGTTTGCTGTACGCAAACTGCCCTCTTATCGATTATAATCGAAACTAACGATTAAAAGTCCTTAGTCATATCAGCCACTTCAGCATTGATATGGTCAATAAACTGCTGGATAGTCATCACAGTCTGCTCGCCACCGCCCTGAGGACGTACGGCTACGGTGCCATCGGCAGCTTCCTTCTCGCCCACGATTACCATGTAAGGAATGCGCTTCAGCTCGTTGTCGCGAATCTTACGACCCAGCTTCTCGTTACGCATATCTACAGTAGCACGAACACCACCCATATCGAACTTCTTGGCTACCTGCTGAGCATAGTCGTTATACTTCTCCGACAGAGGCAGAATGGCTACCTGATCAGGTGTGAGCCAGAGTGGGAAGTGACCTGAAGTGTGCTCAATCAATACAGCGCAGAAACGCTCCATAGAACCGAATGGTGCACGGTGAATCATAACAGGTGTCTTCTTCTGGTTGTCCTCATCGGTATACTCAAGGTTGAAACGCTTAGGCAGGTTGTAGTCTACCTGGATAGTACCCAGCTGCCAACGACGACCAATAGCATCCTTAATCATAAAGTCGAGCTTAGGACCATAGAATGCGGCCTCGCCGTATTCAACCTTAGCGGGCAGACCCTTCTCCTGACAAGCCTCTACGATAGCCTTCTCGGCCAGAGCCCAGTCTTCGTCGGTACCTACATATTTCTCGTGGTCGTTAGGATCGCGCAGAGAAATCTGAGCCTCGAAGTTGAATCCGAAGGCGGTCAGCACGATGCCGATGATATCCATAACGTTCAGGAATTCCTGCTTAACCTGGTCGGGACGACAGAACAGGTGGGCATCGTCCTGTGTGAACGAACGAACACGGGTCAATCCGTGAAGCTCACCACTCTGCTCATAACGGTAAACGGTACCGAACTCAGCGATACGCAGAGGCAGATCGCGGTATGAACGTGGCTTCCAAGCGAAGATTTCGCAGTGGTGAGGACAGTTCATGGGTTTCAGCATGTACTCCTCGTCCTCCTCAGGTGTATGGATTGGCTGGAATGAGTCCTTGCCGTAGTGAGCATAGTGACCAGAGGTAACGTAGAGGTTCTTAGAACCAATATGCGGAGTAATCACTTCCTGATAACCGAAACGCTTCTGAACCTTGCGCAGATGATCCTGCAGGCGCAGACGGAGCTCAGTGCCCTTTGGCAACCAGATGGGGAGACCCTTACCTACCTTATCAGAGAACATAAAGAGTTCCATCTCCTTACCAATCTTACGGTGGTCGCGCTTCTTGGCCTCCTCCAACATCTCGAGATACTCGTCGAGCATCTTCTTCTTGGGGAACGAGATACCATAGAGTCGCTGCATCTGCTCTCTTGTGGCATCACCACGCCAGAAGGCACCAGCTACAGATGTCAACTTAACAGCCTTGATCTCGCCTGTATCCACGAGGTGTGGACCGCGGCAGAGATCGGTAAAGTTACCCTGAGTATAAGTGGTGATAGAACCGTCTTCAAGATCCTGCTCGATGTGTTCGCATTTGTAGGTCTGACCATCGGCAGCGAACTGCTTCAAGGCATCAGCCTTAGCAACCTCCTTGCGAACTACGGGCTCTTTCTTACCAGCCAGCTCCTTCATCTTAGCCTCGATCTTTGGGAAATCGCTCTCCTTGATGCTCTCGCCATCCTTCAACAGCACATCATAGAAGAAACCATTCTCGACAGCAGGTCCGAAACCGAACTGTATGCCAGGATACAACTCCTGCAAAGCCTCGGCCAAAAGGTGGGCTGAGGTGTGCCAGAAGGTATGCTTACCCTGCTCGTCGTCGAACTTGTAGAGCTCGATGGTAGCATCCTCATTGATAGGACGATTCAGCTCTACTGTCTCGCCGTTTACTCCACAGCTTACAACGCTGCGCGCGAGAGCCGGTGAGATGCTCTCTGCAATCTGAAAACCAGTAACGCCCTGCTCATACGAGCGAACAGATCCGTCTGGGAATGTAATGTTAATCATATCTACAATATATGTTTGAAATTAAAACGTCTGCAAAGGTACAAATTAGTGAGTAAAAAGCCAAATATTATGTCGACTTTTTCATCTTATCACAATCTTACGAGCTTGCTGCCCCTGACGCACCACATAAATGCCAGGACTAAGAGCTTGAAGGTTCTGACCACAGGGTTGACCAGAGAGTGTAAACACCTGATAAGGTTTAGCGAAATCAACCATTGCCTCTGTGATACCACTAGGTTTGTAGGTATAGCCCAGTTTCTTATCCATCCAGGCGATGCGCTCCTTCATATACTTACGCACTACTTCCACTTCTTTCTCGAAGCTTCCTAATGCCTGCGGATTCTGATGTACTTTCTCGTTAAGGATAGGCCAGCGCAGAAAATTAAGAGTTTGTGACTGCTGGAGTTCCTTTTCCTTCGCATCAATGAAAGCAACCAAGTTCTCTTCTGTCAGTCCAGCCTGTCGAACTTCATCCCAAATCTCCAGCAACTGTTTCTTGGCAGCAGCATCGTTGACGACGATATTATCGACAAAGCTCTTCATATTGCCTGCGCAACTACCTCCGCTACGATAAATATAGTCAGTCTTATTGTTAACGGGATAGATACGCTGGTCGTTATTGAAAGCCAGATCAAAATCCCAGACAGGACCCGTATACAACTTACTATCGTTGCGTTCCTTATACATATAAACACTCCAATAGGTATCCGTATTGCCCGACAGCTCGCCAACAAGGAAATGACGCAGGAAGCTGTTCAGGTCGAGATAAGTGCTCCACTGCTTCTCCATCTGATTGAAAAAATTCTTGATATACTGCGACTGCTGGGCGGTAATCTCATCATCGTCTGGCGATTTGATGGTGACAGGATTGCCTTTGGCGGAATTAAACCATGAAATCTCTTGATTAGCATAGGCATCAATCTCTATGAGATAGCCTCCTGTGAGTGCCTCGCCGTCGTTGTCCTCTGGCGTCATCTCAGTAATATTGACACGCTTTTTGTTGATTTCAATCTGGTCACAAAGCTGGTAGCAACCCTTATATTCGCCATTCATCAAGACATCGACCGCAGTACCATACGGCGTATAGCTCATACCCATACGATGGCTCAGTTCAAAAGCCAACAAATTACGCATCAGCGTCTTGTCGCCATAATTATTGATGAGTGTCCATTTCTTAGCCTTAGCAGGAGCATCCAAAACGTTCTGTTTCTTGTCAAACTTGATACGCCAAGGTTTCTTGGGGAAACCTCTCGACGCATTACCTCTCTCGCGAGTACCACCTGGCTCTGAAAGTATCTTGGTACCATTCTCTGAAATGATAGTCAACTGAGAAACAATCTCATGTTCCTTATCATAAGGAATCTCACCATTCAGTGTATGAATAGTAACTGTTGGCAGATTAGTGACCTGATATAAGTGAGAATCGTCACCCTCGCCAGCATGTCCATAGAATTCCAGCTCAGCGATGTTACAACGGGCATCCGAAGGACCTACATAGCGAACGTAACGGAAACCACGCGAGCAATTGACATCAGCATAGGACATCGAGCCAATGGTACCCTTCTCATCAATGACATAGAGGGGTAATGCATCCATGAAGTCCTCACGGTTTGCACCTTCAAAGACACCCAACAACACGCGTTTCTCCCCCAGTCCGTCGTTACGGGGTGACCATCCAACTTTGGTAATGACATGAGGTGAGCCCAAGTCCAGTCCAGCCCACGTGTAACTGCGCTCATAAGATGCGAAGAAAGTCGACAAATCGCCATCAAAAGCACATTCACGCGTATTGACTGTCGTCGAAGGAGCTGAGCTGTTTGTGTAATCAACGGACTCTGCAGTACCGATGACAGTACCTGTCAACTTATCGTCAGCAAAAACGAATGAAAACTGAGATACGAAAAATAATAGAACGAGTAATTTTTTAGTCATGGTTGTTATGAATATATGAATACTATTTTTGTTGTCTTTTAATAATGCTATATGCCTGATAGAGACCTAATTCGCCTGCTTTCGACAGGTCTTTGATAGCTTCAGCCTGCTGTTTCAGAGCCAGTTTTGCCAGCCCTCGGTTATAATAGGCTTCAGCCAGATACGGATCAATCTGAATGGCCAGCGTATAATCCTCGACAGCGTGCTGGAATTCAATGCATCGCACATAAGCATTGCCTCGGTTGTAGTGCAGATAGGCATTGCCTGGAGCCTGTTGGATGGCAAGCGTCAGGTTTTCCAACAGCTGAGCAGTCATCAGTGGCACGTCAGTACTATCCTGCTGTGCTTGAACAATAGCCTTCAGCCATAAGGACACGGCTGTTATCGAGTCTTGCTGCAAATAAAATGATACGTCCTTGATAGTTGACTCTCCACAAACGATATATAGCTGGCGGGTCGCCGGTAATGTACGATTCAACGAATCCACCTGACGATCGAAGGCCACATACGTACGGACAGCACTGCGTTTAGGTTCGGTGGAAAGCACATACATTGGCATGTAGTCAAGATCGACACGACGGTTTTGTACACGTCCGCGCCAAGCACTCTGATACTCCTGCTGTGACTCCTGTTCGTCAGCAACAGCCAACTGGTTATACTTCTCGATATCCTCATCACTGCGCTTACGCATCTGCTTCTTCGAGAGCCGAGGCTGCTTGCCAAAACGCTTGTCAATCTGGGCTTTTAAGATACGGAATTCATCCTGCTCAGCTTGTTTTGTCATACCCAACTTACGATAGCACTGGGCACGCTGATGCAGACCTGTCCAGAAGTTAGGATACTGGTCGATGACCTTCGAATAATCACGAATGGCAGCACGAGGATCACCCGTCTGTTCCAACAGCAGGGCCCGATTATAAAGAGCCATCAAGTTGTCGGGCTCTAACTTCAATACGAAATCAAAGTCCAGAATAGCGCGGTTGTCGTCACCCACTTGAGCACGCAACAGACCACGGTTATAGTGGCCCAAGAAGTTATTGGGCTCGAAATCGAGGGCTGCATCATAGTCGGCCATTGCACCACGCAAATTATTCTGATTGAAACGAGCCAGAGCACGATTGATATAAAGTCCTCCATGCTTGGGCAAAAGATGGATAGCTTTGTCAAGATACTGTTCACTCTCCTTCCATTCACTACGTGCCAAACTGATGATAGCACGCTGTGCCCACGTATTACCATCATAGGCATCGAGTTCCAGGCTCTTGTCAAGAGCGGTAATGGCACTGGTTGTATCCTTCATCTGTATGTAAGCATCGGCCTTCATTGCTGGAATACGAGCATTCTTACTCCATCGGTTGGCCATCGAGTCGAGTTCCATCAAGGCACCATCAAAATCTTTTTTCTGGATACGACACAGAGCACGGTTATGCCACAGATTCAGTCCTTCCGGATCATAGCGCAAGGCTGCGTTATAATCGGCAATAGCCTCGTCGTATTTTTTTTGCTGAATGCGACAGAGCCCCCTTAATTCGTAAATACCTACAACATAGGGATTACGCTGAATAGCCTCTGTACAGTCATTCTCTGCACCTGCATAATCGTCGAGATAGTATTTAGCGACACCTCGAAAGAACCAAGGTTCGTAAAGATAGGGTTTGGCTGAAATGGCCTGATTAAAATACTGAATACTGAGTACATAATCCTCATAATAGAGCGCTGAGCGTCCTATCATCACTAGCTTATCAGTATTGAATTGAGCCTGAGCAACCAGTGGTAGAAATATAAGAAGGTAAAAAATGCGCCGCATTTTTACCTTCTAACAGGTTTGGTTTTATAACCACAACGATAGCGACCCTGAGTGAGCGCTTTCAACTTGCTCTTGATAAGTTGCTTGCGTAACGGAGAAATACGATCCACAAACATCTTACCATCCAGATGGTCGAACTCATGCTGCATGACACGAGCCAAGTAGCCCTCTATCCATTCGTCGTGATGCTGAAACTCCTCATCGTCCCATTCCACATGAATACGCTTGGGACGCACCACTTTTTCATGAATAGCCGGCAAAGAGAGACAACCCTCTTCCGAACTGTCCGTCTGTGATTCGTCATACTCCACAATATGCGGATTGATAAAGACCTTACGGAACCCTTTGTATTCGGGCAAATCTTCACTAATCACATCAAGGTCGATGACTGACAAGCGGATAGGTTTACCAATCTGAGGGGCTGCCAATCCGATACCCTCACTTTCTGCCAGTGTTTCCCACATGTCAGCAATCAGTTCCTTCAACTGAGGATAATCGGGAGTAATATCATCAGTCACCTTTCTTAAAACGGGCTGACCATATATATAAATAGGTAAAACCATATTTAAATTATTAATTGATATTTATTTTTTGCTGCGGAGGTAATCCTCCAGAATAATTGTTGCACTGATTTCATCCACCAGAGCTTTATCCTGACGAGCTTTCTTTTTCAGGCCAGCATCAAGCATGGCCTGATGCGCCAAGACGGAAGTAAAGCGCTCGTCATAGTACTCGATAGGAATCTGAGGCATCGCCTTGCGCCAACGGTTTACAAACTGCTGAACACGAGCCAGATTCTCGCTGGGCTGCCCATTAGGCTGACGTGGTTCACCTATAACGATACGTTCAACCTGTTCACGGGCAATATAAGACTGGAGATAGTCAAAAAGTTCATGGGTAGAAACAGTGGCTAATCCGCCAGCTATCAACTGAAGCGGATCAGACACTGCCAAACCTGTACGTTTCTTACCGTAATCGATGGAAAGGATACGCCCCACAGCTTATTTAGCGTAAAGCAGCCAAGCTCCAGGGAATTTGCTCTGCAGCCCATCACGGCTTGCTGCTGCATCAACCTTTGAATCGAACGTAGTAGCGACAACACGATACATAGCAGGCGAAACATTGTTATTCACAACAACCTGAGCATCGTAGCCCTGAGACTTCAAAGTCTGCTGCAAACCTTCTGCGTTGGCACGGAGAGAGAAAGAGCCAACGACCACACTGAAATTCTTCAGGCCAGCACCATTGACCACAGAAACAGTCTCTTGGCGTACCTGAATATTATCTGCATTATCAACAACCTGCGTATTATTAGCAGCCTTCTCCTGCAGGGGAACAACGACATTTGCCTCTTCCTGCTGAGCGGTCTGTTGCTGTTGCTGCTGCATCTCCTCCTGCTGCTTAGCCTTCAGATAAGCCTGCTTGTATGCACTTTCACTTGATTTACAACTTGTAAATGCCATTACTGCGCAAATACCTGCGCACAAAACGGTGTACTTCTTCATAATTTTCACTTTTGTATTGATCAATTAAAACTATTGTTCGTTATTAAAAACAGCGCAAAATTACAAAATACGTGCAAAAGGAAAGAAAAAAACTGCGTAAAGTTTGTTAATTTCGAAAACTTTCCGTATATTTGCCACTGAAAACAAGTATTACTTAACAAAAACAGAGAATATTATGAAAAGTTTAGGTTATTTAGGCGCATTCTTCGGCGGCGCAATTGCCGGAGCTGTGATTGGTTTGTTGCTGGCACCTGAAAAGGGTACTGATACACGTGAGAAAATTACTGATGCTGTGGACGATTTCATGAAGAAACACAACATCAAACTGAGTCGTAAACAAGTGAGCGATCTCGTCGACGATATCGCCGATGCAGCTCCAGAAGTAGAAGCATAATGTTAAGCAGCGACAAAAATGTAGAGTCCATCGCGCAGTTGGTGGAGTCTGTCAAGAGTTACGTCGGGCTTCAGGGCGAGTTCCTGAAGCTTGACGTCATTGACAAGGTAGTGCGCCTTGCCACTGCCCTCACCCTCACCATTGTATTCATCATCTTAGGCGTGGCAGTACTCTTCTACCTCTCCTTTGCCTTCGTCTATTGGCTTGAGCCATACACAGGCACAGGGTTGGCTTTCTTCATTATGTCGCTACTCTTCCTTCTACTCCTTATTCTAGTATTTGTCAAACGTAAGACGTGGATCGAGCGTCCTCTAGTCCGATTTCTCGCTGATGTCCTCTTAAACTAACTGCCTTATGCCAAACACCACCTATCATACCCTCGAAGAGATACAACAGCGTAAGGACGAGTTGCAGTCTGGCATCCAGCAGCAAGGCGACCAGATTGGTACCCTTTGGCGCGGCCTCTTTGCCCCCCAGAAAGCCAACAGTAAAGGTGAGCTTATGGCCCACCTCGTTGCCAACAGCATCACTGCCATCGATGGTTTTCTGTTGGTCCGCAAGCTCATGAAGAGCTACGGTTATCTCTTCGGAAAGCGGAAGAAACGCTAATACTTTCAATTCTATCTTTCTACGAACTTCTGGCTATCCAGAATGTTTTAAGTACACTCCACAACCTGTCCGTCGAAGGCTAGTTGAATATCAGGAGGGAGTTGTTGATTGACCTCTTCATGAAGTCCTATATCGTGACAGGAATGGATGAGAAAGGTACGCGAAGCTCCTACCCTGCGGGCAAAGGCAATGGCATCATCGACAAGCTGGTGGGAATGGTGAGGTTTGTCGAAACGAAGCGCATTGACAACGAGGATCTCAACATTGTGAAGATAGTCCATCTCAGCCTCGTCGATGGTCTTCATATCAGTAATATAGGCCAGTCCACCAATGCGATAGGCTGTGATAGGCAGTTTGCCATGCATCACTTGGAATGGCATCACCTCAAGATCACCAAAAGTGAGCAACTGGTGAGGCTGTATCTCATGTAACTGAATGGCAGGCACACCTGGATAACGATGTTCTGCAAAGCAGTAGGGCAACATCTCGAGCATGCTCTGACGAGCGATGGGATTGGCATACACATTAATCTCACCAAACTGGCAATAGGGCCGTATATCGTCCATGCCCCCCATATGGTCATAGTGAGCATGAGTAATGAGGATAGCATCAATTTTACGAAATGGCTGTGGCAGTATCTGCTGGCGGAAATCGGGCCCACAATCTATCAGAATGCGCGTCGTTTCGGTCTCAACAAGAACAGAACATCGGGTGCGCTTGTCCTTAGGGTCTGTGCTCTGACAAACCTTGCACTGACACCCGATAACAGGTACGCCACATGAGGTTCCTGTGCCTAAAAACGTTAGTTTCATATAACATTAACTTCTGGGTAGATATCAATGCCGAATTTGGCTTTAACATCCTTCTGTATAGTCTTGCATAGCGCTACAATCTCCTCACCCGTAGCGCCACCACGATTTACCAACACAAGAGCCTGTTTATCGTGAACCCCTGCCCTACCAAGCGATTTGCCTTTCCAACCACATTGGTCTATCATCCATCCGGCAGGAATCTTTACGCTATCTGCATCAATATCGTAGTGAGGCATGCTTTCATACTGAGCTGCCAGCTCATTGTATTTTGAGCGTGGCACAATGGGATTCATAAAGAAACTGCCCGCATTGCCCAACACCTTAGGATCGGGCAATTTTGACTCGCGAATACGGATAATAGTATCACGTAACTCCTGGGCTGTGGGATTTACGACGCCACTCTTTTCGAGCTCTGAACGGATATTTCCATAGTCCAGATGAGGTACGAAAGACTCTGAGAACTCATATTCTACACTCAGAATCAGATATTTGTTTTTCCAGTCCTTCTTAAAACGGCTTTGACGATAGCCATATTCACATTCTGTATTTTCTATCATACATACATGTCCTGTAGCTATTTCCACAGCACGAATGCTTCGAATAAGGTCCTTGGCCTCAACGCCATAGGCACCGATATTCTGTACGGCGCTGGCTCCCACATCACCAGGAATCAGCGACAGGTTCTCTGCACCATAAAGTCCCATACGGATACTCTGTGCCACCACATCATCAAACAAATCACCACTACCACACACAAGTCGGTTACCGTTACGACAAATACCCTTACAAGCCGAGTGTACCACAATACCCTCGTAATTCTGAGTCAGCAAGAGATTGCTACCTCCACCTATTATTATATAAGGCTGTTGGCCATTACTTTTTAGCTGTTCACGTAGGATTTCTGCTACTTGAAGTGCCTCCTCTTCAGAAGCATACTCCAAGAAACGGCTGCATTGGGCATCGATTCCAAACGTATTATGAGCCAAAAGGCTATAATTGCATAAATCTTTCATCATGTATCAAGTGGTGAGTTTAGTCAGCTTCCATTGTCCATGGGTACGTTGGAAGGTCATCTCAAGTTCAAAACCATTGGCAATGCCACGAACCACGAAAACCTTGGTATTCGACTCTTTGCGAGACTCTCCATATATGATATTATAGATCATATCACCTGGCAACTCAGGTGCAAAAGCCTCCCAAGTATCAGGGGTGATGACACCTTCCATCATAGAGAAATCATCATCAGGATCAGGACCTACAAACTTGACCGTTTCCCCTAAATGCTGTGCCTGAAAGTCAGGACTGGTAGCAAAATGATGGTAGAAATCGAGAAAAGAACTATTGGTAGACTGCTGAATAGGAATGGTCTTCATCTGAGTGAGCATCCACGTTCCACGCAGGCGGTTAAAGACATACTGCGTGATACTGCCTGATTCGAAGAAGATTTTTTCGACTACTGCATGATGAACTGACGTATCTTTAACCACCTCCATGTGTTTCTCGCTATCAAACAACAAGGTATAAAAACCTTGACGCATAAAGAAATATTCCATCTGCCACTGGGCTTTGGTCATACGTTCCTGCTTGTTGTCGCGTACAACCAACAATGGGAAAGCCACTCTTTCCATTTGCAGTTTGCGGTTGGCTGCAAAGTTGAACACGAAATCGTCGAACAATTCATCAGCAGCCCTAGGCATCGGAATGTCAGAGATATTAATATTCAAAGAGTCGGCAGATACGCTGTCGGCAACTATTGTCGAATCGTCAGGAACCGTGTCCTGAGCGTCGCCCGACTTACGTCCACCACAAGATGCTGTCATGAGGAGCAAGGTGGCAAAAAGTATCAGATAATGTCTCATGAATTGACTTAAATAACTGACTTCTCTCAAAATTTCTTGCAAAGATACGAAATAATTCATAATTCGTAATTCATAATGCATATTTTTTTGTACCTTTGCATCAAAATTTACGTATTACAAAGATTATGATACTTGATAAGATAGACGAACTTCTGAAAGAAGTACAGAATTTAAGCGCTAAAAACGCTGAAGAAGTAGAACAGCTCAGACTGAGATATCTGAGCAAGAAGGGTGAGATTACAGCCCTGATGAATGACTTCCGTGAGGTAGCTGCCGACCAGAAGAAGACGGTTGGCATGAAAATTAACGAACTGAAGACTCTGGCTACTGAGCGCATTAATCAATTACGCGAAGAGTGCGAGACTCAGGATTCAGGTGACGACAGTATCGATCTGACGCGCACACCCTATCCTATCCAATTAGGAACGCGCCATCCGCTGACCATAGTCACCAACGAGATTATCGATATATTCTCTCGCATGGGCTTTGTATTGGCTGATGGTCCCGAGGTAGAAGACGATATGCATGTGTTCACCAAGATGAACTTTGCTGCCGACCATCCTGCTCGCGATATGCAGGATACCTTCTTTGTCAGCCAGCATCCCAACGATGTCACCAAGAACATTCTGCTGCGTTCACATACCTCAAGTGTTCAGGCTCGTGTGATGGAGAACATGCATACAGAGGACGGGAAACTGACTGCCCCCATTCGTGTCATCTGTCCAGGACGTGTTTATCGCAATGAGGCTATTACAGCCCGTGCACATTGTTTCTTCCATCAAGTTGAAGGATTATATATCGACAAGAATGTCAGCTTTACCGATCTGAAGCAGGTACTGCTTAGCTTTGCTCGCGAAATGTTTGGAGCTGACACTCAGATCCGCCTGCGTCCCAGCTACTTCCCATTCACTGAGCCATCTGCAGAGATGGATATCAGTTGCTTTATCTGTGGTGGTGAAGGTTGCGGATTCTGTAAGCACACAGGCTGGGTAGAGATTCTGGGATGTGGTATGGTTGATCCCAACGTGCTCGAACAGTGCGGTATTGACTCCAAGGAATACTCAGGCTATGCCTTCGGTATGGGTGTTGAGCGCATTACCAATCTGAAGTATCGTGTCAGCGATCTGCGCATGTTCTCAGAAAACGACGTTCGTTTCTTGAAAGAATTCGAAGCTGCTAACTAGCATGAAACTGATATTAATGACACAGCCCACGTTCTTCGTGGAGGAGGACAAGATTCTCACATCGCTCTTCGATGAGGGGCTGGATAGTCTGCATCTGTACAAACCTGACTCGTCGCCGATGTATTCTGAACGACTGCTTACGCTATTGCCCAATGAATACTATTCTAAAGTGACCGTGCACGACAATTTCTATCTGAAGGAAGAGTTTAAGCTGCACGGCATCCATATCGACGATGAGACGACTCCTGCTCCTAAAGGCTACAAAGGGCATATCAGCAGGACTTGTACTCATTTGGACCAATTGAAAATGGCCAAGAAGAATGCAGACTATGTCTTCTTAAAATACATCTTCGACAGTCAGACGGAAGCCAACCAAAAAGCGACATTTACACTGGATGAGTTGAAGGAGGCTTCACGTAAAGGACTCATCGACAAACATGTATATGCATTGGGCGGAATGAACCTAGACACTATCAAGACAGCCAAAGAACTGGGATTCGGAGGCATCGTCATCAGTGGTGATCTCTGGAACCGGTTTAATATCCATCAGGAGTTGGATTACCAGGCACTTATCGACCATTTCGTAAAACTGCGGAAGGCCATAGACTAATGTCCCCACGCATTTAACTATCCGAACGACAAAAACAAATAAATAACAACAATGAATAAGAACTACATGGTATTTGCAGGTACAGCCACTAAGTACCTCGCTGAAAAAATCTGCCAAAGCTTGGGTTGTCCGCTTGGTGAACTTCAGATAACGAAGTTCTCCGACGGTGAGTTTGCCGTATCTTATGAGGAAAGCATCCGTGGACGCGACATATTCCTCGTACAGAGTACTTTCCCAAGCTCTGACAATCTGATGGAGCTTTTGCTGATGATTGATGCTGCCAAGCGAGCATCTGCTCGTACTATTAATGCTGTTATTCCTTACTTCGGATGGGCTCGTCAAGACCGAAAGGACAAGCCACGTGTCAGCATTGGTGCCAAGTTAGTTGCCGATCTGTTGTCAGCTGCTGGTGTCAACCGTGTCATCACCATGGACCTGCACGCAGACCAGATTCAAGGATTCTTCAACGTACCTGTAGACCATCTCTATGCTTCTAATGTTATTTTACCCTATCTGCAGAGTCTGCACTTAGAAGACCTGGTTATTGCATCGCCCGACGTTGGTGGTTCTAAGCGTGCCAATACGTATGCCAAATACTTAGGTTGTCCGTTGGTTCTCTGCAATAAGACCAGAGCCAGAGCCAATGTGGTGGCATCGATGCAGATTATTGGTGATGTAGAAGGAAAGAACGTAGTGATTATCGACGATATGGTGGATACGGCAGGTACTATCACTAAAGCAGCAGACATCATGAAAGAAGCTGGTGCCAAGACTGTAAGAGCCTGTGCTTCACACTGTGTGATGAGCGGTCCTGCCAGTGATCGGGTACAAGCATCAGCACTCGAAGAAATAGTTTTCACAGACTCAATTCCTTATACCCAGCGTTGCGCCAAGGTGAAACAGTTAAGCGTGGCTGATCTTTTTGCAGAAACCATTCGCAGAGTGATCAACAACGAGAGCATCTCGAGTCAATACATCGTATAATTCATTTTTTATTTAGAGATGAATATCAAACTACTCTTCTCATTGGGAGCAGTATGTCTTTCCCTTGCATCATGCCAATCGAAGTCATTTAAAATCAACGGTTCTGTAGAAGGGCTAGAGGATGGCGACACGCTCTTTCTAACCAGCGACTTACAAATGGGAATTCCCAGCGACACATTAGTGGTAAAGGATGGTAGGTTTACATTTAAAGGCGAGACGGACTCCACATATCTATGTATGATCTACGGTGCTTCTCGCAATGAGATTAACACCCCATTCTTCTTAGAACCAGGCGCCATCACCATCCATCTTACTGAAAGACCTGGTGGCAGTCGTATTGGAGGAACAAAGTGTAATGACGCATGGCAAGAGTTGAATGACTCGGTGATGACCATCGGTAAGGAAATCAACCTTATCGCAGAGCACATATATGGCAGAATCATCAATCAAGAAGAGCAGCAGAAAGGCATGGAACAGATTATCAGACTGAATCAGCACTTTGCAGATATTGTAGTGAACGCTGCAGAAAAAAATATCAAAAACGAGTTCGGCTATTTACTCTTGACATATTATCCTGAGCAGCTTATTAATAACAGCACTCGAATGAAACTGATAGAGAAATTGCCAGAAGAGATGCGGCAGCGCCAAGCCATCAAGCAGATAGAGCAGGAACTAAGATACGCGGCAAAGACTGCTGTTGGAGCAACAATTCCTGATTTCAGCCAAACGACGCCTGATGGTACAGGACTCAACATTATGAGTGAGGTGAAGCAGCATAAGATAACGATCATCGATTTCTGGGCATCATGGTGTGGTCCCTGCCGCCAACAGATGCCCTTCATGATTGAGATATATCATTCTCTAAAAGATAAAGGATTAGGCATTGTTGGTGTTTCGCTAGACAAGAATAGAGACGCATGGATCTCTGCAACCAAACAATTTAATATTACTTGGCCTCAGATGAGCGACCTAAAAGGATGGGAGAACGCCGTCGTCCAGGAATTCAACATCACCAGTATTCCTTATACCATCGTAGTTGACCAACAAGGCAAAATACTAGAGCGTGGGCTACGGGGTAAACGGCTGAAGGCATTTATTGAGGAACAACTCAAGATATAAAAACAGGTGGCAATCATCGTGATTGCCACCTGTTATTATACATCATCCCTACTTTATACTCCCATAGGCAACTCCAACCACTTCACGTAGCAGAAGTCCTGACGGTGAGGCAGGTTCTTGTTCTTAGGATACATACGTACAGCGCTCTTATACTGTCCAGCCTGTTTTGGTGAGTGCACCGCCTCAAAGGTATAGTTATTACCCTCTTTCTTCACCATCTTCAGAGGTTCGATAGAGAACACACGCTCCTCGCCATTTTTGTCGATAGAGACATTAACCTTCTCCAATGCAACAGCATCTTCGAGACCCTGTTCATTGATGACATAGCGAAGCGTATATTCCTCACTTGTCTGGTGCAGACCAGAAACAGGTGCTGTAGACTCTGCGCTTACTACACTGATAGCATCCCAACGCTCAGCAACAATTTCCTTCCACAAAGCAATATCCTTAGCCAGACGATTGTTATCTTTTGAAAGTTCCTTAAAGCGCTTAGCCTCCTTATTATAGAACTTCTCATAGTAATCGTCGAGCTGACGCTTCATGGTGTAATGAGGAGCAATCTGGGCTATTGAGTTCTTAACGACCTTGATCCAACCCTTTGAGATACCCTTCTTATCCTTATTGTAATAAAGAGGAATAATCTCGTTTTCAAGCAGACCATAGATAGTAGCTGCATCGAGCTGATCCTGATAGCCTTGGTTCTGATAGGTACGCTTCTCGGTGAGAGCCCATCCGGCACCCTCGCGATAGCCCTCAAGCCACCAACCATCTTTTACTGAGAGGTTTACAACACCATTCATCTCAGCCTTCTCACCTGATGTACCAGAAGCCTCAAGAGGACGTGTAGGTGTATTCATCCAAATGTCAACACCAGATACAAGGCGACGAGCCAGCAGGAAGTCGTAGTCCTCAAGGAAGATAACCTTACCCAAGAATTCTGGACGCTGAGAGATATCATAGATCTTCTTGATGAGTCCCTGACCAGCGCCATCAGCGGGGTGAGCCTTACCTGCAAAGAGGAAGATAACGGGATGCTCAGGATCGTTAACAATCTTGCTGAGACGATCCAAATCAGTAAACAGCAGATGAGCACGCTTATAAGTAGCAAAGCGACGGCAGAATCCGATAACCAGTGCATTGGGGTTCATCTTGTCCAGAAGTGAAACAACACGCGAAGGATCGCCTTGATTCTTCAACCAAGTCTCACGGAACTGCTCCTTGATATAGTCGAACAACTTCTGTTTAAGAGCCATACGGGTAGCCCATACCTCTTCATCAGGACAGTTATAGATACCATGCCAGATTTCTTCGTTCGACTGATCGCTCATATGCTTCTCATCGAAATATTTTGCATAAACGCGACGCCACTCTGTAGCACACCATGTGGGGAAGTGAACACCGTTGGTTACGTAGCCCACGTGGTTCTCCTCTGGGAAGTAGCCATTCCAGATAGGTGCAAACATCTTCTGTGAAACCCATCCATGAAGCATAGACACACCATTAACCTCCTGACAAGTGTTGCATGCGAAGGTCGACATACAGAACTTCTCGCCTTTATCATCAGGATTGATACGACCCATGCCGATAAATTCATCCCATGTGATACCCAACTTCTGAGGATAACCACCCATGTACTTACCAAACAGGCCCTCGTCGAAGTAGTCATGACCAGCGGGAACTGGGGTATGAACAGTATAGAGTGAAGAAGCACGAACCAGCTCCATAGCCTGATTGAAGGTGAGTCCCTCTTCAATATAATCACACAGACGCTGCAGATTGCACAAAGCAGCATGACCTTCGTTACAATGATAGATATCCTTCTTAATGCCCAGCTTCTTGAGCAGCAGCATACCACCGATACCAAGCAGAATTTCCTGCTTCAAGCGGTTCTCCCAGTCGCCACCATAGAGGCTGTGGGTGATAGGCTTATCGAACTCAGAGTTCATCTCATTATCCGTATCGAGCAGGTAAAGCTTTACTCGACCTACATTCACACGCCATACATAAGCGTGAACCTGATAATTGGTGTAAGGAACATCGACGACCATAGGATTGCCATCCTTGTCAAGCTGACGTTCAATAGGCAGGCTTCCGAAATTCTGGCTCTCATAGTTAGCAATCTGCTGACCTTCCATAGAAAGGCTCTGAGTAAAGTAGCCGAAACGATACAGGAAACCAACGGCACACATATCGACGTTAGAGTCTGATGCTTCCTTTACATAGTCACCAGCCAGCATTCCCAGACCGCCAGAATAAATCTTCAGGGCTGAGTGGATACCATATTCCATACAAAAATAAGCTACTGAAGGACGCTTTGCATCTGGCTTGACATCCATGTATTTACGGAACATGGCATAAACGTCATTAACTCGCTTCATGAGTGCCTTATCCTTAAGAATCTCTTCTTTACGAGCTAAGCTCAAACGCTCAAGGAGCATCACAGGATTATGCTTTACATCATGGTATATTTCAGGGTCGAGGTCACGGAACAAGTCACGAGCCTCGTAGTTCCACACCCACCACATATTGTGGGCAATTTCATCCAAGCATTTCAGTTCCTCGGGAAGTGTAGCCCTTACAGTCAACATCTTCCAAGCGGGGGCATTTGTGTAATCTGCTTTAATTTTCATATTTTTTTTATTATAATGGGGTTTAAAAGAATTTACTTATTATTACCTGCCTGCATACGCGCTTCAGCTTTCCGCAAAGCTATGTCGTAGGCTTCGTGATAGAACTGTATAAACTCGCTCCATAGCGCTTTCTTGGAAAGTTCGCTAGCATGTTTACGACAGTCTTCAACTTGTTTCTTAGTCATATTAGAGAAGTCGGCAACTGAATCCTTGATAGCATCAGCCACCTCTGAATAATTATAGTCAGTACGATGAATGACCTTAACACCATCCGACAATTCTCCGTATTTACCAAAAACCTTATTGGCCCATAGACCAAAGCCGGCAAGATCGGTGGTGATACAAGGTACCTTGAATGCTACTGCCTCCAATGGTGTATAGCCCCAAGGTTCATAGTAAGAAGGATATACACAGAGGTCGTTACCCAATACGACATCGTAATAGGACATGTTGACAATGCCATCGTTACCATCAAGATAGCAGGGCAGGAAAATGACTTTTACATGGTCCTCCTTACGATTATGCATATCGTAATACTTCATCATACTGAGCACATTGTCATGACTCATATTGTGAAGCCAGTGAGTAACCTGTGGCACTTCAAGCGGTTCTGTATATTTCTTGCCACTCTTCAGTCTCTCCTGAAGATCCTGGCGCGGCTCTCCAACCCAACCTGGTACTTCAATGAATGCAACAACTTTTTTCTTCAGTTCACGGTCACGCAACAAACGATTCATAGCCTCCACAAAGACATCGATACCCTTGTTACGGAATTCGTAACGACCAGAAGTAGAGATAAGCAGGGTGTCATCATCCAACTGTTCACCCAACAACGCATTGGCAATATCCAACATCTTACGACGGGCAGCCTTACGTTTTTTGGTGAAATTCTGAGCAGTAGGTACAAAACTGTTATCAAAGCCATTGGGCAGAACCACATCAACTGGTTTATCCAACAATTCCACACACTCCTTAGCAGTAATGTCGCTCACCGTCGTAAAACAATCGACATAATGGGCAGTTTGTTTCTCTATAGAATGTTTCGACTGCATATTCAGTTCCCCAGCCATCTGGTCACCATTATAGGCAAACAGATAGTCGTAGAGAGGTTTCTGATTACCTGCAATAGAGCGGCCGATACTGGTAGCATGGGTTGTGAAGATGGTGCCGATCTGTGGCAATTTGTTGTTGATATAGAGGGCTCCTAGTCCACACATCCACTCATTAGCATGATAGATAACCTTTAGTTGAGAATTGGGAGCTGAGAGTTGAGAATTATAAAAGCTCTCAACGACCAAAGCTGCTGCATATGAAAACATAGAGGCCTCATCGTAATCGCCATAGGCATGCAGTGAGTCAACGCTATATTTTTCCCACAACCAGCCGTAAATCTCGTCCTTTTTCTCAAAGAACGGATTGAAATCCACTAAGACAGCTATCGGTTCTCCAGGAATGGTCCAACGACCAACCCTAACCTGCAGTCCTGCTTCCTTAGCTTCCCATTGCCATTTGGCAAAGAGTTCTTTATCCTCCTTAAAATAGGGACTTTCGTTCTCTTTCCAGAAATCAGGACCAATGAATATAATCCTATCTTTCATTTCATCTTGCAGAGTCTTGGCACGAGAAGAAAGTACGGTGTAAATACCACCTACTTTATTACACACTTCCCAGCTCGATTCGAAGATGTAATCAGGCTTTAAATAGTTCTTATCCATCTTAATACTAGTATTATGGCGGCAAAGTTACTTAAAAAAATTAAAAACATACCACGTTTTCACATATATTTTTAACGTAAACGATTATTTATTGATATAGATTTACTACCTTTGTCGACAAAATAGGTCGAAAGATGAAAAGAAGCATTATTTTAACATTCATGTTGATGCTAGCCATCAGTGGTTTTTCCCAACAAGATAATAAGGTATTTCGCGCGTACCTTATTAATAATATATACAATGTGTATTTGCGAATAAACTTTCACGACCAAGATGTCGAAGTGCCTGGTCAGGAATTATATGGCAAGCTACCCGGCTATTTGGGCAAGCAACACAATGCTTTCTGTTGGGTAATCACCTCCTGCAAAATCAAAAATGAGAAGGAAGCAGAAATCCAACTCATCAATGATTTCGGCAGCGAAGACCTAAAAGCCACTCTCACCCGGAAAAACGACTCGATATATGTACTGAAGCAGGGCTCTGGCAGTACCATCAAGGTTCCCAATAATGGAAAATGGCAGAAGTTGCCTAAAACACTGGAGTTTAAGAAGAAGTAATACGTATGATAACATTCCCTATAGCAAAGATCAATCTCGGACTGAATGTCATAGAGAAACGTCCAGACGGCTACCATAATCTGGAAACGGTATTCTATCCTGTCCCCATCAAGGATGCATTAGAGATCTACAAAATGGATGATGCCTTCCCTTCTGATGTCGACTGCGACTTAAAAGTAAGCAATCTGCATATTGAAGGTGATGAACAGCGTAACTTGGTGGTTCGAGCTTATCATCTACTAAAAGAAGACTTCCCTACCCTTCCCCGTCTGCATGCTCATCTTTGGAAAGGTATTCCGACCCAAGCTGGCATGGGAGGTGGCTCCAGCGATTGCGCTTTCATGATCCGATTGCTCAACGACCTTTGTCAATTGGAACTTACCGACCAACAGATGATTCAGTATGCAGCCCGACTGGGCGCAGACTGTGCTTTCTTCATTCTGAACCGTCCGTGTTATGCAGAAGGAATTGGAGAACGCTTGCAACCCATTGACTTATATCTTTCCGGATGGCACATCGGCGTGGTACGTCCCGACATTCCTGTTCCCACCAAGGAAGCATTCTCACGCATTCATCCCCATTATCCGAAAAAGAACTGCAAAGAGGTTGTCATGCAACCTGTTGAAACCTGGCGTCAGGACCTTTTGAACGACTTTGAGGAGAGTGTTTTTGCACTCCACCCTGAGATTGGCGATATCAAAGCCAAACTATACGACATGGGCGCCACCTATGCAGCCATGTCAGGCTCAGGCAGCGCCCTATTCGGACTTTTCAAGGAAAGTCCTGACAAACTCAGTCAAGCCTTCCCTGGAATGTTTACGTTCTGTTGTGAACTCTAATCCTTACCTTCCATCAACGCAGAAGTACGAACACGACTCAGCGTTTCGGGGGTCATCTGGAGATAGCTGGCAATATACACTAGCGGAGCACGCAGTATCAACTGTGGCGAACGCTTTACTAACTTAGAATAGCGTTCTTGAGCCGACTCAAAGCGTAGCATGTCAGCATGAACCTGCGACAGCATGAGCGACTCTTCCAATATCTTACGATATAACATCTGTATATTGACATTTCTTACAGCTTCTTTCTCCAGCTTATCCT
Source organism: uncultured Prevotella sp. (assembly GCA_947164965.1). Taxonomy (GTDB): domain Bacteria; phylum Bacteroidota; class Bacteroidia; order Bacteroidales; family Bacteroidaceae; genus Prevotella. Next base: position 4,564 of record CAMUYR010000034.1, on the reverse strand, counting down.
TCGGCATGGCCATAATGATGGTCGGCTCGATGGCCTGCATCTGTTGATGGCTTGGCTCTTCCTTGAACAAGCTTTCAATACTCATACAAATGGTATTCTCAACAGCCATATACTCTGTGAGTTCTTTACCGTTCTTAAAATAGAACTGTCTAACCAGGCCTTTCACAACCCAGTAGATGTGTTTACAGACATCACCCTCTTTTAGGATGATCTCTCCTTTTTGAAATTTCATCGGAACCAGTATGCTCTCCAGCACATCCAGTTCGTCATGTGTCATTGTACTGTAACGTCTGGCCAACTCTCGGGCCACATCACGTGTTGTCAGTCCGATATTTGTCATAATACTATGGGATTTTCAGCTTCTTTTTGTTTATAAATAGTCTGTTCTTAGTCCAATTTCAATACAGCCAGGAAAGCTTTCTGAGGTACCTCCACATTGCCTATCTGCTTCATGCGTTTCTTGCCTCGCTTCTGCTTTTCCAAGAGTTTTCGTTTACGACTCACGTCACCGCCATAACATTTGGCAGTCACATCCTTTCTTACCTGCTTGACTGTCTCACGAGCAATAATCTTCGCACCGATAGCAGCCTGGATGGCGATGTCAAACTGTTGACGTGGAATCAGTTCTTTCAATTTCTCGCACATTCTGCGGCCAAAGGTCACGGCGTTATCTTGATGAGTCAGCGTTGATAGCGCATCGACAGGTTCGCCATTGAGCAGGATGTCGAGCTTAGCCAACTTAGAGGGGCGGAATCCGTGAATATGATAGTCGAAGGACGCATAGCCTTTCGATATGGACTTCAACTTATCATAGAAATCAATCACGATTTCGCCCAAAGGCAACATAAACCGCAATTCTACACGATTGCCGCTGACATACTGCTGGTCTATCAGTTCACCACGCTTATCCAGACATAGTGTCATGATAGGTCCAATATAATCAGCAGCAGTGATAATACTTGCCTTGATATATGGTTCCTCAATATGGTCTATCAGCGTCTGATCGGGCAGTCCGGAAGGATTATGTACCTCTTTCACCTCTCCCTGCTTTGTATAGCACATATAGGTTACGTTAGGCACCGTTGTAATCACATCCATATCGAATTCGCGATCCAGACGTTCCTGAACAATCTCCATATGGAGCAGTCCTAAGAAACCACAACGGAAACCAAATCCTAATGCTATTGATGTCTCTGGCACAAAAGTCAGCGAAGCATCATTGAGTTGCAACTTCTCCAAGGAAGCACGCAGGTTCTCATAATCCACAGGGTCAATAGGATAGACACCCGCAAACACCATGGGTTTCACCTCTTGGAAGCCTTCAATAGCCTTGTCGCAAGGACGTGCCACATGCGTAATCGTATCACCGACCTTAACCTCCTTCGAGTTTTTGATACCGCTGATGATATAACCCACATCGCCTGTTCGCAGTTCCTTACGAGGAATCATATCCATCTTCAGCACACCTACCTCGTCTGCATCATATTCCATGCCCGTATTGAAGAATTTCACCTTATCACCCTGACGGATAATGCCATTGGTGATTTTAAAATAGGCAATAATACCTCGGAAGGAATTAAACACAGAGTCGAAGATCAGTGCCTGCAGTGGGGCCTGTTCATCCCCTTTCGGATGAGGAACGCGTTCTACAACTGCATTGAGAATATCCTCTACACCTTCACCTGTTTTACCTGAAGCGCGGATGATATCTCCCGGATCGCAACCTATCAGGTCAACGATTTCGTCCTCCACCTCATCAGGCATAGCACTAGGCATGTCTATCTTGTTGATAACAGGAATAATTTCCAGGTTATTATCGATAGCCAGATACAGGTTGCTAATAGTCTGAGCCTGCACACCCTGAGTAGCATCCACTACCAGCAGAGCACCCTCGCAGGCAGCAATCGATCGCGACACCTCATAGGAAAAGTCCACATGTCCCGGGGTGTCAATCAAGTTCAATATATATTTTTCGCCTTTGTACATATATTCCATCTGGATGGCATGGCTCTTAATAGTGATACCACGCTCGCGCTCCAGTTCCATATCGTCCAGCATCTGTCCTTCCGTCACCTGGATGGTTTTGGTAAATTCCAGCAGACGGTCGGCCAAAGTCGACTTGCCATGGTCTATATGTGCAATAATGCAGAAGTTTCTTATATGGTCCATTTACAATATTATCCTTTTTAAGGTGCAAAGATATACAAAAAAATCGACATGACCAAATTTCAGAAGAAAAAAGCTACGATTCATTTGGTGGAGTCGCAATTTTTTCATAACTTTGCATAAAAATTAGCAACACTATGAAAGCCATTCGAACGTTCGCAGAACTGAGACAGCAGGTAGAAACCTGCCCCAAGCATCCCCGTGTGGTAGCTGTTCGTCCCACCGATGAAGCCACTAAAGAAACATTACGCCAGATTCAGGAGAATCATCTGGCAGAAGTCATTGCCGTAGACGCCCCAACTCCCGAGGAAGCAGCCGCTCAAGCCGTTTCCTTAGTACGCAATGGAGAAGGCGACATCCTGATGAAAGGTCTTATCGGCACCGACCAGTTGTTACGTGCCGTTTTAAATAAAGAAACTGGGCTTCTGCCTCCAGGTCGTATCCTGACGCATATTGCAGCAGCCGAAATCCCAGGTTTTTACAAAATGCTTTACTTCACCGACGCCGCTGTCATCCCCTATCCCACTCATGAACAGCGAATTGAACAAGTGCGCTATGCTGCAGATATCTGCCGGAAGTTGGGCATTAGCGAACCCAGAATTGCACTCATTCATTGTGCTGAACATGGAGGCAAGCAATTTCCCTTTGTCGATGGTTATGCGAACATTATAGAACTGGCAGGAAACGGAGCATTTGGCACTTGTTTGGTCGACGGACCTATGGATATCAAGTCTGCCTGTTCTCTTGAGGCCCTTCAGGCTAAAGGGCTCACATCCACCCTGATGGGAGAGGCTGACGTCTTGGTAATGCCTGATATTGAGGCAGGTAATGCTTTCTATAAATCCTTGCCCCTGTTTGCTCATGCCAAGACGGCAGGCATCCTCTGTGGCACCTCTTGCCCAGTCGTTGTTCCATCCCGTGGCGATTCCTCTGAGGCCAAATTCAATAGCATTCTCTTTGCTATCGCATCCTTATAATACGCCTTTCTCTACAATGAAAATACTTGTCATAAATCCAGGATCCACTTCTACCAAGATGGCCGTCTACGAAGACGAGACGCCCATTCTCCTACGAAATATCACCCACAAACCTGACGAGCTCTCTAAATTCGATGCTATCACAGAACAACAAGACTTGCGTCGCCAGCTAGTACTGGACGAGTTGCAACGTTCAGGTATTCCATTGGAGTTTGATGCAGTCATCGGACGAGGCGGCTTGGTTAAACCCATCTCCGGTGGTGTCTATGAAATTAATCAACGAATGTTAGACGACACCTTGCATGGTTGCGTGATGCATAATCATGCATGCAATTTAGGTTGTCTGATAGCTCACGAGATAGCCAGTCAGATTCCTGGTTGCCGTTCGTTCATTGCCGACCCTGGTGTTGTAGACGAGCTCTCCCCCCTAGCCCGTATCAGTGGTTCACCCCTCATGCCTCGTATCTGTATCTGGCACGCTCTGAACCAACGCGCCATAGCCAGACGTTATGCCCGAGGTATTGGAAAAGAATATGAAGATCTCAATTTGATCATATGTCATCTAGGCGGTGGTATCAGTGTGGCAGCCCATGAACACGGGCGAGCCATTGATGCCAATAATGCTTTGGACGGCGAAGGTCCATTCTCCCCCGAACGTGCCGGCAGTCTCCCCGCTGCCGATCTTATCCGCTTGTGTTTCAGTGGCAAATACAACGAGAAGCAGCTGTTGAAACGCATAGCCGGCAAGGCAGGCCTCAATGCCCATCTTGGCACCAATGACATGCGAGAGATTTTGGAGCGTATCAATGCGGGAGACACCCATGCCCAACAGATTGTTGAAGCCATGCTTTACCACACCGCCAAGCATATTGCAGCAGAAGCAGCAGTTCTTTGTGGCAAAATAGATGCCATCCTGCTGACGGGCGGGATGGCACATAGTGATTATGTTGTAAGCGAATTACGTCGTCGCATTGGCTTCCTGGCTCCCGTCTATACCTTCCCTGGTGAAGACGAGATGGAAGCCTTGGCACTCAACGCCCTATCCGTTCTTCGCGGTAAGCGCGAGGCCAAGGTCTACGATTAGATTTTCGCTTTCAGCACTTCTTTCCAACGGGCATAAGCCTCAGCGTATGCCTCACGGTCAGCCTGTTTTGGTTCAATAACCTGCAGTTTCTCAAGTGACGCAAAGGCCTCATCGGCATTGGCATAGATACCTGCACCAATACCAGCACCTTTGGCAGCACCAACAGATCCATCAGTATCATAAAGCTCGATGGTCGCACCGCTCACGCCAGCCAGTGTATCACGGAACAATGGACTCAGGAACATATTGGCCTTTCCGGCATGAATCTTCTTGATATCCATACCCATCTGCTGCATGATCTCCATACCATAGCAGAACGAGAATACGATACCCTCCT
>CAMUYR010000033.1 GCA_947164965.1 uncultured Prevotella sp. | reverse complement strand
GGAATCCGGGCACGTCGACGAGCGACACGATAGGAATATTGAAGGCGTCGCAGAAACGAACAAAACGTGCTCCCTTACGAGAAGCATTCACGTCGAGCACACCAGCATAGCAAGATGGCTGGTTAGCTACGATACCAACACTTTGACCATTGAATCGGGCGAAACCTACGATGATGTTCTTAGCGAACTTAGGCTGTACCTCGAAGAACTCGTTATCGTCAGTTATAGCCGAGATAACCTTGTACATGTCGTATGCCTCGTTGGGATTCTCAGGAATAATCTCGTTCAGAGAATCTTCCAAACGGTCGATGGGGTCTGTGCACTTCTTACGTGGAGCCAGTTCCATATTATTAGAGGGAATGTATGAGAGCAGCGTCTTCAGCATCTCAACAGCCTCTTCCTCAGTCTTAGCGGTAAAGTGAGTAACACCCGACTTAGAAGCGTGGACAGAGGCACCACCCAGATGCTCCTGGTCAATATCCTCACCAGTAACGGTCTTTACCACCTTCGGACCAGTCAGGAACATATAAGAGGTTCCTTCCATCATCAGCGTGAAGTCGGTGAGGGCAGGGGAGTAAACAGCACCACCTGCACAGGGACCGAAGATACCAGAAATCTGAGGAATAACACCTGAAGCAAGAATATTGCGCTCGAAAATCTCAGCATAGCCTGCCAAAGCATTAATACCTTCCTGAATACGAGCACCACCCGAGTCGTTGATACCAATGACGGGAGCCCCCATCTTCATAGCCATATCCATCACCTTACAAATCTTCTGGCTCATGGTTTCAGAGAGAGAACCAGCATGTACGGTAAAGTCCTGTGCAAAGATAAATACCAGACGTCCATCGATAGTACCAGAACCTGCTACTACACCATCGCCCAAGAACTGCTTCTTTTCCATGCCAAAGTTATGGCAGCGGTGCTCCTTAAACATGTCGTACTCTTCGAACGAACCTTTGTCAAGCAGCATCTCAACACGCTCGCGGGCTGTGTATTTACCTTTGTCGTGCTGCTTCTGTATGGCTTTCTCGCCACCACCGAGACGTGCCTGTTCGCGCTTCTCGATGAGTTGTTTGATCTTTTCTAATTGCTTGCTCATTGTTTTATTTCAATATTTCAATTCTTTAATTCTACAATTAATTACTCGGGATGTTCACACAGCTCTGTGAGGACACCAGCAGTAGATTTTGGATGAAGGAAAGCGATGTTCAATCCTTCAGCACCCTTACGAGGAGCCTGGTCAATCAGACGAACGCCCTTCTCGCTAACTTCAGCAAGTGCATTGGCAACACCATCCTCAATGCAGAAAGCAACGTGGTGCACACCTTTATTGCCTTTGTCAATCCACTTCTGGATAGTGCTTTCAGGTGATGTGGGCTCCAACAGTTCCAACTTAACCTCGCCACAGCGCAGGAATGCAGTCTTTACTTTTTGGTCTTCCACTACTTCTGTTGCATAACACTCTAAGCCTAATACTTCTGTAAAGAATGGCAGACTTTCTTCAATGCTTTGAACAGCAATGCCCAAATGCTCGATGTGAGAAATCTTCATAATATCATTATTTAAATTAGAAATTGTAGTGCAAAGGTAGTCATTTCTTTGGATATAACGAAGAAACCACCTCCTTTTTTAGTATTTCTTATAAAAAAAAGGAGATTGCCACATTTAATTGCAGCAATCTCTCTATTTAAAGTTTGTTTTAGAGCTTGTTGTTACTTAAAGAACTGTTGGATATCAAATACTTTATCTTCAACGACATGATTATACCAATCTGTGTGACCAGTCACATCACTTGCCCATTCTAAGAATTCTTCATAAGCAATGGTGATTCTCACACCTTCCAATGGGTATTCAAAATCGAAAGGCATAATGATTGCTGTAGGAGCCTCTCCCTGACGAGCTACTCTGATTTCCTCGCCTGTTGTTTGGTTTACAATATAAATTTGAGACAAGAACTGGGGAATGGTCATACCTTCTGGTAATTCGTAACGCCCCATTAATGGAGTCATATTTTTAACTATTGTATTGACAAATCGATCTGAACCAATTTCTTTTTCAACTCCAAACAGCGCATGAACTTCGTCTTCGTCTAGTTGCCATCCTTTTTTATATGTTGCATTAATACCTTTAATCTTTACATTGTCCATACCACCACAAGCAACCAAACTTAATTCAACGATGTTCCCAGAGATACGTTTACAACGTATCACAACATCGTTCATGTCGTAGTCAGCAGATACTGAACGGTCTTCGAAAAGTAGGGTGTATGAAGCACCAGGTATTTCATTAAGGTCATAGAGATAGTTGTTCTCAATACCATTGCTCCTTTCTTCTGTTCCATCTGGAGCCTCGGTGAGAACATCATTGTCATAACCGCCTAGCTCAATGATGACATCGCTGAATTGAGTGTCAGCACCTTCCTCAAAAGTGAGATAGGTCTTGCCGTTGGCTGTAAATGTAGCCATACGGGGTGAGTTCGACTTCATACCGTATTTATTCACTGCAGTCTTAAACTGACCATAGGTGTTTATTTCTGTGTTCAGTTCACCATATCCGTACAAGCAGCCACGCTTATCATTTCCCATTTCTTCGGTTTTTTTACCATTATCTTTTCTTATCAAGAAGCCGATACGGTAGCCTTCAGGGATGATAGCTGAGATTGATTCATGTGGTTTCTCAATATATACAGAAGAGAAGTATTTAAGCGGCAAATCAAAGTCGGTAATGGCTTCAGCTGGATAGCTATATTCCTCGAAAGTCCATTCTCTATATTGGTTAGTAGAACTTTTATTACCTATTCCCAGCATTTTACCTGCGTCAGATTTCAAACATTTTCCCTGATTAAATGTGTATAAATAAACTTTGGTTCTACTTTCTGTTGGATTAATTTTGCTGTCGGTTATATAGAAAGTATATTTATCTAGAAGCGTTTCGTTGATGTCCTTAATCTCAGGACGTCCGTTGTTACACCAAAGGAACTTCTTTGATCCAATATTGTAGAACATAAAGGTGCCATCGTTGTGGTTTTCAAAAATCTGCCAGAGCTGTTCCTCAACGTTTTCGGTATAGGCACCCTTCAAATCGTCTTCTGATCCACCATTAGTAATATAATGGTAGGCTCCATCAGAATAGTTGTAGATTCGATAGAATTTTCCATTTGTGGTGTAGCCATATCTATTCAGTGTAGGCAGAATTTCGGTTGGTTCTTCTGCGAACTCTGAGGCATTGCCATAGAAGGGTAGTAGATACTCATGCAGTCTGCGGAAGTTCACGTCTGATGCATTTACTGCGATATTAGAAGCCTCGCTGAATGCCTTTCTCTCATCATTCAAGTCTATAGCCTTGAATTTTGGTAACGTTTTGATATAGTCAGCCTCTGAAGTTCCTGCAGGAATATCTTCTGTTCTGTAATAATAGTAATAAATGTCGCACCAATAGGCTTCGGTTGAAGCCAACTGAACAGGGCATAGCGTGAGAGGTGCTTTGCCATTGCTCTGCAGATGGTTGCCGTATAACTTAACGACACTAGTCTCGTTAATTAATTGAAGATTGTTTTTAGGATTATTGTTGTCATATCGACCGAGTGAAGCATCGAATATGTTATTAAGGGTTATTGTGTCCTCATCGGAAAAAGGTGTTGCGTCTCTATAGATTGTCGAATTGGAAAGTGTCCATCCGTTAGATACAGAACCGGCAACCCACCACAATCGGTCTTTTTCCCAATTCTTTCCTTTCCAGTTGCTATATTTATTATCATCAGACAATGCACGCAGGGCATTATATGACAAAAAAGAATTATTGAATTTAAGCTCTATAGTTGAGAGGTCAATATCTGAAGATGCTCTTCTTGCGCTGGCAGCACGAGTGGTAGCACCGCTCTTAAAACTGACTTTTTCCTGACCGATGTTAAATCCTTGAATGTAGTAGTGTCCTTTGCTGTCCACACATGCGGCAATCAGTCGATTGTATACATTTGGAGCATCATAATCCAACGTAACAGTTTCACCTTTTTGGACGTTTGCTTCAGCTACTACTCTTGAATCAGGATTCATGAATGGCGACTCTGTCAGAATCTGTACTTTAACAATATCATACAGATTAGCGTCAGCAACTACGGTTATAGTTCCTGTTATCGAAGAATTCCAATCCTGATTAGGATCGATGGTAATGCCAAGAACTTTCTCAGCATTCTCTTTGGTAATATCTGCTCTGTTTGCTTCCAGATCAAGTCTATTACAGCTAGTAAAAGCGACTGCAGTTAAAATTGCAATCAAAAACCAATTTTTCATATGTAAATTACTTGTTTTTAGTCAATTTAACAACCTAATTATCGGTGCAAAGATATAGGTTTTTTATATATATAAGGTATAAATTCTAGATAAATGCCACAAAATTAACATTATTTAAAGTTCTATCTGTACTTTTGCGTTAATTTGCCTGCCAGTCAGGTAGTTAGGTACTGCATAACGATGGTTGGTAACATCAGTTACCCAATAGTAAGAATTAACGTTTGAAATTCCAAAAATATTCAGTCCGTCAATACCTAACCATATTCTGGGATGTTTCAATGAGGGATTCGTTTTGGGGTCGCCAAGAGCCAAGAAACTCATACCGATATCTGCTCTCTTATAGGCTGGTGCCCTGAATTGCTGGTATTCAATGCCTCTGTGTGGTGCACCAAAGGGTAATCCGTCAGCAAAGGCCAGTTTTAGCGTCATTTTCCAGCGCTGTGTACCAGGGAAGTAATCAGTAAAGTGGAAGTTGATGCCCCAGCGCTGATCAGTAGGAAGCGGTACACTGACACCATTGATTTTCTGTCGTGTAGACATCACAGAGAATGTCAGCCAAGAGTCAGTTCCTGGTACAAATTCACCATAGAGTTTCAAGTCAAGACCAAATGCATAGCCACTGGCCATATTATCGCCATAATACACCACCTTCATGTTTTGTACGTTGTATGGCACTAGGTTCGACATCGCTTTATAGTAGGCATCAGCTGTAAAACGGAAGGGTCGCTCTGCCATTCTGAAACGATAGTCGAAGGAGCCCACCACATGAATACTTCTTTGACTTTTAATTTTCTGATTCAGCGTAACCCTTGTCTGTCCATTGATAGACGATGTGTCACGCAATTCCTTATAGAAAGGCGCCTGATAATAGAGACCAGTAGCCAGACGGAATGTCATGTTCTCGTTCCATCCTGGTATAGCAGCTATCGATACACGTGGAGAGACAATCGTTTCCTTGTTGTAGCTCCAATTTGACAATCTTACGCCATAGTTCAACGTAAAATGCCAAGGTTTCTCGCCCTTTGACTGCCATCGGTATGTATCTTGTGCATAAGCTTCAATTCTCTGCGAATTAATCGTATTTTTCGACGACAACGAGTAGATCAGGTCCAATCGTTCGGCAGAGTGGGGAATAGAGTATCCGCTGGAGTCTCGCATCTCGTATTCGCGGGCGTTTTCGGTGATTTTTTCCCATTTCATGGTGACTCCTGCCTCTATATCGTGCTTGTTGACCTTCTGGTTTACCATCAGTTTCAGACTTTGCACGTCGGCTGTCAGATAGTTTCTGGCGTGCTCCATATATGTTCCAACACCCAACTGTTCCTGTGTTTGCGTGTCGTCCAACCAGTATTGCCCCATGATATCATAGGTTTCCTGTTCTTTGGAGTGGAACATCGACCCTAACAGCTTGATCTTCATGTTAGGTGTAATCTGACGTGTAATACCGAAGGTGCCAAACAGCGTTCTGAAAATATCCTTCTCCTCTCCGTCAAAGTACACTTTAAACGACTTCACGTTCTGCATGGTACCAAACGATGTCTCTCTGTCTGAAGGCTTGAAGTTATAATGATTTTCAGAAATGTAACCAATGAAATCAAAGCTCCAGCGTTGGTTTGGCTGATAGGTGATATATGTTTGATAATCAAGGAAATTCGGGCGATACTCACCCTTTGTTTCCATCGATCCCAACAGATATCTGTTAGTCTTGTAGCGTACAGCGTGGCTCATCGAGAATTTCTTGTTGCCATAACCCACAAAAGCACCAGCTCCCAATAGAGAGGCCTGTGCATTAGCTTCCCATCTGGTAGGTTTCCTGTATTGAATATCCAGCGCACTCGACATCTTGTCACCATACTTTGCTTCGTATCCACCACTGCTGAAACCTATCCTCTCAACCATATCCGAGTTGATGATGCTAAGACCCTCCTGCTGCCCAGAACGTATCAGCAAAGGACGCATCACCTCCACATTATTTATATATACGGAGTTCTCGTCGAACGAACCACCTCTGACGTTATATTGCGACGACAGTTCATTATGACTGGAGACACCAGCCTGTTGCTGTACCAGTTCTTCAACAGCATTACCCGTTGTCGATGGTGTAGTCTTGATACTGTTCACATCCAGCTGCTCTGTTGCAGTAGTCTGTCTTCTGCGTTCCGTAACAACCACTTCGCTCAGTTCTGCCATAGGGCGCAACATCACCACCAGTCGCTGGTTACCTCGTGGTTTTCTCAACACGCGTGTCCTGGTCTGATATCCCACCATCGAGTATTTCACCACTACCGAGTCCTTCGATTGCAATTTCAGCGAGTATTCGCCTTTGAGATCGGCCATAGTAACAGCCCCTTGTTCCAGACACGATACTGTGGCCAGTTCTATCGCATTACCCTCGTCGTCAGTTACCTTTCCTGACAACGTAAAAGACTGGGCTGTTGCCTGTATGGCCATCAGCCAGCCGCAGAGCATGAGTATGTATTTCCTGTTGCTCATCGATTTTTATAACGTGTTTCCCATGCATTTTATTGTGTCCGATGCCGCTTTCTATTCTCTCCAGAGCCAAGAAGCCAGCTTATTTATCCATTTAATTGATATACGGAACCAGCGATAAGTGGTGATTTCCTTACCTCCAAAACGCAAGATAAAGTCGCGATAGGGATTCTTTCTGAAGGGCAGTCCTACGTCCATGAATCGGATATGCTCGTATCCATTGGTGTGCACGTCTTTGATGGTTTCCCAAATGGTGACCGCATGCGGATGTAATGGTGCAAAACTTTTTCTGCGCGAAGCCGAATACCACAGATAAGCGTCTTTTCCTGAATACACATATACTGTAGCACCTATCAGATGGTCGCGAAACCATGTCGTCAGTATTTTGCAGCGTTTGCATGCCATCATGCCTTTAAACAGAGCATCGTGTGGAATATATCTGCGGGGTTTCAACCAGTTGTGGTGATGCAGTAATCGCGAAAACTCGTTGAATTCATCGACCGTTTCAACTTCTTTCGCCACAACGCCACGTTCTTTGGCATGCTCTATCTGCCGCATAAGTCGTGGTGAAATGCGCTCTTCAGGCGTCCTGGAGTGCAGTGAATTATGGATATTCATCCATCTGACTGGGAAGAATCCGCAATGTCTCAGCTGCCGATAACCGAACATCTTTTCTGACAGATGGCTGATCTCGATATACAGCGTCTTGTTGCTCAGCCTCTCCGTCAGCGCTTCTATCATGTTTCCAAACAGCTCTGCCTTGCAGTTGTTGTCACCATAGATGCGTACCTGGGTATATAAATAAGGTGGCATCCATGAACCCCTCACACGCATGATAGCCAGCAGATGAGCCACCACCTGCCCATCGTCGTCCGTCGCAACAGCCATATAAGGCTTATGCCTAGGTGTCTGCTCGCATATCTCCATCAGCTCTCTGCTGTGGAAGAAATTGCCTTCAGGTAGTGTTGGCAACGCTTCAGCTTGTTCATAGATTGTCACTTTCATAGTGCAAAGATATAAAGAAATGAGCAAAAATCCAAATTTATTTGTGTTTTTCCAAGAATGAGTATCTTGAAGTTCATTTTTTTTGTTACCTTTGCAGCAAAATGATTAAATAACAATGAAGATGGAATTCAAGGATTTAGTACAATTACGTCGCTCTCATCGTAAGTTTACCGCTGAAGAGATTGATGCTGAAGATGTGAAACTCATTCTGCGTGCAGGTCTGATGGCACCAACGTCGAAAAGCCTTCGTGCCTGGCAATTTGTAGTCGTTGACGACAAGACCGATCTCGAGAAACTGTCGGATGCCAAGGATATGGGTGCCCAGTTTCTGAAGGATGCCCCTTTGGCTATTGTCGTCTTGGGCAATCCTGTTCAGAACGACTGCTGGATAGAAGATGGTGCTATTGCAGCCATTTCCATGCAGTATCAGGCAGAGGCTCTTGGCTTGGGCTCTTGCTGGGTGCAGATGCGTGGACGTGGCCTTTCTGACGGCACCACAGCCGATACCGTTATTCAGGGCGTTCTCGATATTCCTGAAGACTACTCCTGTTTGTGCGTTCTGGCTATTGGTCATAAGGCTGACGAACGCAAGCCACAGAACGAGGATAAGTTGAAGTGGGAGAATGTGCATCTGAATAAGTTCTAAATCAGCCGATTTCATGAAGATAGTACTGATAGGAGCTGGTAGGCTAGCCACCAATCTGGGACATGCCCTGCTAGATGCAGGTCACGATATCCAGATGGTATATAGTCGAACACAGGCTTCTGCAAAGACACTAGCTGACAGTCTGCATACTGCTGCTACCACTGATATTGCCCGGCTTCCGTTGGAATCAGACGTTTTTTTGGTGGCACTGAAGGATTCCGTCCTTTCTGACATCCTGCCGAAATTGACGCAAGGTCGTGAGCAGCAGTTGTTTGCACATACGGCAGGTTCTATGCCCATGACTCTTTTTCAGGGGTTGACGTTGCGTTATGGCGTCTTTTATCCCATGCAGACCTTCTCTAAGGAACGACTGGTGGATTTCCGTCAACTGTCCATATTTGTTGAAGGTTCCAATCCTTCTGTGCTTGAATCCCTTCGTATGCTTGCTGCCAGTCTTACCTCCCACGTCTATCCATTGGATAGTGAAGGTCGTAAGCAGCTTCATCTTGCAGCTGTCTTTGCCTGCAACTTTGTCAACCACTGCTATGCCCTCTCGGCAGAAGTGCTGCAAAGGCAAGGCCTGCCTTTCTCCGTTATGTTGCCACTCATCGACGAGACCGCTCAGAAAGTTCATGAACTGTCACCTGCTGAAGCCCAGACTGGCCCTGCCGTACGATACGATGAGAACGTTATTCAGATGCAATCATCACTCCTAGCCGACGACCCTCTGACACAAGACATCTACGAGCGCATGTCGCTGAGTATTCACAAAAGACAAAACAGAAATGATTAATTACGATTTAAGCAAGATACGTGCCATCGTCTTCGACCTCGATGGCGTACTCTCCGGTTCCACCATTTCGCTGGCTGATGACGGAACACCCCTTCGCACCGTTAATATCAAGGATGGCTATGCCATACAACTGGCTGTTAAGATGGGACTTCATGTGGCTATTCTCTCAGGTTGTCGCATTGAGGCCGTTCGCAAACGCTATGAGGGTTTGGGTATGCAGGATATCTATCTGGGTGCATCTGTCAAGATACAGGTTTACGATGATTTCATTGCTAAATATGGTCTTAGTGACGACGAGGTGATGTTTATGGGCGACGATATCCCCGATCTTGAAGTCATGCGTCGTGTCGGATGTCCCGTCTGTCCTCAAGACGCCTGTCCTGAGGTTCGTTCTGTCAGCTGTTACGTCAGTCAGTATTCTGGCGGACGAGGCTGTGGACGCGATGTGCTCGAACAGGTGCTACGTGCACAAGGCAAGTGGTTAAGTGATAAAAGGGCTTTCGGATGGTAAACAGTAAGATCAATATGAAGTGGAAGATTATCCTGGCCAGTAACTCGCCACGCAGGAAACAGTTGCTGGCAGGTCTCGATATCCCCTTTGAGGTACGCGTGCTCCAGAATATCGACGAGAGTTATCCTCACAACCTCCCTGTGTCAGAAATTGCCGAATTCATCTCACTAAAGAAGGCGTCAGCCTATCTGCAGACGATGAGTCCCGATGAATTGGTGATAACTGCCGATACCATTGTCATCCTGGGACAGGAGGTAATGGGAAAACCTCACGATGAAACTGAGGCAAAACGTATGCTGGGGGCTTTAAGCGGACAGACACATCAGGTAACGACTGGTGTGACGCTTTCCACCCACAATCGTCAACTGAGCTTCTCCGTCACTACCGATGTCACCTTCAAGGAGCTTTCCGCCGATGAAATCGACTATTACGTGTCGACATACCGCCCGATGGACAAAGCTGGCGCTTATGGTATTCAGGAGTGGATCGGCTATATTGGTGTCACAGCCCTTCAAGGCAGCTATTTCAATGTGATGGGACTGCCCGTTCAGCGCATTTACGAAGCCCTCAGAACCTTCTGCGAAACTCCGAACAAGTAATAGCTGTTGCAATTGCAACATTCAGACTTTCAGCAGTTTCTGATTTTTGACTAAAGTTAGGAATCAATAGTTTTCTATTCACCAGTTTTCTGATTTCCTCAGAGATGCCGTTGCCCTCATTACCCATCACTATGACGCCCTCTTTCGTTAGCTCTTGCTCATAGATGTTGGTGCCGTCCAGCAGCGTGCCATAGATAGGGACGTTAGCTTTTGCCAACAGTTCCTCCAGGTCACTATAAATAATATGTACGTGCGCGAGACTTCCCATCGTGGCTTGCACCACTTTGTGGTTATACACGTCGGCAGTATCCATCGAACAGTAGATGCTGTCTATGCCAAACCAGTCGGCTATACGAATGATTGTCCCCACGTTACCAGGGTCCTGCACCCCGTCCAGCGCCAGCGACAGGCGTCCTTCCAGTGTCTTGACGTGTGGCGTCTCAGGGATATAGAGCAATGCCAGCACCTCTTGCGGATGTTGTAGAAAGCTGATGCGTCTCAGCTCCTCGTCCGTCACTATTTGTGCGTTGTCCCTGGGTTGTGTGCTGAAGATGGTGTGGGGTTTGAAACCTGCTTTCAGCAAGTCGCCCACCACTTTAGGTCCTTCTGCCACAAACAGCCCTTCGCGTTTTCTGTTTTTCTTCAGTTCCAGCGACTTAATCAGTTTGATTTGGTTTTTGCTCAGCATACGCAATTTGATTATTTGACTGCAAAGATACAAAATAATTAAGAGTTATGGGTTATGAATTGAGAAATAATTTGTAACTTTGCACAATCAAATGCGAAAAGCCGTCGTCATAGCAGTACTTGGGATGCTTCTTCTGGCATCCTGCTCGGAAACCAAATACGTTGCCGAGGACGAGTATCTGTTGGATCGTGTTAAGGTGAAAAGCGATCGCAAGAGTCGCCATCTGAACATCTCCGAACTGAAGTCGTATATCCGCCAACGCGGCAATTCACGCTGGTTTTCTGCTGTCAAGCTGCCCCTTCGAACCTATTCCCTGTCAGGTCGCGACACCTCCAAGTGGATTAACCGCGCCCTGCGTTCAATAGGCGAGCCCCCGCAGCTTTACGACTCAGCGCAGACCCTTCAGTCTCAGATGAATCTTCAGATGCAACTGCAGAATATGGGATTCCTGCGTGCCACTGTCGATGTGCGTAATGATATCAAGGGTCGCAAACTCATTACCAACTATCTGCTGCATCCTGGCCAGCCATACTTCATCCGTCACCTGCGCTTCGATATTCAGGATTCGCTCATTGCCCGTATTCCTGATATTTACGACCCCAGCTACGTCACCCTTCGTCGAGGCATGCTGTTCAATGCTGCCAATCTCGACAACGAACGCGTTCGTATCACCAAGATGCTAACCAATCACGGCTATTACCGTTTCAACAAAGATTTCATCACCTATCGTGCTGATTCCATCGAGAACACACCCTACGTCGACCTGACGCTTGTGCTCCATCGTTTTCGCAACAACGAAGTGACAGATACCCTTCATCAGCAGTACACCATCGGAAAGATACAGTATCGTAACGGTAATGCTGAAGACTCTGTCATTCGTCTGCGTCCCAGCGTGTTGCGTGCCAACACTTTTCTCGAAGAGGATGCCTTGTATTCTGCCGAGGGGTTGCAGAGCACCTATAACCACTTCGGACGTCTGGGGGCTGTGCGCTATACCAATATCGCCTTTCGCGAGCGTCCGCAGCAGCCGGTACTCGATTGTGATATCAGCGTGAGCACCAACAAGCCCTCTACCATTTCATTCCAACCAGAAGGTACCAATACCGCTGGCGACTTGGGCGCAGCAGCTACGCTGACCTATCAGAACCGCAACATCTTCCACGGGTCGGAGAATCTGACCATCGAGCTGCGTGGTGCCTACGAAGCCATCAAGGGACTGGAGGGCTATTCTAACCACGACTTCCTGGAGTATAGTGTGGAGAGCCGCCTCACATTTCCCCGTTTTATCGCGCCTTTCCTGGCTCGCAGCTTCCGTCGTCGCATCAATGCCACGTCAGAGGTGTCGCTTCTCTATGACCTTCAGAACCGTCCTGAGTTCCATCGTCGCGTATTCTCTGTGGCGTGGCGCTATAAGTGGAACGATCAGCGTCATCACGACCGGTATCAGATCGACTTGCTCGACCTCAACTATATCTCGATGCCTTGGATCAGCGAAACGTTCCGCGAGCAATATCTCGACGATACCAGTTCGCGCAACGCCATTCTGCGCTATAACTACGAGAACCTGTTTATCATGAAGTTTGGCGTGGGCTATACCTACAATAACGGCCGCATCGCCATCAAGGCCAAGGCCGAGTCGGCAGGCAATCTGCTGAATCTGGCTTCCAACGTCTTCGGATTCCATCGCAACGAAGAAGGACAGAACACGTTTCTCGACATAGCCTATGCGCAATACGTCAAGGGCGATATCGATTTTACGCGTAATGTGCAACTGGCCTACAATAGCCAGCTGGTGTTCCATGTGGGCTTGGGCATAGCCTATCCCTACGGCAACAGCACCATTCTGCCTTTCGAGAAGCGTTATTTCTCAGGCGGTGCCAACAGTGTTCGTGGATGGAGCGTCCGTTCGTTGGGTCCTGGCAAGTTTGTGGGTACTGACGGGCGCATCGACTTCATCAACCAGACAGGCGATATGAAGCTCGACCTCAATCTGGAGTATCGAGCCCATCTCTTCTGGAAGTTTGGAGCCGCCTTGTTTGTCGATGCAGGTAACATCTGGACGCTTCGCAATTATCCTGAACAGCCAGGCGGACAGTTCCGCTTCACAGAGTTCTGGCGTCAGTTGGCTGCAAGCTACGGTTTAGGTTTACGCTTGAATTTCGACTATTTCATAGTGCGTTTCGATATGGGTATGAAGGCTGTCAATCCTGCTTACGAGACGCATCGCGAGCATTTCCCGTTGCTTTATCCCAAGCTCAGTCGCGACTTTGCTTTTCACTTCGCGGTAGGCCTTCCATTCTAACCTGCCATCCGTCTGCGCGCTTCACTACAGCCACCTTGAATGTTCCTTCCTTTTCCAGTTCAGGCGCCTTGCCCAGCGCTACCGGCTTCAGATAGTTGGTCACCGTCAGCGTTACCAGTCGCATCGTGTCGTTGGCTTCGTCGAATACTTCGCCCACCGTCACATGAGCACCGCCAGCCTCCTGCAGCAGTTTCATGTCCTGTTCCGTAGTGTTCGAAGCGGCAAACTCCAACCACTTCTGGCTTTCCTGCGTCACATACTCCTTAGCGTCCATGTAATCGCAGTTAAAATAGGCGTCAGCCCATTCCTCAGCATTGTCTTTTGCCTCTTGGTCACCACTGACTCCTTGGTTGCATCCAGCCATCAGAATAACCGTCGAGAAAAGTAAAAGCAGTTTCATAATCATTAAATTTATAAAAATATCCGTGCAAAGATAATCAAAAGTGGCGACTTTTTATTACTTTTGCATAAAAATTAATGAAACAATGCTGAAATTTATATCCTTCGGTAGTGGTAGCAGCGGTAATTGCTACTTTCTGCAGACCCCTGCTGACGGCCTGTTGATAGATATTGGGGTAGGGTTGCGCAGTCTTCGCAAGGACTGTCGTACCTATGGCGTCAGCCTCTCGGCAGTACATCATGTCCTTATTACGCACGATCATGCTGACCATATCAAGTCGGTAGGTTCGCTCAGTCACGACTTTACGCTGCCTGTCTATGCTACCCGTGAGGTGCATGCGGGCATCAACCGCAACTATTGTGTCAATAAGAAGATTGCCGACACGCTGAAGTGCTATCTAGAGAAAGGCGTCACTACCCAGTTGGGCGATTTCCTGATTACCCCATTCAATGTGCCTCATGACAGTAGCGACAATGTGGGCTATTTCATCGAGGCCGGAGGCACCAACTTCTGTCTGATTACTGATGCCGGCACCGTCACCGATGAGATGCGCACCTATATCAGCCGTGCTCGTAATCTCGTCATCGAGGCCAATCATGATGTCGAAATGGTGCAGAGCGGACCCTATCCGCAGTTCCTCAAAGACCGCATCCTCTCTGGTACAGGCCATCTGTCGAACCACACCTGTGGTGAGACCATCGCCCAGAACATGAGCGAGGATCTGAAGCGTGTGTGGCTCTGTCATCTCAGCGAAGAGAACAATCATCCAGAATTAGCGCGCAAGACGGTCGAAACCATCCTGCGCGGCTATGGTATCGTAGTTGGTGCCGACTTGCAGCTTGAGGTGCTTAAGCGCAACACCCCCACGGGTCCTTTCGAACTCTAGTCTTATCGATAGAGATAGTAACTGCCCCCGTTGCTCTGACAGTATTTCCTGAGCAAATCTTGAATATACAGCGCGTTTTCCAGGACGCGCTTTTCATTTCCGTCGTAGCCATTGATGAGCACCAACAGATGTGTTGTCTCCAGTGTCATCTTTGTTCGTTCATGGTCACTGGTTGGTGTACCAACACCACCTTCCGCATCGCGATATACGGGTAGTCCATGTATGTTAATCATCCCACGTCCAATACCCTCGTAAGGTTCACCCTCTCGTCCTATGCCCAGTGTTAGCGTATCGCCCACAAACTTGTCTGCATCAAATCCGCCTATGCTGTATCCATAGGCAATGCTCGCCAGGTTTATCAAGTCTACCAGCGTGTCTCTCTGGTATAGCTCTTTGCCCAGAAGCATTCTCCTTATCAGCGCTTCCGATGCAGGTCGATAGCGCGAGGGGTCCTTACCACAGGCTCTGTACACCCGTCTTGTGGCGTTGATACTCTTAATCTCTTTCAGTGTCTCAGTAGTCAGTTCACCTTTGAGCCGTTCGCCTAGTGCATGTATTTCTGCCCACAGCTCAGCACAGAATTCCGTGTTCACCACCTCAGCTTCAACAGATGCGCCGACAAATTCCGGACACACCTTCTCAATCTCGTTAGATACTATAACCTTCATAATGCAAAGTTACTAATAAAAATACTTATTCACAAATAAAAGGAAGGAAAATGTTTAAATATAATGTCGCATTCGTCAATAAAATAGATAGCATTGCCTTGGTTTTATCAAACATTGTCATTGTTTTAACAAATGCTGATGCAGTTTTAACTTTATCCCGTACCTTTACACTTCTAAACCCATCTCTTTGCATACTTTTCCCTGTACCTCCCTCTTTTTTATCCGGGAGCAATCCAACACCTTTCCACGTCTCTCGTGTTCACCGTACACCGATAACCTTGGTGTGACAATTTGTTTTAAGTTTAGAGAGGAAATATGGACATAATATTTTAATATTTAAAATAAATATCGTACCTTTGCAACAAGAATGAATTACTAACATAGAAGATTATGGCAAAAAACAAGAGATTTGTCTGGGAGAATGTCCAGACCGGCTTAATGAAAGAGACGACTATCATTATTGACAAAGAGACTGGTGTGAACTACTTATTTGTTCAGCATGGCTATGCCGGTGGACTCACCCCAATGCTTGATAAGAATGGGAAGCCTATCATCACGCCCCCGAATGAGATCATTGACTGAAAACATTGGATAGCATCCTATTATCATCAAAAAAAAACAAATGAATAAGAAAACTATGACAATTCTGTTGCTGTCTATATGCTGGCTGACAGCAATTGCAAACAACTTTGAGACAGCAACTTCAGCTGTATCAAACATGCGTGTAGGTTGGAATCTAGGTAATACACTCGACAGTAATTCGGGCGATGTGAACAATATGTGGATTGAAGCTTGGACAGACCGTACACCAAGCAGTTATGAGAAGTCTTGGGGGCAGCCAGTCACCAAGGCGGAGCTTATAAAGATGTTCAAGGAAGCTGGTTTTAACGCCATTCGCGTGCCTGTAACATGGTATCCACACATGGAGGCGACATTCGCTTCTGTCAAGTGGGATAATGCCAAGAATGCGCTGGCACCTTGGGATATCGCCAACGACGACATCGGCACAAAGATTCAAGAGGCCTGGATGAAGCGCGTGCATGAAGTCGTCGACTATGTCATCAACCAAGGAATGTATTGCATACTGAACGTCCATCACGATACAGGAGCCGCCAACACTGCTTGGCTTGTGGCAAGCAACAAGGATTATAACCTTCAGAAAGAGCGCTTCGAGGCCGTTTGGAAACAAATTGCCGAGGAATTCAAGGACTACGACGAGCACCTGCTCTTCGAGGGATACAACGAGATGCTCGATTCCTACGACTCCTGGTGCTTCGCATCGTTTGGCACATCGTCAAATTACAACGCCAGCGTTGCCACCGAAGCCTATAATGCCATTAACAACTATGCCCAAAGCTTTGTTAATGCGGTGCGTTCTACAGGCGGCAACAATGCGCAGCGCAACCTGATAGTATGCACTTATGGTGCCTGTAGCGGCAGCGGTAAGTGGAACACCCATCTGCAAGACCCGCTGAAGGAAATGAAGTTGCCTACCGACAACGTGAGCAACCATCTTATCTTTGAAGTGCATAGCTATCTGGACATCAAGAAAATTAACGATACCAAGAAAGAAGTAGATCAGATGATTGACGACATCAAAAAACATCTTGTTGCTAAGGGCGCACCTGTTATCTTTGGCGAATGGGGTATCACTACTGATAAAGGTTACGACGACTATCGCAGTAACATGCTAGACTTTGCACGTTACTTTGTGGAGCAGACCAAAGCCAACGGAATGGGTACCTTCTATTGGATGGGACTGTCAGACGCTGAACAACGCAGTGTGCCGGAATTTAATCAGATTGACCTTAAAGATGCCATCATCAAAGGTTACTACGGCGATAATGGTTATTCTGGAATTGCTTCGACAAGCCTTTCACCATCGACAGTCGTCATGGGGTATTACAATATACGAGGACATCGACTCTCTGGTCTACAACGAGGACTTAACATCATTAAAATGAGTGATGGTTCTGTTAGGAAAATCGTTAAATAGAAACAAAATTTCATGACAAGTTCTTAAGTTATGAGATATTTTGTATGGTTTAGTTACGACGGTACACGCTATCACGGATGGCAGAACCAGCCGAATGGGGTAACGGTGCAGAGCGAACTGGAGCGCTGCATGTCGGTGTTGTTGCGCAGGGGAATCAGCGTGACAGGAGCCGGCAGGACGGACGCTGGTGTTCACGCACGGATGATGGCGGCTCACTTTGACACGGACGAGGAGATAGACACCCAGATGCTGGCGAAGAAGCTGAACGGCATGTTGCCACAGGACATCAGCGTAGACAGGGTTGAGTGCGTCAACGACGAACTGCACGCACGATTCTCGGCTAAGGCACGCACCTACCACTATTATATACACACGAAGAAGGACCCGTTCTTGCGGCACTACTCGCTGGAGACGCACTACTCGCTGGACTTTGAGCACATGAACGAGGGTGGGCGAGTGCTGATGGAATACAGCGACTTCGGTGCCTTCTGCAAGGCAGGA
Source organism: uncultured Prevotella sp. (assembly GCA_947164965.1). Taxonomy (GTDB): domain Bacteria; phylum Bacteroidota; class Bacteroidia; order Bacteroidales; family Bacteroidaceae; genus Prevotella. The sequence continues at coordinate 21,203 of CAMUYR010000033.1, read as the reverse complement.
TCGGACGTGAAGACGACGATATGCCACGTGACGAGGGCCGAATGGGTGAGAACATCGGACACGAGCTGGTATTTCGTGATTACGGCCAACCGCTTTCTGCGCAATATGGTGAGAGCGGTGGTGGGTACGCTGATTGAGGTGGGGCGAGGACGTATGACCATCGATGAACTGCGACAGGTGATAGAAGGTAAGAAGCGGACGATGGCGGGTGAATCGATGCCTGCCAAGGCGCTGCATTTAGAAAAGGTGGAGTATTAGGATAGATATGGCTTGGTTACTATTAGCTTTTGCATCGGCAGCCCTGCTGGGATGCTACGACTCGTTTAAGAAAGAAGCACTGCGCGGCAATGCGGTAATTCCCGTCTTGTTTCTGAATACGCTGTTTTCTTCAATTATCTTTCTGCCGTTCATCGTGCTGAGTGCGACGACGAACACGCTGGACGGTACGATTCTGCACGTGGCGGAAGGCGGATGGGAGATGCACAAATACATCTTGCTGAAGGCGCTTATCGTACTGAGCAGCTGGATATTGGGCTATTTCGGTATGAAGCATCTGCCGCTGACCATCGTTGGCCCTATCAATGCCACGCGCCCTGTGATGGTGCTGGTGGGTGCGCTGCTAGTGTTTGGCGAGCGGCTGAACGTGTGGCAATGGGTAGGTGTGATGCTGGCTGTGGCATCGTTTCTGATGCTGAGCCGCAGTGGCAAGAAGGAGGGTATCGACTTCAAGCGCGATCACTGGATATGGATGATTGTGGGTGCGGCGGCTCTGGGTGCACTGAGCGGATTGTACGACAAATATCTGATGGCACCTGTGGAGAGCGGTGGCGTAGGATTGGACAGAATGATGGTGCAGTCGTGGTATAACATCTATCAGTGCGGCATGATGCTGCTGATGCTCTGGCTGCTGTGGTGGCCTAAGCACGAGCAGACGACGCCTTTCCACTGGGACTGGGCCATTATTGGCGTGAGCCTGTTTCTGTCGACTGCCGACTTCATGTATTTCTACTCGCTGTCGTTGCCTGATGCCATGATATCCATCGTGTCGATGGTGCGCAGGGGCAGTGTGGTAGTAAGCTTCCTGTTTGGAGCACTCTTCTTCCACGAAAAGAATCTGAAGGCCAAAGCGTTCGACCTGGCTTTGGTGTTGTTAGGCATGATCTTCCTCTACATCGGCTCCGCGTAGGATGATGCTGGTGGCGCCAAGAGTGAAGAGGGTACCGTCTTCGATGATGCGACGCTCGCGAGGTTGCAGTTCGACATCGCCCACAAAGGTACCCGTATTGCTGTTGTTATCAGACAAAGTATAACGTAGCGTGCCCTGCTTGGTGCGCGAGACGGTGATGGTGCAATGGTTGAGGTCGACACTGGGATCGACAGTCTCGAAAGCCGTATTGATAGGGTTGCCCTTCTGATAACGACCTATAACGTTATCGCCCATGCGTAAAGGGATGACCTGCTTGTAGTGAAACACATTCTCGATGACGACAATGCTGCCACATCCCTGGGCGTTTTCCTGTTCGTCGGGCTGTTCATCCTTCTGCGTATTGCGAAGCTTGGACACACCAATGCGGATGCCAAACTCCTTACCGCATTCGTCACACTTGAATACCAGCGACTGACCAGCAGTATACTTGGTCTCGTCGAAAATAATGTAATGGTCGCACTTAGGACATCTGACTCGCTTCATACTTTCTTCTTATATACCCAGGCTTCGCAGAATTCATCGTTCTTCAAAGTCATGCGGTTCAGCTGGTTATAGGCATCGGAAGAGGTGGCGAACTCACCACAAATAACGCGTACTATCTTATTATGTACGAACACCTTGGCTTGCGAATAACCTTGCTGGTGTAAGCGATTGACGTAATCTTCGGCATTGCTGAGCTTCACCTGGCTGGCCAGCACGATGCAATAGGGGGCATCAGCCTGCTCAGTCTGCTCGGGAGCTGCAGCGGGGGCGTCCTTGACAGTCTGAGGAGCCTGAGGAGCCTTGGGCTCAGCCTTAGCCACAACCTTGGTAGGCTCTTGCTTAATGGGCTGTGCAGGAATCATATTGGTGTCCTGCGGAATGAGCTTATAGAGAATGGTGCCCTGCAGCTGAGACATGGTCTGCGAACCCAGGTCGCTGTTGACGACTGGCGTAGCAAACAGGAAGAAGACGATAATGGCGGCAGCAGTGGCCACAGCGGCACGTACCCACGACATCTTGATTTGAAGGGCACGGTTCTCGTCGTCATCATCGTGACTGATGATATCGATGAGTGCAGGAGTAGGCTCGTCGGCTGACTCCTCAACGTCAGTCACCGTCTCGATTGGTGCCAAGGCGGCAGCAGCTTCCTCGACCAGCGGCTTACGGTCCTTGATGCGCTTAAACTGATAAGCGTCGAGGCCATAGGAAATGGGGGTAAGGATGCCCGACTCGCAGGGGTCGAACTCGATATTGCCATCAAGATTGACGCGCAACATACCCAGATCGGTGAGGTGGTATTCGCCTTCGTCGCTCAGTATCTGCTTCAACTGGCTTACTTCGTTATCAATCGTGCGCTGGGCTTCAGGATAGCTCAGGTCGTAAGCCTCGATATACGACTGTGCCAACAGCGAATCGTTGAGTTGGAGCTGAGGATTGAAACCAAGAGCTCGCATGGGTGGCAAGAACAAACGCTCCTCGTCGTTGTAACGGGAAGGAATCTGATGGGCCACAAAGCCTCCGAAGCCAGGTACAATAACGCAATCGTGCGTTAAAAGCAGTATCTCAATATGTCGTTGAAGTCGAATCACGTGGCAAAATTAAGAAGATTTTATGAAACAAACAAATAAAAATCAAATAAAAAACAAAAAAAGAAGAAAAAAGGGCTCTTTGCTTTATTATTCGGAATAAATTTTGTACTTTTGCACACTAATAGAAGTAAAACGAAAATGATGAAATTCAAGCAAACTGAGATTGAAGGCGTGTATGTCATTGAGCCTCGGGTATTTACCGACGCAAGAGGCTACTTCTTCGAGGCATGGAAACGCGAAGAATTTGAACAGTATATCGGACATGTAGATTTCATTCAGGACAATGAGTCGAAGTCGTCGAAAGGTGTCTTGCGCGGTCTGCACTATCAGAAAGGCGAGTTGTCGCAAGCTAAACTGGTGCGAGTCATTAAAGGCAAGGTGCTGGATGTGGCTGTCGACTTGCGCAAGCAGAGTGCCACCTTTGGCAAGCACGTCATGGTGGAACTGAGCGAGGACAACAAGCGCCAGTTCTTTATTCCGCGTGGGTTTGCACATGGATTTCTGGTGTTGAGCGACGAGGCTATCTTTACTTATAAGGTAGATAACGTGTATGCACCACAGGCAGAAACGGGTATCCGTTGGAACGATCCTACACTGGGCATTGAGTGGCCTATCAGTCAGGATGAGGTGTTGACCAGTGAGAAGGACTTGAAGCAACCGCTGTTTAAGGACGCAGAAGTTTTCTAATTAAAAGATATCAATTAACAATTTAAACATTATCGATTTAGTATGAATATTGCAATTGTAGGAACAGGTTATGTAGGACTGGTTTCAGGAACGTGTTTTGCTGATACGGGTGCAACGGTGACTTGTGTAGATGTAGACGAAAAGAAGATTGAGAGGCTGAAGAACGGCGAGATTCCCATCTACGAGCCAGGATTGGATGAATTGGTGAAGAAGAACGTAGCCGCAGGTCGACTGAAGTTTTCCACTGACTTGGCATCAGTGCTGAACGATGTAGAGATTGTGTTCTCAGCTGTAGGTACACCACCTGATGAGGATGGTAGTGCCGATTTGAAATATGTGTTGCAGGTGGCTCGTACCATTGGACAGAATCTGGAGAAATACGTGGTAGTAGTCACTAAGTCGACAGTTCCTGTAGGTACAGCTGCCAAGGTTCGCAAAACCATTGAGGAAGAGCTGGAAAAGCGAGGCAAGAAAGACTTGGAATTCGACGTGGCATCGAACCCTGAATTCCTGAAAGAAGGTAATGCTATCAAGGATTTTATGTCGCCTGACCGTGTGGTAGTAGGTGTAGAGAGTGAGCACGCCAAGAAGGTGCTGACAAAGCTCTACAAGCCATTCCTGATTAACAATTTCCGTGTTATCTTCATGGATATTCCATCGGCTGAGATGACGAAATATGCTGCCAACTCGATGCTGGCAACACGTATCTCGTTTATGAACGATATTGCCAACCTCTGCGAAAGGGTAGGTGCTGATGTCAATATGGTGCGTGCCGGTATTGGCGCCGACACACGCATAGGCCGTAAGTTCCTGTATGCAGGTTGCGGCTATGGCGGAAGCTGTTTCCCCAAGGACGTGAAGGCACTCATCAAGACGGCTGATAAGAACGGCTACTCGATGGAGGTGCTGAAAGCCGTAGAGCGCGTGAACGAGCGTCAGAAGAGCATTCTGTTTGACAAGCTAGTGAAAGCCTTTGGCAGCAAGGAAGCTTTGAAGGGTAAGACGATTGCCATGTGGGGTCTGTCGTTTAAGCCTGAGACGGACGACATGCGCGAATCGACAGCTCTGGTGATGATCCAATTGTTGCTGGACGCTGGTTGCAACGTCAGAGCCTACGACCCAGTGGCCATGAACGAGTGTAAGCGCAGAATTGGAGATAGTGTGACCTACTGCAACGACATGTATGACGCCGTGCTGGATGCCGATGCCCTGTTGTTGCTGACAGAGTGGAAGGAATTCCGTCTGCCTACGTGGGGTGTCATCAAGAAGGCTATGAAGCAGGCTCTGGTGATTGACGGACGAAACATTTTCGATATCGAAGACTTGGAAGAAAATGGTTTCGAATATCACTGTATTGGTAAGTAAATGAACGGAAAAAGAATAAATATTGTCATCTGTATCGTGTCTTTGCTCGCTGGCTTTACGGCCTGCGGGCAAAAGACAGATACGAAAAATAAGCAAGAAAGCAGGGAAGCTAAGCAACTGCTGCAGGGCGTATGGATGGACGAGGAAACAGAATCAGTGGCCTTTCGCATGAAAGGTGATACAGTGTATTATGCTGATTCGACCTCAGTACCAGCCTATTTTAAAGTCGTTGACGACACGCTCTATCTAGGCAGCGTCGGCAACCACATAGAAAAACACATGGAGCACGTGTTGTGGATTAAGAACCAGAACAACGAAGTGCTTAAATTTGTCAAGACGGACGAAGAGAATCCGGATATCATGTTCAAACAAAAGAACACAGAAGTTCAGACGCTGACAGAGGTACTGAAGCGTGATACAGTGGTATTCTATAACGGAATGCGGTATCACTGCTATATAGCCATTAATCCCACGAAATACAAGGTGACCAGACAGGCGGTGAACGACGATGGACTGGTGGTTGATAACGTGTATTACGACAACATCATTCACGTCAGCATCTTCAACGGTAACCAACAACTGTTCTCGAGTGACATGCGAAAGAACATCTATGAAAAAAGCCTGCCACAGGCGTTTCTGCAACAGGCTATCTTTAATGATATGACATTCAACAAGGTCGACGATCAGGGTTTTCACTTTGATGCATCACTCTGCATCCCTGAAGAAGCCAGCTGCTATCTCATCGATCAAGTCATATCGTTCAGTGGTAAGACGAGCAGCCGGCTTCTGGAGTATTAATAGAAAATCATCGACAACGTGTAGGCCACAATGGTCGATACACAGACACTGATAAGTCCCGGCATCATGAACGAGTGGTTCAGCAGGTACTTACCAATAATCGTTGTGCCACTGCGGTCGAAGTTGACCGTCGCAATATCAGAAGGATAGTTGGGGATGAAGAAGTAGCCGTAGACACTTGGCAGCACACCCAGCAATACTGGACCTGCGATACCCAGCGAGTAAGCCAACGGTAACATGGCCACCACAACGGCACCCTGAGAATTGATTAATACCGACACGAGGAAGAAAACGAAGGCGATACTCCAAGGATACTGGGCCACAACACCAGCCAACATCACCTTCATCTCGGTCATGTAATTAGAGAAATAAGTGTCGGCTAGCCAAGCAATACCGTAGATGGCAACCACAGCCACCATACCCGACTGCCACACCGGACCGGCAACGGCTTTCTTCGGGGCTGCCTTACAGAAGATAATCATCAGGGCGGCAGCAGAAATCATGACAACCTGAATGACAATGTTCATAGGCAGCGTCTTGTCATACCATTCGGTGGTGCCCTTCAAGTAAACGTTAGCCTTTACCAACTGGTCGCCCGAAACGGACAAGTCAGGGCTTATATAGAGGGCATTGGAATCCTGAACAGCACGTAAGGTCCTGTAGGATGGCAGCGCATCCTGGAAAATGGCGAAGAAGACGATGACAACCAGCGCACCGAGGAAAATGTAGACGGCATTCTTAGCTGACTGTGGAATCTCTTTGTCCAGCGTGGTAGCAGAATTACCATATATGTACTCATACTGTGCAGGGTCTTTCAGACGAGCCTGGAACTTAGGATCCTTGTCGAGATCCAATCCGCGATGATAGCTGGCAGCAGCAGCAGCCATCAGTCCACAAACGCAAGCTGGAATGCTGACCATGAGGACCTGAGGAATGGTGATGTCAAAACCATTGGTGTTAGAGATGCTGACAAAAGCTACAACAGCTGCAGCAATGGGTGAACACGTAATACCAACCTGCGAGGCTATTGAGGCTACACCACAGGGACGCTCAGGACGAATGCCTTTCTTCAGGGCAATATCGCAAATAATTGGCATTAAGGTGTATACAACGTGACCAGTACCAACCAAAACAGTTAGGAAGAATGTGGTCAACGGAGCCAGGAAGGTGATACGGTCAGGATGCCTTCGAAGCATTTTCTCAGCAATCTGAATCAGCCAGTCCATACCGCCTGAAGCCTGCATAATACCAGCACAGGTTACGGCTGCAATAATGATGTAGATAACATCGGTAGGTGGAGAACCTGGTTTCATACCGAAACCAAAGACAAGGATAGCGAGGCCGATACCTGAAATAGCACCCAGCGCAAGACTACCGTAACGTGAACCAACCCAGAGTGCACCAAGCACAATCATGAGTTGAAGGATCATTACTAATGACATACTTTTCTTTTTTTGTGTTTAGTTATTAATAGTTTAAATGTAGTTGCTAGATGAATAGAACTGTAAGTCCTGCCATTACGATGCTGACCATTGACATGAGCTTGATAAGGATGTTCAGCGAAGGACCAGAGGTATCTTTAAAAGGATCGCCGACAGTATCGCCCACGATGGTAGCCTTATGAGCGAACGAGCCCTTGCCACCAAAGTTGCCTTCTTCGACCATCTTCTTGGCATTATCCCAAGCACCGCCAGCATTTGCCATAAATACTGCCAAAGTGAAGCCACCGGCCAAGCCACCAACAAGAAGTCCTAAGACACCAGCAACACCCAAGACGCAACCCACTATGATGGGGATAGCAATAGCCAACAACGATGGGAAAATCATCTCACGCTGAGCAGCACGCGTAGAAATCTCTACGCATGAGCCGTAATCAGGCGTACCAGTACCCTCAAGAATACCAGGAATCTCCTTAAACTGACGACGAACTTCCTCAACCATCTTCTGGGCTGCACGGCCCACAGCCTCCATAGTGAGTCCGCAGAAAAGGAATGCTGCCATAGCGCCGATGAATGCACCTACGAGCACTTTAGGATTCATGAGGTTAACCTGGAAGTAGTTCATGAAGTCTGGAATAGTAGCGGCAGAAGCACTGATGACTTCACCCTTCACATTTTCCATCATGACACCAGCACGCTCCATCGCGATCTTGATTTCCTCAATATATGAAGCCAACAAAGCGAGAGCTGTGAGCGCAGCTGAACCAATAGCAAAGCCTTTACCCGTAGCAGCTGTAGTATTACCCAGTGCATCAAGGGCGTCTGTGCGATGACGTACTTCTTCGCCCAGCTCACTCATCTCGGCATTACCTCCTGCGTTGTCTGCAATAGGTCCGTAAGCATCAGTTGCAAGCGTGATGCCCAACGTAGAAAGCATTCCAACAGCAGCAATACCAATACCATACAGGCCATGAGCGAGACTTTCAGACGACATGCTGAGGTCGAAACCATTGGCAAAACCAAAGCTGAGAATGATAGCTACACCAATGGTGATAACAGGAATGCAGGTTGAAATCATACCCGTTCCTATACCTTTTATAATAACAGTAGCAGAACCGGTAAGACCTGCCTCTGAAATCTTCTGAGTCGGTTTGTAGCTATGCGAAGTGTAGTATTCTGTTGCCTGTCCGATGATGACTCCTGCTGCAAGACCGCTGATGACGGAGAACGAGAGACCAAGCCAATTCTCAATACCCAGGAAATAAAGGATGGCGAATGTGGCAATGGCAATCAGAATGGCACTGACATTGGTACCCAGCGACAAAGAGCGCAGCAGGTCCTTCATGGTTGCGCCTTCCTTAGTACGAACGAGGAAGATGCCGAACAACGACAGGAAGACACCTACGGCAGCAATCAACATCGGCGCAATGACAGCCTTCAACTGGATGTCAAGACCAGCAACACTAAAGGCCGCAGCACCAAGCGCAGCAGTACTGAGCACTGAACCGCAATACGACTCGTAAAGGTCGGCACCCATACCAGCCACGTCGCCAACGTTATCACCAACATTATCAGCGATGGTAGCAGGATTGCGTGGGTCGTCCTCAGGAATGTCGGCTTCTACCTTTCCTACGATATCAGCACCCACATCGGCAGCTTTCGTATAGATACCACCACCAACACGTGCAAAGAGGGCCTGTGTAGAGGCACCCATACCAAAGGTCAGCATAGTTGTAGTAATGGTGATAAGCGAATCGTCTGTCAAACCATTCAGCGCAATAAACCAAATGGCAATGTCAAGCAAACCAAGACCTACCACCGTGAGACCCATGACGGCACCAGAACGGAAAGCCACCTTCAAACCACCATCCAGACTCTTGCGAGCTGCATTAGCTGTACGGGCTGAAGCATAAGTGGCGGTCTTCATGCCGAAGAAGCCTGCCAGACCGGAGAAGAGACCACCCGTCAGGAAGGCAAATGGAACCCACGGGTTCTGGACGTTCAGTCCGTAGGCCATGAATGCAAACAGCGCACAAAGCACGGCAAACACGATGCCAACGACCTTGTACTGTTGCCACAGATAAGCCATAGCACCTTTTCTCACGTAGAGGGCAATCTCCTTCATGCGGGGCGTTCCCTCGTCTTCCTTCATCATCTGAGTGAAGAAAAACCAAGCCATGCCCAAAGCCACGATTGAGGCGATGGGCACGAGCCAGAATACACTTGGAATGTTCATAAAAAGAGTTATAGATTTAAGTTAATGGAAATCATTGTCTTTAAGAGAGTAGGGGAGGCTTCTTACTCGTCGGCAATATAGTCGGAAAGACTCTCTGCATCCTCGTCGTCTACTTCGCCAATTTCGAACGTGGTGCGATAGTTGTCTTCTGTTATATCGTCATCGTTGGGGCCTTCCAACTCTACATCATCCTCATCGGGCTTGTTGTAATCGTCGATGATTTCAACGTCAGCATCCTCGTCTTCCTCTTCTTCGTCGTCCTTAGGTTCGTCGAACTTCATACGCGGCTTAAGGGTTTCAGGCTTGAGCTTGGCAAAGATAGCCTCGACCCATGTGCCTTTTGCTACTTCCAGCACCTCATAACCGTCGGCAATCTTTTTCTCATACATGCCACCCTTCTTGTGTAGACGATCCTTGGGAAGGGTTGTAGTGGAAATATCAAAGCCACTCTCAATAATATCCTGAATAGACTGAGAAAGCGAATCCCAGCCACCTCCGAAGTTGCGATCCAGCACCTCCATCAGCTTAGCCGCTGAAATGTGACGGATATTCTCGTAAGTAAGATCAGTAACACGGGTAATGGCACGTTTCTTGATGGCCCAAGTCATGTGCGCATTCTCGTTCAGCTTGATAGAGCCGATCTTGTAACCCTGCTTGATGTATTTGTCCTGAACAAGTTTACTGTCGTCCTTGATTTCTTCAATCATAAAGGCACTACGAATAATATCAGCAAAATGACGCAGGCTATCTTTGAGCTCGGCATCCTTCTCTGCTGCTTCCATCATGCGGAAGATGTCGTTTTCCTGTACGTCCCATACAGAACTCTTGTTCAAAGTCTTCAGACTCAGCGTCTTGCTGGATGATTCTTTTGTTGTTTCTTTGTCTTTTTTCATATTTTCTTGCTATAATTTGCTTATTTCTCTGCAAATGTACATACTTTATTTACTATTTACAAGTTTTTGGAGAGAAATTTTTAATATTTTTGGTTTTTAGCCGACTAATTTGTATCTTTGCACTAAAATTCAAGGTATGACAGAACCATTAGCGGAACGACTTCGGCCCAAAACGTTGGACGATTACATTGGGCAGAAACATCTGGTTGGCGAGGGAGCAGTACTGCGTAAAATGATTGACGCAGGACGTATTTCGTCGTTTATTCTGTGGGGACCTCCAGGCGTAGGGAAAACGACGCTGGCTCAGATTATAGCCAACAAGTTGGAAACGCCTTTCTTTACATTGTCTGCTGTGACAAGTGGCGTCAAAGACGTCAGAGACGTGATAGAAAGAGCTCAGAAGGGCCGTTTTTTCAATGAAGCTTCACCTATTTTATTTATAGATGAGATTCATCGATTCTCCAAATCACAGCAGGACTCATTGTTAGGTGCAGTCGAAAAGGGTATTGTTACTCTCATTGGTGCTACTACAGAGAATCCTTCGTTCGAGGTCATACGTCCCTTGTTGTCGCGATGCCAATTGTATGTCTTAAAATCGCTGGAAAAATCCGATTTAGAGGAACTCCTGCAACGAGCACTGACAAAGGATATCTATCTTCGTGAGAAAAACATTGAACTCCAAGAGACGGGAGCTCTGATGAGATTTAGCGGTGGCGATGCACGTAAGTTGCTGAATATTCTTGAATTAGTAGTTGAAACAGCTGGTAGTGAAACCATTGTTATTACCGATTCCTTTGTAGAACAATGTCTCCAACAGAATCCTCTGGCTTACGACAAAGATGGCGAAATGCATTATGACATCATTTCGGCTTTTATCAAGTCTATCAGAGGGTCTGACCCTGATGCAGCGCTTTATTGGATGGCTCGTATGATAGAGGGTGGGGAAGCGCCTGAGTTTATTGCCCGCCGTCTGGTGATTTCTGCAGCTGAAGATATAGGACTTGCTAATCCTAACGCTTTACTTTTGGCTAATGCTGCTTTTGATGCTGTGATGAAAATAGGATGGCCAGAAGGGCGCATCCCATTAGCAGAATGTGCTGTCTATCTGGCTACATCGCCCAAGAGTAATTCTGCATATATGGGCATTAACGATGCTTTAGGATTGGTAAAACAGACTGGTAATCAGCCTGTTCCATTGCATCTTCGCAATGCGCCAACTACACTAATGAAGGATCTGGGCTATAGCGACGGCTATCGTTATCCACACGATTTTCCAGGCAATTTCACACCTCAGCAGTATATGCCGGATGCTCTGCAACAAGAGCGTTTGTGGCATGCTCAGCATTCTCCTTCAGAACAGAAGCTATACGAACGGATGATTCAATGTTGGGGAAAACGATTTGAAGATAAATAATAAGACCGTTTTGGTATATTATGATAAATAGAGATAGTATTTGAATATGGAATATAATGAAATAGTCACCCAGGTGATAGAGTTTTTGGGTACTTTCGCTTTTGCCATTTCTGGCATTCGACATGCTGCTGCTAAACATTTCGACTGGTTTGGGGGATACGTATGCGGTATTGCTGTTGCTATCGGTGGCGGAACTATTCGCGATGTCATGCTTGGTGCAACGCCTTTCTGGATGACGAATCCTTTTTATATGATCTGTACGGCATTGGCTCTTATTTTCGTCATTATTTTCGCCAAACACATGGAAGGTCTCAGAAATACGTGGTTTGTATTCGATACATTAGGCCTTGCACTTTTCACGATTGCTGGCATTCAAAAATCGCTGCTTTTCGGACAACCATATTGGGTTTGTATCATTATGGGCTGTATAACGGGTTCAGCTGGTGGCGTCATTCGTGATGTTCTTCTAAATAATGAGCCAGTCATTTTCCAAAGAGAAATCTACGCAATGGCAGCAGTAGCAGGAGGAATTATATATTGGCTTCTTGACGATATTGGAACACCAATAGAAGCAACAGTCATTATTTCATTCCTCTTAACGTGTTTTATCCGATTTTTGGCCGTCCGATACCATCTGTCATTACCTAAGCTAAAATAAGAACGAGGATTTCAAAACAATCAGCATTATGATAAATACAGTTTTTCGCATAAGGTACGAATAAGCGAGCAAAAAACAAAACCTTTTGAGTTTTCTGCATGCAAACGCACCCTCATGCCTAAACAACATGAGGGTGCTTCTTGTCCACTTTCCTACTTTCCTACTTTCTGCATTCAGATAATAGGAAGTTCGGAAACAAGCTTCTTATAATGTCCACGCATGGTGCGCTCGATGCATTTGTCATCTTCCAGACGCTGCAAGGTTTTCTGCCCTGCGCGATTATTGGCATAGCCGAATGTTTGGGCAAACTGTTCTGTAGAGAACTGCTCTGACAGCAGTCTGAAACACTCCTGGAACTTATTCGTGCGCCGACGCTGCTGGGCGGCATCTTTCAACTGATTGTCGTAGTAGAGACGATGCAGTTCGTAATACCAGAAATGTTGTGTTCGGTACTGAATATCACCTACTAAATCTGCCAGTGCAATGTCGGTAGCATCGATGGTATATGTCCCTGTAGATTCACGTTCTTGCCAATGACGCATGTGCAGCCACGGCGCAGACACGTTGATCATGTGATATGGAATTCTCTTGAGTTGTAACCAGTCCGCACGATCTTCGTCATTGAACTCGGCAATGGCACGTCGCTGGTCGAGCCATTCGTGAACGTGCTCCACCAATGACCATAGAGGCAGTTCTCCGCGACACTGGTCAAGCTTGTAGGCCCACTGCTTCAGCGTGTCGTTGTAGGCATCGATTTTGGAATCCTCCTTGCGGCGCAGCGGCATGATTTTGAAATCGTCACGCCCCATTGGGATGGTACAGGTACGAGTGTCGAGGCCTGAATTTACGTTCCTTTCATTCACGAGCTTTGGAAGCGTTATGGGACAAAAGGTTTCAATTTGGTTCCAAAATACCCTATAACGCCCTGATACAGACTGCTTGTTAGAATAGTGTTGCGAATCCCACTCCCCATGAAATGAGAGCAAAACAGCTGTGGAGCGGCTTATCCAACTGCCTGCCTTGCCTATCTCCACATCTTTTTCCGAAGAACATGTTACCATGTGGCGTCCCATCATCTCACCATCCACTTCCTCCTTGCAGTTGGCCATTGAACGGATGAATTCGCTATTACTGCTTCGATATCCAAACATGCGATTGAATATTGCTGGGCGAAGGTCTTTCTCTTTGTTAGCACCCTTGGCGTCTGTGGATTCTTTCCATCCGTTGGTGCTCTCATCGGCCAAGGCACCCTCGGCGATGATTGGAGCCAGCAGCAGGTCGCAAATACGCTGCAGGCAATGTTTGCCCGATGCGGGGTCGCCTACACCCCAGATGATGTAGTTCAGACGCTGACGCTCACCCTCGTTTGCGTAGAAATAATAGTAGCACAAATCCATGCACGTTCCCAGCATCGCAGCAGAAGCAAAGAGCAGGAAAGGCCACAGTCGACGGGGATGAGGTTCGCAGACCTCACGCAGACATGGGTACACGTCAAAGAAGCCCTCTATCTGGTCACCCCAGCGGTCGAAGGGCAAGTCAGCCATAGGGTCGGCGTTCTTGTTTGCCGACATCTGAACTGCTACGCTGGCACTGGACTTAGGCATCAGGTCGGTGAGACGCTTGGGCAGCTTGGTTATCAGCGGACGCTGACTTACGGTGCGCAACACGTTCTCCAGCTCATTGGGTTCTCGTGTAGTCCACTGTTTGATGTAGTCCAGGTTCAGGGCGACCTTCAATGCCTCTGCCTGATTGTTGTCGTTAGCAAAGAGCAACCATGCGGCCGTCTCGCTCATGAAAGTCTTGTGGTGGTCGCCATCCTCGATGCCTTCCTTGTAGAGCTCGTTTAGGGCACGTGCCAGCACCTCCTGTTTGGGTGTGAGAGGAGGTGGTGTCGATGTGGTCACTTGCTCTTGAAAAGAGGGCTGTAGTTGTATGGCATTGTTCTGACCGGCTTTGCGCTGTTCTTTCAGCTGGCGGTCATATTCCTGCCACTTGGGGTCGGTGGGTGTCGAGTCACCCTTGGGCAGCAGGCGATAGCGATCGCCTTGCTGCAAGTCATAATCGGTTCTTACAATGTTATTATCCATAATAAAACACTTTAATGGTTAAACAATTCTTTCTCATCGCAGTAGAGCACATCGTCGGGCGTAGTCAGAAATGAAAGCCTGCTACTGTCTTTGCAGGCATCATCTACCCACTGCAAAACGCCAAGACGCTCTGCCATCTGCCACTGCTGACAAATCAGGTTGTGGGGATATTCAGGGTCAGCCTTGAACACAATCTTCATCCCGTCCTCTGATGCTGATACATAGACCAATAAGATGCCGAGTTCCTTGAAGTCATGCTCCTGTTGCAGACGCACAAACACTTCACGAGGATTGCCGCAATGGTCCACATCGATAACAGCGAGACCAGAGAGGTAGGCATAGCGCATGTCGCGCCAACGCCCAGACTTGCCATAGTTGTATTTCTTCTGAGGGTCATCGCCTGTGCTTATGGCATACTCGGCAACCTGAAAACATGCACCAGGCAGGGTGCGTTTCACCGCATCGGCAGCCAGCTTTGCTTTCTTGCGGGCAGCCTCGTCGGGCAGCTTTTTCAATTCGGCCAGCATCTGGCGATACTTCTTCACTATGGGAATGGCAGTTTTCATAGCCTGCTGCCACTCTTCCCAACCCATCTGAACACATTCCAGATAGGTACGTACTTGGTAGGTGATTCTAAACATGGTTTTGTCCTCCTGTTTTCTTGATGTTGTTTACTAATTTGTTGAATCTCTCTGAGGCCGGCAGTCGGCGAACCACCAGCTGCACCTGACGCAGCACCTCGGCTTGCCAGTCGCGGCTGTGTTTACCCAAATCGATGGAACCCGTAAAGGTCACTACACCCTTCTGTTCGTCGAGCCAGCATTGCAAACCACCTTCTGCGACAACACGCAGAATGTCGGGCTGCTGTTGTGGTTTCAGAGGTTTGATGCCCAACTTCTTCAGCTGACTGGTGTACTCGTTCCAAGGATCGGCAGCATCGGCAGCACACGTCAGGTAGGCTACCTTCATTGGCTTCTTCTCGCTGCAGGTTTCATACACCTTGCCACCCTTCGTGGTCTTCACATTGCGCTGTGCCGGCTCACCCTGCTCGTAAGGCGTAAACGTAAACTCGTCGCCCACATAAGTGCCCGTACCCCGCACTTTACGGGACTTGGGCTTGCTATTGTACTCAGTCTGTGCCATAGCGATTACTTATTAATTGATACGACATCGTTAGCAATGATTTCCTGATAACAGTTGCCGTTCACCTCGTGAACCTGGAAACGCAGCGAGGCTGCCACCAGCTCACCCTCAGCAAAACGGCACTGAGCGAGATTTCCGAAAAGGGTACATGCGTACTCATCTCCGAATTTCGAACTACCAAACTCTTTGAGTCTGATCAAACACTTGGCCAGTTGGCCTCCCTCCTGCTTTGTGGAGGGGATGTAGGTCACGTCTGACTGTGACACTACTTTAAAGATAAATGTCTCCATCTTTCTTATTTTTTGTTGTTAATAAAAAGATGAGACGCGTCTCGATGCTCCCCTGTTCTTTTCAGCGCGCCAAACAAAGAAAGCACCACAACCGTATTATCCGGACTGCGGTGCAAAGGTCGGCAATTATTTTAGATTAATTATGACCAATATATGACCAACAAATCAAAGGCAAAAAAAAAAGTGAGAATCATTCAGATTCCCACTCCATAAAGAGGTTGTGCAGCATATTGGGGTTCAAGCTTTAAAAGGAACTCCTTTATCCAATGTATCAGCCTTTCCCATATTCTGTGCTTATGTCTTTCTTTCTTGGCCTTGCTGTCTTCGTAAGTGACAGTTTCGCGCCAATCTCTAAACCACCTATAATTCCTTCCAAGCGTCTCACGTGACGGAAAGCCGTTTATCTCAGGCTCAAGCATCCTCCAATAATGCGACATCTTTCCGTATGGGTCTTCGTCTGGAGCAAATGCCTCATGGATGCCATTCTGAAAACAGACAGCAAACTGCGTGAGCCCATGGTATAGTTCCCTACAGGTCTCCTTGAGTGCTTTCAGCGTAGTCTTAAACCAATTAACGACTATACTATCTTCGAACTTGCTGATGAACCGCTTCAGCAAGGGATGTCCCCTTTTGGGCTTCTCCTCGGAAGGATACGGAGTCATAGCAATGTGTCCGAGTTCATGTTCGATACTGAATAAAGAGTGATCAAAATACCTGCGAGGTATCTTTACCCACTCATCATCAATCAAGTATTCTTTCCTGGTAAAAGCCGTTACTACAGCTTCCATCACATGATCCACATAAGACTTGTCGACTTTGATTAACTTATTTATAAAACTTGCGCAACTTACGGTAAAACGCTTAACTCTAGGGCTGCCGTCTTCATGAGACTCAGCCTGCTGTGGTTTGATGTTGTCTATGTCATTTTCTTTATGTCTCCTGCTCATCCTTAGAGCTTTTAAAGGGTTTGTGGGGTAAACAAGCGTCCTGCGGTACCTGTTGCTCTTCTCTGTTGTACATAGCTGATGGCACATCCTGTTACATAACCATCATTTTCTTCAGGCCCGGGTAGCCGCGTTTGGGGTGCTGACAGGTTGTTACAACTCGTTTATTGATCAATAGGCATCATGTTTTTAGTTAAAAAATATAGTAAATTATAACAGACGGCAAAGATACAAAATATACACGGAAGTACCAAATTATTTTGTTATTATTATAGAGAAAACAACGATCAATGTTTGGTTTTCTCGATTATTTTTTGTACCTTTGTAGTGTAGTTAAGAGATAATCTGACGCTACGAATTAACCCTATTTATTCACATTTTAAACACACAACAATTATGAACAAAACAGTTAAAATGATTCTCCAGATTCTCGGTTACATCATTGCCGCCATTCTCGGCGCAGCAGGTGAAGCAACGCTCATGTAACGCTATGGAAAACTCGCGATTTAAAATCTCTCAGTATGCCTGTGCCGTGCTGCTCATCGTGAGCAGCATTGCGCTGGTTGCTTACCAGGTCGTCATGATCGACGACGTCTCGAACGGACTCTTGGTCTATGTCGCCCAGGCCTTCCTGCTCGTCGCCAGCATCTTCGGACTCGACTATTATGTAAAAATTATTACACAGAAAATCAATGAAAAACATCAAACTCTCTGAACACTTTCTGCTGTCGGAATTCCTCAACCTCGGCAAGTATCCCGACAACATTCCCACGCCACAGGTCGTCAACAACCTCGCCTACGGCTGCCGCCATCTGCTGGAGTCCGCCCGACAGGCCATTGGTTGCCCCATCATCATCAACTCCGGCTACCGAAACCCTCGCGTCAACCGCTTTGTTGGCGGTGTCCACAACTCGCAGCACATGCTCGGTCAGGCAGCCGACATCCGCCCCAAGGATCCCACACAGTTCCAACAATTGGTCACATTCCTAAAGGCCCACACCCTCACTGACCAGCTCCTCACGGGCTCCGGCTGGCTCCACATTTCGTGGAATCCCAATGGAAAGCCCCGCCGCTTCGTCCGTATCGGCTATTACAAATGACAAACATCCCCGAGACTCGCATTTGAATCTCGGGGATGTTTATGATCAGAGAGAATAACTGTGATCTGTGATAATGTTATCAAGGGGTCTGTGATATAAATAATTTCCTAATTTCTCCATTCTTATACTTGATGATATTGACACCAGGAATTAAATGGGGTAATCTATTACCGTTCATGTCGAATATCATATTGGGCTTTTCTACAGTCATTGGTGACAGTATTGCCGAAGGTTCGATGTCATCAACAATATTTATAAAATTTTTCCAGTAATCAGCAGTAGAGTAATTATTCATACTGCCTAATGGTACATGTAATGTCGATTTCTGGTAGTTATCTTCTCCAAAAGTAAGATCTTTTATCTCCATAGGAGTGTTAGAATGAACATAGATATCGGCCAAGTTGGAACATCCAGCTAACGAATACTGTCCGATGGAAGTAACACTACTCGGAATGGTTACTTTAGTAAGACCCTCACAATATAGAAAGGCTTTTTCTCCGATAGTTGTAACAGTGTTGGGTATATATAAAGATGTTATACCACGAAAGTAAGCAAAAGCACTGTTACCAATCGCAGTAACTCCATCAGGGATAGTTAAGTCCTTTATTTCACTATCGTTTAAATACAGATGTTGGGCATATTGAAGTGGATTGGAATAAGGTTCAAAATTCATACTGCACCATCTAGCAAGATTTGAGATATAGACAGATGATATATTCGTGCACTCCATAAAAGCACAATTTCCTATAGAAGTAATATTACTACCGAAAGTCACAGATTTCAAGCTTTTACAGCCAGAGAATGCATTTTGTCCTATCGTTTCCACTTGTTCCGGTATAATAATTTGGGGCAGACTCTTACAGCCAGCGAAAGCAATGGCATCTATGGTCGTCAATCCCTCAGGCAATATTACTGAAGTCAAACTACTACAATCACCAAACACTGTTGATTCGATTGTCGTCACACCATTGCCCACCTTGGCATTGATCATACCTGTACAATAGGAGAAAGCACCGCTTCTAAGATCCTTCACACTGTTGGGTATATCCACTTCTTTCAGTTCATAGCAGCGTAGAAAAGCATGATAGCCTATTGTTTCCGTACCTTCCTGAAGGAAAACAATATTTAGGTTCTTGCACTGTGCAAAGGAATAATGGCCAATTTCCTTCACACTTCCGGGTATTGAAACTGACGTCAATTCCTCCCAACCTCTAAACAATCCATCGGCCAGTTTAGTTACACCCTCAGGAATAACCAGACTACCCTTCACCTCTTCGCCATTGATGAAAAGATGTTTGGCAATGGACAGGGGGTTTCCACCCAAGTTACTTATCGAAGTTGCATCAGCCCTTACACCTTCAAATGTAATATTACACCATACCTGTAAGCTGGGAATATGGACTTCCTTTAGGCTGTAGCTATCGGCGAAGGCATTGACACCTATTATTTCCAGTCCTTCGCCTAACGTTACCGACTGCAAAAAATCACAAGAAAAGAAAGCTTCGGCACCGATAGTCTTTACGTTATTACCAATCACTACCGATTCCGCTCGCCAACAATGCCAAAAAGCTTCGTCGCCAATGCTCATAACACCGTCGCCTATTTCTATTGTCTTGACGTTCTCGCACAAATTGAATGCATTTTTTCCAATGATCGTCTCACCATTTCCCGGGATAATCACAGTTGTCAAACCGGTGTTAGAGAAAGCATACTGGTCTATTTCTTTAATACTACTTGGAAAGTTTATTGATTCCAGATTAAGGCAGTTTTGAAAAGCTAACCCGCCTATATATTCCACCCCCTCAGGAAGAACGATTGATGTCAACGACTCGCAGCCCATGAAGGTTGCATACTCTATTCGCTTTATATCCTTTGGTATGTTCACAGATTCGAGGCTCTTACAGTCTTGGAATACCGATTTCCCAATATAAGTCACAGTCTCTGGTATAATTGCAGCTGTTATGTCAGAACGATTCTTTACTGCATTGTCAGCTATCCCTACAACAGTATAGTCTTCATCGCCAAACTGAAGCGGGTCGGGGATGGTTAGCTTCCCCTTAAAGTCCTTATCTATCTCTATTACCTCTGCTGTATGGGCAGATAGATCGACTTCATAAATGATTTTATTTTTACTTACTCTTAGAGCGTTAGCTTCTAACAGCATAGTTGCTGTAAGAAAAATCAAGAAAATTATTCTTTTCATGTTGTAATTATATGAAGATTATCTGAGTTTTCAAATTAAATCACGGGGCGGTTCTTGTAATCCTTTTCTGGATACAATATGCCTTTCTTTCGTTTCTTCATTTTCTGTTTATATCATTATTTTGATGCAAAAATACATAATTATTTCAATATAACAAAATATTTCTACTGAAAAGAGGATGATTCAGAACTATCCACAAGTTTTGCAATAATAAAACGTGGACTATTTACTTAGCCTACGTTCTATCCGGTATCGCCAAACACCTAATGTACTTAAACTAGTAAATGCCCACGCCATCCAGCGTGAACTCCTACTTCAGTTCCTGTACATAGTTTGAAATTTGGCGATTTCGATAGAACAAGAATCTAAAAGCGGATGTTCATCCTATATGTCCTTTTTATATTTATCTCAGCCCATAGGCATCTGCGGTTTTAAAGGGTTCAACAATTATTTGTTTTCTATAAGTTTTAAGCCCTGTTTTCGATAGAACGGGAATTTTGTGTCAGAGTTTATACATAAATATTGGTGTCGAGGAGTAAACGCATTAATCCAGAACTACGGGGTCTGTTATTGTTATTGTTCCCTGAGTAGCCTTGTAGTACTCCCAAAACTCCTTTGCCTTTTCTTCTTTTTCTTTCTTGCTCATAATCATTACTTTTGTCGGTGCAAATATAGAAACTTTTTTCGAAAGTTCCAAATAAAATGACGGAAAAAGTAGAAAAGTAGGAAAGTAGGAAAGTGGACATAAAGGTATTCTGAAGGAGATAAAAATGGGTAATATAATAATATGTATATAATATAAATTAAAAAACTTATACTATAAATGTCTCTTTTCCGCACTATTTCTCCCTCCTTCACGCACTATGAAAATGCTTAATGTCCACTTTCCGCATTTCCTACTTTCCGCTTAAAGTTTACCCTAACTAAACTCGCAGTTTACCCTAACTAAACTTGGGGTTTACCGGCACTAAACTCGGAGGCCGAGGATGGGGATAAAAATTCGCGATTTTTTGAAAAATAATGGCGAAAATGTTTGGATAATTCGAAAATATTTTGTATCTTTGTACCATCATTCAAGAGCTGGATGAAACGTCGGAAATAGGCGGCCCGACAGACAAGTTCGCCTTAATAATTTAATACCAAGTTTAAGATTATGGCAGTAAGAAAA
>CAMUYR010000032.1 GCA_947164965.1 uncultured Prevotella sp. | reverse complement strand
TTGACACCCCTCGTTTGCGCAAAGCCATCGAGGAATGGGTGGAGCAGAAACGAGTAGAGGCAGTCAAGGATATCGACCATGTGAAGGACACCTATCGTAAACGTGCTGCCGTGATTGGCTTCCGATGTGGGGTGATTTTTCATCTGTTGTCAGGCTGCAACAAGGAAAGCAAGGCCTGTCTCGACTTTGCACTAATGATGGCCCAGTATTGTCTTTCTCAGCAGATAAAAGCATTCGGCGAGGCATTGCAAAATCAGTATGTCGATGCGCATGAAGAGTGCCAGCGCTATAGTGCCAATCATTCCGTCTTCGACCAACTTGCACCAACCTTTACTGTTGATGACCTCCGAGCCTTGAAACGCGGCTATTGCTCAGAAACAGCCATGCGCATGATTATCTCTCGTTGGATGCGTGACGGATGGATAAGTAAGACCGACCGCCACCACTGGACGAAACGTAACAATGTAACTTTGTAACAATGTAACAATAAGCATTATGGAATTAATATTAGAACGTATAGCAAAACGCAAGACCTACACGATTGGTCATCTGTATATCCGCAAAACAATTGTAGACGAGTATTCAACGGGCTATTCTGACGAGTATTTCTGCGACACGCTGGAGCCCACATGGCGCGACTATGAGCACGGGGCGTATAAAATCAAGGGCAAGAGTGCGATACCGGAAGGCCGTTACGCCGTGGTTATCTCGTGGAGTCCGAAGATGCAGAAGTGGTTACCGATACTGTTGGGTGTGCCGAAGTTCAGCGGCATCCGCATCCATGCGGGCAACACGGCAGCAGACACCGAGGGCTGCATCCTGCTGGGTAAGAACCGCGAGGTGGGCAAGGTATTGGACTCGCGCATCTGGGTGCACCGCCTGAAGCAGAAAATCGTGGAGGCCAAAGAGCGCGGTGAGCCGGTATGGATCACCATCCGATAAACAGAAAAATTCGGGGGAAAGCAATTTTCTCCGAATTTTTATTTGTTATTCGGCTGATTTTCAGTATCTTTGCAACGAGAATATAAACCAATAAAAAAATCGTATGATGATTTCCAGACTTATAACCATTGCTGCCGCCCTCATCATGTCGACATCGTTGATGGCGCAAAACGTGAATGCCAAGTTGAACGTGAGTGTAACCAAGCTGAACTATACCGAAAAGAATAAGAGTAAAACCGACGGTATACTGGATGTGCTTGCCGACGCCATGAACGATCAGACGGTGACCGAACAACCTGGTTATGTGGATGCCGTGCGTGCGAGTGTTATCCAGGCATTGGGCTACGTGCGCCGCTTCACGGTGAGCGATGGTCTGCAGGTGCCCCCTACCCCCGAGACACAGCTGATTTTCGATGGTACCATCAATTATATTACCACTATTACCGAATGGCATACCAAGGATAAGAACAGAAGACAGGAACACTACGCCAAGATCAGCGTGACACTCCACAAGAAAAGAGCTGACACAGGCGAACTGCTGGATAGCGAAGTGTTTGAGGTAGGCCGTTCAGGTGGAAGCAGTTACCTATGGGACAACACCCGCGAGAATGCCATCAAGAATGGTCTATCGTCGCTGCGTCGCCAGATTGGACGCTACTACAACATCGATTATCCCCTCGTGGCTCGTATCCTGGAGCGTGGCGCCGAGAAGAAAGACAAGCAGAAGGAGGTGTACATCGACCTCGGTTCGACTCATGGCGTGTATGAGGGCCTGCATTTCGATGTCTACACCATCGGCAAGATTGGTGGTAAGGAGACACGCAAGCAGATTGCCCGTCTGAAGATCAACGAGATTGAGGGCGACGAGGTGAGCCTCTGCAAGGTGACTTCAGGTGCCAAGGATCTCAAGACCGCACTCGACGAACAGCGCGAGCTGCTCATCGTTTCTACCGACTAATCGATACACGCTGTCTAGCGATTCTTATGGCTCATGAACCAGCTATGCGTAAAGAAATGGTACATGAGCAAAGCAACCACGGTAATAGCCAATGAGCACATGATGAGTGCATCGGGATTACCATAGAACTGGGCATACCCTAGTGTCAGTCCCAAAGCCACACCCGTTTCCCAAGCCAGGAAGTAGGTGCTCAGCGACGTGCCTCGCTTGCAGTGGCGGCTCAGCTTGATGAAGAACAAGAGGAAGCGCGAAGCCACCAGTCCGATGGCTACTCCAAGGAGGACGGGAGCCACAGGCGACTGCATGGAAGTATACATGACCAGCAGCGATGCCATGAGCAGAATGAGCCCGGTGATAACCTCGCTCTTGAGTTCGGCATCGCGGAATACGAAGCGCTGAGCAAGCAATGCCAAGAGGAATCCGCCCATGACAAACGCATAGAAAACAGGCTCTAAGGAAAGTGTGAACAGAAATCCGATAACCACACTGATTATCAGCAAGTTAAGAAACAACACAAAGCCAACCGGAAGTATAAACCGGTCGAGCGATGCCACATGGACTGTCTCCTCGGGAGCACGGAACGGGAACGACACGCAGCGGATGAGCAACAGCGACAGCAGCACGCATCCGACGGCGGCATAGAGCACATAGGTAAAGCCTAGCGACGTATAAA
The DNA here is from genome assembly GCA_947164965.1 of uncultured Prevotella sp. GTDB lineage: Bacteria > Bacteroidota > Bacteroidia > Bacteroidales > Bacteroidaceae > Prevotella. The sequence goes on along the minus strand of CAMUYR010000032.1, from coordinate 38,378 downwards.
GAAGCAATCCCGCAAGAGGCCCTAACGAGATGGCAAAACGGGCAAACCACGACGAGCTGTGATTGGCCTCCGTGCGCTGATGAGCCTCGCAGGTATCGATGATCAGCGTCGACGACAGCACCATCTGAGCCAGTCCGAAAGAGGCACCTAACAGCAAGCGCTGGAGGAGGATGACAGAAAACTCCATAAACTCCGACCGCAGGTTGTCGATATAATAAAGAAGTGCAATGCTGAGACCCATGACAAAGATGGCCAGCATGCACACCTTGTTGCGGCGATAATGCTGAACAAGCCATGAACACTGCGACCCCAAGAGATAGAGTCCCAAGCCATAGGCGCCCATCGACAAGCCAATCTCCAAGGATGAGAAATTCTCCGTCCGCATGAGCCACAAGGGCATGACGGGTATCAACATGTAGACTGCCGACGTGAGCAGCAGCGAAGCCAGCGACATGAGCCAAAACTCACGGTGCCAGAGTTTCAGATGAACGGGTGTATTCTGAGAATTCACGTAGTTCTGTTTTAGTTCATACTAATAGGACTCCTGTTCGTTGGGGAAGTCACTATTCTTAACGTCCTCCACGTAGTGTCCTACGGCATCCGTAATCACCGTACTGAGGTCGGCATAGCGGCGCAGGAAACGCGGAGAGAAGCCTTGAGTCATACCCAGCATATCGGCAACGACCAACACCTGACCATCGGTGCCATTGCCAGCACCAATACCGATGGTGGGACACTTAACCAGCTTGGTCACCTCGGTAGCCAGAGCGGCAGGCACCTTCTCGAGAACGATGCCGAAACAACCAATCTCATCGAGCTTCTGGGCATCGGAAATGAGTTTCTGAGCCTCGGCCTCCTCCTTGGCACGCACGGCATAGGTACCGAACTTGTTGATGCTCTGAGGCGTCAGTCCCAGATGGCCCATCACGGGAATACCGGCATCGAGAATGCGCTTGACGGTATCGAGAATCTCCACACCACCCTCCAGTTTCAGGGCGTCGCATCCGCTCTCCTTCATGATGCGGATGGCATTGGTGACACCCTCGGCGGCATTCACCTGATAAGAACCGAAAGGCATGTCGCAGACTACCAAAGCACGTTTGGCGGCACGTGCCACACTCTTAGCATGATAGATCATCTGGTCGACGGTGATAGGCAGCGTGGTGGCATTACCAGCCATCACGTTCGAAGCCGAGTCGCCAACGAGGATAGCATCGATGCCAGCCTTGTCGACAAGCGTTGCCATCGTGTAGTCATACGAGGTGAGCATACTGATTTTCTCACCGCTCTGCTTCATTTCCATGAAGCGGTGGGTCGTTACTTTACGAGTATCTGAAACTAAATATCCAGCCATAACAAATTTATTATTTATGTGATTGATTAATGTTGATTATACGTATTGTTGATAGTCGCCGACCACCTCGTCGCAAAAGGGACGGATGGCATCAGCGGGGTTGGTGGTGGCCAGGCCGACAACATACATGCCGGCAGCACGACCAGACTTCAGACCATTGAACGAATCTTCGAATACCACGCAATCCTCGGGCGACACACCGAAACGCTCGGCAGCCTTCAGATAGCAGTCGGGATCGGGCTTGGAGCGCTCGAAATCCTCGGAGGTGAGAATGGCATCGAAAAGCGACTTAAACTCAGGACGACGGCTATAAACGGCCTTCATCTTGGGTTGATTGGAACTGGTGACCACAGCCGTCTTCACGCCATGACTGCGCAGGAGTGTGATAAACGATTGGAAATGGGCTACGTAATCGTAGCTCATCTGTTGTTCGAAAGCATCGAGCCGTTCGGTAATCACAGCCTGCATGGGCTTCAGGTCGCCCGAAAACCATGCATCGTAGATCTGAGTGAGCGTCTGACCCTTGATTTCATTCTCAAGGCCAGGATGCTCAGGATGGAATTCTCTGCACTGAGCACCCCAAAACACCGAATACTGCGGTTCTGTATCGAAAACCACACCGTCCAAATCGAACAATGCAGCCTTAAAATCTGTCATCTTTTTCATTTGCGGGTGCAAAGGTACGAATTTATTAATAAATAGCAATGATTATTGGAAATATTTCGTAACTTTGCAGCATGAATTGTGATATTATACTGAAATATTTCCCCGATTTAACGGAAAATCAGCAACGACAAGTGGCTATGCTTGGCGAATTGTACAGCGACTGGAATGCCAAAATCAACGTCATTTCGCGCAAGGATATTGACAACTTGTACGAACACCACGTGTTGCACTCGATGGCTATTGCCAAGATGGTTCATTTCCGCCCAGGCACGAAGATTCTGGATTTCGGTACTGGCGGCGGATTTCCTGGTATTCCCCTGGCTATCCTGTTTCCCGAGTGTCAGTTTAAGCTGATTGACGGCACGGGCAAGAAGATAAAAGTGGCGCAGGAAGTAGCCAATGCCATCGGACTGAAGAACTGCCAGCCCGAGCATCTGAGAGGCGAAGAGGAGAAGGGAAAATACGATTTTGTGGTCAGCAGAGCTGTGATGCCCCTACCCGACTTGGTGAAAATCGTGAAGAAAAACATCGGCAAGGAGCAACGCAATGCGCTGCCCAATGGTGTGATATGCCTGAAAGGCGGCGATCTGCAAGCCGAGACACAGCCTTTCAGAAGAATAGCAGAACAGGCGTCGCTCGACCAATGGTTCAGCGAGGAATGGTTCAAGGAGAAACATCTGATATATCTGCCGCTATGATGACGATTAAGCGATTCATGTGTAATCCGCTGCAGGAGAACACCTATATAGTAAGCGATGACACCAAGGAGTGTGTCATCATTGATTGCGGTGCCTACTACGACAACGAGAAGCAGGCACTGAAGGACTACATCAGTCAGGAAGGGCTGAAGCCCGTTCATCTGATAGCCACCCACGGCCACCTGGACCACAACTTCGGGGATGCCGACATGCTGCGCACATACGGGCTGAAGGTAGAGATATGCGAGGAGGATGTGGAGCTGGTGACTCACCTGTCATTCCATGCCTCCACCATCTTTGGCATGCAAATCAACGATCCTGAGCCCGAAGTGGGCCGCACGCTGAAAGACTGCGACATCATCACTTTTGGTGACCACAAGTTGAAGGTTGTGCAGACACCCGGACACAGCCACGGCTCGGCCCTACTCTACTGCGAGGACGAGCACACGGTGTTCACTGGCGACACGCTGTTCAGAATGAGCATCGGGCGCACCGACTTCGAGGAAGGCAGTTGGGAGGAGATGGAGCACAGCCTGAACGACGTGATTGCCAAGCTGCCAAAAGAAACAACCGTGCTGCCCGGACACGGTCCGCAGAGCACGATTGCCGATGAGTTGCAATTCAACCCTTATCTGAGATAAGCAATCTTCTTATTTCACTTTTTTCTTCACACCATTACTCTCGTTCTGCATCCGGTCGAGGGCTGTCACCACGTAGGTGTTGTGCCAAGCATCGGCAGGCAGTTCGTAGTGGGTGTCGGAAGTAATCTTCACAATCTTCGAGGCATCGTTGATATTAACAGGTTCACCCTCAGCAAAACGGTAGACCACGTATTTGACAGCCTCATCCTTCCAGCTCTTACCCTTTGGTGCCGTCCAGAACAGCACCTGCTGACCATCCATATCCAACACCTTCACCTTACGAGGCTTCTTAGGTGCCTTCTGGTCGATATGAGTCATGACGGGTTGCAAAGCAGGATAACGCCAGTAGTTGTTACGCAGCGACGTGCCGTAGTTGCCGATATTATCGACAGCCGCCTTGGCGTACCACAACACGGTGCCCTGAACGTTTGGCAACTGCTGGTGCAAAGCCATCTTGGGAGCCAGCTGATGGCGGTCCGTCTGCTTGGGATCGCTGTGCTTGACCGTGCGTTCCACGTCTTCACCAATAAACAGCGGTGTCTTGACGAGGTGGTTGTTCCACCAATGGATGAGCTCGTCATAATCGGCAGCCTTATTGCCTATTTCCCAATACAGCTGGGGTACGCAATAGTCCATCCATTTGTTGGCATCCCACAGAAGCACGTTGGCATAGAGGTCGTCGTAGTTCTGCAATCCATTGGTATTGCTGCCGTTAGGATCGCTCTTCTTGTTACGGAAAATGCCGAAAGGCGACACGCCGAACTTCACCCAGGGCTTCACGGCGTGAATGGTCTTGGAAAGCTGTTGGATAAACAGGTCGACATTATATCTGCGCCAGTCTTTCTGGTCGGTAATACCATTATTATTCGCAGCATAATAGGCATCATCGGGTATCTTCACACCGGCTACAGGGTAAGGATAGAAGTAATCGTCGATATGCAATCCGTCGACATCGTAGCGTTCCACGATATCAGCTGTCACAGCACAGATATAGTCGCGACACTCCTGCAAGGCAGGATTGAGCAGCGTCAGACCATCGTATTGGAAAGTCCATTCGGGATGCTTCACGATGACGTGATTGCGCGCATTGGCATGTGGCGACTTGGTCTTGGCACGATAGGGATTAATCCATGCGTGCAGCTCCATGCCGCGCTGGTGGCATTGTTCTATCATCCACTGCAGTGGGTCCCAATAAGGCTGGGGCGCACGACCTTGCTCGCCTGTCAGATAGTAGCTCCAAGGTTCCAGGTCGCTCTGATAGAGTGCGTCACACTCTGGGCGGACTTGAAAGATGATAGCATTGCATCCGTCCTTCTGGAGTTCATCCAACTGGTAGCTCAGCGTCTGCTGCATAGCCGATGTAGCCATGCCCTTAAACTGGCCGTTGACACACTGAATCCACGCACCTCTGAACTCTCGCTTCTGCTGAGCGGTGACAACAGAAAACATTAAAGCGAATGCGCAAAACACTATGATAAATCTTTTCATTATTCTGGTTATGAATTAGTTACATTACTTATACGACTTCATTGCACGATCCATCTCGCGCCTGTCTTCCTTCTCTTTCAGGGTCTGTCGCTTATCAAAATCTTTCTTACCCTTGCAGAGAGCGATGTCCATTTTTGCCCTGCCATTGGGGTCGATAAACACCAGCAGCGGAACGATGGTATAACCCGTCTGTTTGGTAGCCGATGCCAGCTTGGCAATCTCTCGCTTGGTAAGCAACAGCTTGCGGTCGCGCTTCAGTTCGTGGTTGTTGTACGAGCCGTAAAAATAAGGGCTGATATTCATGCCCTTCACCCAGAGTTCACCATTGATGATGGTACAATAGGTATCCACCAGGCTGGCCCTACCCTGACGGATAGACTTGATTTCCGTGCCCGTAAGCACAATGCCCGCCGTATATGTCTCAATGAAGAAATATTCGAACGAGGCTTTCTTGTTTCTTATATTGACAGGACTCTTTTTCCTGATTAGTTCTTCTTCCTTATTCATTGTTACTTATTCTCTATCGTGGCAAAGCGGTCCAGGTGTTCATCGATATAGCGCGCTATCTGTTCTGTCCATGCCTCTTCTTGTTCTACAAACTCGTCGTCGAGGTCGTCAAACTCAGGACACTGCTCGAACAAAGCCATAAATTCGTCATCTGTACACTCGCGCTCAATGACCTGCTGGTATTTCAAATAGAGCGTATGACCGTTGTAGATGAGCTTGGAGAGGTCGCGCATACCCCACATCTTAACCGCTTTGGCAAAGGGATTCTTAAAAATAAAAGGGCCATAGCCGTTGTGTATCAATTGCACAAAACCACCGTCCATCACTTCGTCGTGCAATGTCTGCCAAGCCAGCAACGTAATCTGGTCGCTGTTCAGCTCAGCCATCGTATCGGCAGTCAGTTCACCCCCGATAGCCTGATGAATGGCATCGGTAAAAGCAGCCACAAAGGCATCCATGCCGTCCTGTGCCGCCTGCCGTAATTGCGAGTCGTTTATTGTTACTTTAATCATTTCGGATGCAAAGGTATGCTTTTTATTTCACATAGCCAAACGAATGGCACATTATAATTCAATGGGCAATTCCTCAAACAGTCCTTCCTTGCTGATCGTGAAACGGCGAGCATGCTCCAATTGGGGCTTCAGCGAAGGCTCGTGCGACTGGTAATACTGCATCAGCGTGATTTCGTATTTGCTGGTTATAAAATACTCCATAAAGGTTGTACCGAAATCATCCACCTTGTCTTCATTCTGTTTCTGATAGATACACAGCATGTCGAGAGGCTGGCGGTTCTGATCCATGATATAAAGCGAGAGGACGGGATTGATGGAGTCTTGCTCATCGCAGACCAGAATGACAGGACGACGCCAGGCTTTTGGCAATGCCAGCGCTTTCAGACGAGCATTGGCAGGATAGCCGAAATGCTCATTGATATTGGGAGGAACACTGCTAAAGCGCCCTATTCGACCGACATCGGCACCTGCCGACTGAATAGGTAGCGAACGGCGTTGTATCGTATCGAAGAAAGCCTCGACGGGATCGGTGTAAATACCCGCCTGCTTTTGTATTTCGGCCACCTGTTCAGCCTTACGGATACTATCAATCATCATTTCATAATAGGCCACATCATGCTTACGGCCCCGACACGAGAATGTGGTCAGCACCAAACAAAGAAGGCCATATATTGTTATTTTTCTCATAACGATGGCAAAGGTAACAAAAAAAATTGTATCTTTGCAGCATGAAGTATCTTTTTTTTCTTTTCACGCTCTTCACTGCCCTCACTGTTCAGGGTGGCAACAAGGTGCTTTCGCCTCGCTTCAAGTCACTGACATCGGTCGTAAACGGCGACTGGCTGAACCGTCCGGTTATGACGCTGGGCACTAGCGATGTGTTGCAGATAGGCTTTGACGAACTGTCGCACAACTACCACCGGCTGGTGTATCATCTCGACCATTGCGAGAACGACTGGACGGTATCTGACGGGCTGTTCGAGAGCGACTGGTTGGAAGGCTTTAACGACAATCCCATTGACGATTACCAGAACTCCATCAATACCACCGTGCCATACACCCACTACGACTTGCAGTTGCCTAACGACCGCTGCAGACTCAAGATGAGTGGTAACTACCGGCTGACCATTAGCGACGAAGATGAGGGCAACGAAGAAGTGATGGTGGTGGAATTCTATGTGGTTGAACCCCTGATGGACGTCGCGCTCTATGCTTCCACCAATACGGATATCGATCACAACCAGCAGCATCAGCAGGTCAGCATGTCTGTTTCATACAACGACCTCAGAATTACAAATACCGACGAACAGATTTACACCGTCGTCATGCAAAATTGGCGCGAGGATAATGCCAGACGCAATGTCAGACCCGACATGCAGACCATGCGAGGACTGGAATGGAGCCATAACAAACAGCTGATATTCCCTGCCGGAAACGAGTATCATAAATTTGAAGTACTCGATGTGTCGCACCCGACAATGGGTATCGAGCACATAGAATGGGATGGACATTATTATCAAGCCTACCCCTTCGTTTCTACCGTCCGCCGCAACTATCTGACTGACGTTGATGCCGATGGCGCTTTCTGCATTCGTAACAGCGATCGCAGGGAAGATGCTTACACATGCGACTACGTGTGGGTCAACTACAAGTTACAGGCTCCCTATCAGGGCGATCTCTATATTGCCGGCCATTGGACCATCAACGAACCTCGCGAGACATACCAGATGCAGCATGACGGCAATCAGGGATACTATGCGCGCATTCTTCAAAAACAGGGTTATTACTCTTACCAATACTTATGTGCAGACGGTAGTCAGCCCCCTTCCGAAGGTAATTTCTTCCAGACTGAAAACAAATATCAGACCCTTATATATTATAAAGGTGTAGGAGAACGCACATGGCGGTTGGTGGGCTATCGGGCCATTGAATTACGATAGTTGTCAGGCGTCTGGCGATAGCGGTGGAAGAAGCTGGCGATAAAGAAATTCGGCGATACAAAACGACACTCCTCGGCTATTTCCTCTATCGACTTATCGGTATCTCTCAGCATGCGTGCTGCCTCCTCCAAGTGTAGTCCAAGCATCAGTCTGCGAGGATTAATCGCCTTGTTTTCACTCAGCAGCTTATACAATTGCGGAGCTGTGAGCCCTGTCAGCGCTGACAATGTAGAAATTGTGATGCCGTCATTGGGATGATGGATGATGTAATTCACAGAGGTGCTCATCATGTCGATATAATCAGGAGCGAAATCCTCACTATCAGAACGCTCTCCGTCGCTGTCGACCTGTTGTCTCACGGTATCCTTCCACATGCTGACACAACGCTCAGCCAACACCTTCATTCTATGCAATAGTTCTTGCTCTGCGCCTGCTTGTTCAATACTCAGCTTTGTGTTACGGTTCATCATCAGGAAGTTCAAGCCAATCACCGTCAATATCAGGAGACCTAACAAAATGTATACGATGGTTGCTCGCCACCAGGGTTCTTCCACATAGATAATCCATTCGAACGGACGCTGTGGCCACATGTCGGGAGAGAGCGATGCTTGCAATTCCACGACATATTTTCCAGGCTGCAGTCCCAACAACGGCAGGTGCAGCAGTCCCTTTTTGTCTACTATTTCGTCGGCTTGTCCGTAGGTTGCGGTCCGCCATTCGTTAAACAGCCCTTTGACGCGGTATCGGTAGTAAGTCTGAACGGGGCGCAGATAGTTCAAGCCAGAGAACACGAGCAAAATAGAATTTTGGTTGTAATCTACCGTAAACTCTCTAGTACGTGTAATCGACTTATCCAAAATCACCCTGTCATCTATCTTTGTTCCCACCTGTACGTCGGTACCATTGACGGTCAGTTTCACCAGTTTGGGATACAACTTGATATGTTCGATGGTGTCGCCATGAAAATATGAAGGATTAAAGGTAATGATATGGTCAAGCGACTGCATCACAATTGTACCATCGTCTAGTTTCATAGCGCGAGCTCTGACAAACGACTCATTGGGTACATTGTCCTGATCCTGATAAGTTTCAATGCGCCAGACATTGTTATTGCGAATAAAGAGATGGGTTATACCATAGCTGGTGCCTGCCCAGATATCGTGATTATCATCTTCTATCACGCTGTAGATCATCTCGTTCAACAGTCCGTCCTGACGCGTGAACAGATACGTTTTCCCCTTGGCATCAGGCTTTTCTAATTGCAATCCCGTGTAGAGACCTGTCCACACCCAGCCTCGGCTGTCCGTATAACGGCAGTTAACGTGTCGGGGCAGTTGCGGCGGGGAGGCTACAGCGGGCAGTTTCTCCAGCATTAAAGCGTATTGTCCTGCCTCGGGCTGATCCCAAGTATAAGTAATAAATGGCGATGGGAAAGGACGTGAATATAGAAGCCCCTGCCGCTCGGTTCCCAGCCAAAGTCCACCTTGACGGTCGAAAGCAACCGTATTGACATCCGTCAGCAGCCGCCGGCTTCCTTCAAGACTCAGTTCACGGAGATGTCTCAGTTCACCCGTCTGCGGATTATATATCTGGATACCGTATTCGCATGCAATGTAAAGTTTATGGTCGTGCATCACCATGTTGTTCAGATGGAATGCCGATCGGGTCACTTCGTTCCACTTCCGTGACTGCGTATCGAATTTCAGGAGGATTGCCTCTTTATCACCATTTCGGATTTGGTAGAACGCACCGCTGTCGGGTAAGAGCACTGACGACCTACTGAATTTAACCCGTTCATCACCCTCCAGCGCCGTTTCGTCATACAAGTGTTTACCTGTTTTCAAATCGAAAGCAGAAACCGTGGTGTTGGCATAAAACAGATAAACAATGCCATGATGGACGTCGACATCGTGTAGCTCTTCTTTGCTCTTAACAGGTATCTTCTTGCCATAATCCGTGCTAACCAGTTGATTGCCAATCAGAAACCACATATAGCTATCATTATCGCCAAAGAGATCGTCCACCTGCTGATTGATACCCATTTCCTTCAGTTCTCTAGCGACATCCGTCACAAACTGCTCTGTCATCAGGTTTACGCAGGTGGTCTTATACTTGTCTTTCACCCACAAGTGATGATGTTTATCGAAATAAAGATGATAATGACCGGTGTATTTGGGTAGCGGATAGTCGTTTTCGGGCTTAGGGTCGATATGCGTAAACGTGGCACCATCGTAAAAATTAACATGTCCAATCGTCGTCACCACCATTCGTCCCGTATAAGTGCATTTGATGGTTTGCGCGCTGTTGTCTGCCAGACCGTCGGAGGCATTAAAAACGAAGAACACACGACTATCTTCGAGTGCACTCACGTGGCCTGACAGCAAGCCCACGATTAACAGGCAGAATATCTTTAGTCTCAGATTCTTCATCAGTCAGGTTTTTGGCCTAGACGTTTACGGATGCAAAAATACGAAATAACTTCCATATTTCCAAACCATTCGCCGGTTTTTTACCTTTTTCCGGGGAGAATCAGCATTTAATGACCTGTAGCCTGTTTGTATTCCAACAGTTTATTCTGGAATTCCGCATAAGCATCAGTCCGACGATCAAGTGCTTGCTGATAAAGCAGCTGGGCTTCCAACAGGTCGGACATCTTGGAAGTTCCCGCACGATAGTAGTCACGATTCAGGCGCAAATTCTCCTCAGCCTGTTCAATGCTCCGCTGGGCTATCTGCAGCTGCTGGTGCGACTCAACAAAATCGTTGTAAGCCTTCTGCATTCGGATTTCCAGCTTCTGGGTATTATCGTTCAGCTGATCGATAGCCTTTTGCTGCTCTATTTTCCGACGTTTGATGGCATGCGAACCACCCCACCAGTCGCTGATTGGTACGCTCACCGTGGCGAAAATCATACCGAAAGTATGATTGTTATCCAAGAGGTTGTGATAGTTGTAACCAGCGCCAACGGCTACAGAAGGCAGGTTCTGACCGACAGCAAGCCGCTTCTGAAGTGTGGCCGCCTCAACCTGTTTCTCCAGCAACTGATATTCGGGCAGGCTGTTGACCGTTGACGTCAGGGCGACAGGTGCCGTCGAATCGTCGTAAGTAATAGTCCCGACACTGAAAGATGTACTGTGCAGGCCGCAGTATTGCGCCATCAGCAGCCGGACAATGTCTATACCGTTCTGAACCTTCAGTTTCTGACTCTCAATGTCGTTTTGCCGTAACTTCACCTGCAACTGGTCATTACGCATGGCCACACCGGCACGCACAGCGACATCCACATCTTTATAAATATCGGCAAGCAGCGCTTCGACGGCAGCCAGCGTCTTCATTTTCTCTTGCAGTGAGACGAGTTGCCAGTAGTATTGCTCCGTCTGCTTTTCCACATCGTTTTCAGCCAGTTGCAATTGTAGCCGGTTTGCTTCTTCACCGACCTTTGCCAATTTATTACCATTGATGATCTGCCCACCTACGAAAACGGGTTGCACGGCGGTGATGCCAGCAATGGTACCATTCTTCATCATCGAAACAGTGATGGGATTAGCCAGGTCGGCCAGAACGGATGCAGGGAACGACGAGGCCAAGGCCGTCCCCAGCGACTGAGGAACGAGCTCAGAGGGCGTAATGGAGGTCTGCGCCATCCCCTTATTGGCATTAAACCACAATCCTGTTCCGCTGATACTAGGGAAATACTTCGTAAAAGCCTCCTTGCGTTGCTCAGCGGCAGCGGCTATGCCGTGGCGAGCCGAGCGGATGGCGATGTTGTTCTGCAGGGCAGAATCCTTCAACTGCTGGAGGGTGTAGGTTTGGGCTGCGACAATATCACAGCATACAGAGCAGATGAGGAGAATTGTTATCTTTTTCATATCGTTTTCTTATTTGAGATTTACCTTCCAATAAATAACGGGAAGCATGGTGACCACGAGGATGAGCGAGCCGATACCACCGGCGAAGATGGTAACGCCGACGGGCATCCAGAACGAGCTTTGGGCAATAATCATCGGCACCACACCGACGGCAGTCGTGGCTGTCGTCAGGAAGATGGGAACCATACGCCGTTTGCCTGCATCATAGGCAGCCTGTCGGACAGCCGCGTTGTAAGCCTTTCGGTCTGTCGTCCAGTCACCATGTGCTTCTACGTATTTCTTCACCAGGTCATTGGCATGTTCGAAAATCAGAATCTCATTACGCATAATCATTCCCATCAGTGTGATCAGTCCGAAAATGGAGGTCAGGCCCAAGGCACGGTTCATCAAACCAAGACCGATCAGAGCGCCTGGAATCATCAGGCCGAGCGCAACCATGCAGACAAGCGTGATGCCGTATTTCTTGAAGTTGAACAACAGGAAGAAGAATACGATAATCATGGCGATGGTGATGCCGCCGAAAATCTGAGGCAACGCCTCGTCACCGTATTCTATCTCGCCGCCTACCTCACAGCGCACACCCTGAGGCAGCTCGATTTCCTCTTGCATGATTTTGGCGATGCGCTGTTCAACAGGACTAGTAAACACGCCCTGTGCAAACTGCGCCGTAACGGTGATGCAACGTTCGCCGGCTCGGTGCATGATGCGACTCTCCGTCCACTTAGGATTGACGCTGGCCACCTGGCGCAATGGTACAGTAGAATTTGTGGTGTTGACGCCACCCGACAGGATGCTGACAGGCGTGGCGATGCCAAGGTTCTGAATGTCGCTGTAAGTCATGTCGGTATTATCCTTCACCACGATGGGTAGCTCGTCATGACCCTCCCACAACTGCCCTACGCGCAAATCGGTCGACGTTGCGCTCAATGCCAAGGCGGCTGTTGTGCGCGTGATACCAAGCTGTGCGGAGGCTACAGGGTCGAGCTCGACGTTAATAATCGGATAAGGCTGGAGGAAATCGGTGTGTACCCACTCCAGTTCAGGCATTTGCCGCATTCGCTCCATCAGCCTTTCGGCTACCACATGCAGCGAGTCGAGATTTTCGCCATAGAACCGATACTCCAACTCAGGCACCGACAAGTAATCGAGTCGCTTAAACTTAACATAAGCCGTTGGGAACGCCTCGCTCAGACGGGGCTGATACTCAGCCAAAAGGTCGAGCGTCGCCTTGTCCGACGTGGTGTTGACGATAAACTGCGCATAGTTTCTGCCGGCCATCTGCGGGGCGTAGGCATCCATGAATCGAGGCGACGAACAGCCGATGAAGCTTGTGATGCCCGTGATACGCTCGTCGGGACGCAACGCCCGATAGACCGAGTCAGCCACGGTCTCCGTTTCCTTCAGTCCCTTACCGTCTGGCAGGAATATCTCGATGGCCATTTGGTCGCGGTCGGCAAACGGGAAGAGACGTATCTTCAGCGTCGGAACGATAAGCAGTGACAGCAGGATGAGACCTAGGCCAATGAGCATGGTCATCCATGGATGGCGGAAAGTCTTGTCGAGCGTGCTATCGTAGGTTTTCTGCACCCACTTGGTAATGGCGTTGCCGTCTGTTTTCACCTTATCAGGCCGGATAATGCGCGTCTCCAGATATGGAATGACGGTGACGGCCAGCACGAGCGATACCATCAGATTGATAGTGATGGTCCAGGGAAAGTCCTGAAGGGCATCGAGAAACATGCCTTTCATCGTGATCAGGAAGGGATAGAAAATGGCGCAAATGCAGATGGTGGCCAGCATCATCGGCATGAAATACTGGCGGGCACTCTCGATAGCCGCCTCCTTGGGTTCCAATCCCTTACCCAAATATTCCAGATAACCGTCGATGACCACAATGGCATTATCAACAATCATTCCCAACACTACGATAAGCGCTGCCAAGGTCACGATGTTCAGTTCGATACCAGCCATGTACATGATTGCCACTGAGACGAAAGTGCTCAGCGGAATGGTAATGGCAGCCACGATAGCCGAGCGCAGTGGGAAGAGCACCATCATCACGAGGATGATGATAGCCATCGAGATGAGCAGGTCGCGCAGAAACGAGCTGACACTCAGTCCTACAACTTTGGGTTTGTCGGCTATGCGGGTGATTGTGACATCCTCGGGCAGTTCGCTCTTGCGAAACTCGTCGAGTACAGCATCTACCTCCTCACCATATTGCACCACATTATTGCCGGGCGTCATCTCCATCGAGAGCAGCAGACAGGGGTGTCCGTCTTGTTCGATACGACTGTTGTTGCTGTCATACTCCCGAACCACACGCGCTACGTCACGAACACGCGCAACCTTACCAGTCACAGGGTCAGAGAAGATAATCTGATTGGCTATTTCCTCGACGCTGTTTTCCGTTGCCTCCACGTGAATGGGCACCTGCTGGTCTTCGTCACTGATGCTGCCACTCATGGTGGTGATGCCCTGAGCCTGCAGTCGTGAAAAAAGCATCTGTTGTCCGATGCCGTAGGCCTGTAGCCGCTGGCGGTCTACATAGAGCGATATCTGCTCATTCTGCTCGCCAAACATTTTAACGTTAGCGACCGACGGGATATGTCGCAGGCGGTCACTAAGCCGGTCGCTATAGTCCTTCAGTTCACGATAGCTGCGCTGTCCGCTCTCAATGGCGATGAGCAAGGCCGATGTGTTGCCGAAGTCGTCGTTCACCACGATGGCCAGAACGCCCGACGGCAGCTGCGACTTAAAACTGTTCAGTCCGTGTTTGATTTTCGACCACACCTCGTCCTTGTTGTTCACGTTGTCGTTCAGTTCGACCATCGCGATACACATGTCGTTCTGCGACGTAGTGGTGGTCTTCGCACGCTTCACCTCGCCAAATGTAAAGAGATAGCGCTCCAGCGGACGAGCCACCTGCTCTTCTATCTCCTCACTAGTGGCACCGGGATAGACGGCCACAACCACACCCTGACGGATAGTGGCATGCGGAAATTCGTCTTTCGGCATGACGTACATGCCGTAGATTCCCATTACAAACAGAATGCCGATGATGAGCAGCGATATCGAGTAGTAATCTAATGGCCAACGAAGCCATGACATCTTTTCTTTCATCTTTTCTAACTCCTAATTCTTAACTCTTAATTAAAAGATGACTTTCGTTCCTTCACTCAATTTCTGATAACCCTCTGTCACCACACGCTGCCCCATGTCCAAGCCGTCGGTGATAGCGACGTTATTGCCCGACACGGCACCAATGCAGACCTTCGCACGACGTGCCGTGCTGTCGCTGGCGACGGTCCACACAAACAACGAGCCGTCGGCTGACTTCTGCACAGCGGTCACTGGCAACGACTTGGCGGCAATGCTATGCGAGCCTTCCTGCTTGAAGCGTACACTGGCCACCATGCCCGGCAACAACTTGCGGTCGCCATTGGGCACATTGATTCTCACGTCGTAGGTGTGCGTCAGCGCATCGGCCTCGATACCTTTTTCTATCTTGCCACCCTGCACCATAGCGTCGACAGCCTCCACACTGATGCTCGAAGGCGTAGAGGCGTGAATGGCACTAATGTCGCCCTCGGGCACAGCCACCTTCACCTTAACGCTGCTCACGTCGAAGATGGTGACGACGGCTTGCGACGGCATGGCGGTCTCGCCGGCACCAACCAGTTTCTTGCCGACGATACCGCTGACGGGAGCCACAAGCCGACAGTCGCTGAGGTTCTTCTTAGCCACCTCGTACTGCGACTTGGCCTGGGCCACCTTGCTCTGTATCTCTACCCACTGCACCTCAGGCAGCGAGCCGTTGTCGTGCAACAGCTGGTAGCGCTGCAGGGCATCGTTGGCTTGCGTCATCTGCGCTTCGGCACCGGTGAGCAGGTTGCGGGCCTGCGTATCGTCCATCTCGGCCAGCAACTGACCGCGACCGACGGCCTGCCCTTCATTCACCAGCACGCGCTTCACTACGCCCATGCCCGTAAAGCTGACAGCCGTAGCCTCGCGCTCCTCTATAATACCTACGTATGTCTGCGAACCGTCAGCAAAAGCGGGCGATACCGACTGCGTCTTCACTCTTACGGGAGCCTTCTGCTCCTTCTTGCTATTCTCACTGCAACTGCACACAGCCATCACGCCGAGCAGTAGAAAAACATATTTTCTCATATACCTTATTATATTATTTTAAAGCACAAAAGTAATAGAATAATTATAGAAAGAATGATTCTTTGGAGTCAAAAAAACATCTTTTTGCGATACAAATGCCATTATTAATTATTTTTCACACCCCGTCGAACGTCTGTTTCGATAATAATTGACTATCTTTGCAGCCAAAATAACAGCAAAGATGAAGAAACTTTGTCATTACATATCAGAATACATGGGGGTGCTCGTATTAGCGGCGGCACTGCTGGCACTAGCCGTCCCCAGCGTGTTTCAACAGGTGCGTCCAACGGTCATCAACTACCTGCTGGGCGTCGTCATGTTCGGAATGGGACTGACGCTCAACCTGCACGACTTCAAGATTGTGTTCAGCCGACCGAAGGATATCATCATCGGCTGTCTGGCGCAGTTCACCATCATGCCGCTGCTGGCGTGGAGCCTAGCACGGCTCTTTGCACTCGACGAGGCACTGGCGCTGGGTGTCGTGCTGGTAGGCTGTTGTCCTGGCGGCACAGCGTCCAACGTGATAACCTATCTGGCTAAGGGCGATCTGGCACTCTCTGTCGGCATGACGGGTGTCTCCACCCTACTCGCACCGTTTCTCACACCGCTGCTCACATGGGCCTTGGCCGGCAAAAGCGTCGATGTCGACATGGTGGGCATGTTGCTGAGCATTCTCTGGGTGGTCATCCTTCCCATCGTCGTCGGACTGATTGTCAAGTGGCTCTGCCCGCAGTTTACGCAGAAGGCCGTCGACTATCTGCCAGCCCTCTCGTCGATAGCCATCGCCCTAATCGTCTCCATTATCATTGCTGCCAATGCTAGCAAGTTGATGGCGGGCGGACTCGTCATCGTCCTTGTGGTCATGCTTCATAACATCTGCGGATTGAGTCTGGGCTATCTGATAGGCCGCTTGTTGCGACTCACCGAGCCCAAGAAGCGCGCCATATCCATCGAGGTAGGCATGCAGAACTCAGGACTGGCCAGTAGTCTGGCCACGCTGCACTTCGCGGCTTACCCCATGGCCACCATTCCGGGTGCCATCTTCAGCGTTTGGCATAACATCAGCGGTGCGCTGGTGGCCCGACTCTACACAAAAAGCTCTTCGTGATCGTATCGCGGCATGCGGCGTATCAACTTGTGGATAGCCGCCTGCGCCATAGCCTCGTAGGCACGCTCGCTGGGATGTAGATGGTCGCCGCTGTCGAATCCGTCGGCAAAGGCCTTGGGATTGGTCACGCTACGCACAGCGGCATCGAAATCTATACAGCCGTCGAAGATGGGCGATGTTCGTAGCCACTCGTTAAACGACTGACGCATCCGCTCGCGATCCTCATTATACGTACGCCAACCGTAGATGGGCAGCAACGTGCCACTCCACACCTTCACACCCATGGCTTTGGCGGGACCGACGTAGATGTCTTCTACACCGCGCTCCATCTCCTCTACCGTCGGCAGGTCGCTCCACGGGCGGAAGGGGTTGACATCGGTACCTACGGGGTGGATAATATCGTTGATGCCGTGTTGGATAATCACATCGGTAGCTCCCGCCACATTCATCTCGATGGGGAATCGCGTGGCACCCTTCAGTCCATAAGCCTGATAGGTGATGCAGTCGTACTGACGCAGAATACGCGTACCGCTAACGGCTCGGCGAATGATGGCAGCATTAGTGCCGAAAGCCATCTGCGCCATATAGTCGGGCCAAGACTGGGCGGTGATTGAATCGCCGTAGCATACTATGGCGTGATTGTCGGCCGATGTCAACACGTCGATGGTGTTCAGAAAGTAGAACCAGTTGGTGGGGCGGCTCAGGTCGAGCGGCAACTCATCGGCATCGACATAGTCGCCATAGGCATACAGACCCTTCGAGAGCGGACCGGTGATGAGCGTGCCGCTGTTCATCTGCGTATAGCCAGCCATGTAAAAGCTCACCTCTATCGTGTCGCCGCGGTTCACACGGTATCCGATAGCGTCACTCTCAGTCTCCTTGCCAGGCATCAGCGTAACACCCCTCTCGCCACCGAAGGTAATCGGTGTATGGCCCACAAACACCTTGTTCAGCGTCACAGGCTCAGTGCCCGTAAGGTTAGAGAAACGAAAGCGTAACTGGCTACCACTGAAGCACATACGCACGGGATAGCGCAGCGTGAGATCCTTGGCATACACGGCCTCGCGACGATTACTAATCGATGTGGCATTGCCCCAACAAGCCACCCATTTACTATTGTCAGTCATCATATTTCTAGCTTTTGATGCACAAAAATAATCAGAATTTTCCAAATACCATTTGAATTCGCCTAATTTCCAACATTTATTAATAAATAACTGATTTTATTTCGTTTTTGTACTTGCTTATTCGTACCTCTGACTATCGTCGAAGGTACTTTCACTTGGAAAATTGCAAATATTATTTGCATTTTCGCTCGCTTATTAGTACCTTTGCAGGCCGATATGTCAGACACATCGCTGAAACGACAACTGAAAGTGCTCACCATTCCGGTGTTCATAGAGATGGCCCTCGTCATGATGCTGGGGGCCGTCGATACGGTGATGCTGAGCCGATACAGCGACAACAGCGTAGCGGCGGTGGGACTGGACAATCAGCTCATCTCGTTGGTATTCCTGGTATACCAGTTTTTCTCAATGGGTGCGGCCATTCTCTGTGCACAATACATTGGCGCTGGACTGAGGAAGCGGTTGGTGCAGGTGGTGGGCATGGCGCTAACGGTGAACCTGATGGTCGGAATGACGGTGAGCGCCCTACTCTTCTTGTATGCCGAGGAGCTGCTGCAGGTGATGGGGCTGCGTCCGGAGCTGATGGGCGACGGACTGGTGTATCTGCGGCTGACCGGTGCACTATCGTTCTTCCAAGCGCTGTCGCTGACATTCTCTGCCTCGCTGCGCAGTGCCGACAAGGTCGTTTACCCGATGGTGGTAACGGG
Source organism: uncultured Prevotella sp. (assembly GCA_947164965.1). Lineage (GTDB taxonomy): Bacteria > Bacteroidota > Bacteroidia > Bacteroidales > Bacteroidaceae > Prevotella. The sequence goes on along the minus strand of CAMUYR010000032.1, from coordinate 19,589 downwards.
CATTGTGAACGTGGTGAACATCGTGGGCAACTACGCACTGATCTTCGGACACTGGGGCTGTCCCCAACTGGGTGTCGAGGGTGCGGCGATATCGACAGCCACGTGTAGGGCTGTAGCGACGGTGATGCTGGCCGTAATTCACTTCAAAGTGCACATTCCGCGATTCCCGCTGCGCTATTTCAGTCCGATTCCCTGGCAGGAACTCAGAAACCTGTTCTACATCGGCATTCCGGCCATGAGCGAGAATATCTCGTACTGTCTGTCGCAGGTGGTCATCACGTATTTCATCAACCAAATCAGCAACGAGGCGCTGGCTGCACGCACCTACTGCCACAACATCATCATGTTTGTCTATTTGTTCTGTCTGAGCATTACGCAGGGGGGCGACATTCTCGTTGGACATCTCGTAGGGCAACAGCGGCATCAGGCGGCATATATTCTGGGCAACTACTTCTTCCGATGGTCGATGATCATCACGCTTACAGGCTCTGCCATATTGGCACTGGCGGGAGAAAGCATTCTCAGTGCGTTTACCGACAACGACGAAATCATCAGGATGGGCGTATGGGTGCTCTTCGTCGACATATTCCTAGAGGTTGGTCGCACATCGAACATCTTTGCTGGTAGCACGCTGAGAGCTACGGGCGACGTGGTCTATCCCTTCGTCGTGGGCGTCATATTTCAATGGAGCGTTGCCGTGGGGGTGAGCTATGTCATCGGCATTCCTCTCGGATACGGACTCGTAGGCATGTGGATAGGCTTTGCATTAGACGAAAACATTCGTGGCGTCATACTTGTGCGCCGCTGGCGGTCAGGAAAATGGCGGACGAAGGGGTTCGTGAAATAGCAACAATGAAAGAAATATCCCGCTGACTCTTTGATGAATCAGCGGGACTTTTTATGCTTTGTCGAGGTGACAGCAAGGTTTCGGGAACAAGACAATAGGTGACAATGGGTGATATGAGCCGATTTTCGATTCGCGAACTAGTTGAAGAATGACTTTTGGAAAGATTTGTATAAGTTTCAATTTAAATTATCGTAAGATGGCAACGAAAACAAACATCTTCAGTTGCGTCCTCTTCAAGAAGCTGATTAATTCGCATCTGAATAAATGTATCGATTTTATCCTCAGTCAATTTATGATAGATTATTAGCGGTCTCATTATTATTCTATTACACTCATTCTCATTTCGATATCATCAACTGGACGGTCACCACGGGCGGTTGCTGTCTGTTGGATCATTTCCACGACATCAAGGCCCTCTTCCACTTCACCAAATACGGTGTACTGGCCATCGAGATGTGGCGTACCTCCAATAGTAGAGTAAATCTTCAACTGTTCATCAGTAAGACCATTGCCCTGAACCTGACCCTCAGCTTCCGCAGCCAATTTGTCCTGCAGTTCCTGTAGTCCGGCACGATTCCTTTCACGGCGCATCTGCATAATCTCGTCACGATGCTCCTTGGCCAGTTGGTTAAAGGCATCCTGAATCTTCTGCATCTTCAACTGTTTGGCAAACTGACGGAGCTATCCTTCGTTGTATACCTGTCCCCAGACGATATAGAACTGTGAACCGCAGCTACAGCGCTCAGGGTTCACCTCGTCGCCCTGGCGTGCTGCAGCCAAGGCACCACGCTTATGGAACAGACCATCTTTTATCTCTGCCTCCAGCGTATAGTCAGGACCACCCATACCCAATATCTTACCAGCAGGAGCGCCCTTTGAGTCAGGATCACCACCTTGAATCATAAAGTCCTTAATTACTCGATGGAACAGCGTACCATCATAATACCCTTCCTTTGCCAGCTTTACGAAGTTGTCACGGTGGATGGGAGTCTCGTCATACAGGCGAACCACGATGTCGCCCAGCATAGTTTGAATTTTTACTCGCATTGTTTATCCTCTTTCTGCTATAACTTCTATTTCTACCAATGCTCCTTTGGGCAATGTCTTGACTGCAACAGCTGAGCGAGCAGAAAATGGCTCAGAGAAGAACTCTGCATAGACACTGTTCATATCCGCAAAGTCATTCATGTCAGCCATGAAAACTGTTGTCTTCACAACATTGCTCATTGTCAGACCAACCTCTTCCAAGATGGCTTTTACATTGGTTAGGGACTGACGGGTCTGTTCTTTGATACCTCCTTCAACAAATACTCCTGTCGCTGGGTCAATGGGGATCTGACCTGAAGTATAGACGAGATTTCCTACTTGGATGGCCTGACTATACGGGCCGATGGCAGCAGGTGCCTTCTTTGTACTAATCACTTTCATATCGTTAATCGTTTATATAATTTTTCGTACTCATATCATAATACAAAGCCTCCAATTCCTGCAGAGTCAGATTCTCCAAGGAATGCTCTATCTTCCGTATCAGCTCATCACGACGATAGTCTTCTGACTGTCCGAAACGTCCTGTATATACCATATCTCACTCTCCCATAATTGTTACTACCAACCTTCTTGCCCCACCGAAGTTCCTATACTCGCAGAAGTAGATTCCCTGCCAGGTTCCCATGTTCAAGCGACCATCGGTAATGGGAATGGTCAGGCTTACACCACTCAATGTTGACTTGGCATGAGCCGGCATATCATCAGCACCTTCCAGTGTATGCTCGTATTCGGGCCTGTTCTCTGGTACAAGCCTGTTGAAAATGGTTTCCATATCTACCCGCACATCAGGATCTGCATTCTCATTGATGCTCAGTCCGCAACTCGTATGCTTGCAGAATATATTGATAATGCCCGTGTTAGGCAACTTGGGCAGCTGACTCAGAATCTCACTGGTCACCAAATGGAATCCGCGAGACTTGGGCTTTAGGGTTATTTCTACTTGCTGAATCATTTCTTCCAAGCATTAACTACTTCACCTATATACATTGAGTGGATGCCAGCTGGGAAGTTAGCATACATCTGCTGGGGCGCATCACTCTTAAAGCCTTGTGGATCGAAGGGGGCGGCATACATGATCTTGCATTCTATCACCATTGTTGCCTCAGTGTAATAAGGAGTGCCATTGGCAGTATATGTCGTATGAAGTCCCAAAGCCTGAGCCTTGTCACCGTCGCGTCCGCTCTTCGTTCCCATGTAGTTCAGCACTTTGCTGTCCTTGACATCGAAGGACATCACGGTGAAATACTCTGAGTTGTCCAAGAACTTCTTGGTATAGCGTTTCTCAGCAACATAGACAGTCAGTGCAGTCTTGCGCCAGAGTGTTCCGATACCACCCCAGCCAATGGTCATGGCATTGCTCTTTTCCTTGTTTCCTGCACAAAGCAACTGAGCATCACGGAACCATTGGAAACCATTATCTTCAAAGGCTTCTTCCACGCTGAACTTCTTAAATCCGTTCTCTTCCTGAGCAAATACAGGAATACTTGCCATAAACATTAAGGCTGCGATTACATATTTTTCTAGCTTCATTGTATTTATTACTCTTTCTGATCTATAAGATTTTTGATTTCTTTTTCAAAGATGCGACGCTCTACAATTCTGTAGTGAGGATGATAGGCCTCACGGTAATCTGGCGAGTGGCTGATGGCGTATTTCCCAACAGAAAGAACGCTGTCTATGAATTGTTTGTCCTCTTGAAAGTTGGGCATATCCAGTTTCATTTGGTCGATAGTGCCAATAATCTTGTGCCATCGTTTACTCCACGACTCAGCAGAAGGTCGCTTCTCAGTGTTGGCGCTTCGGATGAAGGCATTAAGCAACAAGTCTTCTGAAACGAGACTTTCCTTGATGGCTCGAATGCTTACACGATAATAGCTGCTGTCTATCCCACATGGTTCGTAGTACCAGGGCATGAGGTCATCAAGGCTGGTAGTATTCAACTCTTCATCCAAATAAGCCTTGACCCTTTGTCTGTCTGACACCAGATGCTCAGCACCCATGTAGTCCTGGAAGCACGACTTGTAGATGTCAAGCAGCCGTGACTTGGGATAGGCCTGCATCTGTCTGTTGACGAATCCATCAACATCTTGTGCCGATACTGCAACTGACATCATCAAAGCAATTGATAAAAGTAATCCCTTCTTCATATTTCCAACTTCCAACCGTTATCTCCGTTTACTAAAGGTCGATGTCTGTTGTAGCTTTTCCGCTTGCACTTTGGAATACGAGCACCAACTTTTCCTTTGGCAGTTCTTTTAAAGAGAGTTCAAATGACTTCTTGCCGCCAAGTGTGTATGTCTTGACGGTCTGTCCAGAGAAGCTGACCACATCCACCTTTTCCACGGGTTCAGATGCCGATACACTAAGCGTCATGCCGCTTCTCTTGGTCTCAATAGTCAGATTCGATGTTGAAGTGCTTACCTTATCCAGTCCGGCAGCAGCCAGTTTCTGGCGACATACTCCTGCCAATGCAGGATTCGTTACATCCAGATATTTAAGAGCATAGTGACGTCCCAACTGACGGTAGCCCTCGCTGCTGAAGTGGAGATTATCATCGCTGGGCAGACAGCCCTCTGATGAAACGACAAACGTGTTGGGATAATGGTTGGCGATATCATTGATGGTGGGATTGGCATGTCCGCATATGCCACCGTATTCACCTCGCACCACCTCGCCAACGAGCAAGGGAACAGCCGTCGAATCGAAACGCAGTTCCTGCTGCAGGTCGCGGTAGATTTTTCTGAGTGTCTTGCGCCACTGGTCATTATAGGCATCGGTCTCTCCCTGATGGAGCAGGATGCCCTTGATGACACCATCCTTGGCAGCAATCTTTGCCATCGACAGCAGGCGCTCGTAGGGATCGCGTCCGTATTGGTCGAGGATGCCGTTCATCCAATCGCGATCCTCCTTGGCGATAAGTGGAGCGTTCTGATCCTTGTCGAAGAACGTGATGGGACAGCCCTCTACGGCCACCGATACAATACCGATTCGCACATTCTCAGGCACCACATCGATGAGTGTTCGACCGAACCAGTCGGCAGGTCCAAGATGTGCATCAGCACGACAAAGAGGCGGCACAGCCTTGCGCCATGTTCCTAACTTACGGTCGCTGCCATCGGTTGTTGCCATACTGAGATAGCGGTCACTCACGTTCAAGTCCTGCTGCTCGATGGGAGCCTGGCCCGCCATATTCGATTGTCCGAAACAGAGGAATATCCAGAAGTTCTCATCCTGAGCATGTAACTGTATTGTTCCCATAACTGTCATCAATAAAATGATTACCTTTTTCATTGCCGTATTGTTTATTTCGTTTTACCAATGGAAAGTCTCCGGGTCACGCAGCGTCCATGTGCCGACACCAATCTGAGGAATCTCAATATGATTGTTGAACTTGAAAGAAATCTGTCTCATAACGGTAGTTTTTTATTGGGTTACTTGATAAACAATGCTAATTCTTGGTGCAAAGTTAACGATAATTCCATAATTATCGCTATCTTTGCAAATAAAATTTGCGAAAACAGGCTGCACCTCGGCATAAAGCAAGCTTTCTGCACTCGGTTTGCACTGTTTTTGTCCGATAGTTTTAAGTGTATTTAGGTATGTTCCGCACGAAGGGTGTCGGCACGTTCCTTTCGTATGGCACTGATGCCAAGAAGGTATTCCTGATTCATCGCACAAAAGGCCTGCCTGTTGCCATAAGCGTTAGTGAACCAGATGAGTTTATGCCTTATTACATGAAAGGAGGTCAGAAATGAATATCCTCTATGATTATTCTTCTGCACTCCTACAAGCACGTCAGCGCAAGGACGTGACACAGGAACAGATAGCTTTTGCTTTGGATATATCACAGGCAACATATAATGCATGGGAATGTGGACATCGAATTTGTCCTTACAAGCATATCATTGCCCTTATCTGTTATTTTGACGATGATCTGTTTACTCGTCGAATGTTCCGTATCCTGCTCTCCTTGCAACATAACATGGCAGGGTTAAACAGAAAGTCAAAAGATGAACTTACCGCCTACTATTCTAGACTTATTAGTTTACTCGCAGACGAAAGCGCAGAGTGGATCAAAACATTATAATACGTAGGAACAGGGGAAAAGACCCGTGCAAACAGGGAGCGAGACGGCATGTAACAGGGATTGAGGCGGCATGTAACCAGATTCGGGCGGACGCCCGTATTAATTAGGGCGGGCGCCCTTATATATTGGAGCGCCCGCCCTGATATGTTGGAGCGGTCGGTCGAAACCGAGTTTTATTCCGTAGAAGCTTCCTTTTTGGGAAAGTAGAGCCAGCGGCGGCTCTCACGAACCTTTCACAGATGCGGATGGTCGCCTTTGCAGAGGCTGTCGAGATATGCTTTGGCAGAGTCGCGCTTCAATCCGCTGAATATCATAAACTCTGGAATCGTGGCATATCTCCTTGCGTTATTTTGATGCAAAGTTACGAAAAAATGACGAAGAATCCAAATAAATTCGTAACTTTGCACGCAATATTTCTAAACATTGAGAGTTTCATGAAACAAAAAAAGAATAGTATGAAGAAATTGTTCACATTGCTTTGCATTGGCCTGTTGATTACGGCCTGTGCGCAGCAAACTAAAAATGAAACGGACATGGATTTCGTAGACAACGTAAAAGAGGCCCTCGCAGACAGTGGACGAATCGATTTGAACAGTCTTCAGTGGACGAGAGAGCCTGGCGGATTTGAGATGAAAGGTGACACCATCCTCATCACCACCGCGCCGCATACCGACCTCTGGCAGCGCACGTACTATCACTTCCAAAACGACAATGCCCCTGTGTTGCAGATGAAGACTCGCGAGAAGTTCTTTAGTTTTGTGGTGAAGACCGACTTCACACAGAGCCATCAGCGTTTCGACCAGTGCGGCATTGTGATGTACCTGGATAGTGAGAACTGGCTGAAAGGTTCTGTTGAGTATGAGAACGATGAATTCCAGCACTTGGGTAGTGTAGCCACGAACAAAGGTTATTCCGACTGGGCCACAACGGCTATTCCTGCAGATGTGAAGACCATGTGGTATCGCTTCTCCCGCCGCGAGGATGACTACTGTATCGAGTGTTCCACCAACGGCGTGGATTTCAGTCAGATGCGCATCTGCCACATGTATGCAGGTGCCGATGAGATCAGCTTTGGCATCTACGCCTGTTCACCAGAGGAATCATCCTTCACGGCTGTCTTCTCTGACATGAAGATTACCGAATGTGCATGGAAGGCTCACGATGGCCAGCATGCTTAGGGACTTCATCGCCATCGACTTCGAGACGGCCAATGTTTAAAGGAGTATCTTTACCGCCAAATTGCAGATGATGATACACAAGAACCATTATTAGAATAAGAAGTATATGAAAAAGATTATGACCATTTGCCTATTGCTGGCTATGTGTGTGCTGAATGTATCGGCACAGTGTGAGAACTGTTCAAACGAGGCGATTAAAAACATCATGACGCGTACGAGCATCCGCAAGTACACTGATCAGCCCGTATCAAAGACTGACATCGAAACGTTGCTGCGGGCTGGTATGGCGGCTCCCACAGCTGTTAACAAACAGCCCTGGCATTTCGTTGCCGTGACTGACAAAGCAAAGTTGAAGGAACTGGCTGGTAGCCGTGGCCGTATGTTGGAACAGTGTGCACTGGCCATCGTCGTATGCGGTAATATGGACAAGGCGCTGTCGGGTAAAGGCCAGGAATACTGGATTCAGGACTGCTCGGCTGCTACAGAGAATATCCTGCTGGCAGCCCATGCCCTCGGACTTGGTGCCGTATGGACAGGTGTCTATCCCATGGACGATCGGGTGGCTAATGTCTCAAAAGCGGTCAAACTGCCTGAGGCTATCGTTCCGCTCTGTGTCATCGTCATTGGCCATCCTGCAGAGAGTCCTATACCAAAGGACAAATGGAAGCCTGAGAACGTATCGTATAACGAGTTTGGCGGAAAAGCAGATTAACGTAACTAAGAAAGGCGTAGTGACAGGTGAAGTCATTGATTGTGGGGAGAAATCACAAAAAACCGCTAACTCTCAGTGAGTTAGCGGTTCCCTTTTATAGAGTAGTCGAGGTGACAGCAAGGTTTCGGGAACAAGACAACAGGTGACAATGGGTGACAGGGCATAAAAAGGACTGTTTGAACGACCTCAAATTTGGCCAAAATCAAGCATAATTTTGTACCATATTTTTACTTTTACCCCTATTTTAGGGCATCTTAAAGATTTGGTAAAAAGAAATTGATTGTGTATCTTTGCATCGAATTAGGGGAAGACTGACTTCACGAAAATGATCATTTTTTCCTCAAAGTTCGATAACCCCAACATCAGGGGTCAATCTTATTCGATTTTTTTAACCGTAAGTGGCCGCAAGGCTGCCAGCCAGAGAGGAAGGTTTCAATACTCAACTCCTAGGAAAGACTATTGGTGGGGAAACCCATCGGGGAATTTGGGGGAAAGCGTTTTAGGGGAGGCATTTTTAGCGTTTTTGAGGGTTCAAAATGGCTTTGATTATTTTTCCCAATGACAAGAAAAACGACAGAATCCCCAAATGTTCCCCGGGATGTATACCCACAATGTGACGTAGGTTTATGAGTGATTTTGTCAAGAAATCAAAATTCAGCACCCATTTGTCACCCCTATGCTCAAAGAGTCACCTAAGGGGTCGAGAATACCTTTAACTTCTTACGTACAAAGAGTAACAGAATTATTAACTAAAATTGTCGTAAGATGGCAACAAAAACAGACATCAAGTTCAGGCTTAAGCCGAGGATGATCAAAGATCGTCGCACAGGTGAGAAAGTGACAGACCCGGAGAATGCGCTCATCACCATGAGAGTTACGTATGGAACAATGAGAATGGAGTTCTCAACCGGCATCCATATCATCATGGAATGCTGGGATTCCTGGTCAGAACAAGCAATCGGAAGCAGCTATGGTAAGACTGCTGATGAGATTAACAAAGATCTCAGAGAGCATTTAAGAAATGCGCACAACACAATCATGCTCTTCGAGGAGAAAGGAGTATTCCCTACGCAAGAGGAGTTTAAGGAGTCATTCAAAATGGTCTCAGCCGATAGGAAACCGGACATCATATCCAGAAGAATGCTCAAACCTTTTGAGATTAGAAGCGTTCCTGACCAAGGGGACACGAAACGTTCAAAAGGGGACAAGAAATGTTCAGATGAATCTTTTAACATTCTTTCACAGCCTAAGAACAAGCCTGTCAGCACCGTCACTTTTTGGGATGTCTATCATGAATATGAAGCCTATGCGGGCAAGCTCAACGACTGGGCAGAGAAGACTCGCAAGAAGTATGAGACCATACGTTATAACCTGAAGTCGTTCCGTGACTGGAAAAGGAAACACGGGCTGAACAATTTTGAAATCACCTTCGACTATTTTGACGAGGACGGATTCCAGAATTTCGTGGACTACCTGCGAGACGTGAAGAAATATGTGAACACCACCATCCGCAAGGATATTGTCATGCTGAAGGTAGTCATCCGCTATGCATACCGCAAGCGATACCACAACAACAGCATGTTCGAAGCATACAGGCCCGCGCTAAAGAGTGCGCCAAGGAAAGTGGTGTTCTTCAACAAAAAGGAACTGGAGCATCTGGAGAACTTCGAGATACCAGCCACCAAACTTTATCTGGTCAGGACCCGCGACGTGTTCCTCTTCCAGTGCTATACAGGCATTCGCTATTCTGATCTGGAGAATCTCAGGAAATGCGATGTGCATGACAAGTACATTGAGATCACGACCATCAAGACCGTTGACTCCCTAAGGATTGAGCTTAACACACATAGTAGGGCTATCTTGAAGAAGTATGCGCCATTTAAGTTCCCTAACGGGAAGGCCTTACCCGTGGTCTCAAATCAGAAGATGAACACCTATCTGCATGAACTCTGTAAGCTGGCAGGTTTCGACGAGCCTATCCGAATTACCTACTATCGTGGTAATGAACGCTTTGACGAAATCAAACCCAAATACAAAGTCATCGGCACCCACACGGGCCGACGCTCGTTCATCTGCAATGCCCTCGGCATGGGCATCTCTCCGCAGGTTGTCATGAAGTGGACTGGCCACTCAGATTACAAGGCCATGAAGCCCTACATCGATGTGGCTGATGAAATCAAGGCCGAGGCCATGAAGAAGTTCGATGATTTCTGATTAGAAAAAAACTAAAAAGCGGCAAATCCAATGAATATTTGCCGCTTTTTAATATCTGTAGTATCACACACTAAACTCCGAGGACAATAGCTGGATCGATATTCAGCTTTCGGCTGATTTCCCTTCCCGTCTTCAATGACGGTTCACCCTTGCCAGTAATAATCTCACTGATACGGGCAGTGCTCAGTCCAAGCATTTCAGCCAGCTTTGTCTGGGTCAGTCCCATCTCATACATGCGGAGTTTAATAGTCTCCACCAGCGTTGGAGCAGCCACAGGATAATGCTCCTCCTCATAGTCTGCCACAAGGTCGGAAATCAAATCCAGCTCCAGCATGTTCTTGTCATCGGCAGGTGTATCGTTGCCGACAATCTTCAGGAGCTCATTGATGCGGTCGCAAGCTGCCTTGTACTGCTGTTCATTCTTAATCTGTACCATAACCTATATGTTTTTAATGTCCTTAATCTTGTCATATTCCTCATGTGTGCCGACAAACCGCATATAGACCTTCTTGTTGATGAACAACACAACGGCTACTATACGGTAGTTATTGCCCTTGATATCGAACACATAACGGTCGTTGCCGACATAATCCACTGTGTTGAACGTCTGCTTGATGTCTGCAAAGTTCGTCCAGTTGGCCTTAGTAGTCCTCTTATACCAGTCACGGAGAGCCACGTCTGCATCAGCATGTTTGGCTATAAAATCCCGTATCATGGAGAATGAAATAACTCTCATACCTTTAATTTTGGTGCAAAGATAAATATAATATTCGGTAAAACCAAATATTTTTCGGAAAATTTTAATTAATTTCCATTGGGGTAAGGATATTGTCACAGTACCCAATTGTTAAAAACAAGCAGAAAAGTGCATCCAGAGGCGTTTTTCTGCGATTTTTGAGTACCTTTGCACCCCGATATGCAAAAGCAAAAGAAGATATTGTTCCTTCACGGATTCTATGCCAGCGGCAGTTGTGTGCCTGCTCTGGCTTTGAAGGAGGCTTTCGAAAAGAGGGCTACCGTACTGACTCCCGACCTCCCACTCCACCCTGCCGGTGCCCTTAGGCTTATCCGCGACATCTGTGACCAAGAAAAGCCGGACGTGCTTGTCGGTAACAGCTGCGGTTCGTTCTATGCACAGATGATCTCTCCGATTATCGGAGTCCCTGCCCTACTCGGCAATCCACACTTCAAAATGTCTGACTTCCTCCGTGAGCGTATCGGCAACCACCAGTACAAGTCGCCAAGAGCTGACGGGAAACAGGACTTTACCATCGATGAACAGCTTGTCAGCGAATTCGAGGAGATGGAGGCCCATCAGTTCGACTGCTGTAATATATATAATAAGGTACGTGTTTGGGGACTCTTCGGCGAGGAGGATACATTGGCCCATTTTGAGCCGCTGTTTCTGGAGCATTATCACAACGTCTTTCACTTCCCAGGTGGCCACACCCCAACGGCAGAACAATTCAAGACGTGGTATGTACCCCTTATTGAAAAACTGATGTTGGAATATCCTATTTCAGAAGACAGAGTAAGATACTTCCAGCACTTTAAGGGGAACAAGTACAGACTGGAGCATATTGCCTTTGATTCCGAGACCCAGGAACGGATGGTCGTCTATCAGGCTTTATATGGTGACCGCAAATACTGGATACGTCCAGAAAAGATGTTCTTCGAGACCATAGAGCGCGACGGCAAACGTTTTTCCCGCTTTACGGAAATAGACTGGGAAGAATGATTATCAATCCAGGTTATCAAGATCCTTCATACATTCCTCGAAGATAGCCTCACGCTGGACATCTGACATTTCAGACAATGGCATGAAGGTGGTGAAGAAACTGATTCTGACAGGGTCATCACCGCTTATCGTCTCCTCACCAGACAACTTGAAGCAGAAACCGTCCTGAGCCAGGAAACCCTCTCCTGCAAATTCGCCATATTCCTCGATACGTTTGTTGATACGCTCATCGACGGGCATAATTCTCAACGTTCGGTTACGTGACAGAAATCTCACGGCAACCTCATTGGCCGACAGTTCAGGCTGCTTCAGGAACCTTTCTTTATAACGCTGCAAAAAATGGCTTGTCAGAATCAGAATCTCAGGAATACCTTTGTCAGTCCATTTGATGATGTATCGTTTGCAGCCGTCAAACATGACACACAGATAACCAGAAAGCACAGGTGCAAAGGGATGCTCACGATAGAAGTATATGATATACTGGTTCTTGGAAGTCTGGATCTGATAGTCATACATCACACTGGCAGGGAACTCCTCGCTCCTTCTGAGGATATTCACAGCCTTGTTGAGCAGTGCGTCGCGCTTCCAGTCCAGCTTACCCATTTCACCCATCAGGTCGGCATAGACCTCATGGAGATTCATGTTTGCCACTATCATAACAGCGGCAAAGGTACGAAATACCATAAAAACAAAAGTGTCAACTCCCCTATTTTATCCGATATCTATAGTAGTTTTTGATAAATATCAGTCGTCCAATGGTATTATAATAGCATTGCGATGGTCACGTATAAGGGGGATTCACCTAGAACGGCATTGACCACCGTCCTTATCTCATCCTGAGTGCGCCAAATGGAATCGAAGTCTGTCATTTTACAAGCTCTTTATAACTTTACATGGATTACCGACTGCTACCGTATTGGATGGGATGTTGCGAGTGACAACAGATCCAGCACCAATGGTGACATTATCGCCGACGGTAACACCTGGTAAGATGGTAACACTGCCTCCAATCCATACGTTATTACCTATAGTTACAGGCTTTGCCCATTCCTGACGGGTATTCCGTTCTACAGGGTCTGTACTGTGGCAGGCTGTATAGATGCTGACATTAGGTCCGATAAAACAGTCATCGCCAATGGTTACAGGTGCTTCATCGAGAACGGTGAAGTTGAAGTTGGCAAAGAACCGTTTGCCTATGCTGATCTGTTTGCCATAGTCGCAGCGAAACGGCTGATTGATGAGGAAATTATCGTCGCCTGTATGCCCCAGCAGACCTTTCAGAATCTCTTTCATCCGCTGAATATCAGATGGACGGAGCATGTTAAACTCATACAAAATCTCTCTTGTATTCTGCAGTTCTGCAATCAATTCTGGCGTTGCGGCATCATAAACCATTCCTGCCAACATCTTCTCTTTTTCAGTCATAATACTCAATTTTAAGTTCTTCGCTGACATTGAAATCATCGTGGAATCCATCGTCGTACTTATAGACGATGCGCATGCCGCGATAGGTAGATGGAACCTTCAGCACCTCCAGCAGATGCCATTTGGGACGGCCAAAGTCATATGATTCTCTGTCGAGAATAATTACGTTCGAAACAAAATCAAAGAGATAGTACCCGCCACCAATGCATTGGCCACCCGGTTTCAGCAAGTGCTTATGCTGGTTGACCATACCTAGACGGAAGGTTCCATCCATACAGATTATAAACTTAGGGAGTGTCATGCGATTATTTCGAAATCTTTCTGATTAACGACAAATCACCACTTGACAAGGCTTTGAAATTAGCCTCAATCTTCTCAATGTCCCAATTCCACCATTTCAGTTCCAGCAGATAGGCGATGAATTCGTCGTCAAAACGCATCCTGACCACCCGACAGGGATTTCCCACGGCTACAGCATAAGGAGGTATGTCGGAAGCCACTACAGAGTTGGTTCCTATGATGGCCCCGTCACCAATATGAACACCTGGCATAATGGTTACATTCTGACCAATCCAAACATCATTACCAACCACGGTATCGCCCTTCAGAGGCAATTCATCTTTCACCGGAGCAATGGCACTTCCCCAGTCACCTCCAATGACATAAAACGGATAGGTTGTTACACCGTCCATCCTATGATTGGCACCATTCATAACAAACTCTACACCCTTAGCGATAGCGCAGAATTTGCCAATAATCAGCCGGTCACCAATGAAGTCGTAGAAATGAGTGACATGCTTCTCGAATTGGTCAGCACCATCCACATCATCGTAGTACGTGTAATCACCTATAATAATACGCGGGTTCGTCACCACGTTTTTAATGAAGCAAAGACTTGGAATCTTCGGATTCGGGAAAGCCTCATTGGGATTGGGTCTATTTTTTATTTCCATATTTTCCGTTTATTCATCGTTTACCCAAATAGTGTACCTTCTTTCGCTATTTATTCTTTTGTTAATTTGTAAACTGCCATTGTAGGTAGAATGACCAAAAGCAACAGCGTTATCTCAACCAATGCGTATGATCCGAAATAGTCAACCAATGTTTGGAATATCAGGACTCCATCAACCAGAAAGACTAATAAGGCAAACCAGCAGAGACAGAATATCGCAGAATACTTGATTTTTCGTTTCTTCAGTTTCATTGCGTTCCTCGAAATCTCTTAAGTCTCTACCAAATAGTTAACCTTCTTTCCGGTCTTCTCAGCATAGGCAATCTCACGCCTGGTACTCTCACCGATATACCCACCGACATTGATGACAAAGATCTCGTCAGCGAGGTCAATCTTACGCAGATGCATGTCATCAAGCATTTCCTTTGTGCCAGGTTTCCATACCTCTTCATCACCGGAATGCCCGAACAAGCCAACGCTGATGACAATACAGCCATCCAGTGTCAGTCGTTTCTGGGCTTCTAAGAATTGCTCCTTGAAACGAGTGCTTCCACAAAGCGTGACTATCTTGTAATTCTCAATCATAAGCTATTAGGATTATATTTGAGCGCATCTGACGGCCAGCCCGTGACATTCCTGCCTGTATCAAGCAGACGAATATCATGGAGGTCATCATCAGACAGAGTAAAATCAAACAGATCAATATTCTCTATCATCCGTTCCTTGTGGGTAGTCTTTGGAATGATAATGATACCATTCTGAACGAGAAACTTTAAGGCTACCTGTGCGGATGTCTTCCCGTATTTCTCGCCAACGGCTACAAGAGTCTTATTCTTAAAGATGCTGTTTCTTCCTTCAGCCAGAGGACTCCATGCTTCCAAAGCAACATCGTATGGTTGCAAGTAATCGAACATCTTACGCTGCTGATAGAGAACATGGGTCTCACATTGGTTAACGACAGGCATAACATTGGCACCATCAACAATCTTGTGAAAGGTGTTGGGATAGAAGTTAGATACACCGATGGCCTTGAACATGCCCTGCTCGTAGAGTTCTTCGAGCGTATGCCACATAACTGTCGGATTACCCACAGGCCAGTGAATCAGCATCAAGTCCACATAGTCGAGTCCAAGCTGCCTCATTGAATGATCAACAGTGCGCAATGTTTCTTCCCTCGTGTAGCATGAGTCGCATATCTTTGTCGTGATAAAAAGTTGCTCACGGGGAATAGCAGAAGACTTGACAGCATCTCCAACACCCTTTTCATTGT
Organism: uncultured Prevotella sp.; assembly: GCA_947164965.1. Classification (GTDB taxonomy): domain Bacteria; phylum Bacteroidota; class Bacteroidia; order Bacteroidales; family Bacteroidaceae; genus Prevotella. Next base: position 4,119 of record CAMUYR010000032.1, on the reverse strand, counting down.
AATACATAGCTGCAGTGTCTATGCTCCGATAGCCGACTGACAGAGCTTCTTCTACCACTCTCTGAGTTTCTCGCTCAGGGATATTATAGACACCCAGACCAATCATCGGCATCTTCAAACCGTTGTTCAAAGTCTTATACTCCACACTTCTATCCTTATACTATTTACTTTGTTCTCTTACCAATTCTATTGCTGCCTTGCCTGTCAGGTGCTCAATGTCGAAGCGGATCATCAGCATCCGTGCAAAGCCATGTTCCAGTTCCTTTTGCAAACTCTCTTCATCGTTGGGATTGTATCGGTTGCCCAGCAGACGGGCGGTTTCCAACTTCTCGCTCTTACCCTCGATGATATGGATACAGCCAAAGGCTATCACACTACGATAATAGGTAGTGTACTTCTTTGGATGAATATCGTCTTGGGCAATCACACAGAAAGAAGCCTTGTCACAGTTCCTGATGGCATCCACTTTATGTCCCTCCAAAGCGCTGTGGAAATACAGTTTTCCATCGGCATAGACATAGCTGATAGGCAATGCATAGGGATAGCCGTTATCTCCAAGCAACGCCAACGTACCGGCAGTAGCCTGTTGTAATATACAGATGCTCTCTTCTTCGGAAAGCTGCTGGCGCTTACGCCTCATTTCCCTGAATTCACTCATTGAAACAGTTTATTTCATATATCCTACTGGGTTGTTGAGCAGCGGAATCTGAGTGTCTTTCAAGTTGAGAGCCTTGGCCAGTGCTTCCTTATCCATCGAAGCACGGGGAACTGTAGCGAGTTTGGCAGCTGCACAGTAGAGTCCGATGTTCCCTGACACATATCCGGCATCCATTGCGGCAAACGACTCAACGACGGGACGCTGCGATGCAAGTCCTTCAGGATAGCGTGAGATATCGGCTACCATCACAAGGAATACAGGAGCTTCAATTGGCTGCTTGCCGCAAACCGCAGGACGCAGGTCTTCAGTGGTTATACGCGAGAGTTGCCCCTCCTTTGCGTCATAGAGATATGCTCCGCTGGCCATACAGACATAGATGTCGATATCCTGCGCATTAACGGCAGAAGGAGCTGTACGCTTGCCGTCATCACGGTTGACCCCGTTTGCTGCCCATAGTAATGAAGAAAGGTCTTCGAGTGAGAGCTGCTTGTCGGCAAACTCCCGCTGAGATGCGCGGTCTGAGAGTGATTGCATCAGCGAGGTGTCAAGTGTCTTGTCAGGCTCCAACAGTTTGATGATGCTGTCGGCAGGAATCTCCGTAACGGCTTTTTCTGCCTTTGCTTCTGGTTGGTTACTTGCTGCGTTTCCGCAAGCTGTCAGTGCCAAAGTGAAAATACCGATGGCAGCCATGTTGATAATGTTCTTTTTCATATTCCTAATCGTTTATGTAATTCTTTGTACTCATGTCATAATAAAGAGCCTCCAATTCCTGCAGAGTTAGATTCTCTACAGAGTGCTCGATTATCCTTATCAGTTCCTCACGACGGAAATCGTCTGACTGTCCGAATCTTCCTGTGTATGCCATATCAGTATTTCTGGAAGTTATACTTACTTCTCAACTCGGCTTTTTTCTCTTCACTCTGACTAGTGAAATACGCTTTCCATCCTGGACAGAAGTTAATATGCCACCGCCAGAACTTACCTAAGAAAGAATTGGGCTTCTGGTCGTACTTAGCCCTGAACTTACATTTTTCACAATTCTCAGCCATAATCAAGCCTCCTATTTCATTTATTTGTTAAATATGGCTGCAAATATACGAAAAAACGGGGAATTATGAGTACCTTTGCCCTTTGATTTAATAGTATTTGTGAAATGGATTATCTGCCCAAAGACCCTGCCATATTGGTTTCGAGCGTGAACATGCTCCTGAGAGACGAGGAGTTTGATACGCTGGAAGCGCTGTGCTTCGCCTTCAGCAGAGATCCAAAACAGATAAAGGAATACCTCTACAAAAGAGGCTTTGTCTGGAGTGAACAACAGAAACAATTCAGGCCAATCGGCTACGACCAATGATTACGAAGGACAGCATAGAGACCGCATATAGCTTCCTGCATCAGAAGCGGAACGTCTATATCCATTCCACCCTCGACTGGCAGATGGATGACATCGAACTGGCCATTGGCAGCTATGTGGACGATATGAGCCAGGAACTCTATGAGGCCATATCCGATGGCAGGGCTGATTTCCTGAGAGACCACAAGCGGTTTGGAGAAGATATTACTCTGGCTGTCGAAAGATTAGAGAAAAAGTTATAGAAGATATATGGAGAATTTTGAAGAGCTACTGAGAAAAGACCTGCACCAGTTCCTGCTGTCAATGAAGGAGGTGGACGAGCGGTTGCCGGAATGCCCTGATGTAGAACAGAAATGGGAAGAGATAGCTAAGGCATACATCCCAGATGGTATCAGGGAGTTTCAAGACTTCCCATCAGCATCACTCGGCTGGATGATGTATATTGGTATGGCCATAGCCAAGATGTGGGACACGGAATGGGAAATCTATTCAAAGATAGAAGACCTCTATGCCTATATGCGTGAAAAGCGGGGTTACGACCAGATGGATGAGTATATCCGTGAAGAAGTCCTGCTGCTACAGGGTGTTGACTACACTATTTTGGAGAAAGTGACTGGCGAATGTGCCTCACGTGTCTATAATGCCCTAATGCACCAGCATCTGGAGCCTGGTACAAAGGAGACATTCAATGGCTATGTCGCCTGTCTGCATCAACTATACTTATTCGGTGCTGCCATGCAACTGAAGCGTATGGGCTATCATATGACAAAGATGAATTAAATGAAGTACGTAAAACTGATCTTTCGCCTGCTGTTAGGCTTGTTCATGGCATACGCAGGCTTTAGTCATCTGACGTTCAATCGTCAGGAGTTTGTGGCACAGGTGCCTACATGGCTACAGTTTAGCCCCGCATTTACAGACTTTGTCGTACTTGCATCCGGCGTCGTTGAAATAGCCTTCGGCCTTGGCATAATCTTCCTTGCAGCGAAGAAAAGATCAATCGCTGGTGCGCTACTGGCACTCTTCTATGTAGCCATCTTTCCCGGCAACATCAACCAGTATGTGAACCACATCGATGCTTTCGGTCTCAATACCGATAATCTGCGTCTGATCCGACTATTCTTCCAGCCAGTGCTCATATTTCTGGCATTGTGGACAACTGGAGGATGGAAATACTGGAAGTTGTGGGCTAAAGGTAAGTTTAAGGGGCAATAACGTGCAGATATGTTAGAGCATATTGCAGATTTCACTGCTTGGCCGATACTGACTGGCATTCTTGTCGGTTACGTTGCCAACCGCATCATGAGCGGTGAAGGTAAAGGATGCTGTATGAATCTTATCATTGGCATCATAGGCAGCTATGCCGGTACATTCATCAGCCATCTGCTGAATATCGAACTGCTAGGCAAGGGCTACCTCACAAACTTCGTCTTCTGTGTTGTCGGTGCTGTTACTGTATTGTGGTTGTGGAAGAAACTGTTAGATTGAGTATGAACAGCAAGATGGATCCAATGGGTAGAGCGATTGCCGACTATTATAAGTCGAAGAAGGCAAGCAAGCTCAGAGTGTTCTCCCCGATGTTCGAGGAGGACGAGATTCCCTTGACCACTCTATTCCGCAGTTACAAGTCAATGCCAGAGATAGAACGCAAAGCTCTGGATATGGCAAAGGGAAGAGTGCTTGATGTCGGAGCAGGCGCTGGATGCCATTCAATTGTCCTACAAGAGAAGGGGTTGGATGTGACTGCCATTGACATCTCCCCTCTTTCGGTAGAAACCATGAAAGAGAGAGGAGTTAAGAAGGTACTAGAACAGGACTTCTTTACTCTGGACAGCCAATATGATACTATCCTTATGCTGATGAACGGTATCGGTATCGTGGGAACTTTGGAGCGTATGCCTGAGTTCTTCAAGCAACTCGACAAGATACTAGCTCCCGGAGGTCAAGTCCTTTGTGATTCATCGGATATAAGCTACGTTTTCGAGACAGAGGACGGCATCATTGAATTGCCCGATGACATGAGTTATTATGGAGAGCATAGTTTCCAAATGCAGTATAAAGACACCATCGGAGAACCCTTCAATTGGCTCTATATTGATGCTGACAC
>CAMUYR010000031.1 GCA_947164965.1 uncultured Prevotella sp. | reverse complement strand
GTTGCAAGGATGCAAGCCGCATGAGCTTCATCTGCAAGGAATCGGATATTTTGTACATTGACAAGGAGTTATTTACTTATGAGAACAAAGAGTTTGCTGAGAAATACAATGCTGAGTATAGGGCTGGTCATAGCAAAAGCCTCACCCCTAACCCCTCTCCAAAGGGCGAGGGGAATGGTCAGCACCAAGGCGAAGAATCAGCAGCAGAAGTATCTACGCCCCTCGCCAGTCGGAGAGGGGAAGGGGGTGAGGCTTTAAAGTGGAGGGGCTATGATGTACAGTCTATTATTGATGCTCGCTATGGCGAAAAGCTGCCCTGCGCAGCCGACTCGAACCGTCATACAGAGTCGCTTAAACTGGCAACCGACCTGCTGCTTATGCTCGATGGTGACAAGGCCGCTGTTCAGCGCATTGTGGAGGCGCAGAATTGGGTTAAGGAGATCATCGACGAGAGGGATGAGAACGTCAGCCAGACGGTTTCCTCAGCCGCTGAGTGTGTGGCGCAGAAGGAAAAGAAGTATGCCTCTTCACTTCCTTCCAAGGCGATGCAAGAAGCAATACAAAAGGCAACGGGTAAAACGTTTCTGGAAATCACGAAAGCGCAAGCGCAGACGGCGGATGTAACAAAAGAACCGTCCCTCTGTGACATTAACCAGATGCTTTGGGATTGGGGCGCACAGATTGAAGAGCTGTTTGAGTATTTCCCTATTCTGAAGGATGTCTGCAAGGGATTGAAGAAGAACCAATATCCAGCGGCTATGTTCGTAGGTGGTGGTCTGCTGATGACGCTGATGACTCGCTGCACCTATAGGTTTTATCATCGTCCTGAGGAGTTGCGTCGTTTGAACAACTCGACGCTGATTATTGGTGATCCTGCAAGCGGAAAATCGTTTGCCACGCGACTGTTTAAGCTGATAGCTGCTCCTATCGTCGCTGCCGACAAGGTGGGAAAAGATGCCATCAACGCCTATCGCGAACTGATGAAGACGAAGGGTGCGAATAAGGAGAAGCCCAAGAAACCAAAAGTGGTAGTTCGCGTGCATCCTGCTCGAACCTCGAATGCGCAGTTCATTCAGGACATGGTGAATGCGGTGGAGGTGGTTGATGGCGAGGAAATGCAGCTGCATATGCTGACGTTCGACACAGAACTGGACAACACCGTGACCGTGCAGAAGGGCGGCTCGTGGATTGACAAGTTCTCGATGGAGCTGAAAGCTTTTCATAATGAAGAGGATGGTCAGGCGTACAGCAACGTAGATTCGATTCTTCAGGACTTCATCGTTACTTGGAACTTCATCTACACGGGCACACCCATCGCCCTGAAAAAGAAGGTGAACGAGCAGAATTTTGGTTCTGGTCTTGCTACGCGATTGACCTGCATCCCTCTGCCAGCCACCAACTTCGAGATGATGGATCGTGAGAGTCATGTGGACTATGAAAGTGATGCTCGCTTGAAGGTTTGGGCTGAAAAGTTGGATAGGATGAAAGGGGAACTGACGGTTCAGAGGATTGTCGATGAACTCTACGACTGGACGGCTCGCCGCATGATGGATGCTGCTGAGAATGACTCTAAAGCGGATGAGATGCTCTTGAAGCGCTGTGCCTATCACGGTCTGAATTTCTCTGCTCCGTTTATCGTGATGCGTCATTGGGACAAAATGAAGCAGGACGGCGACTACTGGTGTGGCGAGTTCGAGACAGACGAGGTGGATTGGAAGCTCGCAGAGTTGATTACGAATATACAATTCGCTTGTCAGCGTCATTACTTTGGAGCAATGGCCGAGGCCTACTTTGACAATAAACTGAAGGATGCGAGTGTGAACGTGCAGCGCAAGCAGAAGACCTTCGAGGCCTTTGCGCGACTGCCAGAGGAGTTTACCAACGAGGACGTGATGCGCTGTTTCAACCTCAGTAGTGAATCGTCGGCGCGCAGCAAGACCAGTCGCCTGATGCGTGACCACTTGGTAGAGAAAGTGCGCGAGGAAAAGGGTACTGCAAAGGCATTGTTCCGCAAGACAGGCACTATCATTCTTTAATCAATTAGGCGCGTCGCCGCGTCACCGCGTCGGCGCGTCATTTGAATTTTCAATTTAAACTATACGATTATGTTACCACGAGGAATTCGTAATAATAACCCACTGAATATCCGTCGAAGTAAGGATCAGTGGAAAGGAATGTTGAAAACGCAGAACGACCGTAGTTTCTGCCAGTTTGAAACCCTGGAGTATGGCTGGCGAGCAGCCTTCTACCTGCTCACCCGCACGTACTACCACAAGTACCGCCTCTACACCATCCGAGGCATCGTGAACCGTTGGGCACCGTCGTGTGAGAACGACACGTCGGCATATATCCAGAACGTCAGTCGCCTCACCGGCATCGACCCTGACGAGCCGATAGGCATTCCGTCGGACAAGCCTAGCCGCTGGATGGCAGTAGGCGTGGCAATGGCGATTCAGGAGAACGGAACATCGTCTATCGACTGGTTCGCCATGCTAAAGGGGTGGGAGCTGTGTAGGGCTGATGTATGAAGTAATCTATTTTCCCACGCAGAAATGTTCGAAAATATTACCTAACACTTCGTTGGTGGTGATCTGACCGCCAGTAATTTCTGCTAGGGTGTCTAGGGCTAGGCGGAGGTCTTCGGATAGGAGGTCGCCGCTTAGCTGCATTTCGAGACCATCGACGACGCGCTGGAGATGATGACTGGCACGTGTCAGTGCATCGTAGTGGCGTGCGTTGGTGACGATGACATCGTTGGCTTGGAGGGTTGGGATGTCGGCAGCGTCGAAGATGGCTTGTTCTAAGTCGGCTAGATGGGTACCTTGTTTGGCGGAAATCTCGATTAAAGGAAATTTAACTATTGTAAATGGTTGTTTTTCCGTCTTGTCAATTTTGTTTCTTACGACAATAAGTTGTTTATTATCAGTAATTAACATTATTTCGTTTAATTCTTCTTGCGTTGGTTCTTCGTCAACTATCCAAAGCACGATGCGTGCCTTGTCGATAGCGGCGTAGGTGCGGTTGATGCCTATCTTTTCGACCTGATCAGATGTCTGACGGATGCCTGCAGTATCGATAAACCGGAAGGTGATGCCATGAATGTCGATGGTGTCTTCGATGGTGTCGCGCGTGGTTCCATGAACGTCTGATACGATAGCACGATCGTCTTTCAGCAGGGCGTTGAGCAGGGTGGATTTACCTACGTTGGTCTTGCCGACGATGGCTACTGGTATGCCTTGCTTGAGTGCTTGTCCTGTCTCAAAGCTATGTGCTAGCTTTTTGATATGGTTGTAAATAGTTTTCGTAAGCTCCATAAGTTCGCTACGGTCGGCAAACTCCAGATCTTCGTGGTCGGAGAAGTCGAGTTCCAGTTCCAGTAGCGAGGTGAGTTTGAGCAGTTGTTCGCGCAGTTGGGCTAGCTTTGACGAGAAATGGCCACGCAGCTGGCTCATAGCCATCTGATGGGTAGATTGGTTGGTGGATGCGATGAGGTCGGCCACAGCTTCTGCCTGCGAGAGGTCCATCTTGCCGTTGAGATAGGCGCGCATAGTGTATTCGCCAGGATTGGCCATGCGGCAGCCATTCTGCACCAAGAGCTCCAACACCTTATTTAATATATAGCGCGAGCCGTGACACGATATTTCCACAGAGTCTTCGCCTGTGTAGCTGTGTGGAGCACGGAATACGCTCACCAGCACTTCGTCGATATCGCTAATGTGACCGTAGTGGATGGTATTGGGCTTGGCGTCTCTTACGTCCTTTGAGAATATACGGGAAAGAATCTCAAGAGATTGCTCTCCTGAGATTCTGATAATCCCCAATGCGCCACCTGGAGCGGTGGCTAATGCGCAGATAGTATCGGCAGACATTAAAAATTAAAGATTAAACATTAAATTTTAAATACGGTCGAGCACTTTAGTGATCAACGTATCGATACTGTTCTTATAGTCGGTGTTCATCTTCTGGGCATAGCGGTTGGCAATAACCATGCAGCAGGTCATGGCACGATGACCCAGCAGTGAAGCAAGGCCTGCGAGGGCTGAGGACTCCATCTCGAAGTTGCATATCTTCATGCCTTCGTATTCGAATGCTTCGATTTTCTTGTTCTGGTCAGGATCGGCAATGTCGGCACGGAGCTGACGTCCCTGAGGACCATAGAAACCACCGCATGCAACGGTGTAACCCTTGACCATATCGTCGCCGGCAATCTGGTTGATGAGGTCGGCATCGGCTACAGCTACATAGGGTGCGCCCTTGATGGGATCCCACTGCATGTGCTCACGGAATGCTTTCTCCATGGGGATGTCGCAAACGACGTTGCGTCCGGCATAGTAGTTGAGCAGTCCGTCGAAACCGATACTCTTGACGCTGGCAATGAAGCAGCCGGTGGGTGTGAAAGGCTGCAGACCGCCACAGGTGCCGATGCGTACCATCGTGAGTGTGCGATGCTCGTCTTTCTCTTCGCGTGTAGCATAGTCGATATTAGCCAGTGTGTCGAGTTCGTTGACGACGATATCGATATTATCGCAGCCGATACCATGACTCTGGCAGGTGATACGCTTGCTTTTATACATACCTGTGATAGTATGGAACTCGCGGCTCGATACTTCGCACTCCTTCGTGTCGAAGTGGGCTGCTACGGTGTCAACACGTGCAGGGTCGCCTACCAATACTACTTTGTCGGCCAGCTGTTCTGGCTTCAGATGGAGATGGAAACATGAACCATCACCATTGATGATGAGTTCTGACTCTGGAAAATGTTTTTTGTTCATAAGCTTTAAGTTTATTTAGTTAGAAAAATGATTTCTGCATTGCGGATGGCCTTCTCTGTCTGATGAATCTCAAGGGATAGGTCGTGCTGTTTCTGTTCGCTGGCCAGGATCTCCGTCTTCAGGTCGTCGCGCTCGTCCTGTGATGCTGTGATGTAGTAGTCGCGAGCATGGCTGAGTGCTTTGTCCAAAGCCTGCTGGCGCACCTGTAGCTTGACCAGTTGCTGATAGCGATCGGCATTGCCCTTAGCCTTGAAATCAGAAAGCTGATGGTAGGTATAGTCGTCGTTGATGATAAAGGTGAACGACGGCTGCTGGGCATTGTTGCTGACGCGATGGCTGGCCTCGTGAAGGCGGACGAGTGCCTGTTGCAGCTGATGCTGGTCGTCCCATGTGTCGCGAATGCTGGAGATGGCGGCAAACCGACAGACTTGCTCGGGTGTGTAGTCATCGGGAAGATACGTCTTGCGCCCCTTGTTGGGCACGAAGGTATAGATGCACACCTTGCCTTCAGGCTGTCGGCGATCGGTGGCAAACCAACCAAGATTATTGTATTCGTCGATGACAAACAGATAGTCGTTGGCCTCGCTGTTGAACGGCATGCCGATGTTGACAGGGCGCAGAAACTGCTGGTTCTCCTCGTCGTAGTTGGTCATGAAGATATCGTAGCCGCCAATGCTCTCATCGCCCTGAGCTGCAAAGTAGAGCGTCTGTCCGTCGCCCATCATAAAGGGATAGTTGGAGGTCTTGAACTGGCGCTCGTTGTTCAGTCCGTGCAGTCGGGTGGGGCGTGTCCACTTCTTGTTGATGGTCTCGCTGTAGTAGAGGTTCATGATGCCCTCGTTGTTGGTCTGCGCCAGATAGCACTTGTTTCCCAGCGCATTGACGAAGACGTAGGCATTGGGGTGCTTGGCCGACTTGAAGTAATGTTCGTAGCTGTCGATATGGCCCACCTCTGGATTCAACTTGTAAGCCTTCAGGAAATCGGCCTTGTCGACCACCATGCTATCGATGAACATGATGCGCTCGGTATTGTCGGTCATTCGCTGAAGACGCTCCTGACGAGCTATCTCCTCAGGCGACGGTTCCTGAGGACGTACTGCTTTCTTTCGTTTCTGGGCTCCAGCGGGAGCAGCCAGAAGAAGTAATAATGCGAAAAAAATCAGACGTATTTTCATATCTCCATGCTCGTTGATGATATGGCAAAGATACGAAAAACTACTGGATTATCTACTAATGGTAGTGGACAATTAAATATATTTAATATTCTACGAGCTTTTCGTCGCTCTCCAAGGCTCGCCAGATGCAATAGCGGGCCTCAGGATTCAGCTGCTCGATGTGGGCGAAAAGATCGGAAGCGGATGTGCGGTTAGTGGTGGATTCGTAGGGGCATAGTTTCTTTTGTTTCTGATAGCCCTGCTGTTCGGCATAGGCACGGATGTCAGACTCTTGGCATAGACAGAGCGGACGGATGATGGTGAGTGGCATCTTACGCATGCGCAACTTGACAGGCATGGTGGAGAAATGGCCCTGAAAGGTGAGGTTCATCAGAGCGGTATGTATGATGTCGTCCTGATGATGGCCTAGGGCTATCTTGGTGCATCCAAGTTCCTGTGCAAGGTTGAAGAGTTGCTTGCGGCGCTGCCAGGAGCAAAGGAAGCAGGGAGGCTTTTTGCCCGACGGAGAACCATCGGGAACGGGGGCTGTGGAGAAGCTGGTGGTGATGATGTGGAGAGGGACACCAAGACGATCGCAGAACGACTGAAGGTAGCTGGTGTCAGACTCGTATTGGATATTCTCCATACGGACATGCAGCGCTTCGACAGTAAAGTGAGGCACATGGACCTTGGAGCGACGGGCAAGAAACTCAAGCAGACACAGCGAGTCCTTGCCACCAGACAATCCGACGAGGATTCGGTCGTCCTCGTCGATAAGCTGGAACTGCCCCAGCGCTTTATTGAAAGTCTTCCAAAGTCGTTCTTCCAGCGTCATTTACTTCTCCATAAACACCAGATAGACAGCACAAATGATGAGCAGGAAGGCCAGAATATGGTTCCAGTGCAAATGAGTGCCTTGGAACATGATGTTAGCTATGATGCAGAACACGGCCAACGAGATGCACTCCTGGATAACCTTCAGTTGGATGAGGTTAAAAGGACCGCCATTTTCTACAAATCCCATGCGGTTGGCTGGTACTTGACAACAGTATTCGAAGAAGGCTATACACCACGAAAAGGCAATGACGCCAATGAGTGGCCAGTGGTTGGAAACACCGTTCTCCTGTAATTTCAAATGCCCATACCAAGCAAGGGTCATAAAGACGTTGCTTAGTATGAGCAATATGATGGTATAGAGTCCGTTCATTGCTTCTGAAGGAATTCATCCATGTTCAGAGCAGCACGACGGCCATCACCCATAGCGAGGATTACCGTAGCGCCACCACGCACGATGTCACCACCAGCGAAGATTTCTTTGCGTGATGACTGCATCTCCTCGCTTACAGCGATAGTGTTCTTGCGACCCAGTTCGAGACCATCGATAGACTTTGGTACCAGTGGGTTTGGTGATACACCTACAGCCACGATAACCTGATCTACGTCGAGAGTTACTGTCTTGCCCTCAACGGGAACAGGACTGCGACGGCCTGAAGCATCAGGCTCGCCAAGCTCCATCACCTGCAGAACAGCCTGCTTTACAGCACCCTGCTCGTCGGCAATGTACTCGATAGGATTATGCAGAGTGAGGAACTTGATGCCCTCTTCCTTGGCGTGCTTAACCTCCTCAAGACGAGCAGGCATCTCAACCTCAGAACGACGATATACCAATGTAACATCGGCACCCAGACGCTTGGCTGTACGACAAGAGTCCATAGCGGTGTTGCCACCTCCAACAACGAGCACGCTCTTTGCTGGATTCAATGGAGTATCTGTCTTGGGGTTGGCAGCATCCATGAGGTTCACACGAGTAAGATACTCGTTAGACGACATGATATTGATGCTGTTCTCACCAGGGATATTCATGAAGTTTGGCAGACCAGCACCAGAGCCAACGAAGATGCCCTTAAAGCCCTGTGCCTCAAGCTGTTCAACGCTGATGGTCTTACCAACAATCACGTCGGTCTGGAAGTGAACACCCATCTTGGCGAGGTTCTCGATTTCTACGTCTACAATCTTATTAGGCAGACGGAATTCAGGAATACCATACTTCAGCACACCACCGATTTCGTGCAGAGCCTCGAAGACATATACGTCGTAGCCCTTCTTAACCATGTCGCCTGCGAAACTCAGACCAGCAGGGCCAGAACCTACTACAGCAATCTTGATGCCGTTGGCTGGTGCGATCTCAGGCAGAGAGATGTTTCCACTCTCGCGCTCGAAGTCAGCTGCGAAACGCTCCAGATAGCCGATAGCCACAGCGGGCTCGTTCATCTTCAGGTGGATACACTTGCTCTCGCACTGCTTCTCCTGAGGACAAACACGTCCGCAGACAGCGGGGAGGGCAGAGGTATTCTTAAGGACCTTCGCAGCAGCCAGGAACTGACCACGCTCGATGTTCTTAACGAATGATGGGATATTGATGTTTACAGGGCAACCTTCAACACAAGTAGGCTTAGCGCAGTCGAGACAACGCTTGGCCTCTGTCATCGCCATCTCCTTTGTCAGTCCGATGTTAACCTCCTCAGTACGGGTTGTTGCACGATATACAGGGTCGAGCTCAGGCATGATGACACGCTCAATCTGAGTGCGCTCCTTTGGTTTCATAGAAGCACGGAGTTCCTTACGCCACTCGGCATCACGATCTGTCAGGATCTCGATGGTATCGTTGGTTGGGTCGTCGTCCATAACGATGTCTGTTGTCTTGGCGGCTTTATCTGTATTATCATCGATATTGCCGATATGCTCCTCGTAGTGGGCCAACTCTTCCTGCTCCTCGCGCTTGAAGGTACCCATGCGCTTGAACATCTCGTCCCAGTCAACGAGGGCACCATCGAACTCAGGACCATCGATGCAGACAAACTTCGTCTTGCCACCAATAGTGAGACGACATGCACCACACATACCAGTACCATCCACCATGATAGTGTTCAATGATACTTCGCAGGGGATGTTATGCTTCTGAGCGGTGAGGTTAGAGAACTTCATCATGATTGGAGGTCCGATGGCGAACACCTTATCCACGTGCTCCTGTTCGAAGAACTTCTCCATACCAACGGTTACTACGCCCTTTTCGCCGTAGCTACCATCATCGGTCATGATGATCACCTCGTCAGAGCTCTCGCGAACCTTATCCTCGAGGATAATCAGGTCTTTGCTACGACCAGCCATCACGCTCAGAACTCTGTTTCCAGCAGCCTTAAGTGCCTGGATTATAGGCAACATTGGAGCCACACCAAGACCACCACCAGCACATACTACGGTACCATATTTCTCGATGCGAGTAGGATTTCCAAGTGGTCCTACAACGTCAGCAACGAAGTCTCCATCGCCGAGTGCACAAAGTTTCTTTGAAGAGAGTCCTACCATCTGAACCACCAATGTGATAGTGCCTTTCTCAATGTCGGCACCAGCGATGGTCAGTGGCATACGCTCACCTTTCTTGTCAACACGCACGATAACGAAGTTTCCAGCCTTACGGCTCTTCGCAATCAGCGGAGCCTCAATTTCGAAAAGGAAAACCTTCTCTGAAAACTGTTCTTTCCTTACGATTTTATTCATGATTCGTTTGTTTAGTTTCAATTTGCCTGCAAAATTACTAATTATTGAGCAAAGTGCAAAGAAAAAAGGAGAAATTCTTCAACTTTTAGAAGAATTGTTGTATCTTTGCAACCAACTAATATAAAACCAACTTAATTATTCGAAATTTAGGAACTATGAAAAGGATTTATGGAATGTTAGCAGCCACATTGCTCTTAACGTCGTGTGCTACATTGAAAAACAGACCTGTGGCACAACGTCAGAAGAGTATTGTGGTGCTCTATGACAATGATGTACACTGCGGTATAGACGGTTATGCCAAGATGGCTGGGTTGCGCGATGCCATCAATAAGAGCGATACGGCTTATGCCACAGTTATCAGTTCTGGCGATTATCTGCAAGGAGGCACGTCTGGCGCTATCTCACGTGGTCAGTATGTTGTTGATATCATGCGTAACATGAATTACGCTGCCATTACGATTGGTAATCATGAATTTGACTATGGTGTACCACACATGAAGAAGTTGCTGAGTGAGGTCAATGCCCCAGTAGTAGTTGCCAACTTCTTTGATGCTGGAGCAGACAAGGCCTACTATCCGGCTTACGTGATGAAAACAATGGGTGGCAAGCGTATCGCATTTGTGGGTGCTGTGACTCCTGAAACGATGATTTTGGAGAAATTTGCCTTCTACAATGAGCAGGACGAGATGATTTACGATCTTAAGCCGGAAACGTTCTATGCCTTGGTGCAACAAGCTGTCGACGAGGCCAGGAAGTCAGGAGCTGACTACGTGGTTATGTTGAGTCATGTGGGTGAGCAGACGCAATCTATGGGATTTGACTCACATAAGCTGATTGCTGCGACGAGAGGTATCGATGTGGTATTGGATGGGCATAGCCATTCTGTAATACCACATGACGAGGTTGCCAACCTGGACGGTAAGATTATTGGTATAACACAGACTGGAACACAATTCGCCAATATCGGTAAACTGTTGATTACGAAGGATGGTCGTTTCTCTACCACTCTGATTCCTTCGTCAGAGGTGCCATATGAAAACGAACAGGTAAAAGCAACGACAGATAGTATTAAGACACTGATGAATGCTGTTATCAATCGCGAGGTATGCAGCATCGACTACGACCTCGAGGTGATGGACGAGGCCAGTGGAAAATTTATCGTGCGCTGCAGAGAGACTAATGCAGGTGACCTGGTGGCTGATGCCTTCAGATGGGTTCTCGATGCTGAAATATCGCTGGTGAATGGTGGCGGGGTTCGTAACAATGTGTTTGCAGGCAGGAAGACTTATGGAGATATTGTCAATCTGGTTCCTTACGACAACAAAATGATGAAGATGGAGGCAACGGGTGCTGCCATTATGGACGTGCTGAGACTGAACACAGCGATAACTCCAGAACCAGATGGTAATTTCCCTCAGTGCTCAGGTATCCGCTACACCATTCATACTGGCTCTCATGAGATTAGTGATGTGCAGATTTGGGATAAGGAAAAGGGTGAATATGTGGATATCGATCTGCAGAAAACCTATACCGTAGCCATCAATGACTATTGCAGACATAGCGGTTTCTGTGGCGCCCTGAAAAATAGTAAGGTACTGCAGAATACCAATATCTTTATGCGCGATGCCGTGACTGATTTTATAGAAAAGGAACTGGGCGGAAATCTGGGTGACACCTACGCTAAACCACAGGGAAGAATCACGATAGTTCCGTAAATACTAACACGTCAGAAAATAATAATTGCCATAAGCGAGTGAATGTCACCCAGACTTATGGCAATTTTTATTATCCTATTATGATTTAGTCAATCATCTCGAAACCTGTGTATGGAACAAGTGCTGCAGGAATCTTGATGCCGTTTTCCGTCTGGTTGTTCTCCAGCAGGGCGGCAACGATACGAGGAAGAGCCAATGCAGAACCGTTCAATGTGTGGCAGAGCTCTGTCTTCTTGGTTTCGCTGTTGCGATAGCGGCACTTCAAACGGTTGGCCTGATAGGTGTCGAAGTTAGATACTGACGACACCTCGAGCCAACGGCCTTGAGCCTCAGAATAAACCTCGAAGTCGTAGCAGATAGCACTGGTGAAGCTCTGGTCGCCACCACAAAGCAAGAGAATACGATAGGGGAGCTCGAGTTTCTTCAACAGACCCTCTACGTGTGCCAACATCTCCTTGTGGCTCTCCTTAGAGTGCTCAGGCTTATCGATGCGAACAATCTCAATCTTAGAAAATTCGTGCAGGCGGTTCAATCCACGAACATCCTTACCATATGAGCCAGCCTCACGACGGAAGCACTGGGTGTAAGCACAATTCTTGATAGGCAACTGAGCTTCGTCAAGAATAACATCACGATAGATATTTGTCACAGGAACCTCAGCTGTAGGAATCAGATAGAAATCATCAACCTCGCAGTGGTACATCTGTCCCTCCTTATCAGGCAGCTGGCCTGTGCCATAACCTGAAGCAGCATTGACAACGGTAGGAGGCATAATCTCAGTATAGCCTGCCTTGCGAGCTTCGTCAAGGAAGAAATTGATAAGGGCACGCTGCAGTTGGGCACCCTTGCCAACATAGACAGGGAAACCTGCACCAGTGATTTTAACACCTAAGTCGAAATCAATCAGATTATATTTCTTGGCTAGTTCCCAGTGGGGAAGGGGATTAGCAATACCAAGTGAAGGGTTGACATCCCAGTTGCCAACGGTATCACTCTCTGTGCACTCCTTCAGATTGGACTTTACCACATGATTATCCTCTGCTGCCTTTCCTTCAGGAACTTCATCATAGGGAATATTCGGAATCTGGCAGAGCAGGGTGGTCATCTCTTCCTGAGCGTGATTCATCGCATCTTCCAACTGCTTGTTGGTTTCCTTCATCTCTGAAACCTTAGCCTTGATAGCGTCAGCCTCTTCACGCTTTCCTTCCTTCATGAGTCCACCAATCTGGGCTGCCATCTTCTTGGCTTCGCTCAGATTCTTATCCAACTGCTGTTGGGCTTCGCGACGTTTCTTGTCAACGGCAAGGACTGCATCGATGGCATTTCTGGCATCTTTGAAATTTTTCTTTTCCAATCCGCGGATAACGCGGTCTGTCTCCTCAGTAATGAGCTTCAGTGTAAGCATAATTTTCTTGTATTTTTAGAATTTTGCCTGCAAAATTACAAAAAAATAATAAGAACGGTGCGATTTTCCGAAGAAATCGCACCGTTGGAGCTAAATTAATTAATTTGTATGATTTACACAATGCCTTGTGCCATCATTGCGTTAGCTACTTTCATGAAGCCGGCTACGTTAGCACCCTTCACGTAGTTGATGTAGCCATCAGCCTGAGTACCGTACTTAACACAGTTCTCGTGGATGTCGTTCATGATGCGCTTCAGGTAGTTGTCAACCTCCTCAGAAGTCCAGCTCAGACGCTCTGAGTTCTGACTCATCTCAAGACCTGATACTGATACACCACCAGCGTTAGAAGCCTTACCAGGAGCATAGAGGATCTTGGCATCCTGGAAGATCTTGATGGCCTCGGGCAGTGAAGGCATGTTAGCACCCTCAGCTACAGCGATAACACCATTGTCGATCAGAGCCTGAGCCTGCTCGCCGTTGATCTCGTTCTGAGTAGCGCAAGGCAGAGCGATATCGGCCTTCTCGTGCCAAGGACGCTCACCTGCATGGTATACAGCGTTAGGATACTCCTCTACATATTCCTTAATACGTCCGCGCTCAACGTTCTTCAGCTCCTTAACATAAGCCAGCTTGTCGAAGTCGATTCCGTCTGGATCGTAGATGTAACCGTCTGAGTCAGAGAGGGTCATAGGAATGGCACCCAGCTGCAGGCACTTCTCAGTAGCATACTGTGCTACGTTACCAGAACCTGAAATCAGCACCTTCTTACCCTTCAGCTCGATGCCGCGAGTAGCCAGCATAGAGGTCAGGAAGTATACGCAACCGTAACCAGTAGCCTCAGGACGGATGAGTGAACCACCGAATGAGAGACCCTTACCTGTCAGTACGCCCTGGAACTGGTGAGTGAGCTTCTTGTACTGTCCGAACAGATAGCCAACCTCACGACCACCTACACCGATATCTCCAGCAGGTACATCCTCATCAGGACCGATTACGCGATAAAGTTCGTTCATGAATGCCTGGCAGAAACGCATTACCTCAGCATCGCTCTTGCCGCGAGGAGAGAAGTCAGATCCACCCTTAGCACCACCCATTGGCAGAGTTGTGAGAGAATTCTTGAAAGTCTGCTCGAAAGCCAGGAACTTCAGGATACCCAGGTTTACACTCTTGTGATAACGCAAACCACCTTTGTAAGGGCCAATAGCGTTGTTGTGCTGGATGCGGTAACCCATGTTGGTCTGAACCTTACCCTGATCGTCTACCCAAGTGATACGGAACTCGCAAACACGATCGGGGATGCAAAGGCGCTCAATCAGATTAGCTTTTTCAAACTCGGGGTGCTTGTTATACTCTTCCTCGATAGTAGGAAGTACCTGAGAAACTGCCTGAATGTATTCAGGTTCATTTGGGAAGCGCTGCTTCAATTCTTCTACAACTTTTGCTGCATTCATAATCTTTTTCTTTTTAAGTTATTATACAATAGTCATTTATTGTTTCTTTCTTTCAGGTTGCAAAATTATATCAAAAACACATAAAAACCAAACATTTCGTCAGAAAAATCACGAAAACGCTTACGTTTTGTTTATTAATTGATATAAATCAAGAGAAAATGACAAAAATAGAAGGCAAATATGTGTGCGTGAACATAGTTAGGTATTCTTAAAAATTTGGTGGTTTCATTTTTTTTGTTTACCTTTGCACTTAATATGAAGCAATTGCATACTCGAGAAGAAAAGTTGGAGGCCTTTGGACGACTCCTTGACGTGATGGATACGTTGAGGGAAAAATGTCCTTGGGACCGCAAGCAGACCAATGACAGCCTGCGTCCTAATACGATAGAAGAGACTTATGAGCTCTGTGACGCTCTGATTCGTGACGACCAGAAAGAAATATGTAAGGAATTGGGTGATGTTTTGTTGCATATAGTATTCTATGGCAGAATAGGAGAGGAAAAAGGTCAGTTTGATATTGCTGATGTCTGCAACAAGCTTTGCGACAAACTCATTTTCCGTCATCCGCATGTCTATGGAGAGGCTGTGGCTAAGGATGCCGAGGCAGTGCTGGAAAGTTGGGAACAAATCAAGTTAAAGGAGAAAGATGGTAACAAGAGTGTTCTTTCTGGAGTGCCTGCAGCCTTACCATCGCTCATTAAGGCATATCGTATTCAGGATAAGGCACGCAATGTGGGGTTTGACTGGGAAGATAAGCAAGATGTATGGGCTAAGGTGCATGAGGAACTGGCAGAATTGGAGGCAGAACTCAAACGTGAGGACAAGGAACGCTCAACATTAGAACTTGGTGATTTTCTATTTGCGGTTATTAATGCTGCCCGTCTTTATAAACTGAATCCTGATAATGCGCTGGAGCTAACAAACCAGAAATTCATTCGTCGCTTCAACTATATCGAACAACACTCTATCCGGGTTGGTAAGACATTGACGGAAATGACATTGGAGGAGATGGATGACCTGTGGAATGAAGCAAAAAAACAAGAAAACATCTTATAATAATAAATAAGGTATTGGAAGTATGAAAAAATTAGTAATTTCCCTGATGGTTGCCTTTGCTGTCTTTATGATGGCAGGATGCGGCAATAAGAATCAACAAGTACCATTTGATTATGGTGATTCGCTTGATATTGCCAATATTGATCCAACTATCTATGGTGTATGTGGTGAAGGTACATCAATGAATGTTCTGCAGATTATTACCGATACGGGTGATACTTTAACGCTGAGTACTACTCAAGCACAGGAAAAGGGACTGTTGTTCGGAGGTATGCAGACAGGTGATCGAATGGCTGTTGTTCCCAATGCTGACAAAACTGAAGCGGAAATAATTATTAATCAGGCAACGCTTTTAGGTAATTGGGTCATGCCGAACCCCATTGACGGCTCTGACGAAGTGGGAGTCCGTATCAAGGAAGGTGGTATTGCAGAGAGCATCGAACAGAGCAGTATCATATACAAAACATGGCGACTGACACGTGGTAAACTCGAAATGGTTCTAGTGCGTGAAGGAGGCAGTGAAGACGAGGAAGTATATCTGTATGATTTGGTAAAACTAACGGCCGACTCTTTGATATTTAAAGATGCAGATGATACCTTCGAGTATGGTCGCCAGAGACCTAAGGAAGAATATGGCAAAGATATTATCCTTGAGGAATCTTCTTCTGATGACTTTAAAATGTAGAGCTTGTTTTGGAGCCATTTAAAGTGCATATTCTAGGGTGCGGAAGTGCCTTGCCTACACCACGCCACAACGCCTCAGCCCAAGTGGTTGAGGTGCGTGGTAAGATGTTCTTAGTAGATTGTGGTGAAGGAACACAAGTGCATCTGAGGCGCTCTCGCATTCGTTTTACCAAGATTAGTGCTGTCTTTATTTCGCATCTTCATGGGGACCATTGTTTTGGTTTGGCGGGAATGCTTAGTACTTTCGGCCTTTTAGGTCGCACGGCACGTCTGGCTATTTATGCTCCGTCTGAACTGAAGGACGTCTTATTGAATCAGATTGATATCTCCTGTCATGGATTGGATTATGAACTGGACTTTCATGCAGTTGACACCAAGTCGCAGAAAATCATCTATGAAGACAGATCTCTGACAGTAGAGTCTGTCCCTTTGGAACATCGAGTGAAATGTTGCGGATTTTTGTTTAGGGAGAAGCCTGTCCTGCCGCATATCCGTCGTGATATGATAGACTTCTATGGGATACCTGTCAGCCAGATAAATAATATCAAGGCAGGAGCTGATTATACGACAGAAGAAGGCGAGGTGGTTCCTAACAATCGTTTGGTTGAGTCAGCAGAAGCTCCTCGTAGCTATGCTTATTGCAGCGACACCCGTTATATCCCGACACTTCATCAGCAAATCAAAGGTGTCAGTACACTCTATCATGAAAGTACCTATGGAGAGGACAATATTCAAAGGGCAGAAAAATATAGTCATTCAACAGCCCGTCAGGCGGCAATGGTAGCAAGGGATGCAGGGGCTGGAAAACTGATTTTGGGGCATTATTCGTCACGTTACGAAGACGAACAAGTGTTGTTGAATGAGGCTCAAGAAGTGTTTCCAAACAGCTATTTAAGTGACGAAAATGCTGTTTTTGATGTCTAAATGTCATTTTTTTATCGATTTGTTTGGTAGTTTCAAATAAATTCCGTACATTTGCACTGAACTATATAGATATTGCTTATGAGAAAACAACTACATAGGTTCATTTTTGCTATGGCTCTGACTATAGCTTTTCCTACATTTGCTCTTGCTGCAGCCCCAGAATCTCCTGCAATTGTTGATTTGCAGGCAGACAACGATATTACCATTAATATTAATGGGCAAACAGTTACTGTTTGTGGCGCCCAAGGTGAAACACTTGAAATCGTTTCGCTAACGGGACGTCGTATGATGACTGTCAAAATCGAGAGTCCTGCCCAGCGTATTGAACTAAATGTACCAAAAGGTTGTTATATACTGAAAGTAGGCAAGGTGGTCAGAAAAGTATCTGTCCGTTAATAAACCTCTTGCTTTTTGCGACGTTCTTGCTCTTTGGCTGTAACTCGCTTTCCGACCATAAGGACAGAAACCTAACCATTGAGTCGTTTTCAGAAATGAGAACGTCTTCTTATATGTTAGATGTTGATTCTGTCAAACATCAAATCCGTCGATTAATTTCCAAGGACAACATTTCTACGGCATCTGATCGTCAAGTACGAGATATGTATTTAGCCGATTCCCTAGGTCTGTTATGGATAGACCGTTTGGGCATAAATCATCGTGCTGATTCTTTGCTGTTCTGGTTGCGACAGGTTAATAAGGAAGGTTTGTCTGAAAATTCGTTTTACCTGCAGATTATTGAGGATAACCTGAGTAGGTTTCGTCAGTTGTCCTTTGTCGACAAGAATAATGCCAGTAAATCGGCTGCTTATTTAGAGTATTATTTGACTAAAGCATGTCTTCGCTATTGTTATGGTCAACGCTTCGGCTATATTAATCCATATCAGGTCTTTAATCATTTAGATCGTGAGAATCAGGATTCAACTAGCCGTTTCACCAAATTCCGTGGCCTGTTTGCTGTCGATATGGATCTTCCGACAAAGCAATATGCCCAGCAGGTATTTCGCCAGATAGGGTGTGACAGTATTGCCCAGTGTCTACGCTCTATTCAGCCTCAAGGTAAATACTATGAACAACTGAAAGAGATGTTGACGAAAACGCCCGATGATGATCTGCGTAAAGCTATTATTGTGAATTTGGAACGTAGCCGTTGGCGCTTGCATAATCCTATCAATGAAAGTGTGAAGCGTATTGTGGTTAATATTCCAGCGTTTCATCTGTATGCATATAATTCAGACAGTCTGATGGATATGCGCGTGGTATGTGGAAATCCCAAGACGAAGACGCCTTTGCTGTCGAGTAATATCGAATATCTTGAGGTAAATCCTAAGTGGGTAATACCTATGAGTATTATCAGGAATGAGGTTGGTCATCGAGCTGGCGATTCTTCCTATTTCGCTCGCCATCGCTATAGCATTATTGATCGCCAGACTGGTAAAGCTGTAGATGCACGTCATGTTTCGCGTCAGATGTTGAATAGTGGCAAATACAGTGTGGCTCAGAAGGGTGGCGCAGGCAATTCACTTGGACGTGTGGTATTCCGTTTCAAGAATGATTTCTCTGTCTATCTCCATGACACGTCTAATCCAAGTGCTTTCCAGCGTGACTTCCGTGGTCTGTCTCATGGCTGTGTCCGTGTGTCGCGACCTTTCGATTTAGCCCATTTCGTTTTAGGCAATCCAGATGCTTGGCTGTTGGATAAGATACGTATTGGTATGGGTCTTTCGCCAGCTACCGATCAGGGCCGCCAATATGTCAGTAGCCATCCCAATGTGGATGATCGGAACAAGATAATTGGTCATGTGGGTGTAGATCCTCGTGTACCTCTTTATATTATATATAATACACTGTGGCAAGATGCATCTGGACAGATTAAGAAGTGGCCCGATGTGTATGGTTACGACGCCGTCATCTGGCGTAATTTGCAACCTTACGTGCAATGACAAAAGACGACGAACAGCTACTAATAAAGCAACTTTCAGACCCCAAGACCCAACGGAAGGCGTTTGAAAGAGTGGTGCGTGAGTATAGTGAACAGCTATACTGGCAGGTTCGTAGAATTGTCCTGACTCACGAAGATGCCAACGACGTGATGCAAAATGTGATGCTCAAGGCTTGGACCCGTCTTGACACGTTCCATCAGGAATCACGTATATACACTTGGCTCTATCGTATTGCCGTCAATGAAAGTATCGATTTTGTGCGTAAGCAGAAGAACCAGACAATAGTTAGTGTCGATAACGAAGAATCTGGTGTGGCCAATATGTTGATGGCTGACCGCTATTTTGATGGTGACGAGACCGAGGCCCAGTTGCAGGAAGCCATTGCCCAATTACCTGAGGTACAGCGTAGAGTGTTTAGTCTTCGCTATTTTGACGAGATGAAATATAGCGATATCAGTCAGCTGCTTGACACCTCAGAAGGATCGCTTAAAGCCTCTTATCATATAGCTGTCAAGAAGATAGCTGATTTTTTTAAGCAACGAGATTAAACCTTTTACCAATTATATCGTCAATAATAACAAAAAGAAATATATAATGACTAACGAAGAGACATATCTGAAGGAGAAAGTCGGGAACAGGAATCCATTCCAGGTGCCCGATGGCTATTTCGAACAGTTTGCCAATCAGGTAATGCAGCAGTTGCCTGAGCGCGAGGTGAAGAAGAGTCGTATAGTGGCCCTTCGTCCCTTGCTCTATGCTGCCGCTTGTATTGTTGTGTTGGTGGTAATGGGCATAACATGGCTAATGCCTAAGGATGCTGTAGAACCCGCTATGGCAGAGGTTAACACCCCTTTGACTACAGCACCGGCCGAGAATAGCTATTTTGACGATGCTGCTGATTATGCTATGCTTGACAATGTGGCTATCTATGCTTGTCTGACAGAGAACTAAAATAGACTGAAGCGATATGAAGAAAACAATGCTGATTCTGACATTCATGTTGCTGGCGATGACTATCACAGCACAGGATTTCCCGAAGTTCTCACCTGAGAAGTTCGATGCTGATATGGAGGCTTTTGTCACTAAGGAAGCGGGATTGACACAGCAGGAGGCCACTAAGTTCTTTCCCCTGTTCAGGGAGATGCATCAGAAACAGCGTGCTGTGTATGGTAAGATGCGTAATATGGGAATGCAGAAACCAGCCGATGAGGAGGGTTGCGCCAAGGCAATTAAAGAGGCTGACAGATTGAATTTGGAACTGCGTCAGATAGAGTTGACCTACCATAAGAAGATGCTACAGGTTGTTTCAGCCTCGAAAGTTTTTGATGCTATCAAGGCCGAGAGTCGGTTCCATCGTCGTATGATGAGAGGTTGGCAACATCCTCCTATGGGCGGTCTTGGACCACAGCAGAAGGGCAAACGCCGCTGAGGTCACACTTCTTGCAATGGGGGCTGCGCGACGTGCAGATATAACGTCCATGCAGCAAGAGCCAATGATGGGCCCGGGGAATGTCTTCCTCGGGTATGTTTTTTACCAGTTCCAATTCAACTTTATAAGGTGTGTCTGCCTTCTCTGGTACCAGGCCTAGGCGATGGCTGACACGGAAGACATGGGTGTCAACCGCCATCGTTGACTTTCCAAAAGCTACACTCTGAATCACGTTAGCAGTCTTGCGTCCTACACCAGGCAGATCCAGCAGCAGATTCATATCCGATGGTATCTCTCCATCGTATTTCTCTGCCACAATACGAGCCATCTTCACCAGATGCTCTGCTTTGGAGTTAGGATAGCTTACGCTCTTGATGTACTCCAAAACATCTTCAATGTCTGCCTGTGCCATTGTTTTGGCATCAGGAAAGTGGCGAAACAATTCGGGTGTCACTTGATTGATGCGCTTGTCGGTACATTGGGCACTCAGGATGACAGCCACCAGCAACTGGAATACACTTCCGAATTCCAGTTCTGTCTGCACTTCAGGCATTTGCTCGCGAAAATAGCGCAGCACATATTCGTAACGTTGTTTTCGGTTCATTTGGCTATTGTTTTTTTATTGTCTTTTGAATACCATGCATGCCCAATCGTTGTCCGATCGTGTTTGCTTGAGCTTTAACCCTAGTTCGTTGGCTTTGTTTTCAAGAATCTTACAGTCGCAGGCATAGAATCCGCTCAGTATCAGTGTGGCATCAGGTTCCATCACGCTGACGAAGCGAGGCATATCTTGCAGCAGAATATTGCGATTGATGTTGGCCATCACCACATCGAAACGTTCAATCATCGAATCTAGTAGGGTGGCATCGCCATTCAGCGAGGTCATCCTATCATCCACTTGGTTGATGACGGCATTGTGACGCGTGTTATCGCTACTCCATTCGTCGATGTCGTAGCCCACGCATTTCTCTGCTCCCAGTTTCAGCGCACAAATACCAAGAATGCCCGTTCCACAACCGCAGTCCAATACGCGTTTCTTTTTTAACTCGCTATCTAGCAACACGCCGCATATCATGCGAGTGGTTTCGTGCGTGCCTGTTCCGAAGGCCAGGTGTGCATCGATTTCAATATCTATGGATGATGGAAGAAGATTGATGTCTGATGTTGGCAGATGGCGTCCGTCGTGAATTGCCAACCTATTGGCCACTATGATAGGTTCAAATCCTTCCTGTTCCCATTGCTCGTTCCAGTCTTTGTCTTCTGCTTCTATTACCTGATATGCAATTTTAATATCGCTAAATGGGAATGAAGCGATGATTTGCTGAAGGCTATCTTCGTTGAACAAGGCTTGTTGTACATAGCCTTTCATTCCTATTTCTGTTTGCTCAAACGTTTCGAAACCAGCCTCAGCAGCTAGTGCCGAAAGCACGTCTTGTGCATCTTCCGAAAGGGGAGTAATAGTGAAATCTACCTCGAAATACTTCATAATTGTGTTAATTTTTGGTGCAAAATTACAAAAAATAGGGAAAAACCTATCTTCTCTTAGGGTTTTTCCTTAATTTTGCATTGAAATTAGTTGTATTTTTGCAACGTGAAAGATTAAAGATAGGAGATTATGAACATGAAGAAACTGATATTGAGTCTGCTCCTCATGGGAGTTTTGCCAGTGGGAATGTATGCACAGGATGATGATATGTACTTCGTTCCTACCAAAGAAAAAATGGCTAAGGAAGATGCTGCCTATGGTATGCCTTCCAATACTTACTATTCTGGAAGTAAGCGCAATGTCGACGATTACAATCGTCAGTCGTGGAGTAGTGTGGTTCCCATCGATTCAACGGGTAACGACATTATCGATTTCTCTGCAGTAAGAGGAGTCTACCCTGACTCTACTTATTCTGAGTCTTCCGATTATCAGTATACCACCCGCTTGAGCCGTTTTGATGACTACACACCCTCACAGGCTTATATTGATGGTTTCCGTGCTGGTCGATGGTCGTCGCCTTGGTACTCCAGCTATTATCCTTGGTATACCAGTTCTTGGTATTATTGGGACGATCCCTGGTACTACAGCAGTTGGTATGGCTGGTCATCGCCTTGGTATTATGGCTATGGCTACTACCGTCCTTGGCATTACGGCTACTACGGATACTATGGTGGTTGGTATGGTCGTCCTTACTATTATACGAGTGTTCGTCATTACAGGGCAACTAATCCTACCCATCGTGTAGGCCGTACCTCTTACGAGAGCAACCGTCGCTTTGGCACTACGACAACCAACCGCACGGGCCGTTCTTCCTACGAGAGTAATCGTTCCTTTGGCTCGTCTAACCGCAGCAGCAGTAGCTCTAGCTCGTTTGGTGGCAGCCGTTCTTCAGGCGGCGGTGGTGGCGGATTCAGCCATTCCTCTGGCGGTGGCGGCGGTGGTGGACGCTCAATGGGTGGTCGTCACAGATAAGCTGTTTTTTAAATATTATGAGTATTCACTTTAAGCATAGTATATTGTTATGAAAAAGATATTTGTTTTAGCAGCAATGGCTTTTCCTGCCGTCTGCGTTTGGGCACAGGACAATGTGAATCCTGATACCTACATTGGTGCACAACTGTCCAATGAAGACCTGAATGGTACAGCCCGCTATGTTGGTATGGGTGGCGCTATGGAGGCTTTGGGAGCCGATATTTCAACTATAGGTTCCAATCCTGCTGGCATCGGACTCTTCCGTAAGAGTCAGGTTTCTGGATCGTTTGGCATTGTTAGCCAGGAGGATGGTAAAACCTTTCAGGAGGGCAACAAGACCAATGCTTCATTTGATCAGATAGGTATTATATTGGCCACCCGTTCAGGTCGTCACGGCTTTATCAATTTTGGTTTCAATTTCCATAAGAGTCGTAATTTCGATTATGTCCTCTCGGCTGCAGCTGATGCCGTCAACGGTTCGTCGCAGAATCGCCAGACCTATATCAATCTGCTGAACAATATGGACAATAATGGCGAGATTATCAACCCATGGAAAGAGAGCCAGGCCGATAAGCTGAACTATAAGCTTATTGATATCTACGACGATGATGGTCAGTATGTCACCACCCAGTATGTCGATGCCAAGAACTATCAGCTCGATCGCGCCTATACCGGTTATATCGGCGAGTACGACTTCAACCTTTCTGGTAATATCAACAACCGTATTTATCTTGGTATTACCGTAGGTATCAAGGGCGTCCACTATAATGGCTACTCCGTATATAGCGAACAGCTGGTGTCCAGCGATCCCATGCTGAACTATGTTGAGTATCGTGACAATCATAAGATTACAGGTACAGGTTTCGATATTAAGGCAGGTGCCATCTTCCGTCCCATGGAAGAGTCGCCGTTCCGTCTGGGTGTCTATGTACACAGTCCGACGATGTATAAGTTGAAGACCAGCAATGTGACGAGCATTCACGACCAGACGGAGATGAAGAAGCAGGTGGTTACCGATCCTATGGAGTTCCGCTTGAACACACCTTGGAAGTTTGGTTTCACTCTTGGTCATACCGTTGGTACTACGCTGGCACTTGGTGCTACCTATGAGTATTCCGATTACAGCACAATGGATCTGCGCTCTATCACAGACCGTTATTACGACGATTGGGATGGCTACTATCGCGACAACAGCGATACCGATCCAGTTATGAAAGCTCACACAGAAAAGACTTTGCAAGGTGTGCATACTGTCAAGATTGGTACAGAGTATAAGATAGACAAGAACATTGCTGTACGATTGGGTTACAACTATGTATCGCCTATGTATAAGAAGGGTGGTGTTCGCGATCTGACACTCGATTCTTCTGGTACCCTGTTGGCTTCGACTACTGATTATACCAACTGGCAGGATACTCATCGCCTGACTGCAGGTGTCGGATTCACCTTCGATCAGTTCCGTGTCGATCTGGCCTACCAGTATCAGAATCGCAAGGGTGACTTCTATCCCTATCAGCATCGCCGTACTTCTGATTCCAATGAGTACCTCTCTGCTGTCGACTTCGATGGTCAAAGAGTTTCTAATGAGGCTTCAGCAGTCCGCGTCAAGGATAATCGCCACCAGCTGATTTGCACGCTCAGCTATACCTTCTAAAAGATATCTGAACACGAATACACCAACGGCAGGCTCCTCATAGCTAGGAGCCTGCTTTTGTTTGGCAAGTTCTATACGGAGAAACTGAATTTTCTCCGGGAATAATTTATTTTCTGTTGGCAGAAACAAAAAATAAAATGAAGATAATAATAAAAGAGGTGGAAAAGTTGGCTGACTCGTTTTTTCTTTGTACCTTTGCAATTCGTTAGTAATATTGATGAAATGATTTCAGTAGAAGGATTGCGTGTAGAGTTTGGCGTGAAACCGCTGTTTGCCGATGCCAGTTTTGTCGTGAACGATCGCGACAGGATAGCATTGGTGGGCAAGAACGGTGCCGGCAAATCTACATTACTCAAGATACTTTGTGGACTGCAGAAACCTACTAGCGGGACGGTGAGTGTTCCACAGGACACCACGATAGGTTATCTGCCACAGGTAATGAATCTGCAGGATTCAACTACTGTGCGTCAGGAGGCTCAGAAAGCATTTGCCGATGTGACGAAGATGCAGCAACGACTGGATAAGATGAACCAGGAGTTGGCAGAGCGAACGGACTATGAGAGTGAGAGCTATCTGGCCCTGATAGAAAAGTACACGACGGAGCACGACCGCTTTATGATGATGGGTGCTGAGAACTGTGAGGCTGAGCTGGAACGTACATTGGCTGGTTTGGGTTTCACACGAGAAGATCTGGAACGGCCTACCAAAGAGTTCTCTGGCGGTTGGCGCATGCGTATAGAACTAGCCAAGATTCTGTTGATGAAACCCGATGTTCTGTTGCTCGACGAGCCCACCAACCATTTGGATATCGAGTCAATACAATGGCTGGAACAATTCCTTTCCACATCAGCCAAAGCTGTTGTACTGGTCAGTCACGACCGTGCTTTCATCAATAATGTGTCCAACAGGACGCTTGAGATTTCCTGCGGACAGATTATTGACTATAAGGTGAAGTACGACGAATATGTCGTGCTAAGAAAAGAACGCCGTGAGCATCAGTTACGTGCCTATGAGAATCAGCAGAAGGAGATAGCTGATATGAAGCAGTTTATTGAGCGTTTCCGCTATCAGGCCACGAAGGCTGTTCAAGTGCAGCAGAAAATCAAACAGCTGGAGAAGATTGTTCCAATCGAGGTGGACGAGGTAGATAATTCTGCGATGCATCTGAAGTTCCCTCCTTGTTTGCGTTCGGGCGATTATCCCATCATCTGCGAGGATGTGAAGAAGGCTTATAACCATTTGGTATTCGACCACGTAAACCTGACTATTAAACGCGGTGAGAAAGTTGCTTTCGTAGGAAAGAACGGCGAGGGTAAGTCGACGCTGGTGAAGTGTATTATGGGCGAGATACCCTTCGAGGGACATCTGAAAGTAGGACACAACGTGCAGATAGGATATTTTGCACAGAATCAAGCTCAATTGCTGGACGAGAGCCTGACCGTTTTCCAGACCATCGACTATGTGGCTAAGGGCGAGATACGCTTGAAAATCAACGATATACTTGGCGCCTTTATGTTTGGAGGCGAGGAGAGCGACAAGAAAGTGAAGGTGCTGAGCGGTGGTGAACGCAGCCGTTTGGCAATGATTCGCCTGCTGCTGGAACCTGTCAATCTGCTGATTCTCGACGAGCCTACCAACCATCTGGATATGGCTTCGAAGGATGTGCTGAAAGAAGCCATCAAGGCTTTCGATGGTACCGCTATAGTTGTATCGCACGATCGTGAATTCCTCGATGGTCTTGTTACGAAGGTCTATGAGTTTGGCGGCGGCAAGGTCCGTGAGCATTTAGGCGGTATATACGACTTCCTTGAGT
The DNA here is from genome assembly GCA_947164965.1 of uncultured Prevotella sp. Taxonomy (GTDB): domain Bacteria; phylum Bacteroidota; class Bacteroidia; order Bacteroidales; family Bacteroidaceae; genus Prevotella. Next base: position 14,970 of record CAMUYR010000031.1, on the reverse strand, counting down.
CAAAGAAGATAAGCGAACTCTCAGAGTTGGGTAAGGCTGAAAATAATTCCCACGCTGGGAATCAAATGTTCCCACGCTGGGAATCAAATGTTCCCACGCTGGGAACAAATACTCAGCCGGCATCAAAGAGTCAGAGTTATGCTGAACACAAGGAACAGCAGAAGCAGTTGCGTAAAGCAGAAAAGGCTGTCGAACAGTCGGAACGTAAAATCAACGATATGGAGCGAAGACTGAAGGAACTTGATGAACTGCTGATGAAACCAGAGAATGCTTCGAACATGGAGTTCGTTACGGAGTATACTTCAACCAAGCGGGCTCTTGATGAAGAAGTGGAACGCTGGGAGAAACTCTCAGAGGAACTGGAACAATTATCAATTTAAATAGTATAAGTTATGGTGAAAAAGTTTATGATGATGATGGCATTAGGAATGATGACAGTAGGCGCTCAGGCACAGCTGCGCTCAGGTATCAACCAGGCGGATCTGGACAAGAGTGTGCGTCCTGCTGACGATTTCTATGAGTATGCCTGCGGTGGATGGATGAAGGCTAATCCGCTGCCTGCTGCCTATTCGCGTTTTGGCAGTTTCGACCGTTTGGCTGAAGACAACAACAAGCGCATCAACGGCATCTTGAAGGAGCTGTTGGAGAATAGCTATGAGAAAGGTACTGTAGAACAGCAACTGAGCGATCTCTACAAGCTGGCTATGGATTCAGCCCGTAGAGAGAAAGAAGGTCTTGCTCCTGTAATGCCTGTTATCAAGCAACTGGAGTCAGCCAAGACAAAGGAACAGCTGTTTGCATGGCAACTGGATATGGCTCCTTATGGTGAGCAGGAATTCTTTGGTGCCTACATCGGTGCTGATGAGAAGAATGCTTCGGAGAATATTCTGAGTATCTACCAGTCTGGCCTGACACTTGGTCAGAAGGATTACTATTTGGAGAACGACGAGGCTACCACGAAGATTCGTGAGGCTTATAAGAAGCACATTGTCCGCATGTTCCAACTCTTTGGATTCAAGAAAGGTGCTGCCGAAAAGAAGATGAAGAACATCATGAAGGTGGAGACAGAGCTGGCTAAGGTTTCTAAGTCGCGTACAGAACTCCGTGATCCTATTGCCAATTATAACAAAATGACGCTGAAGGAGTTTGAGAGCAAATATCCTCATTTCCAGTTGGAGCGCCAGATGAATGCAAAGGGTGTCAAGAGCGAGTATATCCAGGAGCTTGTGGTTGGTCAGCCAGCTTTTATGGATGCTGCCGATAAGCTGTTTGCCAAAATGACGCCTGCCGAGTATCGCGATGTGATGGAGTGGGGAGTTATTGGTTCGGCTGCTGGCTATCTGAATGATGCTGTGCGTGAGGCCAATTTCGATTTCTACGGTAAGGTGTTCTCTGGCAGAAAGCAGGATCACCCCTTATGGCGTCGTGCAACTAATCAGGTACAAGGTGTTATGGGAGAAGCCCTAGGCCGAATCTATGTGAAGAAATACTTCCCTGCATCGTCTAAAGAGCGCATGAAGACTCTGGTGGAGAATCTGCGTATTGCCTTAGGTGAGCGAATTGCAGCACAAGAGTGGATGGACGATTCGACCAAAGTAAATGCTCTGCTGAAGCTTAATACTTTCTATGTAAAGATTGGTTATCCTGACCGTTGGACTGATTTGTCAGGCTTGAATATCGATGCGAAAAAATCGTACTTTGATAATATGAAAGAGTGCAGTCGTTTTTGGAATGCTTGGCATATCAATCACACGGCTGGAAAACCTGTCGATCGTGATGACTGGCACATGACACCTCAGACGGTGAATGCATACTATAACCCTACCACGAACGAAATTTGCTTTCCTGCTGGTATTCTGCAAGTTCCGTTCTTTGATCCCACTGCAGATGATGCCTTTAACTATGGCGCAATCGGTGTCGTAATCGGACATGAAATGACTCATGGATTTGACGACCAGGGACGGCAGTATGACAAGGATGGAAATATGCATGACTGGTGGACAGAATCTGACGGAAAGAATTTTACTGAACGTACAGATAAATATGCTGATTTCTTTGCTGGTATTGAGGTACTTCCGGGCTTGAATGCCAATGGCCGCTTGACTTTGGGTGAAAATCTGGCAGACCACGGTGGACTGCAGGTTGCATGGTATGCTTATAAGAATGCTACCAAGCGTAGTCCTCTCCCAGTGATTGACGGACTGACCGCTGACCAGCGCTTCTTCCTAGCTTATGCTGGTGTCTGGGCAGGAAATATTACTGAAGCAGAAATCCGTAATCGTACCAAGAGCGATCCTCACTCATTGGGTCGTTGGAGAGTCAACGGAGCACTTCCTCACATCGATATGTGGTATGAAGCCTTTGGTGTAAAAGAAGGCGATAAAATGTACATTCCGAAGTCAAAACGACTCTCATTGTGGTGATTTTTGGGTCAAAATAAGAAAAAATGCCGTCGTAAATAAAATTTACGGCGGTTTTTTTGTTTTATTTAAGAAAAATGTAGTATCTTTGCATTCAACTATTATTCCTATATTACGAAATGGCATACGATAATAACTCAAATACGGATCAGATGGAGCAAACAATGAGGCCTCAGGAGATGCTTCAGCGTACTGCTCGTCCTCAGGAACAAGAGCAACCTCTTGTACAAATGCAACAACAGCAACAACAACAGAAAGCCGGTGGCAAACCCTGTCCATTCTGTGGCGCGATTAACGAGCCGGAAGCGCTGTTCTGTGCACAATGTGGACAACCCATTAGTAAAACTTCCTGTCCACATTGCGGTGCGGAAATAGATCCTGACGCAGATTTTTGTGAAGTATGCCATCATTACATCAAGAAGGATGTCTGTTCATTCTGTGGTGCACATCTGGGTGGAAACGAAGCTTATTGTCCTGAATGCGGTAGTCCCCGTGGTGGTTTGGTTTGTCCAACATGTCATTCTCTTAACGACTTCGCGTTCTGCAAGAAATGCGGTACGGCGCTGACTGAAGAAGCAAAGATGCTTGTGAAACAATTGCAGCTGAATCCTGACTATCAGGAATTGTTGGAAATTGTGCAGGACTATTCCAAGTTGGAAAATGCGCTACCCTATAATTCTGAGCGTGACATTGTGAAGGAGCAGATGAACCAAAAGCTTCGCGAAAGAGTGCTGATGCTGCTTGCGAAAGATGAGGGAGTAGAAAACCCTGTCGTTCCCAAAGTGGAGTCGACCCGAATGACCAAAGAAGAACTGGAAGAGCAGAAGGCTGTTAAGATTAAGATGCTATCCTCTATTCTCGATAAGTTGGCTGTTGCCCCGTCTACTTCTCCTGTCAAGGCCAGAAACTACGCAATGGCCAGCAAACCCGTAGGAGTTAGACTGGCGTGGGTTTGTAATTACAAGCATGCCATGCATAGCAGTCCTTGCGGATGTGCAAAACCTCATCTTGGCGGAAAGTGGGTTGTGTTAGGAAAAAATAGTACTGCAGAAATTAAAGACGATAAATAAAGATTATATATGGACGCTACCATCCGAAAACCTGATAATACAAACGTTACTAAGACTATCAGAGTTGACGCCCCTCAAACTGATGCTGCTACTGCTAATGGTGATGTCACAGTAAGACCAGGCAGTACAGTCACTCCAGAAAAGGGTGGAGGTGTTGACTTCGTGTTGAAAGGCAAGGTATATCATAGTATTAAATGCTTGAGCGATAACTCTGGAGAAGCTCAGGTGTTCCTTGTAAGTTGCGACGATACTCAATTGGTATTGAAGATATACTATCCCAATTTTACAATCAAGAAAACCTTGATGCGCATCATCCAGAACTTCAATATGGAGATGATTGTGAAGATTGTGGATTATGGCAAGACCTATGTTGACGGCAAGAACCGTGACTATGAACTGATGGAATTCTTGAGAGGAGGTACACTTGCTGAATACGATCTGGATGGTGACTTCAATCAGTTCCGCAGAATAGCTCTGCAGGCAGCTGCCGCTTTGGCGTATTGCCATAACAACAATGTCATCCACAAGGATATTAAGCCAAGCAACTATTTCTTCCGTGATTCGAATCATAAGGAAATAGTGTTGGGCGATTTTGGTATTTCGAGTGTGATGGAGAACGACGAGCGCGTACACCGTACCACTCAGGCCCGCACGCCAGTTTATGCTGCTCCTGAGATGTATAACGACGTGATTGATGGTGAGGTGGAAATCACACCCTCTGTCGACTTCTATTCTTTAGGTATTACCCTGATGACCCTCTGGCTTGGTGATAATCCTCTGAGCCAGAATGAGCGAGTGATGATGCGAAAGAAAAATGAAGGACGTCTTCCTCGCATCAACGAATTACCAGAAAGAGTCAAAATGATTGTCCAGGGACTGACTTCTGTCAATCCTCAGAGCCGATGGGGTTACGAGGAAGTTGAGCGCTGGTTCCTGGGTGAAGAAGTGAAGGTTGACCTTTCATCTCCATTGTTGAAATATCGCAGCTTTGTGGTTGACCCAGAACGAAATGTCGTTGCTGATAATGTCCATGAACTCATTCCGTTGTTGCTTGAGAATGAGCGACTCGCCATTAACTACCTCTACAACGGACGTATAGCTGGATGGCTGGAGCAATGTGGCAATGTGAAACTCAGCTCTGTGGTAAAGGATATTGTTACGAATCGCTATCCTGCCGACCAGAAAGCGGGTCTGATGGCCGCTGTATATGTGATGGAGCCGACATTCCCTTATGAGGATGTTCATGGTAACAAGTGTGACGATATTCATAGCTTGGCAATCTCTGTACTGAGCTATCAGGAAGAATATATCATGTCGTTGATGAATCCCAACGACAGACTGTACCTTTATTTGGAAACTCACACAAAATGTGATATAAGCCGTTTACGCAGCTATTTCCCACGTGAAGAACAGTTCGATGGACGCGTAGCTGTGCTGAAGCTGGTTTATGAAATAGATAGAGAGATACCTTTCTTGGCAAAGTTCCCTTCTACCTCTCTGTCGGAAATCGTTCATTCTTTTGGATACGAAGATTGTTCGGATGATGAATGGAAAAGTTTGAGCGACGGTCGTTTCCTTTCGTGGATGTACAGTCATGAGGACAATATGGCTTGTGAAGCAGTCCGCATTATGACTCAAGGACAGGCTCCTTCCGTTTCCTTAGGTTATAAAGTGCTCTATAATATTGATCGTGAGGCTTCCTATGACTTGCGTGATGCCGATACACCTTACAAGGTCGGTGAAATGTTGCGTAATGATTTGAAGGAGTGGCAGTCGTTGAGCAATAAGGAGTTTGAAGAGAAAATTAATGACTATTCAATGCCTAATGGGCGTTTCTTCTATTTTGCTCAACTCCATGGTTGGTTCGAGCAGATTAGCCAAGCTCGTGCATGCTTCGATTTGAAGAGTACAGAGAATAAAGAACGTCTAAGTGCCTACGATTTGAAAACTGCAGCTTACAGATTCTGTAGAATGCTAGGCGCAACACCTTATTATTTGTTAGAGGACGGAACGGAACTCAGAAATGGAAATGACTTCAATAAGACAATCAATAGACCACAGCTGCTTTCTGCAATGAGACGTGGATCGCTTAGTCAGTGGATGTCTGTTTTCTACCATGAAGATCCTTCTGAGAACTTTGAAGTAGAATTCAGTTACGAACGCAGGTTGGAAGAGTGGGTAATGGCATTGGGAGAAATCGACCCCAACCAGAATTACTACAAGCGATTCCAGGATGCTAAGGAACAGACAGCAGCAAAGTATCGCGAAGTAAGTCAGAATTATTCTAAGGCTAAGGCTAAAGAGAATATCTGGCGTATTGTCTTCTACGTTATTACAGGACTGTGGCTTGCTTTGGTAGTACTTGTGGGTATTTCCAATCGCGACTATGTGCTGCACCATTACATGCTGACCATTTGTTTCCCAGTAGGAGGCATGTCAGCACTCATTGTTGCGCTCAGAGCCTATTTCAAAGGCTATGGTTTCGTGATGTCTTGTCTATGGGGACTGTTAGGATTTAGTACATCTCTGGTTCCTGTATGGATACTGCGTTATATCAATAGTACTCATTATAGTCTGTTTATACCAGCCATTCTTGGTATTACCTTAATATATATACTTATTAGCCATTTTACTGATTACAGAAGTGACAGTAAGAGCGACAATCAGTTGGTGAACGAGATGATGGACAATAGTGATATTAAGTCGACTTTGTTAGAGCCTCTTTATTTCACCTTCAAACAAAAGTCATTCAGATTTAAAGGCTCTAAGTTCGGTCTACTCGATGATGTCAATAACCAGGTTCGTTCTATTAGCGGCGAGTCCGTTCTACATTACATCTTGTGGAGTATCATGATTGGAATACTAGTGATGGAAATGGTACTTTTCAGTCCGAAACTGTTGAATTACAATAACCCTGATATGGACAACTTGCGCAGAACTCCAACGCAGGTAGTTGATCAAATACAAAATGAGGCCAAATAACTATGTTATGTGAGTATTGTCATAAGGAAAATCGCTCGATAGCCAAGTTCTGCAAATGGTGTGGTAAACCACTGGTTACACAGAACGTGCTAGACCGTATGGTGGGTCTTAGTGAGGTGAAGCAACAGCTGAAAACGGTTGTTGATACCTACACCTATTTGCACTCTCGAAAGGATATCATGAATGTTCGCCTGAGTGTAAACACTATTATTATTGGAGAGACAGGTACTGGTAAGACAGCTTTGGCAGAAGTTATACGTGATTATTTCTTTCAGCATAAAATCATCGATAAGCCAAAGCTGACGATGGTTGATGCTGTCGATTATCAGCGATTCGTTGATAAGTGGGATGAGAATGTTAAGAATGCTAAGGGTGGCATTCTGTTCTTCGATAATGTGCAGAAACTATTGCCAGATCGCTATTCAAATCAGGTCAATCCACTAGACAAACTTTTTGTAGAGATGGACAAATGGGACGAAAATCCCATTGTAATGATAGCTGGTCTTCCAAAAGGCCTTGACGACTTCCTGACTGCTAATCCTGCTGCACAGAATCGATTCAAGTATACATTCCGTTTGCCTACTCCGGGATATCAGGAATTATGTGATATTTGTAAGTTGGAGCTTCGCACAAAATATGGTATTGCAGCATATACGCCAGAGGCCGAACATAAGCTGCAAAGATATTTCCAGTATCAGGTAAAGATTAAGGATGATACCTTTGGCTATGCCCATCTGGCCGTCAAGACAGCGGAAGACATCTTTACTTCATTTATCAGCCGTGGTGCTGCAGCTTCAATGGTTGAGGAACAGGATATCAGAGGCTATGTACCTGAAGAACGTACTTTGGAAGATATCCTCAGCGATTTGGATCGTTACATCGGTATGGACGAGGTTAAGAAGGCTGTCCGTGAGATTGCATTTACCGTTCATAATAATGTCCAGCGTGCTCAACGTGGTCTTGGTGATCAGGAGAAGGCAGGCATTCATATTGTTCTGACTGGTAATCCTGGTACTGGTAAGACAACCATTGCCCGCAAGTTAGGTGAAATCATGGAGAGCATCGGTTATCTTGATAGCGGACATGTTGTCGAGGTGGATCGTTCGAAGATGGTAAGTCCCTATCAGGGTGAAACGCCTAAGGTCGTTGACCGTCTTTGTGATAAGGCCATGGGTGGAATTCTGTTTGTGGATGAGGCCTATACGCTTGTCCCATTGAGCTCAGGTGGCGAACGCGACAACCAGGGTGCACAGGCATTGGAAACGCTGATGAAACGCATGGAGGACGACAGAGGCAAATTCATTGTTATTGCTGCTGGTTATCGCACGGAGATGGAGAATTTGTTCCGAGTTAATCCAGGTGTTCGTAGTCGTTTCAGTTATTTCCTGAATATTGAAGACTATAATCCCGATCAGCTCTTCCAAATTATGGAAGTGTTCGCAAAGGACAAGAAATACCAGTTTACGCCAGAGGCTAAAGAGTTGGCTCTGAAGATGATCACGCAGATTTACGATTCACGTGACAAGGATTTTGCCAATGGTCGTACTATGCGTCAATTGTTCGAAAAAATATGTACCAAGCAGGCAGAGCGTCTGCAGAAGCTTGATATATCGACATTGAGCAACGACGAATTGATGTCTATCGACGTTTCTGATATACCATATGAAGCTCCTAAAGCTGTCGATTACACCGAGTGTCTGTCTAAGCTTAACGGTATGGTTGGCTTGGCTGGTGTTAAGAAGGAGATTTCTAACCTTGCTGCCTTCCTCAATCTTCAGATTCGTCGTGGTGAAACAAAGACATTCCAGGGTAAGCATTATGTGTTTACTGGTAATCCAGGTACAGGTAAAACCACGGTTGCTCGTATTATGGCAGATGTGTTCCGTTCCTTAGGTGTTCTCTCACGTGGACAGTTAGTAGAAGCTGACCGATCGAAACTTGTTGCTGGCTTTGCTGGTCAAACAGCAATCAAGACAAATCAGTTGATAGATTCGGCTATGGGTGGTGTCTTGTTTATCGATGAGGCTTACACGTTAAAGTCGAATGATCAAGATAGTTTTGGTGCTGAAGCTATTGACACGCTGCTTAAGCGATTGGAAGATGATCGCGGTAAATTCATTTGTATCGTCGCAGGTTATACGGATAACATGCACGACTTTATTGATTCTAACCCAGGACTTAAGAGTCGTTTCACACAAACTATTCATTTCGACGATTACACACCAGATGAATTGACAGAAATCTTCATCAACCTCTGTAAGGGCAAGAACTTTACTGTTGATGAAGAGACTCAGGGCGCTATACATCGTCAGTTCGAACAACTTTATCTGCGTCGCGACAAGAACTTCGGTAATGCTCGCGAAGCGCGTCGTATTTTTGATCAGGCTGTTGAGAAACAGAGTCAGAGATTGGTTGAATCCGTGAACGATCCCAACTTCAAGGAAGAGGATATGTTCCGTATTACAAGCGCCGATCTGCCTATGGCACAGAACGAAAAGGCTCGTCCATTGGATGAGGTTCTCAACGAACTTGACGAATTTATCGGCATGCGTTCTGTTAAGAATATGATCCGTCGTCTTGCCGTACAGAGTATGTTTATGAAACAGCGCGCAGCAATGGGTGCAGGAAAGGTACAGCAGATGTCTATGAACTTTATCTTGACAGGTAATCCTGGTACGGGTAAGACTTCAGTAGCTCGAAAAATGGGAGAAGTATTGCAAGCTATGGAAATATTACCAACCAATAGAGTGATAGAAGCTAGCAGGGCTACCTTGGTGGGTAAGTATATGGGCGAAACGCCAAAGATAGTGAATAGCATGTGTGACAAGGCTATGGGTGGAATTCTCTTTATTGATGAGGCCTATACTCTTTCATCGGAGAATGATCAATATGGCAAGGAAGCTATTGATACGTTGATGAAACGCATGGAAGATGACCGCGGTAAGTTTGTTGTGATTGCTGCCGGCTACAGAGATGAGATGGAGAATTTCCTCGCTGTTAATCCAGGATTGGCAAGCCGTTTTAGCCACAAGATGCATATCGATGATTATAACGAAGACGAGTTGTTGGCTATCTATAAGAAAATGGCCTCTAAGGACAATTATAAATTGTCGCCTGAGGCAGAATTCAAACTTATGGATTTCATTTGTCGTATGGTTGTCAGCAAGAACGAATCGTTTGGTAATGCACGCGAAATGCGTAATATGCTTGATGATACCATTCAGCGACTCTCTATGCGTGTCAGTCAGATAGATCCGTCTGAAATTACGCCAGAGTCATATCAATTAATTATGCCAGAAGATATTAAAGAAGAACTATGATAATTTGTCCAAATTGCAGAGAAGAAATAGAAGATGATTCCCACTTTTGTGACCAGTGTGCACAAGAACTTGTGTATTGCAGCAGTTGTGGTCGCGTTGGAATGGGACGCCGATGCACTCATTGCGGAGGTCTGATGATGGGTTATGACGAGTTGCAGCAACAACGCGCCTCTAAGAGTCAGGCATCGGTAAATAATCTTTCAGAATCCTACGCAGAGGTTTCACAGCACTCACTTCGTGCTCCCAATAAAGCTCCCGAGACATCTCCAGGTGGAATACCAACATTAACACTATACAATCCATCACTCGATATTCGTATGGTTGGCGTTAATGGAGCTGTGATTGGTCGCCGACAGGGTCCATACCAACAATTGTTTGAGGGGAACATGTATATTTCAGGTGTTCACGCTCAATTGATATATAAGCCAGATACAGGATGGTGCATCATTGACAAAAATTCTTCAAATGGCACCAAATTGAATCAACGTGACCTACAGCCAGACGTTCCCATGACGATTAAGACTGGAGATATTGTTACGTTAGCGAACATCAATCTACAAGTGAGTATCAATTAGTAATGAGCAGAATAATACTGACGGCAGCAAGCCGTATAGGTTGCGTGAGAAGCAACAATGAGGACATGATCCTTGCATATGATAAATTGGTAAGAAGTGATGTTTACCAAACAGAATGGATGACGGAAAACACAAATAGGTTTGTAGTGGCTCTAGCTGACGGAATGGGCGGCCATCGTGCTGGTGAAGTAGCTAGTGAACAAACACTTTCAAACTTAAAGTTTTTTGTTAATGATCTGCCTCTTGGTTTAACATCAGGAGAATTTCATGATATGATGATGGACTGGCATCATTCTATCAATCATACTATTAACCAGCGTGGACACGTTGATCCTCATCTGCTTGAGATGGGAACAACTTTGGTAGCAGTCATTTTCTATGGTGGTAAATATTATTGGATGAACTGTGGTGACAGCCGGCTTTATCGTCTCAGGGGAGGAAAGTTGCTGCAATTATCCACCGACCATTCATTAAGTAATTCTTTGGGTGAGAAGAAACACTCAAATGTCATTACCAATTGTATCGGTGCAGGTTGTAAGAACTCTTATATAGACTTGTTTGACTTCACTACGGATTTCCTTCCTGGCGATACCTATATGTTATGTTCTGACGGACTTAACGATATGGTTTCTCATGAAGATATAGAACGCCTGATGAACGAAAAAGTGAGTGCTAATGCTCTTTGCGAAGCGGCTATAGAAGCTGGAGGCTATGATAATGTTTCTGTTTGCGTATTTCATGTTGAAGATAATAAGTAATTATGCCTTTAAGATTACCCGATAAGCTCCCAGCCATAGAATTGCTTAAAGAAGAGAATATCTTCGTAATGGACGATTCCCGTGCTCATATGCAAGATATCCGTCCTTTGAAGATTGTCATTCTTAATTTGATGCCTCTTAAAATTACGACGGAGACAGATTTGATTCGTTTGTTGTCCAACACCCCTCTGCAGTTGGAGATAAGCTTTATGAAGTTGCAGAGTCATACGCCCAAGAACACACCTATTGAACACATGATGATGTTCTATCGTGACTTTAAGGAAATGCGCAACGAGAAGTATGACGGCATGATTATTACAGGTGCTCCCGTAGAACAACTTGAATTTGAAGATGTTACCTATTGGGACGAAATGTCTGAAATCTTTTCATGGGCTAGAACCCACGTCACGAGTACATTATATATATGTTGGGCAGCTCAGGCAGGATTGTATTATCATTATGGAATTCCCAAGTATCCTCTGGAGAAGAAGATGTTTGGGATATTTCCACAGTATACGCTCAATCCACGATTACCTATTTTCCGTGGTTTTGACGACATCTTCCAGATGCCTCATAGCCGTCACACGGAAATTCATAAGGACGACATCTTGAATAATTCCAATCTGACGTTGATTGCAGAATCGCCTGATTGTGGTGTCAGCATTGTGATGGCTCGCAATGGTCGCGAGTTTTTTATAACAGGTCATTTGGAATATTCTGCTGATACATTGGACAAGGAATATCGTCGTGACAAAGATGTGCGGGACGATGTGGAAATGCCAAAACATTATTATCGTAATGACAATCCAGACTCAGAGCCCTTGGTTACTTGGCGTGCTCATGCAAATCTGTTTTATAGTAATTGGATCAACTACTACGTCTATCAGGAGACTCCTTATGATATTAATAAGATAGAATAACCAATGAAGCATCTTGAACTATTAGCCCCTGCCAAGAATCTGGCATGTGGAATAGCTGCTGTCGATCATGGTGCCGATGCTGTATATATCGGTGCTTCGCGTTTCGGAGCCAGAGCTGCAGTAGGTAATAGTATAGATGATATTCAAGCGTTATGTCAATATGCTCATCAGTATTCTGTACGTGTTTATGTAACGGTTAACACCATTCTTTATAATCACGAACTGAAGGAAACAGAAAAGCTGATCAAACAATTATATGATATTGGAGTAGATGCTATTTTGGTTCAGGATATGGGCATTCTCAAAATGCAGTTGCCCCCTATTGCTCTTCATGCATCTACCCAGACGGACAACCGAACTATTGATAAAGTGAGATGGTTGCGCAATTGCGGATTTCGCAGAGTGGTCTTGGCCAGAGAGTTGTCGGCAAAGGAAATTGCAGCCATTCATGCTGAAATTCCAGAAGTAGAATTAGAGGTGTTTGTTCATGGTGCTTTGTGTGTATCATATAGTGGACTCTGTTATGCTTCCCATTATTGTTTCAGTCGTTCTGCAAATCGTGGCCAATGTGCACAGTTCTGTCGCATGAAGTTTGATTTGCTCGATGCCGATGGTCACGAATTAGAGCATCAGCGTCATTTACTGTCTTTAAAGGATTTAAACCAGTTTAGCCATTTGGAAGAGTTAATAGAAGCTGGTGCCACATCCTTTAAGATAGAAGGTCGCTTGAAAGATGTTTCTTATGTCAAAAATGTGGTTGCAGCCTATAGTCAGCAGTTGAATGCAATTATTGCCCGCCATCCGGATCAGTATTGCAGAGCGTCTCAGGGTGTTTGCACCTATACGTTTACTCCCAATCTTAAGAAAACATTTAATCGCGGATTTACCACTTATTTCCTGCATGGTCGTCAGCCAGATATCTTCTCGCCTGATACCCCCAAAGCTATAGGAGAATTTGTGGGTACAGTAAAGGAAATCAGGCACGATTCCTTTAATGTTGCTGGAACTGCTGCTTTTGCTAATGGCGATGGCTTGTGTTTCATCAACTTGAACCGCGAACTAGAGGGCTTTCGTATTAATCGGGCGGTCGGCAATCGGCTTTATCCTCTTCATGTTCCGGAAAACTTGCAATCGGGAATGGCTCTTTATCGCAACAACGACCAGGAGTTTGAGCGTTTGTTGTCTCATACCAGTTCTGTTCGCAAGATTCCTCTTACCATTTGTTTCTCTGTCACGCCAAATGGTTATAGACTATCTGCAAATGGAGTTAGTGTTGATGTTACCTGTGAACATCAGCATGCAGAAAAGCCTCAACGTGAGAATATTATCCGCCAATTGTCGAAATGGGGCGGTACACCTTATGAATGTCAGCATGTAGAAATGCCAGACGCTTTCTCTTATTTTGTTCCTAACAGCGTGCTTAGCGATATGCGTCGACAGTTGTTGGAAAAACTTTCATCTGCACCACAGTCTTTAGATCGTGATGCTATTTCTGTCGCGGCAGTTTCTCCGTCAAATCCCCAAAGTTACCCTTACACCTATTTATATAATATAGCAAACGATCTTTCTTGCCAGTTCTATCAGGCTCAAGCTATATCGGCCTATGAGTTAAAGGGTGGGGAAGGCCTCTTGATGCAATGCCGGCATTGCCTTCGTTATTCGTTGGGTTATTGTGTCAAACATGGTGGCCAGCGTTCTACATGGCGTGAACCGCTGTACCTTCGTTTAGGTGATGGTCGGCAGTTCCGTTTGGAGTTTGATTGTAAACATTGTCAGATGAATGTCTATGCACAAGATTAACTACTGTTTGATATTGTTCATCTCTGTATTGTTGACTGCGTGTTATAATCACGGTCAGCAAACGCCTGATGCTTGGGATTTAAGCAAGCAGCAAATAGACTCCATCTCCTTTTCAACAACGCATCACTATTCTCAGAATTATAACTTTGTGGTTAATGCAGAAAGTCTGCCATTGGCAGATCAGATAGGCATTGAGGCTTTTGATACCGTCTACGTATTGAAGGGTGACCGCTTGGTTGTAGCCGAGATACAGACAATTCCTACAGATAGTGTCGATTCTGTATGGGTGAAGGTTGCCCATGACCAATTGACTCAAGGCTGGATACACGAAAGCGAACTGTTACAAGGCGTTTCTCCTGATGACCCGATTTCTCAGTTTATTGATGTCTTTTCCGATACCCATCTGCTTATCTTTATGGCATTGTTTGTAGTTGTCGGCGCCTTCTATGCTTTACGTCGCCTGCTTCGCAGAAGAGCCTATATCGTTCATTTCAATGACATCGACTCTTTCTATCCTACATTGGTCTGCATACTCATCGCTACATCAGCCACGCTTTACGCTTCTATACAGAATTTTGGAGCCGAGCAATGGCGCCATTTCTATTTTCATCCTTCTCTTAATCCGTTCACGCTTCCTTTGACACTGGGTCTTTTTGTAGCTTCTGTTTGGATTCTGATTATCGTCGCTGTTGCAGCTTTTGAAGACACGTTACGCCAATTACCAGCAGGCGATGCTTTTCTATATTTTTGCGGATTGGCTACTGTTTGTGCTGTCGATTATGTCGTCTTCAGTCTCCTCACCTTATATTATATTGGCTACCTATTATTAATTGTATATGTGGTGTATGCTATATGGTGCTGGTGGAATTTTGCGCACTATCGTTATCAGTGCGGAGAGTGTGGAGAGAAGATGAAAAACAAGGGGAAATGTACTCATTGTGGTGCTGTCAACCTATAAAAATGCACCTAAAGGCACTTTTTTTGAAAAAAAACGGCAAAAAAGTTTGCTAGTTCCGAAAAAAGCATTACCTTTGCATCCGCAATCGAGAGAGATGCTCCTTGAAAGAGGAAAAATGCGGAAATAGCTCAGTTGGTAGAGCACAACCTTGCCAAGGTTGGGGTCGC
>CAMUYR010000030.1 GCA_947164965.1 uncultured Prevotella sp. | reverse complement strand
GCCGACCCTCTGCTTGTAAGGCAGATGCTCTAAACCAGCTGAGCTAAACGCCCTTACTTTTTGTAAGCGGGTGCAAAGGTACGGAGTTTTTCTGAAACCACCAAACTTTTGTCCCGCTTTTTTCTTAAAAAACCTTAAAGCTTATATAAATCGCTGGCTGCCATCAGCTCCACCTTCTTCTCAGCCAGTATCTTTTCACAGCTTTCCAAGTCGGTAGGACGGATAATGACATGAGCCACATCACCATTGGCAAACGAGTACATGTACTCAATAAACACACCAGCTTCAGCCAGATACTTCATCACCTTTGCCAGCGAACCGCTGGTGTTAGGGCATACAAAACCGATGACATCCGTGATCTTCACAGCAAAGTGGGCAGCCTTCAAAACCTGATAAGCCTTATCAGGGTCGCTCACGATGCAACGCAGGATACCAAAGTCACTGTTGTCGGCGATACTCATAGCCGAGAGGTTGACACCAGCCTCGCCCAACACATCGGTTACCTCCGTGAGGCGTCCCGACTTATTCTCCAGGAAAATAGATAATTGTTTTGCTAACATAGTTTTTTTATTTTTCGTTATTTCGTTATTCGTTATTTCGATGTTTCGATATTTCGTGATTTCGATATTTCGTGATTTCGAATTACAGCTTGCGATTATCAATGACACGCTTAGCCTTACCTTCCGAGCGTTCAATGCTCTTAGGCTCTACCAACTTCACCTTGAAGCCGAGACCGATAACGCTACGCAGCTCGCCTTCCAGTTTCTTCTGAAGTCCCACCATCGTGGCCATATCGTCGGTGAAGTATTCTTCCTTCACCTCGACCTTCAGCTCTGAGGTATCGGTGTTGTTCACACGGTCTACCGTCAACAGGAAATGAGGCTCATACTCCTGCAGTCTCAGGATGACATCCTCAATCTGCGATGGGAAGACGTTGACACCACGGATGATGAGCATATCGTCGCAACGGCCCAGGATGCGGTCCATTCTGACAAACGTACGTCCACACTGGCACTTCTCATAATGCAGAGCAGTCAGGTCGTGGGTACGGTAGCGCAGCAGCGGCATACCTTCTTTTGTCAGATGCGTAAAGGTCAGCTCACCAAAGGCACCTTCAGGCATGGGCTCGCCAGTCTCCGGATTCAGAATCTCAGGATAGAAATAGTCCTCGTTCAGGTGCGTACCGCACTGGAGCTCGCACTCATAACCTACGCCAGGGCCTGCAATCTCCGACAGTCCGTAGATATCGTATGCCTTAATGCCCAGGCTCTCTTCCAGCTTCTTGCGCATCTTCTCAGTCCAAGGCTCAGCACCAAACACGCCGACCTTCAGTTTGAACTCGTCGCGAGGATATTCACACTCCTTCATGGCCTCACCTAAGAACATTGCGTAGCTGGGGGTACAGCAAAGAATAGTCGTACCAAAGTCATGCATCAGCGTCATCTGCTTCTGGGTATTACCTGATGAGATGGGAATCACCGATGCACCGATATTGGTAGCACCGTCGTGTGCACCAAGGCCTCCGGTAAAGAGGCCATAGCCGTAGGCCACCTGGAAGATGTCATCCTTCGTAGCGCCATAAGCGGTAAAGGCGCGTGAGATAGCCTCGCTCCACATAGCCAGGTCTTTTCTCGTATAGAGTACAACCACAGGCTTACCCGTGGTACCACTGGAAGCATGGATTCTGACAATCTGCGACATAGGTACGGCAGCCAGTCCGAAAGGATAGTTGTCGCGCAGGTCGAGCTTGTTGGTAAAGGGCAGCTTGGTGATGTCGTCTATCGACTTGATGTCGCCAGGCTCGAGTCCCATCTCTTGAAATTTCTTACGGTAGAATGGCGTGTTGTGGTAAACATACTCTGCCATCTTCTTCAGGCGGATACTCTGGATCTCGCGCAACTGCTCGCGATCCATACACTCCATGGATTCATTCCAAATCATTGTCTTCTTTCTTTTTTGTGTTAGTTATTGTCAATGTTATTATTCTATTGTTCCTGCTCAGCATTCTTGCTGTCCAGCTGCTCCTGCAGACGGGCATTCTCCTCCAGCAAGTCGTTCACCTGGGCGTTCAGCGCATCCACCTCACTTTGTGTCAGCGCGTTAATCGACTCCATGTCGGGAGCCAGATCCCATTTGCAGCGGCCCAGCTTATAGGTCAGTCCTACTTCCACCGTCCACTGGTTCTTAAACTTACTATCACTCAGCCCCATCGTGCGGGCATCCCATCGGTTACATCCTGCTTCCAGATTAGCGGTGAAACGCTTGTTGATGCGGAACGTGTTCAGCAGGCCGTAGCTCCACTGAATACCGTTCTTGTTCAGCGACATATCACGAAACAGTCCACCGCCAAAATAGGGTATCACGTTCCATATCCGGCGTTCGTTATAGCCTATCACCATATTGGTCACGTTCAGCATCACCTGTTCGTTCAGCGACAGGTATTTGTCGCGTTTATCCTGTCCGCCGTACTTGTTCATCTGTCCGATGTTCAGCTTGGTGCGCAGCCCGATGCCTGGTGTAAACCATTTGCCTAGGGCCAGTGCCCCACCCCTCGTTGTACCAGCCAACTGCACTTCCCAGTTAGCCCAAAACGAGTTGGTCATCACACTGTGCTTATTGCCAGGCAGCGTCTCCTCTTCGTCCTGAGCAACGGCTGTTATCGTCATGCTGACCAGTGCCAGCAACATCATCCATTTCTTCATTTTTTCCCTATGCTTTCGTTTCTTTGATGCAAAGTTACGCATTATTCCGCAATTTGCCAAGTGTTTCAGAAGAAAAATGCAAAAGAAAGAAGGGACATGCATTTGCACATCCCCTCTTTGACAGTATCATTAAGTCTTTTAATTACTTAACTACAACCTTACGTCCGTTGTGGATATAGATACCCTTCTCGGTAGGCTTGCTGATGCGCTGACCGTTGATAGTGTACCATGTTCCATCAGCCTTCACAGCGTCAACAGACTTAATAGCTGTTACATCGCTGCCGTAAACCATCTCGAACTCAGCGATAGCTGCTTCCATACGCAGAGTTGCCTCATCAATCTCCTCCTGATAGTAAGAGTTCAGATAAGGAGCGTTCTCGTTGTAAGCACCAGCCAGCTTCTCGATAGCCTCATTAGCGGCAGGAGCAGACTGCCAATCAGCCTGTGCACCGTCGAGCAGAGCAGCAGCCTTCTGCAGAGCATTCTGCAGACCAGTAATCTGTGGAATCTGATACCAGCGTGGGTCACCGATCTGCTTAGTAGCCTGACGGCAAACACCGAGTGTGAAGTCACCAGTCATTGTACCATCAGAAGCCCAAAGCTTACGGAACATTGGTGCGCCATAAACAGTATTGGTCATTACGTCGTCCTTAATCTTTGTTGCTTCTGTTGCAGCAACGTCCTGACCATCGTATGTGAACGAGCTGTTGTCAACTATCCAGTTAGAGTTGGCGCCCTTCTGTCCTGCATTAAGTCCTGCAAGGAACTGTCCGCTCTTACCACTATTTACTATCAAGCAATTCTTAACCTCATAGGTCATCCAAGCCTGGCTGTTCTTTCTACGAGTAGATGTAGTCTTGTTCTTACTGATATTGTACAGCGTCGAGTTCTCAATGGTTGTCTTCTGTTCAGTACCACCTAGCTGATCTACTGAATTTCCGCTCTGTGAAGAGTAGAATCCACCATTCGACCAAGTTGTAGCATCGTCTGCATAGAGTGTAGAACCGCTAACGGTCAAGTTCTTGGTATTACCGCCACCATTGAAGTTGAAGATGGTCTTATTAGAGGCGCCCTTGATAGCAATAATACTCTTGTTAAGAGTCACGTTCTCAAACAGATAGTTCGTCTTGTTGCAATCGAATAGATTCTGACTCAAATTATCAACGTTGATTTCGTTAAGTTCTACATTACCAACTTGGTAAGCAGTTACATCACCAACGACAGTTCCAGCAACGCTTGGATACTTACTCATCTGAATCATAGGAGTTGTCAGGTCAGAAGCATCAATGTTTGCACCCTTACCGTTGATAATAACGTCACCATAAGCAATGATAGGCTTACTAATTGTATAGCTACCCTTAGCGAGGTTAATGGTCAGAGTCTTTGGATTCGTATTCTTACCGCTTCTTGCCTTGGCAATAGCTGCGTTAATATCACCACCTGCAGACACACTAACCTTGATGTTCAGAGTGCTTGGCTTAACCGTAATCTCGATAGGCTGGAACTGAACAGTCTCATTACCTTCCTTATCAACATAGAAACCTACAGAAGCAAGCACGTCGCATACGAGGCCCTCTTCAATATTCTTACTAAACTGATTATAACCAGCAGCCGTGATGGTACCTCTCTTAACTGTGAAGTTAGATTTATTGATTTCTGACAATGTCACATTTTCTATCTTATAGACTCTGTTCACATTATCCTTATTATTGAAGACCTTCAGAGAAGTAGCCTTTGTATACAGATCTTCCTCAGCAACAGGAGCAGCATCCGTCATAGCAAGTTCCTCCTGAGGAACAATCTCGAACAAGCCATTATAGATGCTAACCTGACCCTTCCAGTCTGGCTTGATAGTCTTACCTACCTCAAGAGCAGCCGTCTTAGAGCCGTCCTTGTCGTAAATCAATCCATAACCAGAATTATCCATGATATATACATAGGCAGAATTGTTCTTCATCACCTTAGCTACAACAATAGCCTCTGCGTTATACACGAACTCTTCCTTATCTGCCTTCTTGGCAGCAGTAGCAATGTCGGTATAAGTATTCACCTCAACACTGGTAACTGTAATGTCATTAGCATTAATGATAAGCTGATTCTTCTTAAGCTTTTCAGCCAATTCCTCAGTCAAAGGAATTCTTAATGGTGAAGGACCGTCATACATACTACCATAGAATTGGCCATCATCCGCCCAAGAAGTTCTCAACTGGACGTTCGGAGTAGCATCGCCTCTCTCGAAGTAGATTTCGACAGCCTTTCCAACTTCTGCTCCAGCAGCCTGGAAGAGAGCACCGCCAACATTTACCTGAGTCCAAGTCAATGCTTGTTTACCAACCCAAAGAGAATTCTCAGAACCAGAATATACGCCCTTCTCCAAGACAAGTTTATTTGTAGAGAAGCCTGTACCATGAATCTGCATGCCTCTCTCATGCATTAACTTAGCCAAAATACCAGAAATCACAAAGGTCACCTCTGTCTGACCTACAGAAAGATTCTGTCCTACGCCATAGTCGGCCCATGAATTATCGTCAATTCTAGCCAATGTCCATCCCTCTGCTACATCAGAAATAGAGAGATGTAATACATCACCTGCCTGAATATCGCCTGTTTGATCAGCTGTCAATTTGGCTGCAATCTGGCCCCAGTTTACAGCAACAGGAGTAGCACTACTCCAAAGAGTCATCTGCTGTCTTAATGCGATAGTCCAACGAGAATCGCCAGGAGCCTTCTCAAGTGCCTTCTCTGAATCATAAGCCAAAGTGCCATTGAAGTCACCATTAGCTGCGTCAGTAAAGATTACAAGACCTGCGATGCTATTTTGAACGGGCTCATCAGCATCACCTGTTAATTCTGCTGCGCTGGTGTCAGCACCACCGAAGTTGAAGACGTTACCGATGATAGTCCAAGTCGGATTGGCACCACCCTGGCCACCATTCATACCCTTGATTACCTGACCATTCTTACCGCAGTTCACGAAGATGTTGTTCTCTACATCATAGGCAAGCCACTTCTGGTTGCTCTGACGGTGAGAGAAGAAGTTCTTAGTAGGAGCAAGGTTGTACATGGTATTGTTCTTGAAGGTGAAGGTCTGAGTAGCCACAGCATCAATCTCAGTCATCTTCTCACCACCCTGTGAGCTATAGAACTGCTTAGTCGTTGCAGTAGGAGCATAAATGGTAGAACCAGTAACGTTGATGTTACGTGCTGCACTACCCTTCGTAAAGTCGATGGTAGTAACATCACCTGCCTGCTCAATAATACAGTTCGCAATGTTGAACTGAGCAATGTCATACTTCTTCTGTGTACTGTAGAACAATGCCTTCTTCAGACCCTTAACAGTCAGATCACTAAAGGTAATAATGTCAATCTTGGTAACCGTTGTAGGAGCTTCCGCAGCAGCAGCCATCTTCACAATGGCATCACCTGCAAAGTCTGCAGCATCAATTGTTGCACCATTACCGTTGATAACGATACTTGCAGAAGCTACCAATGGCTGACTGATGGTATAAGCACCGCCCTTCTCCAGATTGATAGTAACCTTCTTAATATCTTCAATACCGTCTACGGCAGCATTGTAAGCAGCATAGATGTCACCAGGAGCAGGAGAGATGGTAATGAAACCACGCAACACTTTCAGATCAGTGATACATGTTCCTGTATTACCCTTACGACCAATGTAAAGCTTCTCAGCATTTTCTTTCAGAGTAAAGGTCTGAGCAACAGGATCATCAGCAGAACTTCTGCTGTTGATAAAGTTCTCTGTTGTCCAAATAGCATCACCTGCAGGATCGGCATAAAAAGCAATAGCAGCATTCTTTGTATCTGCATTGTTGTAAACGCCTGCAATAGAAATCACATCACCCTTCTTGAAGCCACCCTCAGTCTCGAGAAGTGCATAGTAATACTCTGTATCAGTATATTTGAATGACTTGCCAAACTGAATACAATCAACAGCATCAGTATTGTTATGAATCTTAACAGTGTTGTATTTCACCTGTCCGTCAGCAGAAGACTTAATAGTAATACCTGTCTTTGCTGTTGGGAAGTCAATGATTGCACCTTCGGCGAGCTGTGGACCAGGAGCGGGATCGTCACCACCAGCACCAAATGTTATCTTAATAGAGCAAATACGTATCTGTCCAGAAGCCTTATTGTTGGTGATAACAATCGTACTTGCAGAACCTGTCCAAACTGTTCCAGAAAGAGAACCTGCACTGAAATTCCCAGCTTCTGCCGCGTAAGAATCACCACCAAACAGGAACTCCATTTTTGTAATGGGTTTGGCTGCTGGAGCAGTAATAGTCAATGTGTTCTTGTTGTACATACGGATTGCCGCACCGCTGTTGTAGTACTTAGGAGCCGAACCTCCACCATTAGCAAAGGCCAAGGATATGTCTCCCCATTTCAGGTCAGTAGCAGCCAGCGTTTCCAATTCTAAAGCATTTGCCCAACCCTTTTCTGGGAAGTTAATCATGACCTCATCAGCAAACGCCCCTCCTATAAAGCACAGGAGAAACATCCATAAAGATAGAAATCTTTTCATACTCATTTTGTTTTTAAGTTAATATTAATTATTTAGTGATTCTTTTGTCTTAGTACACCTTATTATATATATGCACAAATCGCCCGTTTTACAACGGACATTGTACAATTCGATGCAAATTTAAGGAATTTTATTGAAACCTGCAAGAAAAAAGCAGACTTTTTTTTAAATACTCCGTACTTAATGGGAAATAAGGATGACATTACGGCTCTCTGCCAGAGAGGTTACGGCTCTCCGTTAGAGAGCTAACGGCTAACTGCCGAAGAGCTAACGGCTCTCTGACGGTGAGCCGTAAGGTCTCTAAAAGTTCCCAGGGTGGGAACAAAATATTCCCACCGTGGGAATAAAATGTTCCCAGGGTGGGAATAAATAGTGGGGATTTAGAGGATTAGAAGATAGTATAGGTGAAACGAGCGTTAAGGACGGGGAAAACCTTGATGCCACTTATCAGGTCGACATAATCGCCCACCTTGCCACCAATATCCTTGACGTCCTTAGCCAGATCGATACCCTCATGGGTAATGATGGACGGTGTGCCGCCCCAGAACATCAAGCCTGCATCGAACGAGACATGAAACTTGTCGTTGTTCTTCAGCAAACGGCCTCCATAGCCGAAGCCGAGATAGGGCTTGAAGCTGTTGACGCGCACCTTGGCACTAACCATACTACGATTGTCGGGCTCCATATAATATGGATCGCCAGCCTTATGCACCACATTGCCTTCTTCATCCACGATATCGTGAGAAAAATTGCCCACATGGATACCCATGCGACCATAACCCAGCAAACGGTTAGCAATGTCTTCATCCAGACTGACACCATAAGGTATCTGAACAGGATTGCCTTCGTCGTCATAATCATTGGCATAGCCTGTAACGATCAAAGGCTCTGGATCACCGTTTATCACCTGCTGTGCATGGTCATAGAGATGGTTATACATACCTACGGCGAAGAGCGATGGAGCATCCTCGATAGCATTAACGGCAGTAGCAATAGCAGAAGGGCCCCAATGGAAGCCAGCCGTCACATGCCAGTGCTTATTGCGGAATGGGAAGACATCGACCAACAGTTTGAAGTTCCACATAGTGGGTTTGCCTTTCATTATCACGGTGCCGTCGACATCGTAACCTGTCAGGTTCTTCATGGTTTCAACCAACTTGTCGAACTTCGTCACCAGGATATTGCCATT
Source organism: uncultured Prevotella sp. (assembly GCA_947164965.1). Lineage (GTDB taxonomy): Bacteria > Bacteroidota > Bacteroidia > Bacteroidales > Bacteroidaceae > Prevotella. Next base: position 33,310 of record CAMUYR010000030.1, on the reverse strand, counting down.
GTCATCGCCATTAAAGGTCTGGATGTCGAAATGCAGGTCCTGCTCGAAGCGAGGCATCGCCTCAAAACCTGTGCGCAACTTTACATGGTTGCCGATATTCGTCGACAAGTCGAGACCTACACCAGTAGTTCCCAACGTAACGCCTAAGTCCAGATGGTTAAAGGCATTGAATGTCGTCTTCGTCTTCTGAGCCTGAAGCGTGGTGGCTATAAGGCCTAATACAATCGTATATAGTAGTCGTTTCATCTTTGTTTTCAAATCACTTCAGCACAACCTTGCGACCATTCACAATGTAGACGCCACGAGAGAGACCCTCTGTGGTATCAGCAATGCGCTGACCTTTCAAGTTATAAACACCCTTCTGCTTCACCTGAGGCTCCATCTCGATAGTGCTGATACCAGCGACATAGTCCTCCTCAGTAATCACCGTCAAGGTGGGATAAGTGTGTGTGTGCTGCTTTAAGTAAGACTCCATATCCACATAAGCCTTGTTAGCAGGAATATAGCTGATGTTCACATCGCTATTGGTAAACACCAGTTTGCCATCGATGACAGCAAGCATACGCATGGTCGTCTTATTATAAGGAGTTACCTTACGGTATTTATCGGCTGTAGGGTTACAGAAATAGACTCCTTTCAGATAATTAGTAGAGCCAGGAGAGTTCACAGACGTAGAAGTCAGCAGCGAAACCTTATTGTTTGCTACGACATCGCTGGTGCAACGCACCAATACCGGTGTACTTTCAGGCACCTCCGTCAGTTCCTTCAGGATAGCATAGCCATTCTCTACCTTGCTAACCCAGTAAGCTTTCATACCCTCGCCTGGTTTCCAGGGGAAGTGAGCATACATGGTGGTCCAATAGTAGCTGTCAGCCTGCACCTCGGGCTTGATACCCAGATACTGACCTGCCTCTTGGGTAACAGGTATGATATTCCAATATCTACGTTCGAAATCGACAGCAGGGAAACCGTAATCGTAGTTAATATCCCATTTGCTGAAATCGCTGATGTATCTTGTAGCAGTCATTCCCGTACTCGACACCTTGCCATAGAGGGTGTAGGTACCAATGGCTCCATATTTCTTTTCTTTATCAGTAGTCTGCTTACTCAAACGGTCGATATTCAAATAATAACCCGTTTTCCCGTATAAGTCCATACCTCCACCCTTCAGGTTCCACTTGTTACCACCTACCGACTCGAAATAACAAAGCGTTGCAGGATTCCAAGCAACATTGTCTTCAAAGTCATCGTTTGTCGATCCCTCAAGCATTTTGATGGATTCCAAATCAGCCGTATTGGCACCTATACTGGCATAATCGCCCACAATACTGATATAGCGCTTAGTATTGTAGTTCTGCACACGATAATAGCCTGAGCCATTCAACTGAGCAAAGGCAGCGAGTGGCAACAATAGTGTGCAGATAGATAAAAAGAACTTTTTCATGTTGGGTTTCATAAAAAGTCCGACCTACATCAGAGCAAAGAACAGTGATGTAAGGTCGGACAAAGAGTTATTCATTGAGCTATGACTGCTCGCTGATGATTAGTCAGCGATACAGATAGCTACACGGTTCTCAACATTCACAGCAAATGGCTGAACGGTGTCACCCTTGAAGTCAGTCTTGATGCGAGAAGCAGCAATCTTGTACTTCTTAACCAGGGCGTTCTTAACAGACTCAGCACGACGCTGTGAGAGCGAACGGTTGATCTTGGCATTACCTGTGCCCTTATCAGCATAACCAGTGATCTCAACAGTTGCGTTGGGGTTAGCCTGCAGGTACTCAGCAACTTCCTTAACCTTGTTCTGCTCACCCTTTGGAATGATGACGCTAGAAATGGTGAAGAATACGTCACGACGGAATGGCTCCTTCTTAGCCTCAAAGGCGCGAGTGGGCTCAATCTGCTGTGGAACGGGCTTCTCAACGATGCGCTCGATAACCTTCTCAACCACCTTCTCAACAGGCTTTGGAGCCTCGATGGTGCGAGTGCTGTAACGGCTGCCCAGGTCGATCTTCACACCTACCAGTGCGTTGAAGTACCAGTCCCAGTTGCCAGCCTTCTTACCATTGTAGCGGTCGCTCAGCGTGTTTGCATTAACTTCCAGACCGAGGCTTACGTTCTCTGCTACACGGAAGTCAGCAGCAACACCAGCACGGCCATACATGCGAACCTTAGTGCCTTCCCATACATACTCAGTATTCTGGTTGCCACCAAGAGTATAAGGATAGTTAGCAGCCAACAGGTTTACATTATCCCAGTTCTTCTCCTTATCCATGCCCCAACCAATGTTAGCGCCCAGTCCAGCGAATACGCTGAAGTTGAAGATGCGGTTAGGATTGAAGCCACAGAAGAGGTTAGACAGGTTGAATGTAGCGTCCAAACCAGGAGCAACATAGTTCCACTTCCACTTGGTTGTGCCACCAGGGAGAGCTACGAACTGATTAGTTGCTGCATTCCAGTAGTTACCACTAGCGAAATCAATACCTGCACGGCTCTGCCAAGCGTTAACAGCCAGACGAAGACCGAAGACAGGAGTGAACTGACGACCTACAGCTACCTGTACGTTGGGAGAGATAAGATCCTTGAAATCGATCTCACCTAAAGTGTACTGAGCACCACCCTGAATCTGGAGATACCAATAAGGATTGTGGTCATACACAGTCTTGGGGTACTGCTCCTGAGCCGATGCGCTCAGCACACCAGCCAAAAGCAGGCAAGACATTAAAATTTTCTTGATTTTCATAACCTTATATTATTTTTCTTGTTTTTAATTCCAGTTATCAATTCTCTTACTTAACCACCAGATAGAACTTCTTACCGGCAATCTTTCCGTAGTAGTCGAGAGCTGTGTAGGTGAGCTCAAAGACAGTACCAGCAGCTGCGTCAGCAGGAACCTGCATCAGGCCAAGAGCGTGAACACCCTCAAGAACCTCAGTAGACAGACCTGTGTTAGCAGCCTTCATCAGAGCCTTAGCAGCATCATCACCACCCTTAGCAGACTTACCAGCTGCCCAAACGTTAGAAACAGCGATGTGCTTCTTGTAAGCAGGAGCAACAGTCTCCAAAGTCAGAGTGGTGGGCTGCAAAGCAATAACAGAACCAGCCTTAACTGCAGTTGGAGCAAGACTACTACGGCTGATAGTGGTCAGCTTGTGGTTGCCATCATAGCTCAGCAGGATAGGCTGCAGGAAGCGGTTAGGATCGCTCAGATAGTCCAGAGCCTTGTTGCCATAACCATTCAGACGAGTAATCAGCTTGTTGATGCGAGCAACGTAGCCGTTGACATAGTCTGACAGAGAAACTGCGATGTTAATACCCATATCATTGATAGCCTTCTCAACCTGCTCCTTGATCTTTTTATCAATATTATTGATGTTAGGAACCTGAGTATTAAAGCCAGCAAGAGTAGCATTTACCTGCTGAGAGATACCTAAAAGTAATTGATAAGTATAATCAGTCAAATCAAGGTATACAAAACCATTTACATCATCATTCCAATTATACAGATATACATTATTTCCAATTGCATAGAAACTATCTGAGCCAAGGCTGTTTCCATACTGGTCTTTTACAAGATAGATACCTGTGGTCTGATATGTTCCATCAGGATTTGTCAGAGGATTGCCAGCATCATCACAAGCAATCAGTTCGAACTTACCATCATAATTCCACTGGACATAGAGACCATTAGTCTGAGTATGTCCATTCAACTGGAACTCACGAACCTCAATAGGAACAATATACTTTGCAGTTGGATCAGGCTCAGGGAACTCCAAATTAGAAATGTTAATACCCAATTGGATGTTCAGATCCAGCTTCAAGTTCTCAGTAACGATATCATAGATTTCCTGATCGATACGACGACCATCGATGTACTTAATGAACTGGCGCTGACCGAAGTTGAAGGTTGGGAGAGTGCTGAATCCAAGAGGAGAAACAGCAACAGCTGCGATGTTGAAGTCAGAAGAAACTACACGATGACCTGTGGTATCCTGCCACTCAGCCTGCATAGCCAGACGAGGAGCGATATCGCTGCTGTTTGCATAGATCTTAGCAGCCAATTGAGCGAGGTCGCTAACGATAGAGCCACGGCTAACAGTGTGGTTGTTCTTAATCTCAGAAGCCAAAGCCTTAGCATCGTTAATCAGATTCTTAACAGGCTCCTTGAAGTCTCTCAAGTTGATATTAACCTTCAGATCCTTAACATCCTCTGGCTCAATCTTAGCCTGCAGCTCATAGAAGCCCTTGTCAGCAAGCTTCTCAATAGTAGTACCACGAGTATAGCCGAAGGTAAGCACCTTCTCAGATGGCTTCAGAGGAGACAGTGTAACAGGAACCTCTTCGTTGGTGTTACCAGACTGACGGAGGAAGAAATCAGTACCCTCGAAATCGAGGTTACCAGGATTAACAGTTACATAAAGTGTACCAGCATTATCATCAGCCTTGCTGATAGTAAGACCCTTCTTTGTAACATCCTTAGGCAGACCACCGTTTGCAGCAATCAGCTCGAAGTCATCCTCGTCGTAAAGAGCCTCGTTGTTTACATAATAACCACCATCGCAAGAGGGGAATGTCACATCCTTATCAACAGCACCATAGAATGCAGCGAGCACGTTGCTGGTGGTGTTGGTAGGCATTGACAAAGTACCGAATACAGGATTGTAAGTACCGTTGATGTTGATACCAGTAATCTGTTTCTTGAAAGTACCGAGCAGGTTGTCTACATCGCGGTGTACAGAATCGAAGACGATTTCAGTACCCTTGATCATGTCGTCAAGAGTCTTAATCTCCATCTGGCCACCCTGCAGATACTTGTCGTGGAAGATCTTTGCAGCCTTGAGGTTCAGGAAGTCAGCAGCTTCATTCCATTTAGTAGAATCATTGCCAACAGTATTAGCGATCTTTTTCAGCTCCTGCATAGCATTCTGCCAATCGTCACCCCAACCAAGCAGTGCGTTATACAAAGTCCTGATAGAGTCGCTCTGGTTTCTGTTCCAACCGAAGAGCTTCGTAATAGAGTCGGTCTGAGTCTTGTTCCAAGAAAGAGCAGTTAAGATAAGGGTGTTGTTAGCCCAAATCTGCTTCCAAATAGGAGTCTGTCCTGGCTTGTCTTCACCAACACCATTCAGTACGTTCCAGATCTTAGCGTGCTCAGTAGAGCAGTTGGTCTGAAGGCAGTACTTCTGCATCTCTTGCTGCTGCCATTTCAAAGCCTCCTCAAGAGAAGTGTACTTTTCATTCAGTGCAGCATAATCATCACCCTCGTAGTCCTTACAAGACACGAAAGAACTCGTAGCAGTTACCATTGCAACTGCAAGGAGTAAGCCATAAATGATTTTCTTTTTCATTGAACTTAAAATTTAATTAGTATTGTAAAACTTATATGTTATTTAGTTTCTATCGTCTCTTCTTTCAGTTGATTTCACACAACACGACAAGGCATTATAAGCCTATAAATCGTTGCAAAGTTAGGAAATATTTCTTTAACTGACAAGAAAAAAACACTTTTTTTTATAAAAAAGTAAAAAAAATGCTTATTTTATGGTATTTCTCATCCCAAAAGACGGTCAATATCCTGCTCTGGAAAGATACTGAGGATAGATTTTCCGTCAGGCGTATGGTTGACATCCTTACAAGAGAACAGGTGATTGATGAGTGCGTCCATCTCATCATTGGAAAGCACCTGACCATAAGGAATAGCGGCATGACGGGCTAAAGAAAGGGCCAGATCGGACATGACAGGCAGCACATCGGAGGTCAGGCGGGCATGGCTGGCACCCTGTACTTGCTCTGACTCTGCCAACAAGTCGCGAATCAAGGAAATAGGGTCGAGACCTTCGATACCTGCCGGCACGCCAGCAACAGCATAGCTGGTGGGACCCAGAGGTGTCAAATCGAAGCCGACAGAAGTCAATGCTGTCATGAGTTCAGGCATCAGCGTAGCCTCTGCAGGTGTCAGTTCCAGTGTCTCAGGGAACAGCAGACGCTGACTCTGAGCAGGAGCACCTGTCATCTGTTGCATGTAGCGCTCATAGCGGATGCGGACATCAGCCCGATGCTGGTCTATCACCATCAGTCCAGACTTCACCGTCGTCATGACGTAACGACCCTTGAACTGATAATGAAGAGGAGAAACCTCTGGTACTGAGGAAGAAGCGGCATCGGCTGGCTCTTCGAAGAGAGAAGGAGGAGCAGGAACATCTGCCTCCGAAGGAAGAGACTCATAAAGCCGCTGCCAGTCTTGTGAAGGCTTCTGGCGGAAGGGATTATAGCTGGGCTGAGTACTGCTAGTTTTAGGCCATTGGCCATTAGCCAACTGAGAGGGGCTATCAGCCGATGGATTATACACAGGGATATCCGGCTTGCCCTCTGTATCGAAATCAATCTGGGGAATCTCACAGAACTGACCCAAGGCATCACGGACACCAGCTACTAAGATCTGCCAGATAGGTTGCTCGTTCTCGAACTTGATTTCCGTCTTGGTAGGATGGATGTTGACATCTATCTCAGCAGGGTTCACTTCGAAATATATAAAATAAGGAACGTGCGTGCCCGCGAGAATCATTCTGTCATAGGCCTGCTGCACTGCCTTGTGGAAGTAGGCATGCTTCATGTAACGCCCATTGACAAAGAAATACTCATGAACGCCTTTCTTCCTGGCAGTCTCCGGTTTCCCAACAAAACCCGAGATACGGCACAGGGCTGTTTCGACCTGAATTGGCAAGAGATCCTGACCATAGCGCCGGCCATAGATATCGCTGATACGCTGACGCAACGTGCCGCTACGCAGATTCATGAGTTCTTGGCCATTGCTATGCAACGTGAAGTTAATGGAAGGATACACCAATACGATACGCTCGAAAGCCGTGAGGATATTATTCAACTCTGTAGCATTGGTCTTCAGGAACTTGCGGCGTGCAGGGACATTGAAGAAGAGATTGTTCACCATAAAGCTACTGCCTAGAGAACAGGAGCACGGCTCCTGACTCTCGATTCTAGAACCGGAGAGCATCAAACAGGTACCCACTTCGTCTTCCGCTCGACGGGTACGCAGTTCTACCTGTGAAACGGCAGCGATAGACGGTAAGGCCTCGCCACGAAAACCCATCGTACGCAACGAGAACAGATCGTCAGCCTGACGGATCTTAGACGTCGCATGGCGTTCAAAAGCCAGACGGGCATCAGTCAGAGACATGCCACAACCATTGTCTATGACCTGAATAGAGGTGCGTCCGGCATCTACCACGAGTACATTGATAGTGGTGGCACCAGCATCCACAGCATTCTCAACCAGCTCCTTGATGACAGAAGCCGGACGCTGTATGACCTCACCAGCGGCTATCTGGTTGGCCACACTATCGGGAAGCAGTTGGATGATGTCGCTCATTCTTCTTTTTTCTTCTTGGGGCGATAGTTGAAGATGTCATCCTTGTTAAGCGGACGGACATCATCATACCACGCATATTTGGGAAGGAAATATTTGTCAGGAGGTATCTGTGTCATCGGATAGAGGGTACCTGAAGGCTTCTCCATCCATATCTTCTTCATCTTACGGTTCTCCAGAAACATTTTAAGCAATGGTGTCTCCGTATAGTTCAGACCAATCAGCGTGCTGTCAGACTCATCGACAGGATAATAGACAATCAACACGTTGTCAATGGCCTGTGACTCACGTATCTCTCCCTTATGGAAAAAAGCCTTCATGTCTTTAGACTGTACCTGATTGAAATGAACAGAGTCGAACATCTGCTCAGTGGAGAAGGCATTACCAATAATATGGGCCCAATCAATGGTAGAGTCACGCATATAGACACGCATCTCGTCGCCAACAAGTTGTTGGTTCATGTTCCATAAAACAGGATCGTGATACATAGTCATACACGAATCCTTTGAATTATAGACCATCGAGTCGCAGACAGCCTGCACGTCGCGACGGTAAGCCCTTACCTTATTATATGCAAGTATCTTACGGTAGACCGAGTCGGTACGGATATTGAAAGTAAAGATCTTAAACGTGTCGGCATGCATATACAGCGTATCCTTTTGCGAGAAATCATAGGCCACAGCGCGTTTGGTAGCCATCGCATATCCTGTGGAGTCGTTGTATTCCGCATAATCGCCCGTCATCATATTCTTATTAACAGAATCCGTGTAGATGACGTTATTATAGGCATAGTTTGTGCCTGTCTTGGCATTATGATAAACGCTGTCACCCACCATCGTCTTGCCGTTATTCTTCATGACTGAACGTCCGAAGAGCTCCGACTGTTCTGTCTTGGTATTATAATAGCCGTCCTCACTATAGATATGACTGCCAGAAGACGTGATATTCGAAGGTCCGACAATATGCGCCGTCGATGTCTTAGTATCATAATAAAGTGAATCGGTGGTCAGATAGAGATTATTATCCTTCAGCCGAACGTCATAATAGAACATAGCCATCTTGGTATCAGTATGATACTCGCCCCAGTCGCTAGTCAGCACAGCAGTACCATCCACCAGTTTGCCCCCCTCGAAGAAATTACCAAAATTGTACATGCGGTCAAAGTCCAGCGAGTCAGTATAGAGCGTCGACTTACGGTGCTTCAAAATAACATTATGGCGGGCTTGAGCCAGTTGCTCATTACCGTCGTAATAGGCATAGTCACTCGTCAAGCGCAGTGTATCGCCCTGCTGCATCTTGACATGTCCCCATGCCCTGAAGGAGTTAGACTGCTCATAGAAATGGGCACTGTCGCAATAGAGGTTAGCACCCATATGGCGAAAATGGACATTGCCATGCAACACCTGGGCATCTCCATTGCGGTATTGATCGTAGTGCAGATTATCAGAGTGAACGAGATAGACACGTTTATCCTCTACCCTCGCCTTCTTGCGAGGGGCTCGTTTGCGTGCAGGCTGTAAAGCAAAAGCCGACAGCAACACGGCAAAAAGCATGACAAACAGAGAAGCCTTCTTCATTTCTCCTTCCTCTTACCTCTTACATCTTACCTCTTACTTCTTACCTCACACATCTCAACGCACCCAACCTTCGTATTCGAAGTCACAGTCACGGTATTCGTCTTTGATACGAACATAGGTAGACTTGATACGCTTCACAAGCCAGTCATGGAGGATTTGCTGGCGACGCTTAGTCATCACGACATTCTTCATCACCTGGAAGTCCTCTGTAATTGTAGCCTTATGACCCTCTGTGCGCCCCTTCAGTTTCACGATAGCACACACCGTCTTACCACGATCATCAATCATCTGGAACGGTGCTGAAATACCACCAACCTGCAAGGTGTCAACAACACGAGCCACCTCAGAAGGCAGATCAGCTAATTTAAAGCGAGAGGTACGCTGTCCCTCCTGGGTCACATTAAACATCAGACCATTGTTATTGCGTGTATCCTTATCGTCGGAAATAATTGATGCACCCATCTCAAAGGTGAATTTTCCTTTGACGATGTCTTGGCGGATAGAGTCAAGGCGCTCCAACGACTTGGTGATGGCATCGTCGCTGATAACCGGCTTCCTCAGAATATGACGAACCTTGATCTTTTCGCCACGCTTATCTATCAACTGAATGATATGGAAACCAAACTCAGACTCAACAATCTTCGACACTTTCTTAGGATCAGTCAAGCTAAATGCCACATTGGCAAATGCCGGATCGAGCATGCTACGGGCTGTATAGTCCAGTTCACCACCACGACGGGCCGTACCCGGATCTTCAGAATAGAGACGAGCCAGAGTCTGGAATGTCGATGTTCCCTTATTGATACGATCCGTAAATTCGCGCAACTCTTCTTTGACGCGATTAATCTCCTCTTGTTCAATACGTGGCTTCTGGGTTAATATCTGCACTTCTACCACCGTAGGCACGAAAGGCAGACTATCTTGTGGCATATCCTTGAAGAAGCGACGCACTTCAGCAGGTGACACCTTGATGTCCTTAACCAGTTTCTGTTGCATGCCCTGCACCATCTGACGCTCACGGTAAGAGTCACGTAAGTCGGCACGAATCTGACTCATGCTCTTCTTGTAATACTCCTCCAGTTTCTCACGGGAACCAACCATGTTCACCATATTCTCTATATACTGCTCTACGCCCTGTGTGATTTCCGACTCCGTCACCTCTACACTATCGATGATAGCCTGATTCACATAAAGTTTCTGAACAGCTATCTGTTCTGGAATAGAACAGTCGGGATTACCATTGAAACGAAGTCCTTCCTGCTGTGCCTGTATGCGCATAGCCTCCACATCGGATTTAAGAATGGCCTCATCGCCTACCACCCAGATAACCTCGTCGACAATTGTTCCGAGCGAATCAGTCTGCGTCTTTCCCAAAGAGGCTAGCGAGACTAGCGAGACAAGTATAACTAGAAATCTTTTATTCATGCTTGTTGACTGTCTTTAATATTTCTTTATTGATGATGACAGGATACTTCTTACGAAGGTCTGCCACCCAATAACGTTCCATTTCGTCCTGAAGATCGGCAGTAACCAAACCACGCACGTCGGTATAATCCTGAGGTTTCTTCAGCATCTTACCATAGACGGCATCGATAGGAAAACCTTTCACACTATCTACCTGCACATCGGCTACCTTAAAGCACTCACGGTCGATGAGTTTATTATCACCCTGTTTGAATAGACCTTTCTCGGCACGGATACGTAACACAGAGTCATTATTGAAAGTGGTACGAAGGGCTTCGTTCCAATCTTCAAACTTCAGTTTCTTAATGCAATTAACAACGGCCTTGACATCCGACTGTTCCTTGACATGATAGGCAATACCTTTAAAACGAGGAGCATCCCACTGGTACTTCTTCTTGTTCTTCTTGAAGAAGGTAGCCAATGCTGCCTCATCCTTCGCAGCTTTATCCCAAATAGTGCTATTGCTGATCTCATAAAGCAATAAACCATCATGATACTCCTTGATGAGATAGCGCATCTCTGCATCAACGGCTGAAAGGGAGTCAGCACGCTGTTCCAGCAACTGTTCCTGCGTAACATCGGCACCGGCAGCCTTCGCCTGGGCAGACAGTTTGCGGTCAATAATGGCCTCACGGGCACCACGCTGTTCAAGGAATTTCATGATATTCTCATGATGGAATTCAAACGGCTCCAACTGTTTGCGTTCCTTCATCAATATGATATGCCAGCCATAAGGTGACAAGAAAGGCTTACTCATTTCACCGGGTTGGAGAGCGAAAGCAACATCCTCAAACTCCTTAACCATCTGGTGACGGCTAAACCAGCCCAACATTCCACCACGGCGCGCTGATCCAGGGTCCTGCGACACCTGCTTAGCCAACGCCTCGAAATCAGCACCTGCCTTCAATGCTGTATAAACAGAGTCAATACGACGCTTGGCTTCACGCTGCTGTTCGTCAGTAGCCTTCTGCGGAATCAGCATCAGGATATGGCCTGCACTTACCAAACCATCTGGACCTATGCTCTCCTTCGTCTGGTTATAAACATTATGAGCCTCTTCCAACATGTCGGCATCCGTCACAAAAGTGGGGCGCACCTGCTGGTCACGATATTGGGCAAACTCCTGACGGAACGCCGTTGTCGTATCAATACGTGCATCCAAGGCAGCCTGCACTTTCAACTTATAGTTTATAAAGAGGTCGACATACTCTTCCACCGATTTCTTATCGATGACACCTTCGGTATTGTTCTTGTTGTAAGAATACTCGAACTCAGAACGAGGCACGTCAACCCCAGCAATCGTCATGATGATGGGGTCGGCATTAGACTGTGCATGTAACACAGTACATGGAACAACTGCCAAGCAGGCAGCAGCAATCAGTTTAATCATTGGGACGACTATAGTTTGGTGCTTCACTTGTGATGGTGATATCGTGCGGATGGCTCTCGTTGACACCGGCATTGGTGATGCGGGTGAACTTGGCATCGTGCAACTTCTCGATGGTAGGAGCACCGCAGTAGCCCATACCTGAGCGCAGGCCGCCCACCATCTGATAGATAACCTCCTGAACGGTTCCTTTGTAAGGTACGCGACCGGCGATACCCTCTGGAACAAGTTTCTTAACATCCTTGGTATCGGCCTGGAAGTAACGGTCCTTAGAACCGTGCTCCATAGCCTCGAGCGAGCCCATACCACGGTAAGACTTGAACTTACGTCCGTTGTAGATGATGGTGTCGCCAGGACTCTCCTCGGTACCGGCAACCAGCGAGCCAATCATGACACTGCTACCACCTGCAGCAAGAGCCTTGACGATATCGCCCGAGTAACGCAGACCACCATCGGCAATCAGAGGCACATTAGTACCCTTCAGGGCGCTGTAAACATCATAGACAGCACTGAGCTGAGGAACACCTACACCGGCTACGACACGGGTGGTACAGATAGAACCAGGACCGATACCGACCTTCACGGCATCGGCACCGTTCTCTACCAGCATGCGAGCGGCATCGCCAGTAGCAATGTTACCAACTACGATATCGATATTGGGGAACGAAGCCTTGGCCTCGCGCAACTTCTCGACTACACTCTTTGAGTGGCCGTGGGCTGTATCGATGACGATGGCATCGACACCGGCATTCACCAGAGCCTGCATACGATCGAGGGTATCGAAGGTAACGCCAACACCGGCAGCTACACGTAGACGACCCTTATCGTCCTTACAAGCCATGGGCTTATCCTTAGCCTTTGTAATATCCTTATAGGTAATAAGACCAATCAGGCGGTTGTCCTTATCAACAACGGGCAACTTCTCGATCTTGTTCTCCTGCAGAATCTGTGCAGCAGCGGTGAGATCGGTCTGCTGATGGGTGGTTACCAGATTATCCTTCGACATGATCTCCTCGACGGGACGATCCAAACGGCGCTCGAAGCGGAGGTCGCGGTTGGTAACAATACCTACCAGATGTCTGTCATCATCGACTACGGGGATACCACCAATGTGATACTCAGCCATAATATCAAGCGCCTGAGCCACGGTTGAACCCATAGGAATTGTGATAGGATCGTAGATCATACCGTTCTCGGCACGCTTTACGATGGCAACCTCACGGGCCTGATTCTCAATCGACATATTCTTATGGATAACACCGATACCACCTTCGCGAGCAATGGCAATAGCCATCTGACTCTCGGTAACGGTATCCATTGCTGCTGTAACGAAAGGTACATTCAGTTCGATGTGCTTTGAAAAGCGGGTTTTCAACTCTACCGTTTTTGGCAGCACTTCTGAATAAGCTGGAATCAACAGGACGTCGTCGAATGTAAGGCCGTCCATCACAATCTTGTCTGCAATAAATGATGACATAATTCTACTACTTTAAAATTTATTGCGTGCAAAATTACTCATTTTTTCTGAGATGGCAAGCGTTTTATCCTATTATTAATAGGATTTAACGTAGTGTAACCACTACTCTGCCCTGTTTGTCGACAGAAACGACCACCGACATCTGGCTTTGGCGCCATGTTTTCTGGTCAGCCGAGGTAAAGCCGTAAGTTTGTAAATCCTTACAAACGGCAGCCATATCATCGGTAGCGGTTATTGTAATCATTGTGATGCTCTGTTTACGACGGGCCAAAGACACACCGACCTGATAGTCATCAATTGTCAACGATGCAGGAACAGCCTTGGCTGTTGCTTTCCCCAGTGTATAATCATAACTGAGAAGTACGTTCTGTGCCCCCTTCAACGTCCTGTTCTGCCACAGCTTAACAGCCAATCCTATCAAATCGGTATGATTACAAGCAGCAGCTAGGCCATCGGCAATCGTTCGAGGAGATGTCTCATGTTCTTTATCGTCCATTTCCTGATAAGCCATCTGATAAGCTTTTGCATCGTCGAGTGCAAAGCCTATGGTATAACTGCTGGACAATGAGCCACGCTCGTAGTGCAGATTAACTGTTCCCAATCTGGTCTGAATCGTATAGCCTTCACCTTGATTGTCAACAAAGCCACGCCCATACACCTTCACCAGCTCATCCTTAAGCATTGCAAAACGCTGCTTGACAGCTTGTTCCGATGGATAAACAGTCTGGTCTGCCACATCAACAGCATACACACGGGTAGTCTGATCAGAAACAGCCAGTGTGATGACTGACTTAGCACCATATACCTCTCCTTCGTAAATATACGACTTCGCTGTTTGCTTGCCCTCATGCTTACGCTCCGTAAAGCCCTGTTGCAACAGTTGTTTCTCAAAACGGTCTGCTTTAATCCCCACAGGTATCTGCAGGAAAGCATTACGGTTGTTACGATTATCCGCATAGGTCATTATATCTGCAAGCGCCACCTGTGCATCATCGTCAATACCATCGCTCTTTGCAGATGCTTTCTTTTCCGTCTTTGCCTTTTTCTTAAACAGTTTCTTGAAAAACTGCGCATCAGCAGGCTGTGCCATAAAGCCCACAGCCAACAATAATAAAACAATCTTTTTCACCTTATTCTTAATATCAAACTTCTTACATCAGTTCGCCATTTCGGAAATGAACTTGATTCGAACCAACCGAATCTCATCCTCCGTACATTCCTGTCCTAACTCATTCAGGGCTTCTTCCAAAGAGTCTGTCTCGCTCTCCGAGAAATAGTCGTAGATATCGTCCAAGTGGTCTTCGTCCATCACCTCATCAAGGAAATAGTCGATATTCAGCTTGGTACCACTATATACGATTGCCTCCACCTCGTCGAGCAGTTCCTCAAACTCAAGGCCCTGAGCAGTTGCAATATCATCAAGGGCTATCTGACGATCAATGGCTTGAATAATCTTGACTTTCAAGATAGACTTCTTAGCGACGGTACGTACACGTAAATCCGAATGACGCACGATTTCATTGTCATCACAATAACGCTTGATCAAATCAACAAACTCTTTGGCATAAGACTGTTTCACCTTACCTTCCCCCACTCCCTGGATATTCTTCAGTTCCTCCAAAGTAACGGGATAATCCGTTGCCATCTGATCGATACTGACATCCTGGAAAATAACATAAGGCGGACGTTCCAACTGTCTGCTGACTTTCTTACGCAAATCCTTCAGCATAGCACAAAGTGTTGGATCCAGAGCACTGCTACCTCCTTCGTGCTCAGGAGACACAGCCTCATAGTCCTCACTGAATTCATTATCTTCAACAATCATGAACGATTGAGGATTCTTGATAAATTTCTTACCTGAAGAAGTTAGTTTTAATAAGCCATAATTCTCTACATCTTTCTTCAAATATCCTACAATCAATGCCTGACGGATGACCGGATTCCAGTGTTTCTCCTCGAAATCCTCTCCAGCACCAAATAAGTCATGATTCTGATGCTTATGGGCTATGATTTCTTCCGTCTCACGACCAGTCACGAAATCGATGATATAATCTGAACGGAAATTCTCCTTCAAGGCCTGTACCGTCTGTAAGAACAATACTAACTGATCTTTGGCTTCTATCTTTGTCTTAGGATGCAGGCAATTGTCGCAGTTATGACAGTTGTCCTCATGATATTCCTCACCAAAATAATGCAACAACATCTTACGGCGACAGACAGAAGACTCTGCATAGGCTGCTGTTTCAGCCAATAGCTGACGACCAATATCCTGCTCGGCTACAGGTTTACCCTCCATAAACTTATCCAACTTCTGCAGATCTTTATGGGCATAGAAAGTGATACACATACCCTCGCCACCATCACGTCCGGCACGTCCAGTCTCCTGGTAATAGCCTTCCAACGACTTAGGGATATCGTAGTGGATAACGAAACGTACATCCGGTTTATCAATTCCCATACCAAAAGCAATGGTGGCCACAATGACATCAATCCGCTCCATCAAGAAGTCATCTTGCGTCTGAGAGCGCAATGCTGAGTCCAAACCAGCATGATAAGCGGCAGCCTTGATATCGTTGGCTTTCAGAATTTCAGCCAGTTCTTCCACCTTCTTCCTGGAGAGACAGTAGATAATACCACTCTTACCGGGATGCTGCTTAATGAACTTGATGATATCCTTATCCACATCCATAGTCTTTGGACGTATCTCGTAATAGAGGTTTGGACGGTTGAAGGAGCTCTTAAACTCTTTGGCATCAACAATACCCAGGTTCTTCTTAATATCCGTTCGAACCTTATCTGTAGCTGTTGCCGTCAGAGCAATGATTGGTGCCTCACCTATTTCATTGATGATAGGACGAATACGACGATATTCCGGGCGGAAGTCATGACCCCACTCAGAAATACAGTGAGCCTCATCAATGGCATAAAATGATATCTTGGCCTGTCGCAAGAACTCTACATTCTCCTCTTTGGTCAGCGACTCCGGTGCCACATAGAGCAGTTTGGTCTTACCTGCCAAGATGTCGGACTTCACTTGATCGATAGCAGCCTTGTTCAATGAGGAATTCAGATAGTGGGCAGTACCCTCATCACTCATAGAGCTAATGACATCCACCTGATTCTTCATCAGTGCTATTAGCGGGGAAATAACAATGGCCGTACCATCCATCAACAATGAAGGCAACTGGTAGCACAGCGACTTTCCGCCACCCGTAGGCATGAGCACAAAAGTGTCATGACCATCTAGTACGTTCTGAACGATAGCTTCCTGGTCACCTTTAAACTTGTCGAAGCCAAAATATTTCTTTAGCGCTTCTGTCAGATTTAGTTTCTTACTTGCCATAGACTTGTTTTCGTATTAATTAAGGTGTGACTTCTCTAATTGCCGTTGAGCATATTCAGCAGTCACTTCAAAGGACTTCGTTCGTTTAGATGGAATCTCAAACATAGCATCCATCATAATACTCTCCACAATGGAGCGAAGACCACGGGCTCCAAGCTTATAGTCGACCGCTTTATCAACGACGACTTTCAGAGCCTCAGGTGTAAAGGTCAACTTAATGCCATCCATATCAAACAGTTTTTCATACTGCTTGACAATTGAATTCTTAGGTTCTACCAAGATCTTGTTCAGTGCATCTCGGTCAAGAGGATTCAGATAAGTCAGTACAGGAAGACGACCAATGAGTTCGGGAATCAGTCCGAAAGACTTCAGGTCTTGGGGCTGTATATACTGCATCAACTCGTTCTTGTCAATTCTTCTCACGTTCTGTACTGAGTTATATCCCACCACATGGGTATTCATGCGCTGAGCTATCTTACGTTCAATACCATCAAAGGCGCCACCACATATAAATAATATGTTATGGGTATCTACATGGATATACTCCTGATCAGGATGCTTTCTCCCCCCCTGCGGTGGCACGTTGACAACGGTGCCTTCCAATAGTTTCAGCAAACCCTGTTGTACACCTTCACCGCTGACATCGCGAGTTATAGAAGGGTTATCCGACTTACGGGCAATCTTATCTATCTCGTCGATAAATACAATACCACGCTCTGCAGCTTCCACCTTGTAATCAGCCACCTGCAATAGACGTGTCAAGATACTTTCCACATCTTCACCTACGTAGCCAGCCTCGGTAAACACTGTCGCATCGACGATGGTGAATGGCACATCAAGCAACTTGGCGATTGTACGTGCCAACAGTGTTTTACCCGTTCCTGTACTGCCCACCATGATGATATTCGACTTCTCTATCTCAACGCCTTCCTCATCAGTAGGCTGCTGAAGACGCTTGTAGTGGTTATAGACAGCTACTGACAAGAAACGTTTGGCCTCGTCCTGCCCAATTACATATTGATCAAGATATTCTTTGATCTCTTTGGGCTTTGGAATACTCTTTTTCTTAAAACCTTTATCTTTCTTTACAGCATCTGGACCATATCCGTTGGCAGTAGCCACTTGATAGGCTTGGATAGCACAATCTTCACAGATACAGCCATCAACCCCCGTAATCAAGAGCTTTACTTCCCGATCCGGCCGTCCGCAGAAATTACATCTTTTACTCATCACTTCTTTGCCAACACCTGATCAATCATACCATATTCCTTTGCTTCCTCTGCCGTCATCCAATAGTTACGGTCAGAGTCGTTCCATACCTTATCATAAGGAGTATGCGAATGTTCAGAAATAATAGTATAGAGTTCCTTCTTGAATTTCATGATCTCTTTGGCTTCAATCTCGATATCCGATGCCTGACCCTGTACGCCACCCAAGGGCTGATGGATCATCACACGGCTGTGAGGCAAAGCCGAGCGCTTACCTTCCTTTCCTGCAACCAGCAAAACAGCAGCCATCGATGCAGCCATACCAGTACAAATGGTAGCAACGTCGCTGGAGATAAACTGCATGGTATCATAGATACCCAAACCAGCAGTCACACTACCACCAGGAGAATTCAGATAAATACTGATATCCTTGCCGGAGTCAACAGAATCCAAATAGAGCAACTGTGCCTGCAACGTATTGGCAGTATAGTCATCTATCTGTGTACCGAGGAAGATGATGCGGTCCATCATCAAACGGCTGAAGACATCCATCTGAGTAACATTCAACTGACGCTCCTCCAGGATATAGGGATTCAAATACTGAGCCTGAGCGCTCATCACTTCGTCGAGCACCAAACCGTTAATACCAAGATGCTTGGTAGCATATTTTCTAAAGTCGTTATTCATATTCATTTTCATTGTAAGATACAAAATTACGAAAAAAAATCGGAATGCAAAACATCCCGACTCTTTTTTTGGTTAAATAATTATAATTGGCTATTAGCTTTTAGCCTTTAGCCAACTGCTAACTGCTTATTTTTCCTGAAGAAGCTTCTGAAACTCCTCCATTGTGATGTCCTTTTCGTTCAGTTTAACCACATTCTTGAGTGCAACTGTCAGCTTCACGTCAACGGCACGGTCTACCAAGCCATCAACATTTTCACGCTTCTTCAACATCTCCTGAGCATAGTTCTCGAGATACTCATCGGGGATGTTCGACATACCATACTGTGCAAACTGAGCACGGGCAGCTTCCTTAGCCACATTCTTCAGGTCGGCATCTTCCACCTTAATATTCTGGGCGGCTACGAGCTGCTCCTTGATAAGATGCCATCCCAGTTCCTTGATACTGGCCTCAAAGTTCTTCTCAACGAAATCAGCACCCTTATCCTTATTATTGTTCAACATAACGCGCTTCAGGATAGCCTCTGGGAGCTCCAGCTTGCCAACCTTCTTCTCCATATGGGCACGAACATCCAACAGGAACTTATAATCGCTATCAGCCTTAAACTGCAGGCTAATCTGATCGGCAATCTTCTGACGGAAATCCTTCTCGTCCTTCACATTACCCTCACCGAATACCTGGTCGAAGAGTTCCTGATTCACCTCATGCTTCACGTAGCGGCTAATCTCAGTGACCTGGAAAGTGAAGTCACCAGTATGTTCTGCCACCTGATCCTTTTCAATCTTCAGCAGGCTGCTCACCTCTACATCGCTCTCAGGATAAGCCTTGCGGGGATTCCAAGTGATGATGTCACCCAGCTTGCAACCATCAAACAGCTTCTTCTGGTCGTCTACCTTCATATACTGAGGCATAAGGGCTGCATCAGAAACGGTGATGCCGTCTTCCTTCACATTTCCCTCTGCATCCAACTCACGCAGGTCACCCTTCAGCATATCACGCTGCTCGGCATCATATTGCTCAGCCTTCTCATACTGTCCTGCACGGCTCTGATACATCTCAACCTGCTGGTCAATAAGCTTATCGTCAACGGTAATGTTATAATAGTCTATCTTATCCTTGCCTGTCAGCTCTGCCTTGAACTCAGGAGCCACAGCAATATCAAACTTAAAGGTTAGTGCTGCGTCACCATCGAAATCAAGCGCTCCTTGCTGATCGCTGGGAAGGGGCTCGCCCAACATGTGGATATTGTTGTCCTGAACATAGCCGTATAGTTTTTCACCCAACAGTTTGTTCACAACATCAACCTTAACGCTAGTACCAAACTGGCGCTTAATCATGCCCATAGGAGCCTGACCTGGACGGAAACCAGGAATATTAGCACGCTTACGATAGTCCTTCAAAGTCTTCTCGACTTCTCCCTGATAGTCTTCTTTCTCCAATGTGATGGTCATCAGACCATTAATCTTGTCAGGAGCTTCAAATGAAATATTCATCTCTTCTTATACCTTATTTAATTATATATATACAATTTGAGCGTGCAAAGGTACGAAATTTCTCTCACCTCTCACCTCTCACCTCTCACCTCTTAAGAATTATTAACTTTCTTCCTCCATTTCCTTGCGCCGTTTCTCCTCTGCCAACTGCTGGAAGTCCTTTTTCTGAAGCACGAAATTAGAACCCAGATACTTCTCTTTCACGATAGGATTAACAGCCAACTCATCAGGACTACCCTTGAAGAGGATACGTCCTTCAAACAACAAATAGGCACGGTCGGTGATGTTCAGCGTTTCGTGTACATTATGGTCTGTAATCAGAATACCAATATTACGATACTTCAACTGCCACACAATCTGCTGGATATCCTCCACAGCGATAGGGTCAACGCCAGCAAAAGGCTCGTCAAGCATGATAAACTTCGGTTCAATAGCCAAACAACGGGCAATTTCCGTACGGCGACGCTCACCACCAGAAAGGCGATCACCAGTATTCTTACGGACCTTCTGCAAACGGAACTCCTTTATCAGACTCTCCAATTTCTCCAATTGATAGTCGCGAGGTTTTCCTGTCATCTCCAATACCGAGAGGATATTATCCTCGACAGACATCTTACGGAACACGGAAGCCTCTTGTGCCAGATAGCCAATGCCAGCTCTTGCTCTTTTATAAACCGGATAAGAGGTCACTTCTTCATCACCCAGATAGATATGCCCACCATTCGGTACAATCAGACCCGTCGTCATATAGAAAGAAGTGGTCTTGCCAGCACCGTTTGGTCCTAACAATCCAACAATTTCTCCCTGCTTCACATCGAAAGAAACATCGTTAACAACAGTACGATTACCGTATATTTTCACGAGTCCTTCAGTGCGAAGCACAAGGCGTTTCTGTTCTTGAGGTTGCACCTCAGTATGATTCATTTCATCCATATTGCGTGCAAAGTTACGAATAAGTGAGAGAAAAACCAAATTTATTTGAGTTTTTCCGAACGAAAGTAACTTCGAGCTTGCTCAAAGGTAGTAACTTTCCAAGAAAGAACCAAATTTTGAAGCCCATTCTTTTATTATTAGGTTATCGAAATGAAGATATCATAGAACTGCGAAACCTATTTTCCGTGAACTTTTCTCGTCTAAACGTTCGTTGTCACAATGACGGATAAGCATAGACAGCGCATCTTCACTTTGACCATGCAGAATGTCGTCAATGGCGAAATGCCGTGCGATGTTTTCTATCTGTCCACCACTAAAATCATATTTAGTGGCCAGAGTGTTTACATCCATATCGCCCAGTTCTGGTATCATCGAGTGCCAGATATGTCTGCGAGCCTCCTCGGTGGGCTTGTTGAATTTGATTTTGTAGAGGAAACGACGCTCAAAGGCTTTATCCATGTTCTGTTGAAGATTGGTTGTAGCAATCATAATGCCGTCAAGGTTCTCCATCTCCTGCAGAATGATGTTCTGGATAGAGTTCTCCATCTTCTCCACAGCCCGTTCTGCCCCCTCCTGACGTTTGCCAATGATGGCATCAGCTTCGTTGAAAAGCAGAATAGGAGCCAGTTTACTTCGCTTCACCACCTCGCGATAGCGGTCAAAGAGTGCTTTGATGTTCTTCTCAGAGTCGCCTACCCACTTGCTCTTAATCTGTGGAACATCGACTATCATAATGCTGCGCCCCGTCTGTAGTGCCAGTTGATAGACGGTTTCTGTCTTTCCTGTTCCTGGACCACCATAGAACAGGCAGGCAAAACCATTACGGAATCCTTTTTCCCTCATACGATCTTGTATCTTCTGAAACGCCTCCTGCTGGAAAAGCTTAGATAGCTCGTTTACCTGCTTCTCTACCTCCACAGGATAAAACATCTTCTTGAATTTGAGGTCTGATGGTTTTAGTGTTCCTGCCATTGTCTCCTCGATAGGATTGATGTTAAGTTCTGCCAACAGGTCTCGCTTGGTATCAGCCGTCAATTGGAATTTGCTAGTGTCTGCAATGCCATCCTCGCAGATATGCTCTATGATTTTCTTTTTCATCAGTGTGTGCTGTGCACTACGAAGCTCTGCTTTGGCATTATTGAAGTCACGGCTGTTCTCGAACAAATCACTCAGCTGGTTGAAGCGGATGTCATCATCGTTGTTGCTCACAAGGCGATTGCAGAAAAAGGTCGCTATCATCTCGTCTTCTTCACTTAGGCCATATTTCCTCAGATGTCGCACAAAGGCCACCTGTGGATTGTCGTCAAAGAGCGACTGTATCTCGTCGCGCAGTTGACAGGAACCGATGGCGTCGTCGTTAAGATCGTCGAACCATTGGTCGAGCAGTTCGAACAAGGCTGCACAATCGAGCCCTGTGCGTTGTGGCAACTGATACACCTCGTTGTGCTTCAAACAGCGCACAACAACAGCCGGCACGTCAAAGTCCTCTTCGTCCTTCACGTCTCGATATTTCAGCAGTCGACGTCGAACCAGCGCATCTATATCGGTGGCATAGCCCAATATCTTAATCTTGCTGATATCCATGTAACTTGACAGGTCGTCATAGTCCACCCGTCGAGGGCCTTTCTCCATGCAGACACAAAACAGCACGGCCTGTGTTTCTGTGATACCATAGCTATCAGCTAACAGTTTGATTTCGTCCTTTGCCTTGCGGAAGAACTCCTTGCTTAGCTTTGACTCCCTAGACAGTTCAACAATGCGCTCCATAGCTTGGAGCAGCGTCATCTCTTTCTTCTTGTTATTCATCTTTGTTTTCATCATCTTGTTTTTAAGTTATTTCTTTTCTGCGACAGCTTGTTTCATAGCTTGTTGCATTTCCCATGCTCCGTAGATCAAGAACATCGTATCTGATTTGGAATCATACTTCATTTTTGCTTGTCGCAGACCTTCTGTTCCTACATCTATTAAATCTCTAAAAGCGACCTCCTTGTTCTTGTACTGTCTCGCAAGGTTTACCGCAATGGCTTTTAACTGTTTGCGCTCCTCGTCAGTTGTTAGATAATTTTTCATATTGCCGCTGTTTTTTAGGCAGCCAGAGCCAATGGCTCCAGCTGCTTTGATATTAGATGAAAGTGTCTTGTCATTTTCTTGACGAGGTAGTATATTTCAATCTCGTCGAGATTAAAGATGATGAGGGCATAGATCCCATTGTTAATTGTTGAGGTAAAGCAAAGTTTTTTGTTGTTGAGGTACTTTTGGATTTTGTTGAAGTAACTCTTTGAACTGGTGCTAATTGTTGTTGCCATAATCTTTGAATTTTTAAGTTTATGACTTATGTATAGACACATCCACCAAAAAATTCAAAAAACAGGGCAACTTTTTTTTCATGGTAAAACAGAAAAACGACATCCCAAGACCTTTCTACTACAGGATGAGAAGGATGCCTGCCAGCCTCCGGCACTAAGGCGATCTACAGCTGGTTCTTATTTTTTTACTTCTTCTCTTCGAGGGCCTGAATCATGGCTTGGCGAATCCACCAAACAGCATAGGCTATGAACTTGAAGTCTGTCTTGAGATCATACTTCATCGCTGCACGTCGCAGACCTACCATACCAGCATCTACAAGTTCCATGAGTGTCAGCCCTTTGTCTTTGTATTGGTTTGCAACGCTAACAACGAATCTGGCGCTGGCTTTCTCCAGTTGTTTCATCTCGTCACAATCAGTGCCCTTCTGCTGTACAGCTTTCACCAGTTCCAGCTCCTCATCAATGGTCAGCAGTTTTGCTTTCCCAATCTCTTCTAAATACTTGTCTAAACCTTTGTCCATAATTACAACTTTTACGTCCTTTTTAATTTCTATTGTCATATCCTTTTCGTTTGGTTATGACTTAATATAGAAAGGTTGAATGGAAAATTCAAATAATTATGGTTGGGAAAATAAATTCCCATCAACAATTTTCCAACCATGAATTTCGACATCTTTGCCAACACCATTTAGTTTACCATCATACCTTGCAAAAGGTTTTAATTTATAGTCTATGTTATTTGGCATTGAATCTTTCCACTTGTTGAGTATATTATGATCTTCTTCCTTTGTTACTAAGCAAATGCATATAGAATTAAAAAAATCTTCAAAATCTTTTTGTGAAAAACCAGCTCCATTTTTGATTTTATTCACCGCATCGTTAATATAAACTTCTCCAGGAACAACATGCTCTACTCGGATACCAAGACCTCTGTCGGCCAATTTGCATAAATCGAAATATGCACTATTAATAAATGGCTTAGTATCATCTAATTCTAACACGTGATTCCCATTAACTAATTGATTATTATATATCTGGGAAAGATAGCCAAATTGTTTGATGGCTTTTGGATATTTCTTTACGACTTCTGCTGAAACATAGATCCTAGATACAAATGCATTCTTTATGTCAAATTTAAGGTCTTCAAAATCCATTCCTGAATCGTAGGCATTTAAAGCATTATAGATATGTTGATATCTATCATTTAATGTATCCCCACTCCATGCACCAGAGTTCTTTCTTTTATAATTTACATAAAACTTTCTTCTATTTTCCATAATCTTACTATAATATAACCATAAAATGTTTTGGGCAATTATCTGATTCCCCACTTAATAGTTTCTTCGTATTCAATAATATCGATAATTTGCCAGTCCACTTCTGAAGGCTCGACCATCTTAGCTAATACATCTTTGACCTTATCTGTCGTACATACGATCTCAAAACGTCTGCCTAAGCCCATTAATGTTATTATTCGATAGCCTTTAAATCCGATACCATCGGAAATGGTCACGCAATGAAATTCTATTTCGAATTTACTGATAGCCTCTTTTGCAATATTTCCTATATAGTCTTTCCACAAAGGCTCTTCTGCCTTGTACTGTGACACATGTAATTTTGCCATAATCTTTTGTCGATTAACCTATACATCGCGAGGTTTTAGATTTATTTCTAATATAGTAAATCTCTCGAAAAATTCAATTCATTCTACTACTTCTTTCAGTTTCTCCCACACTTTTACCATAGCCCAGGTGTCGAGCTCGCAGTAGCGGAGAAGGGCTTCCCGACTGGCAGAAATCTCTTGCTGGTCATCCAGCGTGATACAGTTCCCAGGTTGCGGCCCATCGTTCTGAAAGCCAAGTTCCAGTCTTGTCTTGCTCTGCCAGAACGGCCCTGACCAAAGGTAGAGCCTGCTCTCGCTTATTCGCTGCCTTAATGCGGTTGTAGCGTACGTTGTCAATTCGTTTTAGTAGTGAATCTGATAAATTATAGGCATTTAATGCACAAATGTGGATTACAGTCTCAATCCACTCGAATCAACCAAGAAAGCGTACTTCCGTTGACAATGTTCTGGTTCCGCCTTGGCGAAGTTCAGGTGTGTTGATACGAATGTCGCAATCCACCACACAGAGGGCTCCTGTTTCAGAGCGAATCACATTCTCATCGTGCATGTCGCTCAAATAAATGTCGGGTGTGGCATACGTCCAGTTGCGTGGGTTCTTCAGCTCAAATCCCATGTGCTGCATGTATTCGGTTATTTCCTCATCAGACACATGCGAGCCTCCGATGAAAGGCTGTTCGCAAATTATCTTGAATTCACCTTTCTGATTCCGTCCGAAGCTCAAAACCGTTAGTTG
Source organism: uncultured Prevotella sp. (assembly GCA_947164965.1). Taxonomy (GTDB): domain Bacteria; phylum Bacteroidota; class Bacteroidia; order Bacteroidales; family Bacteroidaceae; genus Prevotella. The sequence goes on along the minus strand of CAMUYR010000030.1, from coordinate 7,696 downwards.
CGTTTCAGGGAAATAAGTATTGTGAAGTGATATTCTGTCCAAAGCAAGAATTGGCAAAATAAAATAGTCGAGGCCAATGCTCTTCACCAATGTTGAACCGTGATCATATACCATCGCCTCGCCACCTTCGGCAATCTCCTCGCCGAAAGAACTGTGCAGCGAGTCGTCCACGCACTCCGTCCAACACCCTACCGCCTTAGCCCATTGCTCTATGGCTGCTTCCTGCTTCGCTCCGCGTTGGCGCTCTCTTTTGAACTCGCTGAGAGTCTCCGCAACATCTGAATCTGGGCAATCTTCTGCTCCCGCGAGTAGGGATGCAATGACATTTGCTTCACCGCCCGCTGCGCAGCCATGCTGTTCTCGCGGTGAAAATCGTTGATATACAAGCCTTCCGCTGATAAACTGTTCTGCATAACTATCCAGTTTTAGCAGACCTTCAGGCGTGAAGCCCTCGGCTATGATGTTGTGCACGGATGCCCAAAAATCTGCGTTGTTCATTATTTGTACTTACAATTATTCATATTTGTGGGCAAATATACGAAAATATTCCCAAAAATCAAAATAATCACATAAGTTTTTGATAAATAAGCAAGAGGATGTGCCTATTTGACACACCCTCATGATATTACCAATCGTAATCCTCTATATAATCATCGAACTGCACCTCTTCCGTCCACTTGTTGGCACGAAACAGGGCACGAATTTTCTCCTGTAGGGCTGGAGGAATGAGGCGCGAGCCGTTGCGGTACTCGAAGTAGTAGGTGCGGTTGGTCAGGCTGATGATGCCATAGCGGACAGCTGGTTCAATACGTTTGGGCATGTCGCTTGTAAAGATGTGAGTCATACCCTTGGCGAAGCGTACCTTTTGGTCGCTGCGATACATCGGGCAGTCGTTAGTTGCCACACTCTCGAAGTGCGGATTGACACACCGGTAGGAACTATGGGTGTTGGGCACATGCGGTCCTACGAGCCATCGCAGGCATTGGGTGCGCAATGGGCACTGGTCCTGATAACAAACGGTGTAGCCTTCTTTGGCTTTCTCAATCAACAATGCTTTTTCCATATTCGTAAGTTTTTCTGTTTTTTTCATGAATTTCGTGTACATCAATAACTTGTTTTCAGTTTACCGTAACTAAACTCGCAGTCCGAAGGCAGTAAACTGCCAGTCCGAAGGCTTCGGACTCTGAGTCCGCACCGTTCGGACTGACAGTCCGTAGGGACGTACTAAAATAAGACACACATTGAAAGACAGAACCTAACCCTTATTCGTGACGGCTTCGCGCATCTCCTTCAGCAGGTCGCTTGCAAAGATGAAGTCGGTGAGCCGTTTATTCGTCGAACCCATGATATCTGCTGACACGCCCTGCCATTCTTTATGACCTTCATAGATAAAGATGATGTTCTCGCCAATACCCATCACCGAATTCATATCGTGGGTATTGATGATGGTGGTCATATTGAACTCCCGTGTGATACTATGGAGCAGATCGTCGATGACCAGTGATGTCTTGGGGTCGAGACCGCTGTTTGGCTCGTCGCAGAACAGGTATTTGGGATTCAAAGCGATGGCACGGGCAATAGCAACACGCTTCTGCATACCACCGGAAATCTCTCCAGGATACTTCTGTTCCGCACCAACCAGATTGACACGATCAAGGCAGTCCATAGCCCTTTGGGTACGTTCTTTGAGATTCATCGACGAGAACATGTCGAGGGGAAACATCACATTCTCCAGCACTGTCAGTGAGTCGAAGAGTGCTGCCGACTGGAATATCATGCCCATCTCGCGGCGCATATGTACCTTCTCGTTCTTCGACATTTGGACAAAGTCACGTCCATCATACAGGATTTGTCCGCTGGTAGGATCCAGCAAACCCACCAAGTTCTTCATGAGCACCGTCTTGCCCGAACCACTCTGACCGATAATCAGATTGGTCTTGCCGTCTTCAAACACGGTACTGATGTCTTTCAGCACCTCCTTGTCCTCAAAACTCTTAAACAGATTCTTTACTTCTATCATGACAGCAACTGGGTTAAGAATACGTCTGAACAGAGAATCAAAACACTTGAAGACACAACGGCATCCGTTGAGGCTTTACCCACATTAACACTACCTCCTTCAACAGTATAGCCAAAATACGACGGCACAGCGGAAATAATGAAAGCAAAGAACAAACTCTTGATGATACTCATCCACACAAACCAAGGCTGGAAAGCATGTTGCAAACCAAGTGTCAGATCATCGGGCACGATGATATGACCAACATAAGCCGTTCCGTAGGCTCCTACAATACCCATCGCCGAAGAAAAGATTACCAGCAATGGCATAATGGTCAACATACCGAGTATCTTGGGGAGTATCAAGTAGCAGGCAGAATTGACACCCATGATGTCGAGAGCGTCAATCTGTTGTGTCACTCGCATAGTACCTATCTCAGAGGCAATATTCGAGCCAACCTTACCAGCCAGAATCAGACACATGATAGAACTGGAGAACTCCAGCAGCATAATCTCTCGGGTGGTATAGCCTGACACCCAGCGTGGCATCCATGGGCTCTGGATATTGAGTTTCATCTGAATACAGATAACGGCACCAATGAAAAAAGATATCAGCAGAACGATACCTATGGAGTTTATGCCTAACTGGGCCATCTCCTTGACATATTGTTTCCAGAACATACGAAATCTCTCTGGAACACTAAACGTGCGCCCCATCAGGATGATGAATTTTCCGAATGTCGTCAGCCAATTATGAAGTAACTTGATCATATTCGCCTGCAAAGGTAGTGCAAATCGAGTAAAATGCAAAAAAAATTAATTTGTTTTTTTCAATTTGACGATTGACAAACATCAAAAATACTGCTGTTTACGCTAACAATCTACATTTTTACTTGTTTATTCAACAAAAACGTCGTACCTTTGCATCGCATTTCGAGAGAGAAATGCAGAGGATAACAATAATAAACAATTAAAAGAAAGGTAAAAAGATGATGAAAAAGTTATTGAACAAATGGTTAAAGAGTGAATCGTACAATGAGTTTTGCTTGAATATGGCAAAGATGTACAATTACAGAATTGAAAAATAAAGAAACGGATTGATTCCCCTAGAATTCAATCCGTTTTTCTTTTTTTATCTTGACCCTATTTCATCCGCCATTCATCACCCACTTGTACCATCGGTACCGTTATTTCTTCCTGGGTGGAATCCTTGAAACAGAGAATCAGGAAAGCATAGGTTACATGAAGTGTAGTATCGCTACGTCCCACTTGAGGACTAACAAGCACCTTCTGGATACCTCCATGCTTTTTTTGCACATCATCCAGATATTTCTGATAGGTAGCCAACAACTGTTCACCATAGTCACCAGGTTGATTGACTATGCCTAACTTTCCCTCAAGGAAGCCCTCAGGGTAACCATCTGCCAAGCGATCATAATACTCCTTGGCTGTCTTGGCTGCCTTTTCTTCCGCTGTAGCACCTATACAAGCAGCGAATACGAAGGAAGCTATTAGGATATAGAACAGATGCTTCACTTCTGACGAATAAAGATATTAATAGGTGTACCTGTCAATGTCCAGTTGTCACGCATCTTGTTTTCCAGGAAACGACGATACTGTTCCCTCACATACTGGGGCAAATTAGCATAAAACACAAAGGTAGGTATCTGGGTGTCAGGCACCTGCGACACGTACTTAATCTTGATATACTTTCCTTTGATGGAAGGTGGTGGCGTAGCCTCGATAATTGGCAACATCACCTCGTTGAGTTTTGAAGTACCTATCTTGATCTTACGATTCAGGTAGACCTCTTTTGCAGTCTCGAGCACCTTGAAGATACGTTGCTTGGTAACTGCTGAAGCAAAGATAATGGGGAAGTCTACGAATGGTGCCATACGCTGACGGATGGCATTTTCGAAAGTCTTGATGGCTTCCTGTGATTTGTCTTCCACCAAGTCCCACTTATTGACGACGACCACCAGCGACTTGTTGTTTTTCTGAATCAGCTGGAAGATATTCATGTCCTGTGTCTCAATGCCACGGGTGGCATCAATCATCAGGATGCAGACATCACTATTCTCGATGGCACGGATGGAACGCATGACGCTATAGAACTCCAAATCCTCCGTCACCTTATTCTTACGGCGTATGCCAGCAGTATCAACCAAATAAAAATCGAAGCCAAACTTATCGTATTTGGTGTAGATAGAATCGCGAGTGGTACCGGCTATCTCTGTCACGATATTACGATCCTCACCAATAAAGGCATTGATAATGCTTGACTTACCGGCATTTGGGCGTCCCACTACTGCAAAACGGGGCGTGCCATCCTCGACATCATCAACCTCATCTGTCTTTAGCTTGGAAACCACGAAGTCCAGCAGATCGCCTGTTCCTGAACCTGTAGCGGCACTCACGCAGAATGGATCACCCAGTCCTAATTTGTAGAACTCGTACTGTCCGTAGAGGTCCTTACCGTCATCGGCCTTGTTAGCCACAAGGACAACGGGTAGTTTGGAACGACGGAGTATCAGCGCCACATCGCTGTCTAAATCAGTCAGTCCATTCTTGATATCGACAAGAAACAGCACCAAATCAGCTTCTTCAGTGGCTACAATCACCTGCTTACGAATCTCTTCCTCGAAGATATCATCACTATTGACCACCCATCCGCCCGTATCGACCACCGAGAATTCACGGCCATTCCACTCGCACTTGCCATATTGGCGGTCACGGGTAGTACCTGCCTCATCGCTAACGATAGCACGACGAGAATTTGTTAATCTATTAAATAATGTGGACTTGCCGACATTAGGGCGTCCGACAATAGCTACGAGGTTACTCATATATCAATGTTAAGATTTTAGAGATTCACAAGGAAGGAAAGACCAATCGTGAAGTAGTTCATCTTCTTGGTCCTCTTATATTCTATGGGACTAAAGTATTCTGCATAATCCGAATCCGTCTGCATCAGGTCATAGGTAGCCTTTGTAACACTCTTAGCAGCAAAATGGAAGGGATCGTACTTGAGCGTGAAGTCTTTCTTCGTGTAGTCGTAGTCGCAATACAGACGCCAAGAGAAGTTTGACTTATACTTGTAGGTCAGCGAAATACCAGTACCAAACGATGTAGAGCTCTTGGCACCCAGAGTCAGATAGTCCCAATCCTCAGTCCACTTCTCACCAGTACTGTTCGGATAATCCAGAGTAAGCTCTCTAGACTGTTGACCATTGTTGTTCTTCAAGTGGACTTCGTAATTGATATTCTTCACGTTACCTTCAGCATGACCATCGATGTCCAATTCCTGAGTAAACGACCGACCTATCAGGGCCTTCGTTCCGAGGGCAAAATGCTTGCTTAATGGGATGTTGAAATAGAGACCAAGGCTACCTGTAAACTCAGCGAGGTGGTCACTCTTCACGACACCATAGAGGTCGGTAACAGGTGCATTTCTCATATACTCCTCTTCTGTATCGCCCCTATAGCCTATATGGTCATTATACATATAATAGTAAGGGTATTTAATGCCTTCCCCATTATCAAGGATAATAAACTCGTTGTTACCATCATCAGGGTAAGCCTCAGCATAAGTATCTCTCATACCATCCCACATATCCAGGTCTTCCACCTGAATCAAATCGGCATACTGTCCGAACGACTTGGCTGACTGAGCACGGACGCGCAAGCGTCCACCAATACCGATATACTTATTGAAAAAGTAAGCTCCTTCAGCATCCACCACAGTAGCAGAGCGGAACTTGATACTCTCATTACCCGTCTCTTCGCCAAAGTCGATACTCTTATTACCTAAGCCAATACCCATCGAAATGCTGAAGAACGAGGGATTCTCGAAATCCATATCCAGGTCGTTATGCAAAAGGCCCTTGCCCTTGAATAGCAGGTCGCCAATAGCATAACCTAACTCAGTAGACAAAATACCGATACCTGCACCCGACATCACGTCACTTACCCAGTGGCGGTTATTCAGCACTCTCATCACACCAGTTGCAGTAGCCATACCATAACCAGCTACCGAGAACCAAGGAGAACGGGTGAGACCGTATTCCTTATGCAACAAGGTAGCACCAACGAAAGCAGTAGCCGTATGACCAGAAGGCCACGAGTTGGCGGTCGATCCGTCAGGACGCATCTCCTTAGCAGTATACTTGATACCATTAACAAATCCTGCCATGATACCATAAGACAAAGCGGCACTAGCTAGCAGACGAGGCCAATCGCTACGGCCCTCGTAGCCACCAAGTTTCAGACCAACGACAGCAGCAGGTCCAAAGAACTGCAGGTAGTCGTCGATACCTGTCTTAAAGTCGCTCAACAGCTGGGTATTCTTCTTACCACCCTTTTCTGCTTTCTGATTCACACGGAACATCGCCTTATCACCTTTGATAGCCAAACCTGCAAAGAAGAGTGGAACGCCCACAAAAGTCATGTCGTCCATAAACTTATAAGGCTTCACACCTGGGGCTGTCTTCGACTTGAAGAAATCGAAATCGGGCTTCCAGTCGCCTGTTGTAGTCATCGCGCCAACCGATACGGCATTGAGGTCCAGCGCAGGAATTGTTGTCGTGGTTTCACCATACGTCAACTTGGGCTCCATTTCAGGAACATCAAGCTTAAACTCTTCAGCAGAGGCTGCCAGTGTCAGACCAGCCAAACAGAGTAAGAAAAACAGTTTTTTCATATCTTCGTTTGTTTAATAATGATTGCGTTATTAATAATATACGGTGCAAAGATACAAAAAATAATTAATAATTGCAACTTTTTTTAAAAAATTGCAATCTTTTCTAATATAATAAGGTCTACTCTGGATTATATCCAAACGCGTTGAGTTCCCGTTGCGACGAGCGCCAGTCCTTGTCTACCTTGACGAAAGTCTCCAGATAGATGGGCTTGGCGAAGAACTTCTCCAATGCCTTACGAGCCTCCGTGCTCACCTTCTTCAGAGCAACGCCCTGATGGCCGATGATGATACCCTTCTGCGAGTCACGCTCTACATAGATAATAGCATTGATATGGATACTTTTCTCTGTTTCCTTGAAGCGTTCTACACGTACCTCTACAGAATAAGGTATTTCCTTGTCATAATACAGCAGAATCTTCTCGCGGATAATCTCTGAGACAAAGAAACGGGCGGGCTTGTCTGTCAACTGGTCCTTATCGAAATAGGCAGGACTCTCAGGGAGCAGTTCCTGAATGCGCTTCAGCAACATATCGACACCAAACTTGTTCTTGGCCGAGATAGGAAGAATCTCTGCATTAGGGAGTAGTGTATGCCATTTGTCGACAATCGTTGCCAATTGAGACTGACTACTCCCCTCGCCCTTTGGAGAGGGGTCGGGGGTGAGGCTGTCGATCTTATTGATGAGCAGCAATACGGGAATTGTCATCTTCTGCACCTTCTCCAGAAAGTCCATGTTCTTCTCTGGATTCTCAACGACATCAGTGACGTAGAGTAACACATCGGCATCCTGCAAGGCCGATTCCGAAAAAGCCAGCATCGATTCCTGTAACTTGTAGTTAGGTTTCAAGACACCTGGCGTATCGGAAAATACGATTTGCATGTCGTCAGTATTGACGATACCCATGATACGATGGCGCGTCGTCTGCGCCTTGAAGGTGGCAATAGAAATACGCTCACCAACCAACTGGTTCATGAGCGTACTTTTACCTACGTTGGGAT
>CAMUYR010000029.1 GCA_947164965.1 uncultured Prevotella sp. | reverse complement strand
GTTTTAAGCTTCAACCGTGGGGTTATCTCCTTGATTGCGGGTGCAAAGGTACTACTTTTTTCTGAACCCTGCAAATTTTTGAGCTACTTTTTTTTGTTTTCACTCATTTTTCTCGTTTCCAGAGCGGATTACGGGACTCGAACCCGCGACTCTCGGCTTGGGAAGCTGATGCTCTACCACTGAGCTAAATCCGCTTGGATAAAAAAGCCAGGCTTTCTCACGAAGACCTGACCCCAATAATATTATGAAAAAAGGAGCCGATAGCCGGACTCGAACCGGCGACCCACGCATTACGAATGCGTTGCTCTACCAACTGAGCCATATCGGCAACTATATGAAAGAACGATTTGCTCGAAAGCGACTGCAAAGGTACTACTTTTTTCTGTAACTACAAAATATTTTTGCCTTAAAGTTTCGCTTTGAGGAATTTTCCTGTCAGGCTCTTTTCGCATTGGGCTATCTCCTCGGGTGTTCCCACGCATACTACTTCGCCTCCGCGATCGCCTCCGTCTGGTCCCATATCGATGACGTGGTCGGCCGATTTGATGACCTCCATGTTGTGCTCGATGATAAGTATGGTGTGCCCGCGCTCGATGAGAGCATTGAATGCGGAGAGCAGTCGGTTGATGTCGTGGAAATGCAGTCCCGTGGTGGGTTCGTCGAAAATGAAGAGGGTAGGCTCCTGCTTCTCTTGTCCGATAAAGTAAGCCAGCTTGACGCGCTGGTTCTCACCTCCGGACAGCGTGCTTGAGTTCTGACCGAGGCGGATATATCCCAAGCCGACGTCCTCGAGTGTGCGCAGTCGGGCTACGATGGTCTTGCAGAGTGTCGCAATAGCCGTGCGGCCTTCGCTCTGTGTGTATTGTCCGAAGAACTGGATGGCCTCGCTGATGGTCATGTTGAGCACGTCGTCGATATTCTTGTCGTGGAAGCGGACATCGAGGATGTCGTGCTTGAATCGGTGTCCGTGACAGGCTTCGCACTCGAGCACGAGGTCGGCCATGAACTGCATCTCGACGGTGATGACGCCCGCACCCTTGCACTCATCGCAACGGCCTCCGTCGGTGTTGAACGAGAAATACTGCGCCGTGTAACCCATCTGTTGCGACAGCGGCATCTCGGCAAAGAGGTCGCGAATGGCATCGTAGGCTTTCACATAGGTGGCAGGATTGGAGCGTGTAGACTTGCCGATGGGGTTCTGATCGACAAACTCGACATGCTTGACGGCCTTATAGTCGCCCTCCAGTGTACGGTATTCGCCAGGCGCATCGAATACTTCACCCAAATGGCGCTTGAGGGCGGGGTAGAGGATGCCCTTGACGAGCGACGATTTGCCGGAACCGGAAACGCCGGTAATGACGGTCATCACATTGAGCGGGATGCGCACGTTGATGCCCTTGAGGTTGTTCATGCGGGCACCGGTGATGTCGATGGAGCGGTTCCAGGGGCGGCGCGACAATGGAACGGGTATCTGGTCGAGGCCCGCGAGATAGCGCACGGTGTGGCTCTTGGAATTTTCTGATAATTCGGAATTTTCGGATAATTCTGATAATTCGGAAACAGCCCCGGCATACACGATTTCACCGCCCAATCGGCCTGCATCGGGACCAACGTCTATCAGATAGTCGGCCGAGCGCATGATTTCTTCGTCGTGCTCAACGATGACGACGGTATTGCCCACGTCGCGCAGTTCCTTCAGCACCTTGATGAGTCGGTCGGTATCGCGCGAATGGAGTCCGATGCTCGGCTCGTCGAGGATATAGAGGCTGCCTACGAGCGACGATCCTAACGATGTGGTGAGGTTGATGCGCTGGCTCTCGCCTCCCGACAGCGTGTTTGACATGCGGTTGAGCGTGAGGTAGCCCAAGCCGACGTCGAGCAGAAACTGCAGGCGCGAATTGATTTCCGTAAGCAGGCGGCGACCAATCTCCAGCTCCTGTTCGGTGAGCTCCAGGTGGTCGAACCATTCCTTCAGCCGCACGAGTGGCATCTGCACCAGGTCGGTGATGCTGCGACCGCCAATCTTCACGTAGTTGGCCTCGGGTTTCAAGCGTGTGCCGTGACATTTCGGACACGTGGTCTTGCCGCGATAACGGGCCAGCATGACGCGATACTGAATCTTATACTGGTTGTCCTTGAGCATCTGGAAGAAAGCATCGATAGACACCTGATCGCTCTTGGGGCGTTGCTTGTCGGAAGGCAGACCGTGCCATAGCTGGTCTTTCTGCTTCTGCGTGAGGTTGTAGTAGGGTTCGAAGATGGGGAAATCATCGTTGGCAGCACGGCGGCAGAACTCGTCTTTCCACATGCCCATCTTCTCGCCATGCCAGCATACCACGCAACCATCGTAGACAGAGAGCGACGTATCGGGGATAACCAGGTGTTCGTCGATGCCGATAATCTTACCGAAACCCTGGCACTTAGGGCAGGCTCCGAAGGGCGAATTGAACGAGAACATCTGGTCGGAAGGCTCGTCGAACGTCATGCCGTCGGCCTCGAAGCGCATGGAGAAATCATAGCTGATATTCGAGGGCAGGAACATGATCCGCAGCTCGCCGTGCCCTTCGTAGAAAGCGGTCTCGGCAGAGTCGGTCAGTCGCGAGATAGCATCCTTGGCATCGTCGACAGACAGGCGGTCGATGACCAGATAGAGGTCTGACGGCTGTTGGTCTGGGGTAACGTTTTGTTCGGCCAGATAGTCGTCGATGCGCACGATATTGCCCTGCGCAAACATGCGCGCATAGCCGTTTTGAACGTAGATGTTCAGTTGCTGTTGCAGCGTGCGACCATCTGCGGGACGGATGGGCGACATGACGACAAACTTAGTGCCGGGCTGGTATTGGCGGGTACACTGGATGATATCCTCGGTAGAATGCTTCTTAACCTCCTGACCACTGATGGGCGAGAAAGTGCGGCCGATGCGGGCATAGAGCAGTCGCAGATATTCGTATATCTCGGTGGTCGTACCCACGGTGCTTCGCGGATTGCGCGAGATGACGCGCTGCTCGATGGCAATGGCGGGTGGCAGACCTTTGATGAAGTCGCACTCGGGCTTGTGCATGCGCCCCAAAAACTGGCGAGCATAGCTCGACAGACTCTCGACATAGCGGCGCTGACCTTCGGCGTAGAGCGTATCGAAGGCAAGACTCGACTTGCCGGAACCGGAAACGCCAGCCACCACCACGAGTTTGTCCCGAGGTATCTTGATACTGACATTCTTCAGGTTGTTGACCCTGGCTCCCTTGATTTCTATGTAGTCACTCATGCGCGCGTACCTTTTATTATATATTATTGATAGTCCTTTTCACGGAAGGTGGTGTCAAACAGCTTCTGACCCCGCTGCTTGGCAGAATAGTAGGTGTAGCGGAAACTGTAGCCCGCCTCTTTGTAGAGCTTCAGATGGGGCGTGTTCTTCAGCGATTTGAGCAGTGACTCGCGCGGGTTGCTGCGATTGATGGCGGCCGTATCATCCACCACGCCGCTCAGCGTGTAGATGTAGGCAATGGTATGTGTGGCAGCATCAAATGTCATGCTGTCCATCACCACATTCTCACCAACAGGCAACGGGCAGTTCTTGGCGGTGTAGTCGCGAGCCTCCCGTTGGCAGCGCTCTTCCAATGACTCTTGGCAGGCCGCGAAGATCAGCAGTGCCAGCATCGGTATCAAGATTTTCTTCATTTCCAGACTCAATATTGTGTTAATGTACATCGACGAAAAAAGACCTCGCAAGGGCGGGGCCTTTCATGTTTTGGCGGAAGGTGAGGGATTCAAACCCCCGATACCCGAAAGGGGTATACCGGATTTCGAGTCCAGCGCGATCGATCACTCTGCCAACCTTCCAATAATTTGGGAACCTTCCTTGAAATCGGATGCAAAGGTAATACAATTTTCCGATACCACCAAAGATTTTGCGGGAAACTTGCAAAAATTAGCCGAAAGATAATTTCTGTAATTTAGACTTGAGTTGTTCGGCCTCGCTTTTGCGGATGCTCAACACGATTTCGCAGGTGTTGTCGAACTGTTGGCTGACAATGCGCGGCTGCATCTCCTTGACAATACGCATCACGTCGTTCATGAGCGGGTAGGCGAAGCTGTACTTGATTTGCTCTTCAACCTGGCGCGTCTCAATGGCAGCATGGGCCAGTGCATCGGCTGTGGCTTCGCGATAGGCTACGATGAGTCCGCTGGTGCCCAGATTGACACCGCCATAGTAACGAACGACGACCACCAGGATATCCGTCAGCTCCTGCGAATTGATCTGCCCGAGAATGGGTTTGCCGGCTGTCGACGAGGGCTCACCGTCATCGTTGGCACGGAAATCCTTGCGTTCGGCGCCCAGCATATAGGCATAGCAAACGTGGCGGGCATCGTAGTATTTCTTGCGATAGCCGGCTATCAGTTCCTTGATGTCATCGACCGACTCGACATGATGTGCAAAAGCGAGGAATTTACTCCGCTTTTCAGAGTAAAAGCCCTCGCTTGTTGCTGCTATTGTCTTGTATTCGTCGGTCATCAGCTCAACTTATGTATCACCAGCCCGCTACGCAGCTTTGGCTCGAACCAAGTAGCCTTAGGCGGCATGATCTTACCAGAGTCGGCAATATCCATGATCTGCTGCATCGAAACGGGATAGAGAGCCAGTGCGGCACGCATCTCACCTGAGTCTACACGGCGTTTCAACTCGCCCAATCCACGCAGACCGCCTACGAAATCGATACGCTGTGAAGAGCGCAGGTCGCCAATATTCAGAATCTCATCCAGAATCAGTCGGCTCGAGATGTCCACATCCAACACGCCGATGGGGTCGTTGTTGTCGTAAGTGCCCTCCTTGGCCTTCAGGCTGTACCAGTGCTGGTCGAGATAGAGCGAGAACTCATGGAGCTGCTGGGGCTTGTAGATCTCAGTACCCTTGTCTTCTATGATGAAGTTGACTTGGAGCGCTGCCAGGAACTCTTCTGACGACATGCCATTCAGGTCCTTCACCACGCGGTTGTAGTCGAGAATGGTGAGCTGTGATGCCTGGAAACAAACGGCCATGAAGAAGTTATACTCCTCGTCGCCCTTGTGGTTGGGGTTCTGCTTCTGTTTCTCGGCGCCGACAAGGGCGGCAGCAGCACTGCGGTGGTGACCGTCGGCAATATACATCGATGGCATCTTGGCAAACTCGTCGGTAATGGTCTGCATGTCCTGATCGTTGTCGATGACCCAGAACTGATGGCGGAAACCATCAATCGGAGCAATGAAGTCATACTCCGGCTCGGTCTGTGCATAGCGCATAATCAGGGCGTTGAGCACGGCATTGTCGGGATAGGCAAAGAACACCGGCTCGATGTTGGCGTTGTTCACGCGAACATGCTTCATGCGGTCTTCCTCCTTGTCGCGGCGGGTCAGCTCGTGTTTCTTGATGCGGCCTGCCATGTAGTCGTCGGTATGAGCACAGACAACCAGTCCGTACTGCGTCTTGCCGTTCATCGTCTGCGCATAGATATAATAATGTTCGCGCGCGTCTTGAACCAGCCAACCCTTATCCTGGAACTTCTGGAAATTCTCGGCAGCCTTCTCGTAGACGCGTGGATCATACTCCGATGTACCTACGGGGAAGTCGATTTCGGGTTTGATGATGTGATACAGGCTCTTCTCGTTGTCACCGGCTTCGGCACGTGCCTCTTCGCTGTCGAGCACGTCGTAGGGGCGACTCTCTACTTGCTCCACCAAGTCCTTTGGCGGGCGGATACCTTTAAATGGTTTAATGATAGCCATAACTTACAAATTCTCTTTGATTTTATTGATTAACTCAGTATATTCGGCATCAGAAAGATATACCTTGCCCGGGTTCATTTGGAATGTGCCGCCATAATCGGGACCATCCACATATTTGGGAGCCAGGTGGAAGTGCAGGTGTGACAGCTTGTCGCTGTATGCACCGTAGTTGATTTTCTCGGGATTGAAAGCCTTCTGCATGGCGCGGGTTACACGGGCCACATCGGCCATAAAGGCATTGCGGTCGGCGTCGCTCAGTTCATTGAGGTCGTTCACGTGGTCTTTATAAGCCACGAGGCAACGGCCACGATAGGTTTGCTCCTTGAACAAGAAAGCACGCGAAACGGAGAGTTGGGCAAACTCGATCATCAGATCGTGAAGTGTCTGATTATTCGTGCAGTAGAGGCACTGCTTAGGGTCACTTTGCATAATTATTTGGGTTTTAGTGTTAAATATTAGGTGCAAAGGTAATGAAAAAATCGGGAACTGCCAAGCAATTCCCGAGATTAAAAATATTATCAGTAGATAAATGTTTACTTGTTCACCTGGAACTTGGTGTCACCATCCTTGAAGAAGGCATTGATTTGCTTGGCGGCAGCAATACCGGCATTGATGTTAGCCTCGGCTGTCTGAGCACCCATCTTCTTTGGTGTAGAGAAGTAACGACCTTCGAACTTAGCGAACTCATCGTTGGCATCGGGCATGATGTCGGTAACGAATTTCAGGTCTTCACGCTCTGCCATCAACTTGATCAGCTCAGGCTCGTTGATAACCTCCTTGCGGGCTGTGTTCACCAAAATGCCGCCCTTCTTCATCTTGCCAACCAGTGCATAGTTGATGCTCTGCTTGGTCTCAGGAGTTGCAGGGATGTGGAGTGATACAACATCGCAAGTCTCGAACAGAGCGTCCTGATTAGCTACAGCGTGAACACCAGCCTTCTCGATAACCTCTGCAGGGCAGAAAGCATCGTAAGCATAAACGTCCATACCGAAGCCCTTGGCGATGCGAGCCACGTTGCGACCAACGTTACCGAATGCCAGGATACCCAGCTTCTTACCCAGCAGCTCTGAGCCGCTCTTACCATTGTAGAAACCACGAACGGCCATCACCAGCAGACCGAATACCAACTCGGCAACGGCATTGGCGTTCTGACCAGGGGTGTTCTCAGCAACTACGTTGTGAGCTGTAGCAGCAGCCAGGTCGATGTTATCGTAACCAGCACCGGCGCGAACCACAATCTTCAACTGCTTAGCAGCGTCCAGCACCTCAGCGTCAACCTTATCCGAACGGATAATCAGCGCATCAGCATCCTTCACTGCATCTAAGAACTGAGCCTTCTCTGTATATTTCTCGAGCAGCACCAGCTCATTGCCGGCTGCCTCTACTTCTGCCTTGATACCATTCACAGCAGCTGCTGCGAAAGGTTTTTCTGTTGCAACTAATACTTTCATTTTAATGTTTAATCTTTAATGTTTAATGTATTAGTGATTAGCCTCAAACTCCTTCATGCAAGCGACGAGGGCGTTGCAGCCTTCGATGGTCTGGGCGTTGTAGCAAGAAGCACGGAAACCACCAACTGAACGGTGACCCTTCACACCAACCATACCCTTTGATACTGCAAAGTCGAGGAAGTCCTTCTCCAGCTCCTTATATTCATCAGCCATCACGAAGCAGATGTTCATCAGCGAGCGGTCCTCAGCCTTAGCTGTGCCCTGGAACATCTTGTTGCGGTCGATCTCACCATAAACGATCTCAGCACGCTGCTGAGCCAACTTGTCCATAGCCTCGACACCACCGTTCTTCTTGATCCAGCGGAGGGTCTCAAGAGCGCTGTAGATAGGAACTACAGGAGGAGTATTGAACATAGAGCCCTTGTCAACGTGTGTGCGATAGTCGAGCATGGTAGGAATCTCACGAGGTGCCTTACCCAGAGCATCATCCTTCACAATCACGATGGTAACACCAGCCATAGCCAGATTCTTCTGAGCACCAGCATAGATAGCATCGTACTTAGCTACGTCAACAGGACGGCTGAAGATATCAGACGACATATCAGCAATCAGACGAACGGGAACATCGAGATCCTTACGGATTTCAGTACCGTAGATGGTGTTGTTGGTGGTGATGTGCAGATAGTCAGCATCTGCGGGAACACTCCAGTCCTTAGGAATGAAAGTGTAGTTGGCATCAGCTGAAGAAGCCACCTCAACTACCTCACCGAAAAGCTTTGCTTCCTTCATAGCCTTCTTTGCCCAAACACCAGTGTTCAGGTAAGCAGCCTTCTTAATCAGGAAGTTATAAGGAATCATACAGAACTCCAGACTGGCACCACCACCAAGGAAAATCACGGAGTAACCCTCTGGAATGTTAAGGAGTTCCTTTACGAGAGCCACAGCCTCGTCAACTACAGGCTGAAAGTCCTTTGCACGATGGCTGATCTCCATCAGAGAGAGACCTGAGCCGTTGAAATCAAGACACTGCTGAGCGGTCTTCTCAATCACTTCGCGTGGAAGCATCGAGGGACCTGCGTTAAAGTTGTACTTCTTCATTGTTCTAATGTTGATTTAGTTATATGTTATACCTTATTTTTAATTCTATTCTGAAATGCGGTGCGAAATTACACTTTTTATTTCATTTAACCAAATATTTGAGCAAAAATTAAGCTAAATAGATGCTTTTGCTTGCTTTTTGTCAAGTCTGAGTGGCAATTTATTGACCAATGGACATCAGCGGACAGATTCGATAATGGTTTTGATACCCTTAATCTTTTGCCCTTGAACACCCTTGAGCACTTGTTTCAGCTTCTCCCTTCGGACGGCAGCATAGGCATAGCGGTCTTTGACATCGATGCGTCCAATCTCGTCAGCCTTCAGGTTGCCATTCTTGCAGAGAAAACCTACGATGTCGCCCTTGGAAATCTTATCCTTCTTACCCTTTCCGATGTAGAGGGTCGTCATCTTTGGGGCTACTGGTTCTTGGTTAACCACTATTGGCTCAAAGTTCTCGACATCACCTTCGACATAGTCGGGTATTGACTCGTCGGCAGAGAGAATAAAGAACGAGCGTCCTTTGGCATCCCAGCGCGCTGTTCGGCCTACGCGGTGAATATATCCTTCTTCACTTTCAGGTATGTGATAGTGGATGATATTTTGGATGTCAGGAATGTCGAGACCGCGAGATGCTAAGTCGGTGGATACCAATATGTTGGCAGAACCATTGGAGAAACGATAGAGTGCCGACTCGCGCTGCTGTTGTTCCAATCCACCGTGGAAGCAGCTGGTTGTGAATCCCTGTTCCTGCAGATAGCCATTAACACGTTCTACAGCATCGCGATAGTTCAGGAATACGATACTGCTCTGGTTGTCGAAGCTTAACAGCAATTGGCGTAGCGTCTCCAGTTTGTCTTTCTGTGGACTGCGCACCTCGTATAATGTGATACGGTCGGGTGTCTGCTCTTCTTCAGGCAGGAAATCAATCAGCGTGCCCTTCTTGGCCATGTTGACAAACTGCGGAATCTGCTCTGCATTAGTGGCAGAAAGCAGAATACGGCGTTTGAGCGCTGGCAGGCTCTTGATGAGTTTCTGCATCTCGTTGTGGAACCCCATTTCCAGACACTTGTCAAACTCATCGATGACCAGATACTGGATATGATAGCGCGAGATGTTGTCTTTGTCCAAATGATCGTTTAGTCGACCTGGCGTGCCAAAGACAATATGCGGATGCACCTCTTTCAATACACGATGCTCATCCATGGCTGCTCGTCCACCGTAGCAAGCTGTTGAACGGATGCCGCACTTCATGTCCTGTAATACCTGATGCGACTGGAGAGCCAGTTCACGACCAGGGGTAACGACTAGTGCCTGAACATCGTTGCTGTCGGCGTCAATCAGTTGGATAAGCGGCAGAAGATAGGCAAGGGTTTTGCCGGAACCCGTAGGAGATAGTAAAACAACATCACCGTCAAAGCCAGTGATGGCTTCAACGGCGTGTTGTTGCATCTCATTCAGTGCTGTGATGCGGAGCTTGCTTAGTATATTCTGAATGTCCACACCCACTATTCGTTATTTCTTCTCTTCCTTCTTCTCTTCCTTGTTGAGAGTAGACTTATAGCGCTTGTTCAGACCATTGATGACATCGTTGGTGATATCGAAGCGCTTGGCTGCCAAGAGGATGTTGTCGCCCTGCTTGGTGAGGATGAGGTCAAACTTCTTGTCTTTGTTGTAGTCGTTGAGGAAGTGGTTCAGCGAATCGCGCAGAGCATCGTTGTACTTACCGGTCTCGGAAGCCAGCTCATTCTCAAGACGAGCCTGCAGCTCTTGCAACTGCTGCTGCTGACGCTGGATGGCAGCCTGCTGACCCTCGGCCTGCTCACGACTGGTGAAACCATTGTTCTGCAGTTTCTGCTGGAAGTTGGCCATTGCGCTCTGCAACTGCTGTCCCTTCGAGTTCAGGGTGTTGCGGGCATTGGTGCTCTTCTTCTGAAGAATCATGGTGAACTCCTTGCAGAATTCATACTGAGTCATCAGTGAGTCAACCTCAACGTAGGCAATCTTAACGCCTCCCACAGAAGCTGAGTCGTTAGCGGTGGGCTGTTCGTCCATTTTGGGTGCAGCGTTGTTGCACGAAACCAGAGCTACTACGGCAGCTGCGGCCATAAACATGTACTTTTTCATTTTTTGTTTTCTAATTATTATTTTGTTATTTCGTTATTCCGTTATTCCGATTTCTCATCGACTGCAAATCTGCTCTTCGTGCGCATTTCCCGATCTTGGTCTATGACGCAGTGAATACCACGTTCTTTCATAGGCTTACTATCGTGAATATGTTGCGAAGAAAAGGCTCCGTCCTTGCGAAAAAGCACTTTCACAAGCAAAAAAGCCATGCCTATAGCAATTATTAACGCAGTTAATAGCAGTACTTTCATCATAAATGATTAATTTTGCCCTGCAAAGGTAAACAATTAATTTAGAACAACCGATAAAATAAACATTAATTATGAATAAAAATGAGTTAAAACCTACATCTGTGTTCGAACAGTTCGCTAAGATTAACCAGATTCCACGTCCTTCGAAGCGTGAAGAGAAGATGATTAAGTACCTGAAAGAGTGGGGTGAAAGCCATGGTTTTGAGACCAAAGTCGACGAGACGGGCAATGTGATTATCCGCAAACCGGCTACGAAGGGTATGGAAGACCGCAAGACTGTCATCCTGCAAAGTCACATGGATATGGTGTGCGACAAACTCGTGGATGTTGAGTTTGATTTCGACAACGATCCCATCAAGACGTATATCGATGGTGAGTGGCTTACAGCAGAAGGAACAACGCTGGGTGCCGACGACGGAATAGGCTGTGCGATGGAACTGGCATTGCTGGATAGCGATGATATTGCCCACGGTCCTATCGAGTGTGTGTTTACCCGTGACGAAGAGACCGGACTGACAGGCGCTGAAGGCATGAAGGCCGGATTTATGACAGGCGATTATCTGATTAACCTCGACTCTGAGGATGAGGGCGAGATATTCGTTAGCTGTGCTGGTGGTCGTAATACAACGGCGAAGTTTACTTTCAAGAAAGAAGAAGTACCCGCAGGTTCATTCTTTATGCGTGCGCAGGTGAAAGGCCTAGTGGGTGGTCACTCCGGTGACGACATCAATAAACAGCGTGCCAACGCTATCAAGTTGCTGGGTCGTTTCTTGTTTGCGGAGATGAAGAAATATGATGGCATCCGCCTCGCTCAGTTCAATAGCGGAAAGATGCACAATGCCATTCCCCGCGACGGTATGTTTGTGATTGCTGTTCCTCACGATGTTAAGGAGAATGTGAAAGCCGACTGGAATGTCTTTGCTTCGGATGTGGCTGAGGAGTTTTGTGTCACTGACACGCAGATGGTGTGGGCGATGGAGTCAACAGATGCTGAACCTGTTATAGAAAGTGGGGTAGCCCGCAATTTCGTCTATGCCTTGCAAGCTGTCGACAATGGTATTTACGCCATTTGTCAGGATCCCGCTCTGAATGGAATGGTAGAGACATCGAGCAATATTGCCAGCATCATCACTAGCGACACCGAGATTAACATCGTGTCATCGCAACGTTCTAACGTGATGTCTAATCTTGATAATATGTGTTCTACCATCGAGGCTTGCTTCGTATTGGCAGGTGCTGAGGTGGAGCACAGCGATGGCTATCCTGCTTGGAAGATGCGTTCTAACAGCGATCTGCAGCGTATCGTGAAGGAGTCGTATGTGAAATTGTTCGGCAAAGAACCCGTAGTTCGTGGCATTCATGCTGGTTTGGAGTGCGGCCTCTTCTCTGAGCGTTATCCTAATCTCGACATGGTATCGTTCGGTCCTACGTTGCGCTTTGTACACACGCCCGAAGAGCGCTTGCATATTCCTACCGTTCAGATGGTTTGGGATCATTTGCTGGATGTCCTGCGTAACATTCCTAAGAAATAAGTCTTTCTCTATATATAATAATAAGGTGTAAGTGTGATGAGATTTACAACCAATCAGAAAGGCGAGTATGATCATTATGAAGTTCAGCGGGAACAACCCCTGCTGGACTTCCTCTTGGAAAACGTCAAGCAGACAAAGACCAAGATCAAGCTGACGCTGCAGGGGCAAGGTATTAAGGTCAATGGTAAGACTGTCACTCAGTTCGATTATCCTCTGCTTCCAGGTATGAAGGTGGCAGTGTCGAAGACTAAGCGCAACCAGCAACAGTTCAAGAGCCGTTATGTGAAGATTGTCTATGAAGACCGCTGGCTTATTGTTGTTGAGAAAGCCGTTGGTATACTCTCGATGGCTGCTGGTCATTCCACGCTCAATGTCAAGGCAGTGCTCGACGATTATTTCAAGAAGTCGCGCCAGAAGTGTACGGCCCACGTGGTTCACCGTCTGGATCGTGATACTTCAGGACTGATGGTTTACGCCAAAGACATGGAGACCGAACAAATCTTGGAGCATAATTGGCACCAGATCGTTTATGACCGCCGCTATGTGGCAGTCCTTTCAGGTGAGATGGAGCAGGACGAGGGAACGATTGCTAACTGGCTGAAAGACAACAAGGCCTACGTCACCTATTCATCGCCTGTCGATAACGGCGGCAAGTATGCGGTGACTCATTTCTATGTGTTGGATCGCACGCCCGACCTCTCGTTAGTGGAGTTTAAGCTGGAAACAGGACGTAAGAATCAGATTCGCGTGCATGCTGCAGATATGGGGCATCCCGTTTGCGGCGACAGCAAATACGGTGATGGTAGCGACCCTTTACACCGTCTCTGCCTGCATGCCTTTCTGTTGTGCTTCAACCATCCTGCTACGGGCGAGCCCATGGAGTTTGAGACGCCTATTCCCGCCCAGTTCAGACATTTATTCAAATAAACAAAAAGAATGGAACAGAATTTTATCTATTATATTGCCCTGTTGCTGCTTGTCATCATCGGATTTCTGGTGGTGAAGAAGATGGCCTCGTGTCTTATCAAGTCCATCATCACCGTTGTTCTCATTGCAGTGGCGGTGGCTATCTATTGGCTCTATCTCCGATAGGCTTTATATCAGCAAGAGACCGATGGCGACGCAGAGTCCGTAGATAAACATGTTGCGGGCTGTCTCGCCCAAGCATTCGTTTAATCTTCTGCCTTCATGTATTCTCCGCATCTTCAACCATGTGAAGATGTGGAGCAGCAGGTAGATGAATGGCAGTACGAATGCCAGCACGTGGCCGTTCATCCAGAACACAAGCCCTAAGAGCGAGGCCGCAATGCCTAATCCCAGATAAAGCCATTCCGTAGCCTGTGCTCCTATTTCCACAACCAATGTTCGCTTTCCGTCCCGTTGGTCGTTGTCTCTGTCGCGATAATTGTTGACGATTAACAATCCGTCGATCACCAGTCCGCAGGCGATTGAAGCAAGAAATACCTGCCAGTTGCAGGTGTGCAGCTGGATGTAATATGTGATGCAAACAGGCACAATGCCGAAGAATAGCAACACAAGGACGTCGCCCATGCCGACATACGACAGATGGGTGGTATAGAGGAAACAGAATACCACACAAAGGGCGCCGATCAGTATCATTTCCAAACCTCCAAACCATACTAGCGGTAGTCCGACGACACAAGCCAGACAGGTGGTCAGTGCGATGGCTTGCTTCATAGCCTCGGTGCTGACCCAGCCCTGAGTGCATGCTCTCAACGGTCCTAGTCGGGTCGAAGTATCATCGTTGCCACGTGCGTAATCGAAGAAATCGTTAATCAGGTTGGCATCAATCTGCATGATAAAGGCAAACAGCAGACAGAGCACTGCCGCTGTCCAGCTAAACACGTCGTCGGCATACTGCTTGGCATCCACGTATGCCAGTGCCAAACCGATCATGACGGGTACTGCCGCTCCGCTCAATGTCTTCGGTCTTGCGGCCAGTATCCACGCCTTCAGAGAGTTCTGTTTTACGTTTTTTTCATCCATAACGTGGGCAAAAGTACAAAATAATGCTGAAAATAACACATATATTTGCATATTTTTTAGTAAATTATTATCTTTGCAAACGTAAACTAGCCAATAGCCGACATGATGACAAATAATCCCAGCCTTGATTTAGTTGAGTTCATTGAGACTCAAATTCTGCCTCAGTATGCCAATTTTGATAAGGCTCACAATATGGAGCATGTCACTCGCGTGATTCGCCGTTCGTTGGATTTAGCCAGACAAACGGGCGCTGATATGGATATGGTGTACGCCATAGCTGCTTATCACGACTTGGGACTGACGGGCCCGCGCGCCATTCATCACATTACAAGTGGCAAGATTCTGAAGGCCGACGCACGTCTGAAGCGCTGGTTTACGGCAGATCAGTTGACGATAATGAAAGAAGCGGTGGAAGACCATCGTGCTTCTGCCTCCCGGGCTCCCCGCAGCATCTATGGTAAGATAGTTGCCGAGGCAGATCGTGATATGGATCCCGAGGTGGTGATTCGCAGGACGATTCAGTACGGCTTGTCGAACTATCCGGAGATGGATACGGAGGGCCATTGGAAGAGGTTCATGGAACACATGGATGAAAAATACAGCGTGAACGGCTATATCAAACTCTGGATACAGGGATCAGAAAACGAGCGCAAACTCAATGAGCTGCGCTCGCTTATCACGGCTCCTGCCAAGATGCGCGAAGTGTTCAACCGCATCTTTTCAGAAGAAACCAATCAATTGTAGAAATTCCACGAGACACCCATGTGCAAGACTCGGGAATTGGTGGGGTAGTGTGGTGCCAGGAAATAATCCTTGGTTCCTGAGCCGGCATTCAGGTGTGTCATTGCAATGAAGAAGCGGGCGCGCTTCAGGTGCATGTTGACATAGACGTCTACCCAAGGATATCCTCCTATATTTACGCGGCTGTCGGCATTCTGCTGAATGGCAAACTGTCCGATGATCGGCAGATAGTCGGGTGCATCGTATTTAGTAAAGAAAGTAACGCTGCCGCCCATTTCAACGCTGAGCACGCGAGCAATCTTGAACTTCAGATAGAGATTAGAGAAGAGATTCAAGTCGGGCAATGGCAACACGTCCTTATTGCTGGAGTTCTGATAGGTTATCACATTCTCCCAATTGAGGATGCCCAGACGGACATGCTGCATGAGCTGAGCTGTCAGTACGCTGATGTTACCTTTCTCCTGATACACACCGCCCGTCAGTCCAACGCGGTTTGATTCGATATAATCGTACTTCATGCCGAAGTAGGTGTAGTTTTGTATTTGGTCGACGGCAATGCGCAGCAGCGTGTTGGTCTTATCATACTTGAAGCGTCCCTCGATATGAGTGCGCGTCTCTCCTTCCAAGTCTTGATCCCACCACAGATGCTTCGAGTGGTATGACTCTTGGAAGAAGGTAGGCATACTGCGATGGAAGAATGCCGATGCGGCCAGGCGCACGGTGTCGCCAAACAGGCGGAAATTAAGATCGGTATCGAAATCGAGGACCAGCGATCCAGCATCATATCCCGTGATACCTACATCTGCAGATGCATTGAAATGGAGCGTCTTACCCTGCGTCTTCGACAGCTGACCGCCCGCATGCAGACTGTGCTCAGTCCATTTGTTCATGTAATACTGTGTGGCTCCTTCGTTTAAGCCAGGCATCTTATATGTGCGGTTCTCATAAGATACGAAACCCTTCAGACCGGCCTTCATGTATTTGTTGAAGCCTTCGAGCAGTGCCAGTGCAAACGTGTTCTTGATAGACAGATATTGTGTCTTGTCGTAGATGGAGTCGCCGGAATACGTTCCCTCGTAGCACGTGTTATAGTATGTGTTCAGATAGTAATCTATGGGCGAATCGTAAGCCTGGTAGATACGATTGTGATTGTTCACTTCTAACGTATGGATAAAGCTGGTGACGGGCACGTACTCTTTTTTCATCGTGGCCTCCAACGAGTCCTCGCGAGCTTTGACAGCCAGCAGACTATCCCGCTTTTCGTCGGTATCTACCTTGATACGCGTGGTGTCGGCTTCGAAACCTGCTTTTTTCCTGTCGGGCTCCATGCCGGCAATCTTCGCGCCTTCGGGTCGTCCCATTGGTTTTGGCGCTTCCTCACGCATACGATCGTTATTCCTTTGGATGTCGCCCTTCGGTCCGTCGCCTATTTCCTCGCGCTGTTTCTTTTGCTTAGCCGATTGGGCTGCAAACGCTTTGGCTTTGATTTCCTCCTCGGTCATTGGCACCTTACGGTAGAAACCGATGTTGTAACGATGACTTAAGTATATCTGCTGCCCGTCGTTTCGGCTCCAGTTATCGTCCAACACGGTGGGAATCTCCTCCTCAGAAAACTGTGTCTCCTTCATTTCCGGATGCGTGATAAAGGTGTCGTCGATGATACCTCCGCTCTCCGTATGCTTGCGGTGATAGAACGAGGTCAGCAGATGCATCTGGTAGCGGTCGCCGATATATGAACCATAGAGCGAGGCTCTGAAGTTTGAGTTGTTCTGGTTTTGGAAATAGCCGCGAGCGTAATGGTAGTCCAGGTCGAAACCCAGACCGATGCGCTTGCCGGCATTAATGGCAAACTTACCCTCCAAGTGGTCATCGCCATGCTGCTTGTCGCCGCAGTTGTCGTAGCTGATGTTGGTATAGGGCGACAAAGTCCTGGTAAACAGAAACTCGTCTGGCTCGCGGGTGGTATAGTCCAAAGGCTGGGTAAAGAAAAACTCGCTGGTAGCCTTTCGGTCAATGAAGATACGGCTCAGTCGTGGTGTGTAGTTGTTACCCGTCGTGTTATATTCCCCGTAGAGTCCCGTGTTGTAGATGGAGTTCTGATAGAGGTGCGGCATGGTGTCCAGAGGGGCTGGCTTGACATCGCCAAACCTTCTGTCTATCGTCCACGCCCAAACGCCTCTAGGAATCTCCTTCTTAGCCTTGGTCGAGTCTCGGTTGTTGGGATTGAAATTCCTGTCGTTTCCGTATTCATCGCGTTGGGTAATATTTCCGTCGGCGTCCATTTCGTTATAAACCTGGGCGTTGACGGTCGTTCCTACGATGAGGAGAAACAGGGTAATGAGCGTCTTACTTTTCATTATTAAACATGATTCGCATGCATACGTCCATAAACTTGAAAGCCATGCCTGCGATGATGATATACGTACCCGTCTGCTTGCTCACCTTGGCATAGTAATACATGCCCACCGCTGCCAAGACGATGAACAGGGTGTTGAGCACATTACGGATAAGTTTGGTGTTCATTTCAGCAACGATTCGATTTTGTTGAACAGGAAGTCCTTGCGGTCGATGGTCTTTCTGCGGAACTTGGCAGAAACGGGATACAGACGCGTGTTCTTCTTGTTGACGGCATTCTTGTCGGTAATCCATTCCTCTGCCTTCAGACGCTGCGGCTTGCGGTTCTCATCGTATAAATAGCGCAAGTGGCTCATCTTCAATTCTACCTTGCCGTCCTGACAGAAAGCCTGGAAAGTGTAGAGGAAGCGCGTGCGGTCCAGTGCCAGTGCGGCACTCTTGAACACCAGCCACTCTTCCATAGCTGCGCCCAGTTCGTGCTTCTCTGTGTCATTAATAGCGATGCGGCTGTTAATCTGATTGCTCTCCGACACCATTCTCGTCATGTATTTATGCACGATGTCGTAGATTTCGCTGGCGCTCTTTCCCGGCACTTCGATGGTTGTTGTGAACACCACCTTACCGTCAACCTCAGGCACTGCGCCGCGCAGGTATTTCTGGTCGGGGTTCACCTTTTTAACCTTAACCACTTGCTGTTCCTGTTCAAACTCGGGCTGTTCCCATGTATTGTCCTGCGCCCACAGAGTCAGCGGGGTCAGGGCTATCGTCATCATCAAAATCTTCTTAATCATAGCGTTTGTTGTTAAAATTTTGTGCAAAAGTACAAATAATATTCTTTATTCGTGCAGTCTGCAATCGTTTATTACCTATTTTTTATATATTTTTATTCTTTTAGTTCCAGTTCTTTCTGTAGTTTCACTATCTCGTCGCGATATTGTGCTGCCTGCAGGAAGTCGAGTTTCTTGGCTGCATCCTTCATCAGTCGGGTGGTCTCGGCAATGCTCTTCTCCAGTTGTTGTCTGGTCATACGCTGCACGATAGGATCGGCTGCTATCGTTGCTTCCGTCGGACCGATGTATGCCTTGGCTGGTGCCTCGCCTTCACCGCCGGTCTCTATGCTCAGGTCGCTCTGTTTCAGGGCTTTCTCAATCTGTCGCGGGGTGATGTGGTGCAGTTCGTTGTATTGCATCTGCTTGGTTCTTCTGCGTAGTGTTTCATCAATGGTCAGCTGCATCGATGCTGTGATGTTGTCGGCATACATGATGACTTTTCCGTTGACGTTTCTGGCAGCTCGTCCCGCTGTCTGCGTCAGCGAGCGGTGACTCCGCAAAAAACCCTCCTTGTCGGCATCCAGGATAGCGACGAGCGATACCTCGGGCAAGTCCAGACCTTCGCGCAGCAGGTTTACGCCTACCAATACGTCGAATGTGCCGTTTCGCAGGTTCTCCAGTATTTTTACGCGTTCCAGTGTGGTCACCTCGCTATGTATGTAAGCTGTCTGTACACCGTGGTTCAGCAGATATTCGCTCAGTTCCTCGGCCATGCGCTTGGTCAGCGTGGTTATCAGTACGCGTTCCTTCCGTTCGATGCGCTGCTGTATCTCATCCATCAGGTCGTCTATCTGATTCTCTGTAGGTCTCACCTCAATCTCCGGATCCAGCAGTCCCGTGGGTCTGATCAGCTGTTCTACCACCACACCTTCTGCCTCGTTCAATTCGTAGTCTGCGGGGGTTGCCGATACATAGATGACCTGATGCGTCATAGCCTTAAACTCGTCGAACGTCAGCGGGCGGTTGTCGAAGGCTGCGGGCAGTCGGAAGCCGTATTCCACCAGATTGGTCTTTCGGGCTCTGTCACCACCGTACATGCCGCCGATTTGGGGCACCGAGACGTGGCTTTCGTCAATGACCAGCAGGAAGTCGTCGGGGAAGAAGTCCAGCAGACAGTACGGACGCTCGCCAGCCTGCCGCCCGTCGAAGTAGCGGCTGTAGTTTTCGATGCCCGAACAGTGACCTAACTCCTTGATCATCTCCATGTCGTATTCCACGCGCTCCTTGATGCGCTGGGCCTTCATCGTGTCGCCCAGCTCTTCGAAGAAAGCCACCTGCTTCACCAGGTCGTCCTGAATCTGTCGGATGGCCATGTTTGTCTGCTCCTGCGTGGTCATAAAGAGGTTGGCAGGGTAGAGCTTGTATTCGTCGAATGAAGCCCTGCGCAGCATGGTGTCGCAGTCCATCTCTTCAATGCTGTCTATCTCATCGTCCCAGAAAGTGATGCGCAGAATGACCTCGCTGTAGGCCATTGCGATGTCGATGGTGTCGCCTTTCACACGGAAGCATCCGCGCTTCAGTTCCAGGTCGTTACGGACGTAGAGTGCTGCTACCAACTTTCTTAACAATACATTCCTGTCCATCACCTGTCCTCGGCGAATTTCTATGATATTCTCGTTCAGCGCTATCGGACTCCCCATGCCGTATATGCATGAAATAGAAGATACAACGATGACGTCCTTACGTCCTGACATTAAGCTACTTACCGCTCTTAGTCTCAGTCTGTCAATCTCTTCGTTGATGGCCAGGTCTTTTTCTATGTAGACGTCGGTGGTGGGCAGATAGGCTTCCGGCTGGTAGTAGTCATAATAGCTGACATAATATTCTACGGCATTATCGGGGAAGAAACCCTTCATTTCCTCGTACAACTGGGCTGCTAACGTCTTGTTATGACTCAATATCAGCGTCGGTCTGCCGGCGTTGGCTATCACGTTGGCAACGGTGAAGGTCTTGCCCGAGCCCGTCACGCCCAGCAACACCTGCGCCCGGTCACCTCTTTCCAGTCCTTCGGTCAGCTGCCGGATGGCTTCCGGCTGGTCGCCTGTCGGTTTGTATTTAGATGTTAATTGGAAGTTCATATCGTGCAAAGGTAGTGAATTTCTTGGTAAAAAACGTTATCGGAGGGCATAAATTGCTAAAAATCGTTCTTTTTCTTTTGCATTTCCATTAAAAATGTGTACTTTTGCACGTCAAAAATGTATAAGATGAACAAAAACTATATCATAGGCGTTCTGTTGTCGGTGCTTCTTACGGGTTGTGCTTCCGAGTTCAATAGCGTTTATAAGTCAACCGACAAGACCTATAAATATGAATATGCCAAGCAGTGCTTTGCTATGGGTAAATTCCAGCAGGCTACCGCACTGTTGCAGGAACTGGTAACCGCTCAAAAAGGTCGCGAGAATGGTCAGGAGAGCCTCTATCTGCTGGCTATGTCGGAATACTGCAACCGCGACTACGAGTCGGCCAGCGCCACGTTCCGCAAGTATTATCAGAGCTATCCTAAGGGCATCTATGCCGAGCAGGCCTGCTTCTATATCGGACAATCGCTCTATGCCAGCACGCCCGAGCCCCGTCTGGACCAGACTCCGACGATAGGTGCCATCAATGCCTATCAGAACTTCATCGACTTCTTCCCCGACTCCAAGCTCCGCGAGGAGGCCCAGCAGCGTATGTTCGTGCTTCAGGACAATCTTGTGCAGAAGGAGTTCCTGTCGGCTAAGCTCTATTATAATCTGGGCGGCTACTTCGGCAATATCAACAGCAATACCGAGAGCAACTACCAGGCTTGCATCATCACTGCCCAAAATGCGCTGAAGAGCTATCCCTACTGCGACCGCCGCGAGGATTTTGCCATTCTCATTATGAAGAGCAAGTTTAAGCTGGCCGAAAACAGCTCCGAGGAGAAGAGGGTAGAGCGCTATCGCGATGCCGAGGACGAATGCTACGGATTCCTGAACGAATTCCCCGAGTCGTCAGAGTGCGCAACAGCCGAGAAATACATTGCCAAGTGTAAGAAATATACAAACGATTAAATAAACACAGAAATAATAAAGATGGATTACAAGAAATCAAAAGCTCCGGTGAATACCGTGACCCGCAACATCATGGATCTTTGTAAGGATACCAACAATATCTATGAGAGTGTAGCAATCATCTCTAAGCGTGCCAACCAGATCAGCCTGCAGATTAAGGACGATCTGTCGAAGAAACTGGCTGAGTTTGCTTCTTATAACGACTCTCTCGAGGAGGTATTCGAGAACAGAGAGCAGATTGAAATCTCACGCTACTACGAGAAGCTGCCGAAGCCATCGCTGCTGGCTACCGAGGAATTTGTAGAAGACAAGATCTACTGGCGCGATCCATTGCGTGAGCAGCAGGCAGCTCCTGCCGAGGAAACACTCTAATGTTGCATTTATGATACAACGCAAACAGACTCTTTATCTCATGGCGGCCATCATTCTGACCGTCATGTGTCTTTTTATGCAGATTGGCGCGTTCAAGGCCGCCGGCATCAGCTTGGCCCGTGTCTATAACCTCTGGTTTACCGACCCACTTGGTGGTCATCATTACGACACATGGCCCCTGCTGGCTATCCTGGCGCCTACCGTCGTCATTGCCGTCTATACCATATTTATATATACGCGTCGTCGTCTGCAGGCCAAGCTGTGTCTCATCAATGCCCTGCTTTGCCTCCTGTGGTATAGTTGTTATGTGGTGGTTGGCCAGACTGTTGGCCAGAAGACGTGGGGCACCGTCGATTTCTCGCCCCGCTGGCCCGTCGTACTACCGGCTATCGCCCTTGTCCTCTACCTGTTGGCTCGCAAGGCCATCATTGCCGACGAGAAGTTGATTCGTTCCATTGACCGTATCCGATAGAAACAGACAGAAAAGTCAAATCATCGACGATGAATTCTCGTTCATCGACAATGAATTGTCGTTCATCGTCGTTGAATCAACGTTCATTGACGATGAATCAACTTTAGAAGCAGGCTTAAAACATTTCTTCTTACTGCAAACAACATTTTTACCGTAAGCAGAGAATGTTTTAGCCGTAATGAGAGATTACTTAGTTGTTTACCCTAAGCTTACCCTAAGGTTACCGTAAGGTTACCCTAAGGTTAGCTTAGTCCTTTTCCAATAGCAATCAGGTATATTTTCTGATTGCTTTTGCTGTTTATCCAATATCTTCAAAAGACGCTGGTCACAATAACTGTCAGCGCCATAAACTCCTTTCCAGATGACGGCTGTCACCTCATAGCCTTCTTCATGCTGAAAACCTTCTATCTCACCATAGTTCTCATACCATTCTGTTGAATTGGAGTGTATGGAACGAACAAGATAGCATGGAATGTCGTTGATTTCATAGAACATGTGAGAGGCTATAATGAGGGTGTCTGTATAGGTATAGCGATATTTCAGCTCAGCATAGTTGATGTCGTCAAAGTTGCCCTCATGTTTCACCTTCCTGAGCCAGAATCTGTTATTTCCGGTAGGGTCAACAATCTGCATCCCACCTTCCTTGATTTCATAGCGATACCTCGCATTACCTACAAAACCTCCCACGTAGAATATCATGTAATTACCATTCGCCTGATAAGAATAGTTACCAAAGAGATCTATGTACTGATGAATGCTGTTATTGATGACGGCATAGCCATTATCGAGGAATGTCATCACGACAGAACCTTGAGGAATGTCAGTGTCGTCAACCTTCACCATATTCCATCGACCTGTCAGTGTGGTGGGATTCTCCTCGTATTCTTCCTCAGTTGCATTGCCTATAGTCCCAGTTTCGGGGTCTGGAGAATCCATGACGGTGCTTTCATCACTACTGCAGCTACTCATGCCGATAGTCAGTATCAACACTTCAATTATCCATAAGATCCTGTTCTTTTTCATCCTTTGTTATGTTATAGTTTCTGCAATAATAATGCAAAGGTAGCAAAAATCTTGCACAGAATACTGTTAAAGAATTTAAAAAGATGGGATGTTCATACAAGATTTGCGTACTTTTGAATTACTAAAGTAGAACGCAAGAAGAAAGAATGGTCAGACAAATCGTTGAGCGCATACGGCATAAAGACCAAAGGGCGATGAGCCAGCTCTATCAGATGTACGTTGAGGAGCTTTCATCGGTCTGCTATCGGTATGTGCCTTCGGATGACGATGCCAAAGACGTGCTGCAGAATAGTTTCGTGAAGATATTCACATCGATCCAGACCTTTGACTATCGAGGCGAAGACAGCTTTAAGGCTTGGATGAAACGAGTGGTGGTCAATGAGGCTCTAGCCTGTCTGAAACAACGGAAGAATCTGATGTTCGTAGAACAGGATATTGCCAGCCAAGATGTGGCTGATGATGATGAACCGCAACCAGAACGGCTATCGCCAGACGAGTTGCACAGATTAATCAGCGAACTGCCTGATGGATACAGAACTGTTGTGAATCTCTACGTCTTCGAGGGCTATTCGCACAGACAGATAGCAGAACTGCTCAGTATCAGCGAGCGCACATCCGCCTCGCAACTCTATCACGCTAAACGGTTACTGGCAAAGAGAATTAATGATTTAACTAACAGCAAACAATGAAAGAGAACTGGACAACCGATATGAAGCAGAAACTGGAGGGGCATAAGATGTCTCCACCTGCTGGACTTTGGGAGAACATCGCGAGTGAGATGGGCTTTCAGAATAATTCGGCTGCCAAAACTGTAGCCATCAAACGATGGGTTTTGGGTGCAGCTGCAGTCGTTTTAGCTCTCATAGGATTCTTTGCTATTTACCAGTTTAATCAGGACGAATTGCTTCCAAAGGTTTCTCATGTTTCAAAGACTTCTGTGTCTCCTATTATTAAAGAGGTGACTCCAGATAGTCAAACTTTGACTCTTGCTGATGTGTTACCGCATGCCAAAACAAAGGCCACTCCAAGGAAGTCTGTGGAAGAAAACCAGCCAAATGCTGTTGAAATATACCAAGAGGTAAGAGAAGAATCAAAACAGCAAGTAAAAGTGAAGGATGACGAACCTCAGCAGGTGTCGGAGGAGGAACCCCAGCAGGTTTCGGTGATGACGAGTCGACATGTTAATAACGGAACTAACAACCATTCTGTTGCTCATTACAAAACAAAGCAAACATCGGCTTCGTCGTCTGCTGGCAAATGGTCAATAGGACTGAATGCTTCTGGCGGATTGTTGGCTTCGGCAGGTCAAAATCAAACGGTTTACCTCAATAGCCACAGTTCTCATACGGAATATGTGTATAAAGATCCAAATCCAGAGGGAATAGGCTTTGGACCTTCAGAAAACAAACCTGAAATAATCGTGATAGATAATACGTCATATACACTTACAGATGTT
Organism: uncultured Prevotella sp.; assembly: GCA_947164965.1. GTDB lineage: Bacteria > Bacteroidota > Bacteroidia > Bacteroidales > Bacteroidaceae > Prevotella. The sequence goes on along the minus strand of CAMUYR010000029.1, from coordinate 20,835 downwards.
GAAGAAAAGCACCATATACCTGTATCTTTAGGACTCAGCGTGCACTATCAGTTAAATTCCAGTTTCTCACTATTGACAGGCGTCAACTACACTTATCTCTATTCTGAATTCAGTATTCCCCTCTATCCGAATATCCGCAAAGACCAGAAACTGCACTATTTGGGCGTTCCTGTAGGTCTCTCCTATCAGTTATGGAAGACCAATGGTTTCAGCCTCTATCTCTCAGGTGCTGTTCAGCTTGAGAAGTGTCTGAACGAAAAGCTTTGGCAGTGGTCCGTGAGTGCTGCTGCAGGAGCAGAGTACAATATTACCCCTTTGTTTGGAATTTACCTTGAGCCCTCTTTAGGCTATTATTTTAACGACGGCACCTCTTTCAGACATTATTATAAAGAGCACCCCTTGGCACCATCCTTTGAGTTCGGTCTCCGGTTGCATCTGAATAATCAGTAGGAACTAATTTCTTTCAGAAAACATAAAACACAACGAATATGAAAAAGAATCTTTTATCGGTATTAGCAATGATGGCAATCAGCAACCTGTTATTGTCATGCTCCTCTTCATCGGAAATAGTAGATGACTTGGAAGGTTCCAAGACTATTGTTTACATGGTATCAGATCCACAGCCCATTGAACTGACAGCCGAGCAGTATGTCTTTGCCAAAGACAACAATCAATTTACGCTGAACTTCCTAAAGACGGTGAATGATGTCGACAAGAGCGCCAAGAGCTTTATCTATTCACCACTTAGCATCACTTATGTTCTAGGTATGGTGAACGATGCGGCTACAGGTAAGACTGAGCAGGAATTGGAACAGGCATTAGGATTCCATAAGGGAGGAATCCAGGCTGTGAACGAATACTGCAGAAAGCTGATAGAGGGGTTGCCCAAGGTAGACACGGACGTACAGCTGAACATTGCCAACGCCATCTTCCTAAACAAGAACTACACGCTGAAACAGCAGTTCCAGCAGGATATGCAGACCTACTACGATGCAAAGGCAGAGGTACTCGACTTCTCATTACCACAAACGCTTGACCACATCAATGGCTGGTGTAACGACAAGACGAAGGGAATGATTCCTACTATCTTGGACGATGTGAATCCTGATATGGTGTCGTATCTGCTGAATGCCATCTATTTCAAGGCTGATTGGACATCAAAGTTCGACCAGAAGAACACGAATACGGAGACCTTTACATCAGAGAACGGTAACACCAAACTGCCAATGATGCATCAGAACGTGCTTATTAACTACTTGAAGAACAATACCTATACCGCTATCGAGATACCCTATGGCAATGGTCATTGGAAAATGATGGTAATGTTGCCAGAGGAAGGTAAGACTACGGATGATATTGTTAATCTGTTGGCGCAAAGAGGACTATATACTAAAACATATACAGGCGGTGAGGGAGATATGTATAGACATTATGAAGTAGACCTGAAGCTTCCACGCTTTGAGACAAGTTCGGATACTGATGAACTTGATAATGATGGGCTTGTGGGACTGATGAAGAAGATGGGCGTTAATCTGGCTTTTGACTCAGATTTCTCAGAGATTCCCAATATGTGCGATGTGCCTGTCTATATCGCCATGATGCGCCAGAAGGCTAAAATCAAGGTCAACGAGGAAGGCTCGGAAGCTGCTGCTGTCACCGTTGCTGGCATGTATGAAAAATCTTCTGTAGGACCGGTAGAATATCCCAAAGCCACATTCCATGCCAATCACCCCTTTGTCTATGTTATCCGTGAAGTATCGTCAAACGTGATACTCTTCGTTGGAAAGTTTACAGGGCGGTAACTTATCTGCATTATCATCATTGGATTAATAGCAAAAAACACAGGGAGAGCCCCTGTGTTTTTTGCTATCTTGAAAGATCATCCCAAAGTTACTTATTCTTTAAAGCAGCGATGCTTTCCTTCAGCGAAGCAATCTTTTCTTCTGAATCGCTCTGCTTCTTGCGCTCGAGGGCAACAACTGCCTCAGGGGCATTGGCTACGAAGCGCTCGTTAGAGAGCTTCTTCATCACACCAGCTAGGAAACCTTCGAGGTGTTGCAGCTGGGCTTCCATCTTGGCAATCTCAGCCTCGACATCAATCATGTCGCCAACAGGTACAGCAAACTCGTCGGTACCAACCATGAAGGCTGAGGCTGTAGCATCCTTCTCAGCAACCACGTTGATGCTCTTTAGATTGGCCATCTTGATGGTTACTGCATCAAACGCTGCGTAGTCGTTCTTGCCAACAACCTGCAGGTCGAGCTGCTCCTTAGGAGCGATGTTCTTCTGGTTGCGAACCATACGAACACCAGATACTATCTGTTTAACGAGTTCGATATCGTTGGCAATCTTGTTGTCGGCCTCTGTAGGAGCAGCCAACTCCAACTTGTCGCGCATAATGCTCTCGCCTGCGTTGCGATCATAGAGGTGCTGCCAGAGCTCCTCGGTGATAAATGGCATGAATGGGTGGAGCATCTTCAACAGGATCTCGAAGAACTCAAGCGTCTTGTCGTAGGTCTGACGGTCGATAGGCTGTGGCTCGCCATTGATATAGGCAGGTTTAACCATCTCGAGATACCAAGAAGAGAACTCATCCCAGAAGAGCTTATATACAGCCATCAGAGCCTCAGAGATACGATACTTCTTGAAGAGGTCGTTAACCTCGGCGTTAGTCTGCTTCAGCTTAGCCTCGAACCAAGCGGTAGCAATCTTGCCAGCCTCTGACTGCTCGATATCTGCAACCTTCCAGCCCTTCACCAGACGGAAGGCATTCCAGATCTTATTATTGAAGTTACGTCCCTGCTCGCAGAGGGCCTCGTCGAAGAGGATATCGTTACCTGCAGGAGCAGAGAGCATCATTCCCATGCGGACACCATCAGCACCGAACTTCTCAATCAGTTCGATAGGATCAGGAGAGTTACCAAGTGACTTAGACATCTTACGACCCAGCTTATCACGAACGATACCTGTGAAGTAAACGTTCTTGAAAGGCATGTCGCCGATATACTCGTAACCAGCCATAATCATACGGGCTACCCAGAAGAAGATGATATCAGGACCAGTTACGAGGTCTGAAGTGGGGTAGTAGTACTTGATCTCTTCGTTGCCAGGATTGTTGATACCATCGAAGAGAGAGATAGGCCAGAGCCATGATGAGAACCATGTGTCGAGGGCATCCTCGTCCTGACGCAAGGTAAAGCCTCCCCTGGCCCCTCCGAGGGAGGGGAACTTCTCAAGCGCAAGTTTATAGGCTTCCTCTTCTGTCTCTGCTACAACGAAACTTCCCTCGGGCACTAATGGCTCCCCTCCTTCGGAGGGGTTGGGGGAGGCTTCTATATAGTAGGCTGGAATGCGATGACCCCACCACAGCTGACGAGAGATACACCAGTCCTGGATATTCTCCAACCAGTTCTTATAGGTGTTCTTGTATTTTGCAGGATAGAACTTCAGCTCGTCGTTCATGACTGGTGGCAGAGCGATGTCGGCAAAGTGCTGCATCTTGAGGAACCACTGAAGTGAGAGACGTGGCTCGATGGCGGTGTCAGGATTACGCTCTGAATATCCCACCTTATTAATATAGTCTTCGATACGCTCCATCAGACCAACCTCCTGGAGATCCTTCGAAATCTGCTTACGACAGTCCATGCGGTCCATGCCTACGTAGATAGGACTCTGCTCACTGATTGTTCCGTCTGGGTTGAAGATATCGATGGTCTCGAGGTTGTGGGTCTTACCAAGCATATAGTCGTTGGTATCGTGGGCTGGAGTAACCTTCAGACAGCCTGTACCGAACTCGATGTCAACATAACGGTCCTCGATAACAGGAATCACACGATTCACCAGAGGAACAATAACCTTGCGGCCTTTCAACCACTGGTTCTTCGGATCCTTGGGGTTGATACACATAGCGGTATCGCCCATGATAGTCTCAGGACGAGTGGTAGCTACGACAGCGTAGTAACCCTTGCTGTCCTTATGGATGATGTTGCCCTCAGCCTTCAGTGCCTCCTCATTATCAAGCGCTGTGAGTCCATCTACATAATACTTGAGGTGGAACAGATGACTCTGCTCCTCTTTATAGATAACCTCTTCGGTAGAAAGGGCTGTAAGAGCCTTTGGATCCCAGTTTACCATGCGGAGACCACGATAGATAAGGCCCTTGTTGTAGAGGTCAACGAATACTTTGATAACGCTCTCGCTACGAGTCTCGTCCATAGTGAAAGCTGTGCGATCCCAGTCGCAAGATGCACCCAGACGACGCAACTGCTTCAGGATGATGCCTCCGTGCTCATGGGTCCAGTCCCAGGCATGCTCAAGGAACTGCTCACGAGTCAGGTCGCGCTTCTTGATACCCTCGCCAGCCAGCTTCTTCACAACCTTTGCCTCTGTTGCGATAGAAGCATGGTCTGTTCCAGGAACCCACAGCGCATTCTTACCCTCCATACGGGCTCTGCGCACCAGGATGTCCTGAATCGTGTTGTTCAGCATGTGTCCCATGTGCAGCACACCAGTTACGTTGGGTGGTGGGATCACAATTGTGTAAGGTTGACGTCCGTCAGGCTTACTGGCAAAGAGCTTGTTGTCCAGCCAGTACTGATACCATTTCGATTCGACCTCTTTTGGGTCGTATTTACTTGCTAATTCCATGCTTTATGAAAATAAAAATTCGTATCTTTGCAAAAATTTCTGCAAAGGTACGAACTTTTTCTGATTCCACCAAATTTTCAGGCGGTGAACGTTAATTCCTCTTTTCCTTCTGCCTTCCCGACGTGGATAATAGCTCCCTCAGCCAGGTCGCCATTGACGATGAGTTCGGAGATGCCGTCTTCGATATAACTCTGGATGGCACGCTTCAGCGGACGGGCGCCAAACTGCACGTCGTAGCCCTTTTCGGCCACAAACTGCTTGGCTTCGTCAGAGAGGTCGATGGTATAGCCAAGGTCGCCGATGCGCTTGTAGAGTCCGCTCAGTTCCACATCGATAATCTGTTTGATAGCCTCAAGGTCGAGCTGGTCGAAGGTGATAATCTCGTCCAGACGGTTGAGGAACTCAGGCGAGAACTGCTTGGAGAGTGCCTTCTGCACAATCTGGCGAGCGTGCTCCTTATCCTGTTCGTTGAGCATCAGATTGCCTGAGCCTGCGGATGAGAAGCCGATGCCGCGACCGAACTCCTTCAGTTGGCGGGTTCCCGCATTGGAGGTCATGATGATGACGGTATTGCGGAAATCGATGAAGCGCCCGTTGCCATCAGTCAGACGGCCTTCGTCCAGCACCTGCAACAGGAGGTTGAAGACATTGCCATGTGCCTTCTCAATCTCGTCGAGCAAGACGATGGAGTAGGGATGGCGGCGTACACGTTCGGTCAGCTGACCACCTTCCTCATAACCGACATAGCCCGGAGGCGCACCAATGAGTCGGGAGACATTGAATGATTCGGTATATTCACTCATGTCGATGCGGATGAGAGCGTCGGAAGAACCGAACATAAACTCAGCCAGCTTCTTAGCGAGATATGTCTTGCCGACACCTGTCGGACCAAGGAACATAAAGACACCGATGGGGTGGTTGGGATCCTTCAGTCCCACACGGTTGCGCTGAATGGCACGTACCATCTTATCGATAGCCTTCTCTTGGGCAATAACATGCTTCTTCAGTTCCTGGGCCATACCCTTTAAGCGGATGCCTTCTTCTTGAGCCATGCGCTGAACAGGTACGCCGGATATCATGCTCACCACTTCGGCCACATCCTGAGCGGTTATCTCCTGACGTACGTCTACTTCGCCGTTGAGCCACTTCTGATTCAGCTCCTGCAGCTGACGCTCCAAGACAGTCTGGCGGTCACGATAGCCGGCAGCCAGTTCGAAATTCTGATTGGTGACAGCCTGATTCTTCTTCTCCTTAATGGCTTTGAGTTCTTTCTCCATTTCGGTAATCTCAGGTGGAATGGAGGCATGCTTCAGATGTACACGCGATCCAACCTCGTCCATTGCATCGATAGCCTTATCGGGCATGAAACGATCGTTGATGTAACGGTCTGTCAACTTGACACATGCTTCCAGCGCCTCGTCAGTATAAGTGACGTGATGATGATACTCGTAACGGCCTTTAACGTTGTGCAGAATCTGCAGGGTCTCATCGTTAGAGGTAGCTTCAACCTGAACCTTCTGGAAGCGGCGTTCCAATGCGCCATCCTTCTCTACGGAGTTACGATATTCGTCGAGCGTAGTAGCACCAATGCACTGGATGGTGCCGCGTGCAAGAGCAGGCTTCAGGATGTTGGCTGCGTCCATAGTACCTGCTGCAGAACCTGCTCCGATAAGTGTGTGTATCTCATCGATAAATATCACAATATCAGGGTTTTGCTCTAATTCCTTAACGAGCATCTTCATGCGTTCTTCGAACTGTCCGCGATATTTGGTTCCGGCAACAACACCAGTCATATCGAGTGTCACCAGACGTTTGTTGAAGAGCATCGGTGAACAGTGGTGACTGATAATCATCTGTGCCAATCCTTCCACGATAGCACTTTTTCCTACGCCTGGTTCTCCAATCAGAATCGGGTTGTTCTTCTTGCGTCGGCCTAATATCTCCACAACGCGTTCTATCTCCTTTTCGCGACCGACACACGGATCGAGCTTGCCTTCGCGAGCCTGCTGTGTGAGATCGGTACCAAAATTATCGATAACGGGCGTCTTGGATTTCGTCTTCTGCTGGGTTGTTGTGGTGGTATTGCTTGACGAGGACTGGCTATTAGAGGAGCCGCCAGCAGTGGTATCGTCCTCTTCATAATCCTCTTCAGGCAGCCCAATGCCATCCTTGACACTGAGCAGCGTTAAAGCATCGTCGTAATTCATGTTGTTCATTTCTAATACTTGTTTAGCACCAGTCTCTTGCTGGTCGTGAAGAATAGCCAACAGCAGATGCTGTTCCTCGACTCGCATAGTGTGTTGCAGTCGGGCTTCAAGCACGGCCAGTTTCAGAATGTTGCTTGCTTCTTCATTAAGCACTAATTGTTGTGTGTAAATAGGTCTTCCGATCTCGTCTTCACGCACCCTGTCTTCCAATGCGGTCTTCAACGACTGCAGATTGATGTCGAGTCGGTTGAAGACATCGATGACAGGACTTTCCTTCATGCGCAAAAGCCCGAGCAACAGATGTTCGGGGGCCACGCTCTGACTGGCTAGTCGGGCGGCTTCTTCGCGAGAGTAAGCGAGAATCTCGGATACCTTGGGTGAAAATTGACTTGTCATACGTTGTGAGTGCTTACAAACATTGTGCCAAAATCGTTATTCGTGGCGTTCAAGCCATAATGAGTGGGTAATATTGACAGGTAACTCCTCTTGATAGTGCGTCACCATAATCATCGTTTTGTTGCGACGCTGACAGAATGTCTCAATGACATCCTTCACCAAACGGCGATTCAACAGGTCGAGACCATGCAGGGGCTCGTCTAATATCAGCAATTGCGGGTCCTTGACAAAGGCGCGTGCCAGCAATACCAGACGCTGTTCGCCACTGGACAGCTGCAGGAATGGCTTGTCGGCCAGATGGGAAATGCCGAAAATGTTCATCCACCAGCGACACTTGTCATAGTCGTTCTGGTTAGGAATGGCATAGAGCCCGATGCTGTCCATGAGTCCGCTGGCGACAATACGGATAGCGGGGAGATTGCGTTTATAGCTTCTGTGCATCTCGGGCGATACATATCCTATATGCTTCTTGATGTCCCAGATGGTTTCGCCAGAGCCTCTAGGACGATCGAAGAGCGTGATATCGCAGGCGTAACTCTGAGGATTGTCAGCACAGACAAGCGACAAGAGGGTGGATTTTCCACTGCCATTTTGTCCGCTAAGAGCCCACCGTTCGCCATTCATCACCGTCCAGTCGAGGTCTTTCAGGATGGTACGCTCGCCATAGCGGATGCTGACGTTGTGCATATCCACCACTCGTTGACAGTCGTAGTCGTTGTCGTGGTAAGGAAGCGACAGAATGGCATCACGTAAATCGTCAGAGAGAACATGCGGGGGAATGGGCTTCTGGCGAGCATAATATTCAGCGCGAGAGCAGGGTGGGAGGGGATTATCCGAATTATCCGAAAATTCGATTACTTCCGACACAAAGACAGGAATATCGTCCGTCTTCGAGAGCACTAACATAATCTCGATGTTACGCTGTTCGGAGAGCAGTAACAACAGCTGCTTCAACTGATCGCGTGTCTCAGCGTCCAGCCCTATAAAAGGATTGTCCATGATGAGCAAACTGGGATTGGCAAAGAGCGTCTTGGTAAGTTGGAACTTACGCAGTTCGCCACTCGACAGCGTAATGATGTATTTATCGAGAAAGTCGTCCATATGGAACAGCTCATACAGATGTTGCTGCAACTGACGGCGCTCTGCTGTATCGGCACCAGCCAACTGATAAGCTTTCTCCAGCAAGTCACCAACGGTAGGCGTCTCGTGGTCAATGTCGTGCTGGTTCCAGCGCAATTGGAGATAATACTGTCCGTCTACATTGACGCCATACGAGTCGGTAAAGGCAATATAGCGTATCTTGTCAGAGGCCATTTGCCTGCGCAATTTCTCGATATAGAGTGTCTTTCCGCTTCCGTTTCGTCCTACGACAGCAGTTACTTTTTGCATACCTTACTTACTTTGTTTTGATTCTTGTTGATAAAGTCCTTCCATCCCTTGTAATGAGCCTCACTCTCAGGACGGTTCATCTGCATATAGTGGCAATAGGCGGCTCCCAAGGCATCTGTGGCATCCATGAATTTCGTCAGAGCGTCCTTGTCGAACTTCAACAGGCGTTGCAGCATACCAGCTACCTGCTCCTTCGATGCAGAGCCGTTACCCGTAATGGCCATCTTGATCTTCATAGGTGCATATTCGTGGATAGGAACTCCGTGATGAATAGCTGCGGCGATGGCTGTTCCCTGTGCACGTCCCAACTTGAGTGTGGTCTGCACGTTTTTGGCATAGAAAGGAGCCTCAATGGCCATCTCGTCAGGTAGATACGCATCGATGATACCTGTGACGCGTTCAAAGATATGTCCAAGCTTCAGATAACCGTCTTCAATCTTTCGCATATCAATGATGCCCATCGTCACCATTTCGGGTTTGTTGTTAACCACCTTGATGACGCCATATCCCATGATATTCGTTCCTGGATCTATGCCTAATATTACTTTTTCCATAAGGATGCAAAATAAGCCAGTTTGTATAATTTGAACGCAAAGAGCCGAGGATGGTTACCTGTCAGTTGATTGCGAAGATATTTTCCAAAAAGGTGATATGTCAGCCTCATGAGTGGCATTAGCCAGGGACGCTGACGAAAGGCCTGAAGAAGACGGGAGTAATCATGAAGCTCAGCATGAAACGTTTTCAATGTTCGCAGTCCTTCTTCTGTCTTGCTGATAAACGAGGCGTTGGTCTCGAAACGTTCGAAACTCAGCGGATTATCAATATGGCGAATCGTAATACCAGCCTGCTGTAGTTCCTTGCCTAACAGGACATCCTCGTAGCCATAGTGACGGAAGCGCTCGTCGAAAGGATGCTGCTGCATCAGCGACCTGCTAATCATGAAATTGGCAGTATGAAAGTCTTGGTAGGGCTGAGCTTTTCGTCGCTCTATAGTGTGCTCATGAGCCACAGCCCTTTCGTAGATGGCTCGCAGACAGTCCTGAGGTCCCTCGCCAATGCTGACACCGCCATAGATCAGTTCGGCGCTCTCTGGTGTTTGGATGTATTTTTGCAGGTAGTCTTCATGCCTCAGCATCATATCGCTGTCGATGAACAGTAACCAGGGATACTGAGCCTGGCTTACCAAATAGTTACGAATAGCTGCACGCCCCATGTTTTGAGGCTGTTCCAAGTAACGGCAACGAGACAGAGTATTGATACTCCTGTTTGCTTCGATGACATTCTTCTGGGTAGAACCATCGTCTGCCACCAGGATTTCATAGGTAATCCCGGCAGCTTCTGCCTGCTGCTGTAATTGCATTACCAGGAGCACGCATTCGTCGTTAAATGTAGGAATAAGTATCGATAAATCCCTCATTAGGCTGCAAAAATAATTAAAAAAAGTGATATTAAGCGCTTTTTCCCAAAAATATTTTGGCGATTGCCGAAAAATGACTACCTTTGCACCCGCTTTTACGAGATAAGAGCATGAAATTAAAGTTAAACAATTAAATCATTTAAACAATGGCAACAAAAATCAGACTGCAGCGCGGTGGCCGTAAGAGCTATGCTTTTTACAGCATTGTTATCGCCGACGCTCGTGCACCACGTGATGGTAAATTTACTGAGAAGATTGGTACTTACAACCCAAACACCAATCCTGCCACAGTAGACCTTAATTTCGAGCGTGCACTTTACTGGGTCGAGACAGGTGCACAGCCTACCGACACTGTTCGTAACATTCTTAGCCGTGAGGGTGTCTACATGATGAAACACCTGAAGGGTGGCGTTAAGAAAGGTGCTTTTGACGAAGCTACCGCACAGAAGAAATTCGATGCTTGGAAAGCTGACAAGCAGAACGGTCTGGCTAAGATCGCAGAGGCTGACGCTAAAGCAAAGAAGGATGCTGCTGCTAAGGAGCTGGCTCAGGAGAAGAAAGTGAACGAGGAGATTGCTAAGAAGGTAGCTGAGAAGAAGGCTGCTGCCGAGGCTGCTAAGGCTGAGGAAGAAGCAGCAAAGGCTGCTGAGGCCGCTGCTGCTGAGGCTCCCGCTGAAGAGGCTGCTGCAGAAGCTCCCGCTGCTGAGTAATCAATCAGCGATTCCAGAAATTAACGTATTGCATCGCGACTTTTTTATAGTCGTGATGCTTTTTTATGTATTCCAGGCTCTGGCGTTTCAACTCTGGTATGCGCTCAGGATGAAGCACCAGCTGTTCTAATTCGTGACGAACACTCTCGTAGTTGGGCTCGACATTGATGATGGGGCGTAGCTCGGTCTCATTTATGATCTCGTAGTTTTCAGGCTCTCCGCCTCCTACAACAATGATACCTTTCGACATAGCCAACAGTGCATTCATAGCAGGGGTATAGCTGTAGAGCTGGTCGAGCAGCACATCGCTCTCATTTAGCATCTTCTCATATTGAGCAAAGGGGACGCCATTGGCTATTTGTAGTCTTACCTGTTCAGGATAGTGTGCTGCTACATCCTTGGCGGCTTTCAGCATGATGTCCGTTCCCTTATAGGCACTTCGGTTTTTGCTGATGCCGATAAACAGGGTGATAGGATGATTGGCAGCGATATGATTAACAGGACTGAAGGAGGCAATGGGAAAGGGGATGAATTGCGTTTTTTCAGGGAAGTTGGGCTGATAGCATACCTGATATTCATAGAGTCCTGTGATGATGCCGTCGCAATCCTCGGCTATCATTCTGTTCAACCGTTCTTTAGGGGTATTCAACCAGTCTTGCTGTTCTATACGTGCTGCTTCATCAGTACGAATTTGATCTCCGAAATTGAAATCGCTATAGCGCAAGGGCTTACGGGTGATACACTCGTTTACCCAATAGTAATCCATGCCGAAAGCGCCCAGAAAGAGCTTCTTGTTGTGCCTGCGGAGCCACTTATAGAACCAGAAGAGACGTTCTGCTTTCAGTTCGAAGAACATAGGATTAATAAGCTGCACCACGTCATACCCCTGCATTTTATGAAGCAGGCTCCAGAGTTTCAGCATCAATCGGATGCCACCCCATTTGCCTGGTCGACGGGCTACATCGATATCTCGTGGGTAGTTTTTCCAGAAGTCACCGTTCGAGATGACGCACACCTCATGGCCCAGTGCCCTAAGTCCCTGTGCCAACGTGTTGTGTACGTTGCTGTATTCGCCAACGAGCAGTATCCTCATTTCTCTTTCTTCATTAGTGGCAGCGTGTTCAGCAGAATGGCGCGTCCCCATTGTGTATTCGTCATACGGCGGAACCACTTGTATTTCTTCGAATAGTCACGGTCTGGCAGCGGGAAGAGCCCCTCTTGACGCAGCGCCTCCAGTCTTTCGTTGAGTATCTGGCGAGAATGGGTCAGTACAATGGTGTTATAGATATAATCCATCGTCAGTTGAGCCACTCTCCTTTGTAATGCAATGCGGTCTGTTTGTGGCATCGTGTCTGCAATCTGGTTCAAGTGCAAGATGACTTCCATCGTGTCGTCCAGACGTTTCTGCTTTCTTTCATCATTGTGCTGATGGATAGCTGAAGAATTGCGGGGTCGATAAAAATAAGCCTGTGCATCTGTTACAATAACGGTCTCCGCCCTCAATAGTAGTTGGGGCGTAAACTCCTCGTCCTCACCGTATTCTATGCCAGGAGTGAACAATAGTTTGCTGCGTGCTGCCTGTCGGAATAACGTACAACATACAGCGCCACGAATATTGTTGTTGCGCATGAAGTCGGCACCTGACTGAATGGGAGAGTCATGATAGACGGAGTCGTCTTTCGTTGAAGATTTGGTAAAGTCGAAGAGCACCACATCCAGGTCGTTCCCGTAGCGAATCAAGTCCAAGCAATGCTCATAGGGAGCCTGTAGCAGATAGTCGTCGCCGTCTACGATTTGTATGTATTTGCCTTTCGCCATACGAAGTGCGGTATTGCGTGCTTCGCTGACACCTCCGTTCTTTTGTCTGACGTAGATAATCTCATCACCATATTGCATCAGTCCGTTCATAGGACTTACCTCTGAACCGTCATCAACGACGATAATCTCGCGTTCGAAGGGACGCAGAGAGAGTGCCAGAATGCTGTTGATGCACTCGCACAGCATCTGCACGGGTAAGTTGTAGTAGGTAACGATAAATGTTACCAGCGGCTGGGCTTCTTGATGTAATGTAATGTCTTTATGATTTTGCATAACTTGTTGATTCCTATCTTGTTAAGTGTAATTGCTTTTAGTTTGTCGAAACCTTTGAAGACTTGTGGATTTAGCTTTCTGACAGGTAACTTGATGTCGCCACCAAGCCGTTCCCAGACGTCTATTTGGATGTTCAGAAGGTACAGATAGTAGGCATCGTCCATAGGCATTCCATTAGCAAGATGAGCGTCTAGCAACATGTCCAATTGTTCGCCGCTGGCGTTGGCTGTGATACCATTGGGATTATAGCAGTAGTGGTAAAAGCCCTTGCTGCAGGTTTTCACTTTTTGGGCCCTTTTCAGTAACTGTGGGAGTGTGTAGACATCCTCAAACACTTTGCCTTTTGGAAATCTGACCTGTTCGAATAATGTCCTCTTGTAGATTTTGTTCCAGGCATAAGTGTGCAGATAGGCCTGTCCCTGTAGCCAATACTCGCCCATGTCCGTATAACAATGGTTTGGCAATGCGAGTCTGTTGGTGATGGAATATTCCAGAATGTCTGCGTCATCCAAGAGTTTCAGTAGCGGTCCGTAGGTGTTGGAGGATAAATAATCATCGGAGTCAACAAAGGTGAGATAGTCGCCTTGGGCAGCATCTATACCCGTATTTCGAGCATCGCTTAAACCACCGTTCTCCTGATGTATGACGCGGATGCGATCATCTTTCTTGGCCCACTCATCACATATCTGGGGACATTTGTCTGGTGATCCATCGTCAATTAACAACACTTCCATATCGTCCACATGTTGGCTTAGCACACTCTTTACACAACGGTCGAGAGTGGCTTCTACGCGATACACGGGAATGATAACAGACAACTTCATGGGTACAAAGTTACGAATAAGTGAGTAAAAATCCAAATTTATTTGAGATTTTTCGAGCGTGAGTAATTTCAACCGCAGTTAAAGTTACGAATAAGTGAGTAAAAATCCAAATTTATTTGTGTAAATGCAATAAAATATGTAATTTTGCGTTCGATTTTAAAGACAAATGGTAGAAGAACGCGACGAGAGCTACGGCCATGTGTTGAAATACACAGGTATTTTCGGAGGCGTGCAGGGTCTCAATATCTTGATAGGCCTTGTACGTAATAAGTTTGTAGCCATCTTGTTAGGTCCTGGCGGAATGGGACTCGCGTCATTGCTGATGTCTGTACAGAACTTTGCGGCTCAGTTTACTAATTTAGGTATTTCGTTTGGCGCAGTACCCCGTCTTTCAGAACTATATGATGAACGGTCGGACGAGCGTCTCTTGCACTTCATACAGGTGGTTCGCCTGTGGAGCCTGATAGCTGCCGCACTTGGTGTCCTATTCTGTGTTATCTCCAGTTCTTTTGCTGATACACTCACGTTTACCTGGGGTAATCACACACTCCACTACGCTGTCTTGGGTGTTTCAGTTGCTATGTTAGCTATCACGGGTGGCGAGACAGCAATTCTGAAAGCTACACGCCGCTTGGGCCCATTGGCTAAGCTACAGATTATAACAGCTCTGCTTTCGTTGTTCATCTCCGTACCGCTTTACTATTTCCTGTTTCACTCTGGTGTTATGCCTGTCATCGTCTTGACAGCCTTGGTAACCATGCTTTCCACCATCTATTATTCGTATCGTTGCTACCCCTTGCATCTGAAATTCAATCGTTCTCTGCTAGGCGAGGGTTTCGGCATGATTCGGTTGGGGCTGGCTTTTGTGTTGGCAGCAGTAGCCAGTAGCGGATCGGAAATGGTTATTCGTTCCTTCCTGAACGTAGAAGGCGGATTGGGTGATGTAGGTCTTTTTAATGTCGGTTACCTGATTACGATGACTTATGCCGGAATGGTGTTTTCTGCTATGGAGAGTGATTATTTTCCGCGTCTTTCAGCTGTTAATCAGGACGTTGAAGCCACAAATAAGACGGTAAACAGACAGATGGAGGTATCTTTGCTGTTGCTATCACCCATGTTGGCAGCTCTTATCATGTTGCTTCCCGTGCTTATTCCCCTGTTGTTTAGCGACGAGTTCTTGCCTGTTATAGGAATGGCACAGGTGGCTGTGTTGGCAATGTATTTCAAGGTGATGACTTTGCCAGTAGCATATATCACGCTGGCTCGTAGCTTTTCGTTGTCTTTCCTGCTGCTCGAAACCACCTATTATATTGTTTTTGTGGTAATGGTTGTGTTTGGTTATCGCTATTACGGAATCTTAGGGACAGGTTTGGCTATTGTGGTTGCTCATGTTTTTGACTTCCTGATGATTAATGGTTATGCTTATTGGAGATACCAGTATCGAGGCACTTCTAAACTGATGCTTTACGCTTTCCTGCAGACGTTGTTTGGTATATCAGTCTATGTGGTTTCGTTGCTGCTGGAAGGTTGGCTCTATTGGACAATAGAAGCCGCACTGGTTTTTGTCAGCGCGGCTTATTCTATGAGTATTCTGCGTCAGAAGACGCATTTGTGGGAATCGCTGGTAAAGCGCTTCCTCTTTCTTCGCAAAAGAGCTTAGAATCTGAAATCTAACTCTAAATCTACTAAGTTGTAGTCATGCTTGGCCAACGAGCGGTCGTTGATGCGTGCATATTCAAGATGCATCTCCAGATTCTTGGTAAAGAAATAGTTGAGACCAACCTCATACGATGTCTTGGCCGTTCCCCATTCCTTCTGTGCACGATAGCACTGATAACGGGCCTTGGCGTGGAGTTTTGACTTAATGACAGGCACGATACCAAAGGCATACCAGCCATCGGCCTTATCGCCCTTAGAGTAGTCAATCTCGCGCACGTTGTTAGCAGCAGCAGCTGCACCCCAGCCTTGGCTGTGGAGATACTCGGCACGGAACATGTATTCATCCTGGCTGTATTCAGCTGAGAAGGCATAACGGTTCTTCTCTACACTACGCTTCTCACCTGTAAGTGGGTCGAGCATACCACCACGACTACCAGTCCATCCGAAAGCACCAATGCGCAGACCCTTGATAGGCATTACCCAAACACCACCGATGATATCCTTGCGATTGTCCTGATCCTTTGTGTTGACACCCTCACCGTTGTAGATACCTACCTGATAGTGGAACAGACGACGGCCATTGGCGTTGGGGAATAGGTCACCAGAGAACTGAATACCGATATCTCGACCACCAGAGCTCTTTTCGCCGGTACGATCGCCAAAGCCTGACAGGTTGTTAATTACGTCAGCGTATGCTCGCCAACCCTGAGTGATGGGGTGGGTTGGGTTCTCGTATGTGAAAGCACGCTTGAACTGACCGGCACGAATCTTGAATTCTGGATATTTGCGCCATTCAGCATAGAGGTCTACGAGTTGTACGGTGGGTTCACCTGGACCCTTGGCATTGGTACCTTGAATCTGGGCACGCCAGTCAAAGTCGCCAATCTTGCCATCCAGAATAAAACGGGCCAGACGGAGGTTGAAAGAGTTGCTCTTGGCTCCCTCCTGATCGGTACCCTGATACTGCAGCATGCCGTAGCCGCTGAACTTAATGTTTTTCACCCAGGCTGGCACCTCGATGGTAGCCTTTTCACCATTGGTCTCCTGTGATTCCAATTCTTCTGCGCTGACGCTAATCATAGTCGATACGAACAGCGCAAGGAGTAATGTCAGTCTTTTCATATCTTTGCGGTTTGATTAGTAATATGTGGCAAAGATACGACTTATTTTTTAATTCTGCAACTTTTTCAGAGCATTTCTCACTTTTTTTTAATCTCTGCGCACCAATAGTACCACGTTCTCTACGTGAGGCGTATGTGGAAACATATCAACGGGTTGCACGGCTAACACACGGTATTGCTCGTCCATCAGCTGCAGGTCTCGGGCCTGTGTGGCGGGGTTGCAACTGACATACACGATACGTTTGGGCGCAGCATTGAGAATGGTTTTCACCACATCAGGATGCATACCTGCACGTGGAGGATCGGTGATGATGACATCAGGACGTCCGTGCTCAGCAATAAACTCGTCAGTCAGAATGTCCTTCATGTCGCCAGCATAAAACAGGGTGTTCTCGATGCCGTTGATTTCGCTGTTGATTTTTGCATCCTCGATGGCTTCTGGCACGTATTCGATACCGATAACCTTCTTGGCTTTCTTGGCAACGAAGTTGGCAATGGTTCCTGTGCCAGTATACAAATCATAAACCAGCTCGTTGCCAGTCAGATTTGCAAACTCACGAGCCACGCTGTATAGATGGTAAGCCTGCTCCGTATTCGTCTGATAGAACGACTTGGGACCCACTTTGAACTTCAGGTCTTCCATCAGTTCAAAGATGTGATCCTTACCCTTGAATACGAAAATCTCCTGATCGCCGATTGTATCGTTGCACTTCTGGTTGTCCAGGTAGAGTAGGGAAGTGATCTGAGGAAATTTGTCGGCAATATGCTGCAGCAGTCCTAATGCTTCCTGCTCGCCACCCGTCTCGTCGTAGTGGAACTGGAAGATGACCATCCACTCGGCACTGGCACTATTGCGGATAATGACATCACGCAACAAACCAATCTGCGCACGGAGATCGAAGAACGAGAGTCCGTGCTCTACGGCATAGTCGCGCACCCCATTACGTATCTGGTTGTGCAGGTCGTCCATCAGCCAACACTTCTCAATAGGCAGGATCTTATCGAAGGCTCCAGTAATGTGGAAACCTATAGCAGGCGTGTCTTTCACCAGCGTTTCATCCTTTAGCTGTTCGCTCGTCAGCCATCGTTTGTTGGCACAACCAAAGTCCAGCTTGTTGCGATAGGCCTGCGTATGAACCGACCCCATGATGGGACGGAACTCAGGCAACTCTATCTTGCCGATACGTGTCAACTGGTCGAACACCTGCTGCTGCTTGAACTTGAGCTGCTCCTCGTAGGGCAGATTCTGCCATTTGCAACCACCACAGACGCCAAAGTGTTGACAGAATGGAGTCGCGCGTACCTTACTATATTCTATGAAGCGTACTACTTCGCCCTCAGCAAACGAGTGCTTCTTGCGGCGAATTTGTACATCGCATATATCACCAGGCACACAGAAGGGGACAAAGACCACTAGGTCATCCCAGTGGAACAGACACTTTCCTTCGGCTGCTACAGCCTCTATCTTCACGCTCTCGAGGAGCGGTAATGGTTTCTTATTTCTTGCCATAATTCTCTTTTGGGGCACAAAATTACAAAAAAAATGCTAACGAAAAAAGATTTTGCGCATTTTTCTTGTGTATGTGCGGAATTATTACTAACTTTGCAGAATTGAGAATTTATATAGCTTAAAGTATAATAATAAACGTAATTTTTAAACCGTATGAGTCAAAAACGAGTTTATCTCTTCGGTAACGGTAAGGCCGAAGGTAATGCAAAAATGCGTGAGGAACTTGGTGGTAAGGGTGCAAACCTTGCCGAAATGAACCACATTGGTGTTCCTGTTCCTCCAGGTTTCACAATCACTACAGATTGCTGTAACGAATATTATCAGGTAGGTCAGCAGAAGATTATGGAGCTGCTGAACGACGACGTGATGGCTGCTGTTAAGCACATCGAGGACCTGATGAACTGCAAGTTCGGTGATGCCCAGAATCCTCTGTTGGTATCAGTACGTTCTGGTGCCCGTGCTTCAATGCCTGGTATGATGGATACCATCCTGAACCTTGGTCTGAACGACGAGGTAGCTGAGGGTATGGCTAAGAAGACCAACAATCCTCACTTCGTTTACGACTCATATCGTCGTTTCGTACAGATGTACGGTGACGTTGTGCTCGAGATGAAGCCAGTCAACAAGACTGATATCGATCCATTCGAGGAGATTATCGAGAAGGTTAAGAAGGAGAGCGGTGTTGTGCTCGATAAGGACCTCTCTGTAGGGGATTTGAAGAAGCTGGTTAAGCTGTTCAAGGCTGCCATCAAGGAGCGCACAGGTAAGGACTTCCCCAACGATCCTATCGAGCAGCTCTGGGGTGCTATCTGCGCTGTGTTCCGTTCTTGGATGAACGAGCGCGCTATCCTCTATCGTAAGATGGAAGGCATCCCCGACGAGTGGGGTACTGCCGTATCAGTTATGGCCATGGTATTCGGTAACATGGGCGACACATCTGCTACTGGCGTATGCTTCAGCCGTGATGCTGCCAATGGTGAGAACCTGTTCAACGGTGAGTATCTGGTTAACGCACAGGGTGAGGACGTTGTGGCTGGTATCCGTACTCCACAGCAGATCACAAAGATCGGTTCTCAGCGCTGGGCTGAGCGCGCTGGCATCTCTGAGGCTGAGCGCGTAGCCAAGTATCCTTCTATGGAGGAGGCAATGCCTGAGATCTATGCTGAGCTGAATGGTATCCAGGACAAGCTGGAGCACCACTATCACGATATGCAGGATATGGAGTTCACCGTTCAGGAGGGCAAGCTGTGGTTCCTGCAGACCCGTAACGGTAAGCGCACAGGTGCTGCTATGGTTAAGATTGCCATCGACCTGCTCCATGAGGGTATGATTGATGAGAAGACCGCTATCATGCGTTGCGAGCCCAACAAGCTCGACGAGCTGCTGCACCCCGTATTCGACAAGAAGGCTCTGGCTGCCGCTAAGGTGATTGCTCAGGGTTTGCCCGCATCTCCTGGTGCTGCCTGTGGTCAGATTGTGTTCCATGCTGACGACGCCAAGGCTTGGCACGAGGACGGCCACAAGGTAGTGCTCGTACGTATCGAGACCTCTCCTGAGGACCTCGCTGGTATGGCTGCTGCCGAGGGTATCCTGACCGCTCGTGGTGGTATGACCTCTCACGCTGCTGTGGTTGCCCGTGGTATGGGTAAGTGCTGCGTATCAGGCGTAGGTGCTCTGAACGTTAGCTATAAGGACAAGACTGTCGAGATTGACGGCGTTGTATATAAGGAGGGTGACTACATCTCTCTGAACGGTACCACTGGTCAGGTTTATGCTGGCGAGGTGCCCACTAAGGCTGCTGAGCTCTCTGGTGACTTCAAGGAGCTGATGGATCTCTGCGACAAGTACACCAAGCTGCAGGTTCGTACCAATGCTGATACGCCTCACGATGCACAGGTGGCTCGTCAGTTCGGTGCCAAGGGTATTGGTCTGACTCGTACTGAGCACATGTTCTTCGAGGATAAGAAGATCATCGCTATGCGTGAGATGATTCTCTCTGACAGCGTTGCTGGACGTGAGAAGGCTCTTGCTAAGCTGCTGCCTTACCAGAAGGCTGACTTCAAGGGCATCCTCGAGGCTATGGACGGTCTGCCCGTCAACATCCGTCTGCTCGATCCTCCTTTGCACGAGTTTGTTCCCCACGATATTCCTGGTCAGGAGACGATGGCTAAGGAGATGGGTGTCTCTCTGGAGACTATCCAGCGCCGCGTAGCATCTCTCGCTGAGAACAACCCGATGCTGGGTCACCGTGGTTGCCGTCTGGGTATCACCTTCCCTGAGATCACTGCTATGCAAACAAAGGCTATCCTGAGCGCTGCTTGCGAGCTGAAGAAGGAAGGCAAGAATCCTATGCCAGAGATTATGGTTCCGCTGATTGGTACACTCTACGAGCTGAAGCAGCAGAAAGAAGTTATCCAGTATGCCGCTAAGGAAGTGTTCCAGGAGTATGGCATGGAGGTTGAGTTCGAGATTGGTACCATGATCGAGATTCCTCGTGCTGCCCTGACTGCCGACCGTATCGCTGAGGAGGCTCAGTACTTCTCATTCGGTACCAACGACCTGACTCAGATGACCTTCGGTTACAGCCGCGACGACATCGCTTCGTTCCTGCCTGTATACCTCGACAAGAAGATTCTGAAGGTTGACCCATTCCAGGTACTCGACCAGAAGGGTGTTGGCCGTCTCATCAAGTTCGCTGTGAAGGAAGGCCGCGAGGTACGTCCTGACCTCCGCTGTGGTATCTGTGGTGAGCATGGTGGTGAGCCCAGCTCTGTGAAGTTCTGCGCTAAGATTGGCATGAACTACGCATCTTGCTCTCCCTTCCGTGTGCCCATCGCACGTCTGGCTGCCGCACAGGCTGCTGT
>CAMUYR010000028.1 GCA_947164965.1 uncultured Prevotella sp. | reverse complement strand
CGCTCATCCGGTAGTCTAAAAAACATAATTGACGGTAAGTTCAATTACCCAAGTATTTAAAAATACTCGCTTCTTGTACTACTTCGTATCTGTCTTATGTAAATCCTTTCAAAGAACTCCTTCTTATTGCCCAAGCGCCGTTTTTAGCGCGAAAGCGGATGCAAAGGTAAGCACTTTTTTCGATATAAACAAATATTTTGGGAACTTTTTTTGTTTTTCCCTTAAAAAAAATTTAGGTCTTGACGTACATCAAGACCTAAATCGGTTCCACCTTATTATATAATATAAGGGATTTACTTGCTTTCTTCAGGAGCCTGTCCAATGAGATCCATGAACTCATCCAGCTTCGGTGTGATGATAATCTGAGTACGGCGGTTACGCATCTTACCTACCTCAGACGTGTTGGGCTGGAGAGGATTATACTCACCACGTCCACCAGCTGTCAGACGCTTGGGGTCTACACCGTAGTCATTCTGCAAAGCCTGTACTACACTGCTGGCACGCAGACAAGAGAGGTCCCAGTTATTACGAATGTTCTCACGTGAGATGGGCACATTATCAGTATTACCCTCAATCAGCACGTCGTAATCCTTGTAGTCCTTGATGATCTTAGCAATCTTAGACAGTGTCTGCGAGGCACGTTTGTTGATGGTATATGTACCACTCTCATACAGCATGTTATCAGCCAATGAGATATACACAACACCCTTCAGCACCTGAACATCCACTTCTTTCAGTTCCTCTTTTGACAGCGAACGCGTCAAGTTGTTCGTCAACACCATATTCAGTGAGTCACTCTTCGACTTTACCTCTACCAAATGGCGAATATACTGGTTAGACTCATTAATCTGGTCAACCAGCTTTTCAATACTGATATTATTCTGACTGGCATTGGTCAGACTCTTGTCAAGAGAACGCTGCAGGGCTCTGGTATTCTTTTCCTGCTGTTTCATCTGCTCTTCCATGCTGGTCACACGGGCATTAGCGGCAGCCAACTGTTCCTTCGTATCCATATAATTGGATTGCAGAGCCTTATTTTCTTCTTGACAAGCTATCAGCTCCTTCTTTGATACGCAGCTAGTCATCAGCATAGTAACAGCTGCCATCGAAACTAAAAATACACTCTTTTTCATAAATTCAATTTTTAATGATTACTCCTTTAACATTGCAAAGTTACTAATAAGACGCTATTTACATCATAAAGTTGCGTTCATTTAAAGTATTTTAACTAAGAATCCACATATTAAAGATGTTTTTTCGCTCGATTTGCACTACCTTTGAGACTTTGCTCGAAAGTACTCTCGTTCGAGAAAACTCAAAAATCTTTTGGTTTTCTTCTCACTTATTCGTACCTTTGAGACTTTACTCGAAGGTAGGCTGCATCTCGGAAATGAAAATAAATAGCAATTTATTTTGCATTTCGCTCGATTTGCACTACCTTTGCAGGCAAATTAAAATAATTAAGGTATAAAGATATGATACGCTTCTTTCAGACCCCACAGAAAACGGTGATCGCCACTGAGGTTGATCACGCACTTAGTGAACAGGAAATTAATGAGTTAAGCTGGCTTTATGGCGGCGCCACGCTGTTGGACGCCCAGACATTAGACGGGTTCTATGTTGGTCCACGTCGCGAAATGGTGACCCCTTGGTCTACGAATGCTGTTGAGATTACTCAGAACATGGGACTCAGCGGCATTTCGCGTATAGAAGAGTACTGGGCTGTTGCCAGTAAGGATGCTGAGCACGACGAGATGTTGCAGCGCATGTACAATGGCCTGAACCAGGACATCTTTACGATTAACATCAAGCCCGAGCCCATTAAGTATGTGGATAATCTGGAGGAATATAACGAGCAGGAAGGTCTGGCCCTGAGTCCTGAGGAGATTGAGTATCTCCATGGACTGGAGAAGCAGAACGGTCGTCCTTTGACTGATTCTGAGATTTTCGGTTTTGCACAGATTAACTCTGAGCACTGCCGCCATAAGATCTTTGGTGGTACCTTCATCATTGATGGCAAGGAGATGGAGAGCTCGCTCTTCGCAATGATTAAGAAGACAACACAGGAGAATCCAAACAAGATTCTCTCTGCATACAAGGATAATGTAGCTTTTGCACAGGGTCCTGTTGTTGAGCAGTTTGCTCCAAAGGATCAGAGTACAAGTGACTATTTCCAGATAAAGGATATCGAGAGTGTTATCTCTCTGAAGGCCGAGACCCATAACTTCCCTACAACCGTGGAGCCATTCAACGGTGCCGCTACAGGAACTGGTGGTGAGATCCGCGACCGTATGGGTGGTGGCGTAGGTTCATGGCCTATCGCTGGTACAGCTGTTTATATGACTGCTTATCCACGTCTTACTGACGATGACAAACTGACTCGTGATTGGGAGAGCATTCTTCCCGTTCGTCAGTGGCTGTATCAGACACCAGAGCAGATCCTGATAAAGGCTTCTAATGGTGCTTCTGACTTCGGTAATAAGTTCGGTCAGCCACTTATATGTGGTTCTGTACTCACTTTCGAGCATCAGGAGCCTAACGATACTAAATACGCTTACGACAAGGTTATCATGCTGGCTGGTGGTGTAGGTTACGGTACAAAGCGCGACTGCTTGAAGAAAGAGCCTCAGCCAGGTAATAAGGTTGTTGTGGTTGGTGGTGATAACTACCGTATCGGACTTGGTGGTGGTTCTGTATCATCAGTTGATACAGGTCGCTATAGCAACGGTATCGAGTTGAACGCCGTACAGCGTGCTAACCCTGAGATGCAAAAGCGTGCCTATAACCTGGTTCGTGCTCTCTGCGAGGAGGATGTGAACCCCGTTGTCTCTATCCACGACCACGGCTCAGCAGGTCACCTGAACTGCTTGTCAGAGCTTGTTGAGGAGTGTGGCGGTGAGATTGATATGACCAAGCTGCCTATCGGCGACAAAACTCTGAGCTCTAAGGAGATTATTGCTAACGAGAGTCAGGAGCGTATGGGCTTGCTCATCGACGAAAAGCACATCGAGCATGTTCGTAAGATTGCTGAGCGTGAGCGTGCTCCACTGTATGTAGTTGGTGAGACAACTGGTGATGCTCACTTCTCGTTCAAGCAGGGTGATGGTGTGAAGCCTTTCGACCTCGACGTGGCTCAGATGTTTGGTCACTCTCCAAAGACCATCATGAAGGATAATACGGTGGAGCGTCACTATCAGGATGTTACTTACAGTCAAGATAAGATAAATGAATACCTTGAGCGCGTGCTCCAGCTGGAGGCTGTGGCTTGTAAGGACTGGTTGACCAATAAGGTAGACCGCTCTGTAACAGGTAAGATCGCCCGCCAGCAGTGTCAGGGTGAAATCCAGTTGCCACTGAGCGACTGTGGTGTTGTAGCCCTCGACTATCGTGGCGTGAAGGGTATTGCTACAGCTCTTGGTCATGCACCTCAGGCAGGTCTTGCTGATCCTGCTGCAGGAAGTGTCCTCTCTGTTGCTGAGGCTCTGACCAATATCGTTTGGGCTCCATTAGCTGAGGGTATGGACTCTCTGAGTCTGTCTGCTAACTGGATGTGGCCTTGCCGCTCTCAGGAGGGTGAGGACGCCCGACTCTATGCTGGTGTGAAGGCTTTGAGCGATTTCTGCTGCGACCTGCACATCAACGTGCCTACTGGTAAGGACTCGCTGTCGTTGAGTCAGCAGTATCCTAACGGAGAAAAAATCATCTCTCCAGGAACAGTGATTGTCAGTGCTGGTGGTGAGGTCAGCGACATCAAGAAGGTGGTATCTCCTGTCTTGGTAAACGATAAGAACGCTTCGCTTTATCATATCGACTTCTCGTTCGATGAGCAGCGTCTTGGTGGTTCTGCCTTTGCACAGAGCTTAGGTAAGGTAGGTGACGATGTGCCTACTGTAAAGAACGCCGAGTACTTTGCTGATGCCTTCATGGCTGTTCAGCAGATGATTGAGAAGGGCTGGATTATGGCTGGTCACGATATCTCTGCCGGTGGTCTTATCACCACTCTGCTCGAGATGTGCTTTGCTAACACTAAGGGTGGTATGCACATCAACCTGCACGACATCTGTGCCGATGGCGATGTTGTTAAGACTCTCTTCGCTGAGAACCCAGGTGTTGTTATCGAGGTAAGCGATGAGTACAAGCAGGAGTTTAAGGACTTCATGGAAGAGCAGGGTGTTGGCTATGCTAAGATCGGTTATCCTGTTGAGGATGCTCGCACCATCGTTGTAAAGGCTGGTGACAATGAAAAGAACTTCGACATCGATGCACTGCGTGATGTATGGTATAAGACTTCATATCTGCTCGATCGCAAGCAGAGTTTCAATGGCAAAGCTAAGGAGCGCTTCGAGAACTACAAGAAGCAGCCTCTGGAGATGAAGTTCAACAAAGACTTCACTGGTAAGCTTGCACAATACGGTATCTCTGCCGATCGCCGCCAGGCATCAGGCATCAAAGCTGCTATCATTCGTGAGAAGGGAACCAATGGTGAGCGCGAGATGGCATACTGCCTCTACCTTGCTGGTTTCGATGTTAAGGACGTAATGATGACCGACCTTATCTCTGGTCGCGAGACACTCGATGACATCAATATGATTGTGTTCTGCGGTGGATTCTCTAACTCCGACGTACTTGGTTCTGCCAAGGGTTGGGCTGGAGCATTCCTCTTCAATCCTAAGGCTAAGGAGGCTCTTGATAAGTTCTATGCCCGCAAGGACACCCTCTCACTGGGTATCTGTAACGGCTGCCAGCTGATGGTTGAGCTCGGTCTTACTGGAGCTAAGGGCGCTAAGATGCTGCACAACGACTCTCATAAGTTTGAGAGTGAGTTCATCAGCTTGAGCATTCCTCAGAATAACAGCGTGATGTTTGGTTCGCTGAGCGGCAACAAGCTCGGTCTGTGGGTAGCTCACGGAGAGGGTAAGTTCTCTCTGCCTGAAGCTGAGAGCGAGTACAATGTTATCGCTAAGTATAACTACGCTGGTTATCCCGCTAATCCTAACGGATCTGACTATAACGTAGCTGGTATCTGCTCTGCTGATGGTCGTCATCTCTGCATGATGCCACACCTGGAGCGTGCCGTCTTCCCATGGCAGAATGCCTGGTATCCAGCTGATCGTCGCAACGACGAGGTTACTCCTTGGATTGAAGCATTTGTTAATGCCCGTAAGTGGGTAGAGGGAGCCTCCCCCAACCCCTCCAAAAGGAGGGGAGAATAAACTCCGCTATGACTCAACAATTACAAATAGAACCGAAAGCCCCCCTCCCTTTGGAGGGGTTGGGGGAGGCTTTTAAGACCTTCTTTAAGATTGGCATATTCACCCTTGGTGGTGGATATGCCATGATACCTTTGATTGAAGAAGAGGTGGTAAACCGTAAGCAGTGGGTTAGTAAGGACGAGATGCTCGACCTGATAGCCATTGCCCAGAGTTGTCCGGGTGTCTTCGCCATCAACATCGCCACGTTTATTGGCTATAAGCTGAACAAAACGCGTGGAGCCATCGCGACGACGATAGGTACCGCCCTACCCTCGTTCTTGATTATCCTCGCCATCGCCATCTTTTTCAGTCAGTTTAAGGATAATCCTTATGTGGCAGCCATCTTCCGTGGCATCCGTCCGGCGGTAGTGGCTTTGATTGCTGTACCAACGTTCCGTTTGGGGCAGCGAGCCAAACTCAACTGGTTCACCATCTGGATTCCTGTTGTCTCTGCTTTGGCCATCTGGGCCCTCGGCGTTTCACCTATTTATATTATTCTGATTGCCGGTATCGCAGGCTATCTTTATGGGAAGGTTGTAGCAAGGGAGATGGAAGGGAGATGGAAGGGAGATGGAAGGGAGAAGGAATAGTGATGCTTAGACTCTAAATCATATGATATTCGTTTCATTGTTTATCACGTTTTTCGAGATCGGCCTCTTTGGTTTTGGTGGCGGCTATGGTATGCTCTCGCTCATTCAGCATGAGACGGTAGAGCATTATCACTGGCTGTCAACCTCCGAGTTTACCGATATCGTCGCTATCTCGCAGATGACACCAGGCCCTATCGGCATCAACTCCGCCACCTATTGCGGCTATACCGCCATCCATAATGCCGGTTATGGTCATCTGATGGCCATTCTCGGCTCGGCCACCGCCACCTTTGCTTTGGTTCTGCCTTCGCTGATACTGATGATACTCATTGCCAAGATGTTCATGAAGTATATGAACACCCATCTGGTACAGTCGGTATTCACCGGCCTGCGCCCTGCCGTAGTAGGACTCCTGGCTGCCGCCACCCTGCTGCTCTGCAACAAAGAGAACTTCTCTACACCCACGGATAATCCCTGGCAGTTCTGGATCAGCGTCGCCCTCTTCGTAGCCACAGCTTTTGGCACGGGCATTCTGAAGATCAACCCCATCAAGATGATACTCTTAGCCGGTTTAGCCGGCCTACTGTTGCTTTACTAAAACAAATATATACTTTTATGAACAAACTACTTATTCTGGCATCTCTGATGCTACCGCTTTCCGTTTCAGCCCAGTATCAGTCGCAGGTCTGGAACCCCGACAATGGCGACGGCACATACACCAACCCCGTCATCGATGCCGACTATAGCGATCCTGACGTCTGCGTCGGTCCGTCTGGCGACGACTATTACCTGACGGCTTCCTCGTTCCAGTGCGTACCGGGCTTGCCCATCCTGCATTCCAAGGATCTCGTCAACTGGGAGATTGTCGGTCATGCACTGAAGAACCTCTATACAGGCGACGAAGCCCTCCTGCAACACTTCTCCCAACCTCAGCATGGTGCTGGTGTCTGGGCACCGTCCATCCGCTACCACAATGGTCAATACTACATCTACTGGGGCGACCCTGACTATGGTGTCTATATGGTGAAGACCAAGTATGGCGACCCTGCCGGCGAATGGGACGACCCCGTCTGTGTGATTAAAGGTCAGGGATATATCGACACCTGCCCGCTCTGGGACGATGACGGCCGCTGCTATCTGGTCAACGGATGGGCCAATTCCCGTTCGAAGTTCGCCTCCGTGCTGACCGTTCGCGAACTGTCGGCAGACGGGACGCGCGCCATAGGCCAACCCGTCATTGTGTTTGATGGCAATGGCACCGAGAATCGCACTTGCGAGGGTCCTAAGTTCTACAAGCGCGACGGCTGGTACTGGATCATGTGTCCTGCCGGTGGTGTACCTACCGGTTTCCAGCTGGCCATGCGCTCGAAGTCGCCCTACGGTCCCTACGAACATAAGATCGTCCTGGCACAGGGCAAGACCGCCATCAACGGTCCTCACCAGGGAGGCTGGGTACATACCAAGTACGGCGAAGACTGGTTCCTGCATTTCCAGGATAAAGAGGCTTACGGCCGAGTGGTTCATCTGAATCCTGTCGACTGGTCCAGCGGCTGGCCTGTCATGGGCAAGAAAGGCGAACCTGTCACCACCTACAAAAAGCCAAAAGCCAACAGCCAACAGCCAACAGCCAATCCCCAAGAGAGCGACGAGTTCAACGCGC
Source organism: uncultured Prevotella sp. (assembly GCA_947164965.1). Lineage (GTDB taxonomy): Bacteria > Bacteroidota > Bacteroidia > Bacteroidales > Bacteroidaceae > Prevotella. Next base: position 37,978 of record CAMUYR010000028.1, on the reverse strand, counting down.
CCACCATTGGTCTCCAGTGGCAGTGGCATGCCAACTACGACGAGAAATACGGTGTTCCTACGGCCTTTGGTACCATGCGTATCTACACCTATAAGCTGTCGAAGAACTGGAAGAACTTCTGGGAAGTCCCCAACCTGCTATTGCAGAAGACGCCCACCGACCGTTTTACGGTGACTACCAAGCTGCGCTTCACCTCGAAGGCCGACGGACAGATGGGCGGCCTCATCATGATGGGCCATAACTACCAGGCATTGGTGGTAAGGCGTGAGGGCAAGGCCTTTCAGTTGCTGATGCTCACCTGCACCAATGCCGACAAGGGCACACCGCAGGAAGAGACGCTGATTGCCACGCTCAAGCCTACTGCCGAAGATCAGATAGACTACAAGCCCGGCATTCACGAGGATATCTACCTGCGCCTCGCTGTCAACGACTCCAAGGTACAGTTCTCCTGGAGCCAGAACGGCAAGAAATACCAGAAGTGCGGTTCGGAATATCAGATGAAGGAAGGCAAATGGATTGGTGCTAAGTTCGGCTATGTGGCCGTTGAAACCAACGAAAAGGCCGATCGCGGTTGGATTGATGCCGACTGGATCAGGGTCACTAAGCAGTAGTCACGCCATCTTGTCCAGCCACTTGCCGTGTACCATCCTTATCAGGAAGATCAGTCCGCGGAACGTCAGCTCGATAGCCATTGCCGTCCATACACCGGCCAGTCCGTAGGTCGACGCCAGGAGTGCTGCCAGCGTCAGGCGCACGCCCCACATCGATGCCAGACTCATGATGGCAGGCCGCAGGGTGTCGCCGGCCCCAACGAAGATACCGTTGCAGACGATAGCTGCTGCAAACATCGGTTCAGCAAATGCTTCTATCCGCAGACAGTGGGCACCCGTCATGATAATCTCATCGACGGGTGTCATGATGGTCATCAGTTCCGAAGCAAAAATCCACATCATCACACCCATCACGCTCATCACCCCGATGCCTAGTGTTGTCGACATATAGGCAAACTGCTTGGTCAGCAGGCGCTTGCCGGCACCGAAGCTCTGGCCCACCAGCGTGGTGGCAGCCTCAGCAATGCCGAATCCTGGCATGTAGCAGAGGCTCTCTACCGTGATAGCCAGCGAGTGGGCTGCGATGGCGATGGTTCCCAGCGGCGCCACGATCAGCGTGCTCACCACCTGTGCCGATCCCATCAGCATGTGCTGCAGTCCCATCGGGCCACCGATACGGAAGGCGTTCTTCACCACGTCGCCCTCTATCGCCGAGAACCGCAGCCTGAAGCGTTCGCCCTTGAATATCGACGACCTATAGAACAGGAAATAGAGCATCAGTACCGACGTGATAAGCATCGCCACGCCCGTACCCATGGCCGCACCCTTCACGCCCAGGTCCAGCACATATATAAAGAGGTAGTTGAAGACCACATCCATCACACACATGGCGATATTCAGGATGGATGGAATCTTCATATTACCCGAGCATTTCAGCATCGAGCCCGCCAAACCTTCCATCTGGAAGAAGATGCCGCAGAAGCAGATGATGGCAAAGTAGACCGAGGCATCGTGGCACACATCGTCGGCACCGCCCAACCAGTGGGGCAGCGGCCAACTGATGGCCAGGCCTATCACCGTCATCACCAGGCTCCATATCAGACAGCATATCAGGGATTGCCGCAACACGCGCCGTGCCCGTTCGAAGTCGTTGGCGCCGATGGCATGTGCCACCTGCACGGAGAATCCCATGTTGGCTGCCGACGCCAGACCGCCCATCAGCCATCCCGTCGTCTCTACCAGTCCGATGGCTGCCGACGCCCTGGCACCGAGATGTCCCACCATCGACGCGTCGATGAAGAACATGATAGTGGCGGATATCTGTGCCAGGATAGACGGAATACTCAGACTGACGATGAGTCTGAGTTTCTCGCCCCGTGTCAGTTCACGCCCTTCACGGATATATGCCAAGAGGTCGGTCTTTTCTCCTTTGCGTCCAAACATGACTGCAAAGTTAGCATAAATAGCGTGAAAAGCAAAATTTCTGTCACTTTATTTTGCTATTCGCCCACTAATTCGTACCTTTGCGGCACAAATGAAGACAAGTAACGTCATACTGAAGATACTGATGCCGCTGGTGCTGGGTGCTGGCATCCTCTACTGGATGTATCGCGGCGAGGACTGGCAGACCATCTGGCATGTCATGACCGACGAGATGAACTGGACGTGGATGCTGCTGTCGTTTCCCTTCGGCATCCTGGCTCAGATGTTCCGTGGCTGGCGCTGGCGTCAGACGCTGGAGCCCGTCGGCGAGCATCCCCGCACATCCGTCAGCATTCACAGCATCTTCCTCTCCTATGCCGCCTCGCTTGTCATTCCCCGTGTGGGCGAGTTCACCCGTTGTGGTGTGCTGAAGCGCTACGACGACATCTCCTTTCCCAAGTCCCTGGGCACGGTGGTCACCGAGCGAGCCATCGACTCGCTGCTGGTCATGGGCATCACGGCCCTCGTCTTGTTGCTGGAGATGAGCACCTTCGGCATGTTCTTCCGCAAGACGGGCACCAATCTGCACGCCATCCTCAACGGCTTCTCCTGGGCAGGCTATTTCGTGGTAGCCATCTGTGGCGTGGCCATCCTCATCCTGCTGCATTTCCTGTTGCGCAAGCTCTCTATATATAATAAGGTGAAGGCCACGCTCAGCGGCATCTGGCAGGGCGTCATCTCGCTGAAGGACGTGCGCAACATCCCGTTATTCGTGTTTTTCACCCTCGCCATCTGGCTGAGCTACTTCCTGCACTACTACCTCACCTTCTTCTGCTTCGACTTCACCGCCGACCTGGGACTGGGCTGTGCCCTGGTGACGTTTATCGTCGGTAGCATTGCCGTGATAGTGCCTACGCCCAATGGTGCCGGCCCGTGGCATTTCGCCGTGAAGACCATGCTCATCCTCTATGGTGTACAGGACGAGCATGCCCTCTACTTCGTGCTGATCGTCCACACGGTGCAGACCATGCTGGTCGTCCTCCTGGGCATCTATGCCTGGCTGGCCTTGAACTTCACCAAGCCAGTCGCTTCAAAAACTAACGATTGATGTCTGCAAGAAACTGAGCCGGCGTCTGACCCGTCAGTTTCTTGAATACCACCTGGAAGTAGTTGCGCGTGTTAAAGCCGCAGCGCTCGGCAATGGTGTCGTTGCTCCAGTCGCTGTGTTCCTTCATGAGCCGCTTCGCCTCCTCGATACGCAGGGCCGTCAGCCACGGGTTGAACAGCTCTTGCGGTGTCGTCTTCAGCCATGTCGACAACTGATAGCGCGGAATACCTATCTCGTCGGCAGCCGTCTGGATGGTGATGCCGCAGCGCAGATGGCCGCCAAGGGCTATCCATTTCTCTACGGCAGTACTGATGCGTGCCAACTCGTTGTCCGACAACTCGTTGCTGTCGTCGCGTCCGCTTTCTGCCTCAGCTTCCTTCTGCTGCTGCTCGTCCTCCTTCATGCTTTGCTCCACCTGTTGCAGCACGTGCAAATGCCGGCGGTCCAGACCGTAGCTGTAGAAACTGATGACGGTATACGAGATGCAGAAAAAAATGATCAGCGTATATACTAAGAGCAGCGGTCCCGACCAGAAGATGACCATCGGGGCGAAGAAGCTCGAGAGCGACAGTAGCATACAACTGTTACGCATCCACCGGATAATGCCGTGCCGCTCGCGGTCGAAGTAGTTGTCCAGGGCCTTGCGCACACGCCGGAACTCGCGCCACAGCCGGGCAGTATAGTGGAACTGCATGATGGTATAGACTCCGGCGCTGGCCATCTCGGCGTGGTAGAGCCGCCTGGTGACGTCCAGCACGCCGTGTCCACCCGTCGGGTTCGCTCCCAGCAGCAAGGCCGCCGCAATCACATAGCAGACCATGCCTACATGCCAGTCGTATCGCTTCATCGCATTCTGGCACAACAGGTTGAGGATAGCCAGACTGATGAGCCATGCCGAAGGAATAAAGAACAGCAGGTTGACCAATACCGCCGGTTCGACGCCCATCTGCCGGAAATGCAGCGTATATTGCAACAGGAATTGTATGGGCAACAGTGCCGTACCGGTCACCATCAGTCACCGCGAACGGTTATACACCTGTCCGCCCTCCCCTTTCAGGGGAAGCATAAACACCAGCATCAGCGTTAAAAAACTCGTCAGCGTGATGGCGGCAAACTGAATATGCTCGATAGGTATCACGACAACATTAAACCCTTTTTCGCCTGCAAAAATACAAAAAAACGGAAAAACTAGCAAAAAAGGTGTACAAATTCTCACAATTTGTACACCTAATTCTTTATTTTTGTACACCATTTTGAATTTTTGTACACCTTATTTGAAAATAAATTTGTAGTTTTGCAGCGGAAAAAGATAGAAAAGGGTCATCCATAGACCTCAACCAATTAATCAATCTCAAAATGATAGTACAAGAATTGTACAACATCGTATTGCTGGTAGCAGCCGTCGCCAATGTGGTGATGGGCTGCTCCCTTTTAGATGGCAACACCAGCTACCGCGACTACGAGGTCTACCGCCGCTCGCGATTGTTCACCGCCTTCTGCTACCTCATCTTTGCAGCAGGCTTCGTGGCTCATAGCCAACTGGGGTGGCGCACCACATGGCCCGCCGGCGCCTCAGCGCTCTCGGTCAGCTATTTCCACATGGCCGCCGTCCTCTTCGGCTGGAGCCATATCTCGCTGCTCAACCCCAACTATCTCACCAGAAATGTCGTCGTCCGTGACGTCATCATCCTCGTCCTGGGCCTCATCGCCTACTGGACGGCGGCAGCCACCCAATTATCAATTCTCAATTTTCAATTCTCAATTTTCTTTGCCCACGCCCTGTGGATATCCTATACATTCTACCGCACACTCGTGCGAGTGCGCCCGCTCACGAAGCATCTGCCGCAGAGCAATGTCAATGCCCGCTGGTGGACCGACGCAAACCGCCAGATGGTCATCGGCTTCCAGCGCTCCATCCGCATCAGCTGCCACCTCATCATCATCTTCGGCATCGGCAGCATCGCCATCACCGCCGCGTTCCCCACGCAGCGGCTGCCCTACATCATCCTCATGCTCCTCGGCATCGCCGTCTTCTGCTATATCTACTACGCCCTGTCCAACTACGGCTCGGTCATCGAGGCGGGGACAAATGCTACGGAGGATGTAGCAGAGAAATAGGGGGTCGGCCCACAAGGGGCCTCAAAATTACATGATAATTATATGGGCAATTAAATGGCAATTATATGTTGAAAGAAAAAGATTTTTTATGTTTAACACGAATTACCACGAATGAGCCACGAATTTTCCATTAATAATATTATATGGTAAATTACATGGGCACTTACATGGCAATTATATGTTAAAGACTAATTCCTCGCCGAAGGCGACTGAAAGCCGGGGGAATTAACTTAAATTTAAGGTTTAGGTGTACAAATTGTGAGAATTTGTACACCTAATTCTTTATTTTTGCACACCTTTTTGTGTTTTTGTACACCTTATTATAAAAATAATGATTAAATTTGCAGCCGAATTTCAACGTCAACCCATTAGGCATTAAAAAAAAGAATGATAGAAATTAGAAACTTCGGATACTTCTGGCTTGACACCTGGATCATGGCAAACATCATCCAGTTGGGCACGCAACAGTTTTGCTTGCGCCACCTAAACCGCACCAACGATCCCTGCGGACGACAGTTCGACCAGATGACGCAGGCGGCGCGGTCGGCTCCTGCCAATATTGCCGAAGGCAACTCGCGCCACTCTACATCGCGGGAGACTGAGATGAAACTCACGGATGTGGCGCGCGCCAGTCTGGCCGAGTTGGCCAACGATTATCTGAACTGGCTCTTGTTGCACGAAAGCACGCCTTGGTCGGTGAAATCGGCGGAATATGCCGCTGTCAATGGCATCCAGCTGGACCGCCCCGACTACAAGGACGACGTACTGCATCAGAGTAGCGAGCACATTCTGGCGCAAAAGCATAAGTTCGATGCGTGGCTCGACGGCGACGACTCCCTCGTGGCAGCCAACTGCCTGCTGGTGCTCTGCAACCGCTTAACCCAGATGCTGCGGCGACAGATAGAGCATCTGCTTGACGAATTCAAGGAAGAAGGTGGATTCACCGAGGGCCTTACCGCCGAACGACTGGCGGCGCGCACTGAGAAGAGCCGCGAAGCCGACGCCCCCACATGCCCCGTCTGCGGCAAACCGATGATTAAGCGCGTCGCGAAGAAGGGCATCAACAGCGGCCAGGAATTCTGGAGCTGCAGCGGATATCCCCAGTGCAACGGGACAAGGAATATCAAATAAAAGGAATATCGAAATCCCGAAACATCGAAGTATCGAAATAACGAAATAACGAAATGTCGAAATAACGAAAAAACAATATAAAATGAAAAAGAAATTACTCATGATAATGCTGCTGTTCACGACGGTGACGACGTGGGCAGAGACTATTGATGGCGTCAAGTACATCGATGAAAACGGAGTGGAACGAACCGCAAATGGTGTAACCGTGCTGACGGGCGGCGCTGCCACCACCCTCACCGCAGGCTGGTACGTCTGCAACAGCGAGAACCTTAACTACACTGGCCGCCTCTACCTCGACGGCGAAGTCCACCTCATCCTCGCCGACGGCTGCCACATGAACATTGGAAGCAGCAGCGCGAGGATTAGCGACGGCATCCTCGGCGGAAACACCCTCACCATTTATAGTCAGAGCCTCGGCAACGACATGGGCGCCCTCGGCATCTACACCAACGAACAAGAGGCCATCGATGTAAGCGCCCTCACTATCAATGGCGGAAACATCACAGCCGACGTCATCGGCACACACGTTCTCTTCGCCAACGACGGCGCCATCACCATTAACGGCGGCAACATAACAGCCCGCACCGACGGTGAAAACTCCATCGCCCTCTTATCCATCAGCTACTACGGCGGCAACATCATCATCAACGGCGGTAGCGTCACTGCCACTGCCAACACCAACGCCAACGGCACTGGCATCAACGCCAGCACCATCACCATTGGCTGGAAAAACACCACAGACTTCATCAAGGCCAGCAGCTACAAAGGTACTTTACAGACTGTCGATGGCAAGAGTTTCGTGGCATACGACGGTGAGAATACCACTGCTTTCGTCAGCGGCACTGTCGACGACGTAACCATTCTTGCCGGCAAGACTTTGAAGCCTCTTGACAGCCCAGTCGTGAGCATCGGCAGCGAAGACTTCTCATTCGATAAAGATGCCGATTTCGTGATTGGCGACACACGATATTACAAATATGCCGCCAATGCCAACGTGACGCTCAGTTACACGGGCTACGGCTTTGTGCAGGTGACTAGCGCTACGCTGAATGCTGTAGAGAACCAGCCCATGCAGCGCAGTTTTACCATGCCTGCCACCGACGTTGCGCTGACGGCAACCGCCGTTACCGGTCTGACCGCTACGGCAGTTACCTACGACGGCGAGGCACATGTGCCTGTCGTCAAGCAGGGCGAGAACGCCTTTGCCGCTGCGAATTATGCCATCGCCTACAAGCAGGGTGAAAACGCCGTGACCGAGGCAAAGAATGTCGGCAACTACACCTGCACGATGACCGGCCTCGGCCAGTACATCGGCACGGCCACCATCCCCTTCGCCATCATGAAGCGCAGCACCAGTCTCGCTGTGGAGATAGTTGATCCAGTAACCACCGTTGATGGTCATCCCCTCCTCATTTCAGGCGACGATGCCCATGTGAAGGTGACGCTGGTTCCTGTTGCGGGAGCGAACGAGACAACGGAGCTGCCGCAGATTAATGGCTACGTTACGATAAGCGTGGATGATGGCATTAATGAAGCTAAACCCTACAACGTCGCCATTGTCAACGGCGAGGGACACTATTATGTTACCAATTTGGCACAGGCTGCCTACGACATCACCGCAGATTTTGATGGTGATGCCAACCACGCCGTAAGCACTTCTGCCACCACCACGCTGGAAGTCTGCAAGATTTTGACTGAAATAACCTGTAGTCTCAACAAGACGAGTATCAATGTTGGCGAGTCGCTCGATGTCACCGTCAAGATCAATGAGGTCGGTTTGCAAAGACCCGTTATCGACGAAGCGACAAATAAGAAAAAAGAATATAAATATGCATCCAGCACGCCATTAAGTGTTGATGCTGTCGTCACTATTAAGGCTGGGACAGAATATGATCGTCAACAATTAGAGATTATTCCAAATTATGAAAACAATAATTATACCTTCGGATTTACCGGTGGCCAAGGTACTAAGATATTTAGTCATCTTCCCGCAGGTACCCGGTATTTCAGGGCTGTCTATGCAGGAGATGATAAATTCACTCAGAGCGAGTGCCAAAATAAGACGCTGATAGTCAATAAGAAGGCGACCACCATCGGGGTGGATGTGACCTCGCCAGTGATTGCAAAGTGATGGAAGATGTAAGAAGTAAGATGTAAGATGAAAGATATGATGAAGACAAGAATATATACACTTTTGGCAGCGATGCTGCTGACGGTTGCCAGTGTTCAAGCACAGACCGCCACCACTATCAGTGTGGATTTTGTATCCTCCATTGATGTGGGCGATGATGCTTATGTTAAGGTTACGCTGGAACCAGCAATCAATGCCATTGCCACGCTGACGGTGACGGATGGCGCGAGCTATAACAAGTCCTTCTATGTTGCCCTTGAAGGTGGCGTTGGCGGCTACTATGTTCCCAATCCGCCAGCGGGAACCTACAGCATCACGGCTTCGTTTGCCGGCAACGAGCAGTATTCAGGCAGCACTTCCGCCGCCAAGGAGCTGCAGGTCAACAAGGTGACTACGGCCTTAACGCTCAGCCTGAGGGATGAGACTATCAATGTCGGCGATTTCACATTCTTTACAGTCCGACTGCTGAATGAAAATAATGTGAATACTGGAATTAACGCAGTCGCTACCGTCAGGCTGACTGACAAGGAAACATTCGACGAGACTACCGACAAGGTCTATACAGTGGGGTTTGTCAGTGGCAATGCAGGCTCTTTTACTGATACGTCAATAATAGAAGATGGCAACAGGTCACCCAGAGACTATCAGAATACGTTAACCGACCTACCCGCAGGTACGTACAAGCTGAAGGCTATTTTCGCAGGGAATGACAAATATACAGGATGCGAGTCGAACGTGGTGACGCTGACGGTCAGCAAGATTCCGACGACCCTCACTGTGGCCGACATCACGCCCATCACGGCAGGTCAGGATGCCGTCATTACGGTGACGGCAACACCGACAGACGAGAACCTAGCAGCTGTTAACACCGTCGCCACGGTGACTGTGGGCGGCACTGACTATAAAGTGGCCATCGTCAACGGCACGGGTACCTGCTACATTCCCAATCTGACGGCAGACACATACGACGTGACGGCCTCGATAGGCGACGACAAATACGCCGACAGCAACGCTGGCGACGCCAAGAAGCTGACGGTAACTGGCACCAACCTTATTAAAGAGAGTAACGCCGTGGCAACGGTGACGGTGACGCCCGCCATCAATACCATCGCCCAAGTGAAGATGGGCAATGTGACGTACAACGTTCCCGTGGTCAACGGCACGGGAACCCTTACGCTGCCCCAACAGGTGGCTGGCACTTACACCGTCAGCGCTGCATTGTCCGGGGACGGGAAATACTTGGCCAGCACTTCTGACGAGACGCAGCTCGTGAGCGTCCCCGGCATCACGTTCCCCTTTGCTGCCAATCAGACATGGGCCACATGGTGCGACGACTGGGCATGGAGGAAGCCGGCAGGCGTGACGGCATACACCATCAGCGCCATCAGCGGCAATACCGTGACCATCAGTGAGGTCAGCGGCGACTGTGTCATCCCGTCGCATACGCCCCTGCTGCTGAAGAAGATTTCCAACGTCGTGACACCGACCAAGGTCATCACGGGTACCGTACCCGACGAAGGATATAATGCCACTACAGGCCTCACAACGAAAGCTGCCACAGGCGCCACCTTCTACGGCAACGCCAGCGACGCGAAGATTACCACGGGCTACAACTACGCTATCGGACAGAGCTACGGCCTCTATAACGGTGAGTTCGTGCTCATCGATACCGACAATGGCATCGCCGCCAACCGCTGTATGCTGAATGTCACGACAAGCGGCAACCAAGCCCCCACCCGACTAACTATCAGCAAAGACGGGGATGCAACAGGAATTACGACCACAGATTACACGGATTTAACGGATTCTGACGGCTCGTGGTACTCGCTCGATGGACGGAAGCTGAATGGCAAGCCGACACAGAAGGGCGTCTATATATATAAAGGTGTAAAGCGCGTAGTGAAGTAAGGGAAGTAATGGGAGTGCCCCTTGTCGGGGCAGAAATTAAACATTTAGAGTCCCTTGATAAGGGACGGCTATAATGCAGGGATAAATTTATTTTGATTAATTTTGAATTAAATTTTGAACAATTTCTCCGCTGAAAGCGGACTAACAGAATAGAAAGAAGAAGAAAAAAAGAAACAAGATATGAAAAGGACAATTAAAATCTTAACCATTCTGGCGGTGATGATGATGACCGCAGGACAGGCGTGGGCCGACGCTCCAGGCCCAAGCAACATCAAGCAGGGCACGATTACCGGTGGCTCTGTTGCGTTCTATGCTGACGAAGCCTGTACCACGAGCTTTGAGGGTGACGTTGCAGCCAATGCCACCGTGTATGTCAAGGCGACACCGGAACCTGGCAAGACCGCTATAGGTGTGACCTTCACCGTCAAGAAGAGCATCAGCTCTGACGCCATGCAGGCCCCGGGCCGCCGCAGTGCTCCAGAAGGCCCCGGCATTACCAGCGACATCACGGTCAATGCCGTTACTGGCAAGCCAGGCATCTACAGCTTCACGATGCCCGCTGAAGGGAATACGAACGTCACCGTCAGCGCCACATTTGCTGCGCCTGCCCAGCAGCAGGTGAGCTATGTCGACGGGAGCGGTGCGTCGCAAACGGTCAACGCCTACGTATTCGACGAAACCATGCGTGGCCTGAGCACCGGCTTCTACATCGTACCCGACGGCGGTTTCACCTTCAACTACGACCTCACCATCGGAAGCGACGCCAGCCTCATCTTGAGGGACGGTGCTGCGCTGACGGTGAATGGCACTATCGGGGCCACTGGCAACCAGAGTCTGACCATCTATGCCCAGACGGCGATGACGGGACAGCTGACCGTTGCCACCTACGCGTGTGGTGTCATACTCGTTCCGCACTTCGTGGCTTACAGCGGCGATTATGCCACTGCACTTGTCGCTGCCGGCACTGTCAGTAACGCGAACAAGACAACCATCAATGGCAAGACGCTGAAGCCCCTGGTCGGCAATGCCTTCACCAAGTACGTTCCGCAGGACAAGTCGGGCAGCTACACCATGGCGCTTCCCACATTGCCTTCCGGTGCATCGTATTCTTTCACCAAAGCCGACGCAAACGGCGTCATCGCCAACCATTCGTATGACGCTGAACAAAATACGCTGACCTACATCACCAATAGCGGGAAAACCAGTGGAACGACTGCCACGATTACCGTAGCAGCGACAGGCACAAACAACAACGACGACTACAGCTTTACGCTGAACGTCGTGGTGTCGGAATATACGACGGCGTATGCCTGGGATCCGCAGACAAACATTTACCTGATAGGGAATGACTGGGCGTTCTGTGACAGAGATGAGGTAGAGAAACCGTACCATGACAACGAGCTGGTATGGTCGGCAGACGGCGTCACTCTTAATACAGCGAAGATAGCGGTCAACGGCGGCACGCCGTCGAGCGTGACTTACAAGGTAGACGGTACCGTATTGACAGCCGGCGAAAATACGCTTGTATTGGCTCCCGGCGTACATCGCTTAGAGATTACCGGCGATGACGGTAAACTGGACGACTGGGTGGACTTCAAGGTCATCAAGCTGATTGAGAATGACCCGAATTTTGTGTTCACTGTCACCGAAAATCCTGTGAGGTTCGCTGCCCCCGAAGAAGCTGAGGATCAAGGCTTGCGCGTCAGCCCCGGCAGCGGGCTTATCGCTGAGTGCAAACCGAAAGTGAAGGTGACGTACAACGGCACAGATGTGACAAACAGCGAAAACACAACACTCTGGCACAGGAGCAACGGCTTTACTTACGACGATGAAGCTTTATATAACAACGATACCTACAGAACGCAGGCTCGCGGCATAACTGGTTACCAATCGACCTACACCTTAGACAATGGACAATACAGCGCGAATATGCACGTATATAATGTCAGCGGTTCCACCTCGCTGGACGGTGTCAGCCGACTCGACGTCGTATGCGGACAGCTTCTATGGCACCATGAGGGAGAGACCATCAACAAGAAAGTCGACCTGGACGGCGTCGCCGTATCCTCAGGCGTTGATGGCGGCTATGTCTATTACGTGGGTATCAACTGCCCGGATTTCTATCTCAAGGACGACGGGAAGGTCTATTATGAAGACGAGACTGGCGAACAACTTGAGGAAGCAAACAAGACATATACCGACGGCAAGGATATTTTCTACGCCGGAGGAGAGGCGATTTTCCAGTATGACAACTTTATCTGTTTTGGACAATATTCGTTTTATTTGAATGATACCAACCCGGCTCCTCTGTGCGAAAGCTACAAGATTCTGAGTGATATTATTGGTGATTGTCACTGCCCGAAGGACGGGGACGGAAATTGTACATCGTGCTTCAGCCAGAATGGAAACACGCTTACCGTCTGCGGTGAAACCATCGAGATGGGCCCCTACATCGTTGTGGGCGACAACTTTATACTCACTGGGAACAGGGCGATTTACAACATCGTGCCGAGCGAAACTCAAACCACAAGTCCAGCACTTTTCAGCACGACGATTGACGGAAGTACCATCACGTTCTGCGGTTATTCAATCGATGCCGGCAACAGGCCCATAATAAAGGGAAATTTCTGGCTCTATCCCCTGCACTTAGGTAAGGGTATCTACATTCCGAGTGCGTATGCGAGATACGAGACGGAGCCCTATTGCTACATGATTGCCCGCAGCGACTTCGATGTGGAGGTCCGTCGCTCCGTGGTTTCCATTAATGACTGCAAATCCGAGTATAAAGCAGGCGAGGACGTTGAGTTCACAATCAAGACCTGCTCATACAAATACCCAGAGGATAAGGATATATATAAAGGCTCGACGGGCGATATTATCGTTTATCTGAACAATAAGTTTTATGAAACGATTTCCCATGGCGGTAATCCTTCTCATAATGTTAATTTAGATGAGCTTCCGGCAGGCACATACCAGGTCCATGTAGTACTTGCCGGCGATGAGGGATATCAGGGCGCGGAGGCCACCGCCACATTCACCGTAGTGAGAAACGACTCCGAGGTGACCCTGACCGGCAAGCAAAACACGGCGGGTGCGGCGTTCAAGACCGGCGACGAAATCGAATACGACCCGGAAAATCCCATTGTCGTCAATGCCGTCAACGATGTGCCAGTTAGTGGCACCTCCTGGAAATGGCAAATATCCAATTCCTCCGACGCAGGCGTGGTCGAACTGGGGCAAACCGTCAACAACAGCGGAAACAACGCCAAAAACAGCGAGGATATTAATCTGAAGACCATAGGTCTTGGCACGGTCAAGCTGTGGGCAGGCTTCAGCGGAAATGAAAAGTACAACCCCGCAACAGAAGCCATCACCTTTAACGTGGTTCCCAAGCCGGTCACAAGCCCCATCATCAAACTGGTGAGCGACGAAACGATATACTACGACGGGCAGGTTAAGGAGCCTGAGGTCAAGGTGTATTATGCGGAGGGTAAGGAGGTTCCAGACGATCAGTATACCGTGACGTACCAAAACAACACCGATGCCTCCACCGAGAGCAGTAAGGCGAAGATCATCGTCAACAGCGTGGACGGCGCGCTCTATACCATTACCAATGCGGAAAAGGAATTCTATATTCAGGAAACTGCCGTCACCATTACGGAGTTGCCCACCGCATCAATCATCTCCGATGGTAAGACTCTCGCAGCCAGCACCCTTACGGGCGGCAAGGCGAAGGCGGGAGAACTGGAGGTAGAAGGTACTTTCGCGTGGAAGGATGCGACGGTAGCACCCACCACAGACGACAGCAATGTCACCGAATTCGACGTGACCTTCACGCCGGACAATAGGAATTACAAGCTCGGTGAATGCCAGGTGACGCTGACCGTGATGCCTCGCGCCATGCTGTTTGCCGACAACACTGCCAACCTCTGGGCTACATTCTGCGGTGAGCACGAATACGAGGTGCCTGAGGGCTGCACGGCCTATACCATCAGCGGCATCAGCGGCTCGACGGTAACCATCAGTGAAATAACAGCAGACGAACAAGATGCCCTCGTCATCATGCCTGCCTACACACCAGTGCTGATACAGCGCGGCGAGAATGTCACAACACCCGTGAAGGCTACATTCATTGCAATAGGTACTGTGCCTGCCAGCGGGTATAATGCCCAGACGGGCCTCGCATGGAGCGAGGGCAGCGGCTTCACCTTCTACGGTAACACCACTGACAACGGCATCGCCGCCAACGCTGCCTCCTGCAACACTGAGGGCGGATTCATCTACGAAGGCTACAACGACAGCGGCATCAAGAGCTACGTGCTCCGCAGCGGCCAGTTCATCCTCGTGGACCAGAACCAGGGACTCGCCGCCCACCGCTGCCTGCTGAATGTCAGCACCGGAGGCATGAGCGCCTATCAGGCACCGAAGAAGCTGACGATTAGCAAAGACGATATTACAGGAGTTAAAGAAGTTAAAGAAGTTAGAGAAGTTAAAGACGATAGCTGGTATACCCTCGATGGCCGGAAGCTGAATGGCAAGCCGACAAAGAAGGGAATCTACGTTAATGGAGGACGTAAGGTAGTAGTGAAGTAAGGAGTTATTTAACACGAATTACCACGAATGAGCCACGAATTATCATGAATTATATGAGAAATTATATGGGCAATTACATGGCAATTATATGTTGAAAGAAGAAGAAAAAAAAGAAACAAGATATGATGACACGAACAATGAAAATCTTAACCCTCCTCGTCGTAACACTGTTTACGGCAGGACAGGCATGGGCTGGCGTAGAGTACGACTTAGGCCACATCATCTACACGCAAGGAGACAATGATGGCGGTAAACTCACGTTCTACCAAAACCCCGACTGTAGCGCGAACACCGACCTACAATTCGACAACGGCAAGAGTCGTTACAGGCTCGCCAGCGCGGAACTCACAGACCGCACCATCTATATCAAGGCTACCCCTGACTTCGGCTACACCGTCAAAGAAATGACGATTACTGCTGAGGAATCCAACGGCTCGGGCGTTGCCGAGGCACCCAGCCGCCATGCTCCTGGCGTAGGCCAAAGCGTTACGGTGACTCCCGTTAACGGCAAGCCCGGCCTCTACAGTTTCCAGATGCCTGCTAACGGCAATAACGTTACGGTTACTGCGGAGTTCAAGGAGAAGACGAAGAAGACTGTCGACTACATAGGTTTCTCTGAGACCGGCGAAGTTCAGAACTGCGAGGTCGAGGCTTATGTCCTCGACGGCACGGAACTCTACCTCGGCAAGAGCGACCAAGAGATCTGGTATGTCTGTAACAGCGCCATCGACTACCGCACTCAGCTCAGGCTCTATGGCGACACGCACATCATCCTGGCCGACGGCTGTGAAATGAGCGTGACGAATACTGGCACGATAGCTATCAATGCGGGAAACTCAGTCCTTATCTATGGTCAGAGCCAAGGTACTGGCAAGCTCAGCGTAGAAGTAACTCCTTCCGATAATCATTATGCTCCAAGCGGCATTTACGCTAGCAATACTATCACTATCAACGGCGGTATCATCGACGTGAAAGCTCACGCTGCTACAGCTACTGCTACGGGACAAACGTCCTTTGCCATCTATGCTGGTGCCGAGGTATTTATCAATGGAGGCCAGGTGACTGCCACCGGCGGCGACGGCATCAAGTCTAGTGAAGGCGACATCATCCTGAACTGGACGAATGCCAGCGACTTCATTAAGGCCAGCAGCTACTCTTGCGCAAACAATGGAACCAGCGGCAAAGCCGTAAAGACCGCCGCCGGCAAGCGCTTCGTGGCTTATAACCCCGTTGGAGAAAACGAGGCTGAGCTTGACGCCAGCTACATCGTTGGCAATCTTACGGATACACCCGTTACTCTAACAGCAAACGACATCGCCGGCAAGACGCTGCGACCCATCGACGGTAATCTGGTGCAGGTAGATGCCGCTATGGGCATTACCGCCAACGGCTACAACCGCACCTTCGACATCACCATCGACAAGGCTCTGTCAACAGAAAAGACAACACATTATTATATATATAAGGCCAACGACGACGTGACGCTGACCACCGACAAGAACTACGGTCAGAACGGCATCGAGTTCGCTACTACGCCGGCTGATGCCATCGAGGACGCTATGGCTGAGCCTGGTAACGTGGTAACCGCCGCGACCTTCGCTATGCCTGCTAAGGACTTCACCATCAATGGCTTGACGTACTACAACACTGACGTGAAGTACATGGATTGGGATGACACGCAGAAAAAACTTGTCGAGAAGAAGACCAATGCCAATACCAAGGTCTATATCCTCACCGGCGGCGGCGCCACCTACCTCGACGGCGGCTGGTATGTGACGAACAACTGGAACACCGACGCCACTGACGGCACTGATGCGGCCTATACTGGCAAGGTTACGTTCGATGATGATGCCCATCTCATTTTAGCCGACGGTGCGGAGATGAGCATTACTCCCAGTTCTGGTCACGGAATCCAATCTGGTGGAGACATCGCTATCTATAGCCAGAGTATTGGCACTGACATGGGGTTACTCACTATTACCACCTCCCTCAACTTCAATGCCATATACACCTACGACAATGCGGACGGTGACGTTAGCATAACTATCAATGGTGGCAATATTAATACGACCACGAACGGTATTAGTCTAGGCATCTTTGCCAGCGCTAATAACGGCACAGCGAATGTGACAATTAATGGCGGAAAGGTGAATACTGTCAATCACACTGACCTAAATGGCAGAGGCATCAGTGCTGCCTCCTTTAATAGCGTTGCGGACGTCACCATCAGAGGTGGAGAAGTTTCTATCTCCACTTACACCGATGGCATTTGCACCCGTTCCAACAATGGAACTGCCAACATCACAATCAGCGGCGGACAGGTTTCCTGCATTACAGAAGCTGAACCTGGTATAAAAGCATCCACAGCATCCACAGACTTTGGCACCGCCAACATCAACCTTAGCTTGACTAACGGCACTGACTTCATTAAGGCCACCAGCTACTACGCTGCTCTCGAATCCACCGGTATCAGCGCCTCCGTTAAGATTCCCACAGGCAAGGCCCTCATCATTGATGGCACAGAGACCATCCTCGGAAATACCGACGCTGACTACATATTCGGCGATGGTACGAGCGCAACCCTCGCTAGCATTGCTAACCAGACGTTGCGCCCATCGAAGAACTTCCCCGTAGCGGCAGGACAGCAATACACCGCGCTCTATCAAGAGCAGGGCGACTGGAAAGTGACGGACAACGATGTCAAGATGTATGTGCCTACTTGCAACATCCTCCAAGACGAAGATGGTAACTATTTCATGGAACTCCAGGAAGTGACGGGAGGTGGCATCCCCAACGGCGAACCCATCATCGCTGGTGTTGAGAGCGGATCGCTGCCCACTAACATCCCCGTTGTCGGCACATCTAAAACGGAGGCTGACAATATCGAGAACGCCTACGATAAAGCTGAGGAAGCCATTGAAAAGGATCATAAGGATAATCATACCGAGCCCGTACTCACATTCTTCGCCACCAACACGACGGAGCCTATGAAGGACCAGATTGCCAAAGCTGTCGGTACAACACCAGAGATTGCCGCTGCCGACTACATGGTCCTCGGCTTCAAGGACAATAAGCTCTCACCCATCTCAATCAATTATGACAATATATCTGGAAGCATAAGTGTCGTGGTCACCATCCCCAAACTTAACGTGGTGCATATGATTCGCGGCACATACCATGGCAAGAAAGCTAACAGCAATGCGCCTACCCGCGGCATTCCATTCGACTTCGGAGAGGACGAGACGATGGGAATCAATAGCCTCACCCCAACCCTCTCCGAAGGCGAGGGAGTATGGTACACCATCGACGGACGGAAGATAAGTGGTAAGCCTGCACAGAAAGGCATGTATATTAACCAAGGAAAAAAGGTGATTATTCGATAAGGTTACAACCTAACGGTAACCTAAGGGTAACCTTACGGTAACCTTAGGGTAGTCCTTGGGTAATGGGTCGGCCAGAAGGCAAGTAATAAAAGGAGTGCCCCTCACGGGGCAGAAATTAATCAAAATTGACCACAAAATTAAAAGAAAATTATTTTTGATAGATTTTGAATTAAATTTTGAACAATTTCTCCGCTGAAAGCGGACTAACAGAAAAAGGAAGAAAGAAAAGAAGTGCCCCTTGCGGGGCAGAAATTAATCAAAATTGACCACAAAATTAAACAAAATAAGGATATCATAATGAACTTGATAGACGAGCATAATAAAAAACTTGATCAGGACTATCGAATGGACCTGGTGGTCAATGGTAACATTATCGTAGAGCTGAAGGCTGTCAAGCATGTGGATACCCCGCATCGCCTGCAGCTTTGGAACTACATGCGACTAACTCATCAGCCTTACGGTATGCTCATCAACTTCGGTGGAGAAAGCCTCTTCTCAGAATGGTACGAGTATGATCCCATAACCGATGACATCGAGAAAGTCAAATTGTTTTAAATAGATTTTGATTAATTTTGAATTAAATTTTGAACAATTTCTCCGCTGAAAGCGGACTAACAGATAAAAGAATAAAAGAAAAAAGATATGATGAAACAAACCATTAAAACAATGTTAGCCCTACTGGTGCTCATCATCAGCAGCACCGGGGCGTGGGCTGCTTTCGGCACAGGAGATGTCACATGGACCAATGCGGCTGATAATGGCACCATCACCTGTAAGTCGGTGGTAGAAAACATCTCTTATTACGAGGTGACTATCACCGTAACGCCCGCTGCAAATTATTCAATCATTGGTAGTAACATCGTTGCTGCGAACAAGGCAGACGCTTCTGATAAAGCTGTCATCAGTGAAGCCGCTGGCACCAACTATGGTGAATCCCGCGACATAACCTTTATTTGTCCAAAGGCTTGGACAGGTGTGAATCTCACCGCTACGTTCGTGCCCAGTAAGGTGAGCATTGGGGATAATAAATATCCTTCGCTGGCTTCTGCGTTCGATGCAGTGCTTGCTAATGAGACGAAGACGATTAAGATTGACACTGACATCAATGAAACAGGCGCAGATTACGACTTTCCTGGTGGCACTAGAAACATTACCATTGACCTGAATGGAAAAAACGTGACCTTTACCCGTGACATTCATGGTAAAATTGGTGATTTATCCATTATCAATGGTACTGGCACAGTTGTGTTTGGTGATATCTCAAATCAGGGTGATGTAACCATTACTGGTTCAACCCTCACATGTGGATCCTTAAGTAGCGTTTATAATCTTACGATTACTAACTCTACATTGAATTGTACGAATATAAATAATAGCACGGGCGGTAATACTCATACTCTATTGATAGACAACTCGACAGTTACATGTGACAACGGTGATTACAATAGTCTCCAATGGATGGCTGATTTTATAACCTTACAGAATAATGCGATCTTAAGTGTTAAGAAAGGCATATTTATTGCGTATGATGACGATTTCAGGCTCTCTATCGATAATACTTCTCAATTGCAGTTGACCGCTTGCTCCATTTCTGGATATAATAATACGCGAGCAGCGACAGAAATAAACAAATATGCCCCTGTTGGCACTACTGTCGTTGCGGATGGTTCGACTCTGAATACAGTATTATTGAAGGAATACTCCCACAGTATTGCCATGACCGACGGTACAGCATCGGTGGGTGGTGCGGCTGCTACGAGTGCAAAAGCAGGGCAAACGGTAACGGTTACTGCCAGGGCTTTAGACGCAAAAGAGGTGTTCCTGGGCTGGACGGCAGGAGCAACGGATAATGTGACCTTCGCTAATGCATCGGCAACGACGACGACATTCACCATGCCGGATAATAACGTGACCATCAAGGCGAACATCACCGATAAAATGAAGCTACAGCATAGCTTCGGCGAGTATGCTACGGTAACGTTCTATAAAACTACAAGCGGCACATTGACGGAGCCCGATGCCAGCACGTTTAACCTAGCGGCTGTAAACCAAGCGGGCAACATCATCACCCAGATTGACAACAGCGACGGCAACGACCATTATATCATCGTACACATCGTGCCCAAAGACGGATACTGGACCGACCAACAGCTGTTGATGGCCATGGAGACGGGAGCGTCGCTGGCGCCCAGCAAGGCACCAGGATTAGACCTCGGACAGGCTCTGACGCTACTAAAGGCAGACGATGGTCGTCACGACGGTGCAGGCTGGTACTACTACAAGCTGCCGAAAGAGCACACTACCACAGCAGGCTATACCACCAGCACTATTGACGGCTTTGTGGTGCCGAAGTTCGACCTCTCCGCTGGTACGCTCAGTACGAGCACGGCCAGCACAAGTGAAGTGACTCTTACAGCCAATGCTGCAGGCAACTGGCAGACCATCATTAAGCTCAATAAGACGAGCTTTGAATATAACGGCCAGAATCAGACATCGACCTTCAGCAATGCTGGCAACAAAATCGTGGTGACAAAGGACGGCACGACAGCCGCCGAATTCACCATCGGCGACTACCTTAACTTTAAGATTAAAAATACTGGCACAGACCCAGTGACCTTAGTGGAAAGTATGAAAAATGCGGGCGGCTATACAGGCGTCGTCGGTACGTTTGCCAATACTATCTTCACGAATAGCAAGGACGTGCCTTTCGCCATCACCAAGAAGGCGCTGACTGTCACCGCCAAGCCAAAGACCATCACTTATGGTGACACACCGGTAAACGATGGTGTAACCTATACCGGTTTCGTGGATGGCGAGAACGAAAATACTGCCGGTATCTTCGGTACTAGTGCGCTGAGCTATGCCTACAGCTATGCCCAGTACGGCAACGTAGGCAATACCTATACTATCACGCCCAGCGGACTGACTGCTGCGAACTATGACATCACCTTTGTCAACGGTACTCTGACCGTCAACCAGAAGGAGGTGGGACTGAACTGGGGTGCAACCACGTTCACCTATAACGGAACGGCACAGGCTCCGACATGTACTGCCAATGGACTGGTGAACAATGACGTGATAAATGTCACTGTAACAGGGACACAGACGACCACTGGTAACTATACTGCCACTGCCTCGGCACTGACCGGCGACAAGGCCGGCAACTATAAACTGCCTGCCGCCAATACGCAGGCATTCACGATTAATCCTAAGCGCGTAAACGACTCTAATATTGCTGACGACAAGGACAATAATATCACCATTGTTTTGACTGATATTCCCACTGAGGGTTATACCTACGACGGTACAGCCAAAACACCTACTATAACGGTGAAGGATGGTGATACGGAAATTCCTTCTGGGGAATATACCGTGACGATAACGAATAACACCAATGCCGGTACAGCTACAGTAACCATCACCGACAAGGACGGTGGTAACTACAACGTCAGCGGTACGACGACATTCACCATCAACAAGGCTTCTACTGAGATCGCTATTGCAGTGCCTACTCTTGATAATTTGAACGTTAATGACGAAATTGCCTCGGGTGCCAGTTTGTCTCCTGCTGCGGCAGGCAGCTTAACATATACTTCAAGTAATCCGAGTGTTGCTATAGTTGAAAACGGCACTATAAAAGCTCTTGCTGCAGGCACAGCCACCATTACCGTATCGTTTGCCGGCAATGATAATTATTCTGCTGCGGTAAGCAAGACTATTGCTGTTACTGTCAGTTTAAATAATGCCAGCGTCAGTGTTGACAATGGAACCAATTTGGAGTTATTGGTTGGCGGTACGCATAATATCGTTACCACTACCACTCCTGATGGTTTGACAGTTACTTATACCGCTGATGCCTCTGGTGTCGTCAGCGTTGATGCAGCTGGCAAGATTACTGCCTTGAAGGAGGGAAATGCCACTATTACTGTTTCAGTTGGCGGCGACGGTGTATATACCGAAAATTCAAAGACTGTAAATGTTCACGTCACTAAAGTGCTTACTAATCCTGACATCAACCTGGGCGGCTTTACCATTACTGGCGGCTACACATACAATGGTGACACACAGAAGCCAACCATCATCGTGAAGGACGGCGAGACGACAATTCCTGCCGACGAGTACACCGTGACCATCAAGGACGGTGACGGCAATACGGTAACTGATCCGAAGGATGCTGGCACTTATACAGTAACCATTACCGACAACGACGGTGGTAACTATACCGTTAGCGGTACGACGACATTCACTATTAACAAAGCTACGCTGACGGTGACGGCCAATGCCCAGGAGAAGGAGATTGGTGCTGACGACCCGGCACTGACCTATACCTACGAAGGTCTTGCGGCTGGTGACAACATCACTGGCAACCTGACACGCGAGGCAGGTGAGGCTGTGGGCAGCTACGCCATCAGCAAGGGTACACTGACTGCCGGCGACAACTACGACATCGACTTCACGGAAGCCACACTGACCATCTATCGCACGCTGTCACTGTTTAGCGGCAGCAACGAGTGGGCGACCTATGTGGCTCAGGAGAATCTGGCAGTACCTGCCGGCATCAAGGCCTACATCGTGACAAGCGTGAATGGCAATACCATTATCACGAAGAATATATCGTATATCCCTGCTGACGTGCCCATCCTGCTGCAGCGCACCGACAACGCGGTAGGTGACGTTAAGGCTGTTGCCGGTACGGGTACCGACGATGTGAGCGGCAACAAGCTGGTGGGTAATGCCACAGCAGCCACGGACATCCAGATTTATAAGGACTACGTGCTCTACAACAACCAGTTTGTGCTGGCAGGTGTGAGCAGCGTGGGAGCCGGTAAGGCTTATCTGCCCGCAACAGCTATCAGCAGTCCTGCAGGCGCTCCGCGCTATCTGACGATTTGCTATGGCGAGACCATGGGAATCAATAGCCTCACCCCAACCCTCTCCGAAGGCGAGGGAGCATGGTATACGCTGGACGGACATAAGCTGAACGGCAAGCCTGCGAAGAAAGGATTGTATATTAAGAATGGAGTTAAGGTCGTGATTAAGTGAGGGGTCGGCCAATAAAAGGGAGTGCCCCTTGTCGGGGCAGAAATTAAACATTTAGAGTCCCTTGATAAGGGACGGCTATAATGCAGGGATAAATTTATTTTGATTTATTTTGAATTAAATTTTGAATAATTTCTCCGCTGAAAGCGGACTAACGGAAAAAGGAAGAAAGAAAAAAGAAACGAGATATGAAACGAAACATCAAATTTTATTTGGCCCTGCTAGTGCTACTGATTAGTAGCACGGGCGCTTGGGCACAGAGAATAGGTGTCAGCAACAGCATGGCGAACGGAAGCGTTGCGGTAGACAATGCGAACCCCACGGGAGCGGCTACTGTCACACTGACCTTGACACCCGCCACGGGCTACTACATCACAGCATCGGACATCACCGTGAGTCGGACGGCACTGGGGGCACAGGCTCCCAACAGAGCGCCAGGCATCGACGACACCAAGTATGCCGTCACGCCCAAGTCGGTAGACGGTACGGGTAAGGGTACTTACACCTTTGAGGTGGAGGCCGGCTATGGTGCCTACATCGAGGCTACATTTACGGCTTGCAGTGCTATCACACCAACTGTCGACATCACCGGTTGGACCTACGGCAGCTATGACGCTACGGTCAATTCGCCCAATGTCTCTGGCAATGTCGGCAATGGCACAGTGACTTATGACTATAAATTGAAAACTGCCGGGGACGGTGCATACGCCTCGGTTGTTCCTGTGGATGCCGGCAACTATACCGTGCGTGCGACCATCGCTGCTGCCGGTCATTACCTGGGCGGTGTGGCTACGAAGGACTTCACCATCGAGAAGAAGGAGGCTGCACTCAGCTGGAGCGGTCTCTCGTTCACCTACGACGGCAGTGCCCATGTGCCTACGGCAACGGTATCGAACTTAGTAGGTACGGATGAATGTAACGTCACGGTGACGGGTGCCCAGACGGAGGTAGGCAACTACACAGCGACGGCAGAGACACTGACCGGTGAGAAGGCCGGCAACTATAAACTGCCCGCTGCTAATACGCAGGCGTTCAGCATTGTGGCAGCCAGCATGGGTGAGATTACGGCTACAGGTTATAACGCAGTATATGACGGTGCAGCTCACGGTATCAGCGTGACGGCTCCCGTCGGTGCTACGGTGAAGTATGGTGAGGCAGAAGGCACCTATGAACTCAATGCGACGCCGACCTATACGAATGTCGGTACCAAAACCGTCTATTATCAGGTGACGAAGACTGGATTCACACCTGTCACTGGTAGTCAGACGGTAACCATCACAGCGAAGGCGCTGACCATTACTGCCAAGGCAAAGGCTATTACGTACGGTGACGCTCCTGCGAACGACGGTGTGACCTACAATGGTTTCATCGATACGGAAGATGAGAGTGTGCTGGGCGGAACACTCGCCTACAGCTATGACTATGCACAGTACGACAATGTGGGTAGCTATTCTATCACACCAAGCGGACTCACCTCTACGAACTATGCTATCACCTTTGTCAACGGTACTCTGACCGTAGGACAGAAGGAGGTGGGACTGAACTGGACGAACACCAGCCTGACCTATAATGGTAACCCACAGGCACCGACCTGTACTGCCACGGGTACCGTCAATGGTGACGAGATAGGTGTCACCGTCAGCGGTGCGAAGACGGAAGTGGGTGACTATACCGCTACGGCAACGGCTCTGACCGGTGAGAAAGCCGGCAACTATAAACTGCCCGCTGCTAATACGCAGGCATTCAGCATCACGCTGAAGCAGATTATCAGCCCTGACGATCCGACAGATCCGAACTATGGCGCCATCGTGGTGAATGTACCGGCCGATGGCTATACCTACGACGGTACGGAGAAGAAGCCGACGGTAACCGTGAAGGACGGCACGACAGTGCTGACACTCGGTACAGACTATACCGTCAGCTATACAAATAATAAGGATGCAGGTGACAACAGCGCCATCGTGACCATCACGGGTGCCGGTGACTACAGCATCAACGAGACGCGTCAGTTCAGCATTGCCAAGAAGGCATTGACAGCTACGGTCAAGGCCCAAAACAAGATTTATGACGGTAACACTAACGCTACGGTAACCGCTACCGTAGAGACAGGCGTGACGGGTGAGACACTGACCATCAGCGGACTGACAGGTACATTCGACAATGCTGAGGTGGGCACTGGTAAGACGGTGACCGTCAACAGCACAGCTGCTGTCGTAACAGCAGGTGACAATACAAAGACTTCCAACTATACCATCACCTACCCCGCCACAACAACGGCTAACATCACGCTGAAGCAGATTGTCAGCCCTGACGATCCGACAGATCCGAACTACGGTGCTATCGTGGTGAATGTGCCGGCAGAGGGCTA
The DNA here is from genome assembly GCA_947164965.1 of uncultured Prevotella sp. Classification (GTDB taxonomy): domain Bacteria; phylum Bacteroidota; class Bacteroidia; order Bacteroidales; family Bacteroidaceae; genus Prevotella. The sequence goes on along the minus strand of CAMUYR010000028.1, from coordinate 12,225 downwards.
TACCTACGACGGTACGGAGAAGAAGCCGACGGTGACCGTGAAGGACGGTGAGACGGCATTGACACTCGGCACGGACTATACCGTATCTTATACGAATAATAAGGATGCGGGTGACAACAGCGCCATCGTGACCATCACGGGTGCCGGTGACTACAGCATCAACGAGACGCGTCAGTTCAGCATCGCCAAGAAGGCACTGACAGCTACCGTCAAGGCCCAGAACAAGGTATACGACGGCAATACCACTGCAACGGTAACTGCTACCGTAGAGACAGGCGTGACGGATGAGACGCTGACCATCAGCGGACTGACCGGCACATTCGACAATGCTGAGGTGGGCACTGGCAAGACAGTGACCATCAACAGCACAGCTGTCGTCGTAACTGCAGGTGACAACACAAAGACTTCCAACTATACCGTCACCTACCCCGCTACGACAACGGCTAACATCACGCTGAAACAGATTATCAGCCCTGACGATCCTACAGATCCGAACTACGGCGCCATCGTGGTGAATGTACCGACCGAGGGCTATACCTACGACGGTACGGAGAAGAAGCCGGCGGTGACCGTGAAGGACGGTGAGACGGCACTGACACTCGGTACAGACTATACCGTCAGCTATACGAACAATAAGGATGCCGGTGACAACAGCGCCATCGTGACCATCACGGGTGCCGGTGACTACAGCATCAATGCCACGCGTCAGTTCAGCATCGCCAAGAAAGCGCTGACCGCTACCGTCAAGGCCCAGAACAAGGTATACGACGGCAATACTAATGCTACCATGAGTGGTAGTGTAGAGACAGGCGTGACGGGAGAAACGCTGACCATCAGCGGACTGACCGGTACGTTCGACAACGCTGAGGTGGGCACTGGTAAGACGGTGACCGTCAACAGCACAGCTGCTGTCGTAACAGCAGGTGACAATACAAAGACTTCCAATTATACCATCACCTACCCCGCTACGACAACGGCTAACATCACGCTGAAACAGATTATTAGTCCCGACGACCCAACGGATCCGAACTACGGTGCTATCGTGGTGAATGTGCCGACCGATGGCTATACCTACGACGGAACGGAGAAGAAACCGACGGTGACCGTGAAGGACGGTACGACAGTGCTGACACTCGGTACAGACTATACCGTGAGCTATCAGAACAATATCAATGCTGGTACGGCAACGGTAGCTATCCATGGTGCCGGTGACTATACTATTGAAGAGACGCGTAAGTTTACTATCGGTAAGGCTGCGCTGACCATCAAGGCCAACGACCAGCAGCGCGAAGAGGGTGAAGAGAACCCCGAGCTGACCGTCACCTACAACGGTTTCGTGAACGGTGAGGACAACAGTGTGCTGACCACTCAGCCCACCATCAGTACGACGGCGACGAAAGAGAGTCCCGCAGGCACCTACCCCATCACCGTGAGCGGTGCTGAGGCAGCCAACTATGACATCACCTACACGAACGGTACGCTGACCATTCTCGCTAAGGGCAGCACCTTTACGATGCCTGGCGGCACTGAGGGTGGCTGCGGCATCCGCGTGGTACGCAACGACACTGGTGAAGAGGTGGCCAACGTCGTGAAGCTGACATATATGAACGACAAAACGTCGCTGCGCATCGACAATATCAACATCGCTACGCCTGCCGACGCATCGCCCAGCAATCCCGTCAGCGTGACGGTCTATATCCCCGCCACCCTGAAGAATCAGGATAACGTGTTGCTAACCATCTACGGTGTAGGCAGCGACATCATCGTGACCGATGCCAATGTGCCGGTAACGGATATCTACATGCCTGAGACCGACGCAGTGATCAACGTGGCACAGCATGCCTTCCGCCTGGATGCCACAGAGAGCAAGACGGCCCGCATCCATACTTCACTCGTACTGCTCGACGACTATGCCCTGACAGCTGGTTTGAAGGCTGAATACGAGGCCGCCCACGTGATGACGACCATCAAGACTACGACACAATATTGGACACTCTCCAGTGGTGTAGACCTCGTGATACCCGATGGTATGCAGGCCCATACCTGTCAGGAAGCCACGAACGGCAAGGTGACCATCAAAGCCATCAACAGCATCAGCGTGGCGACGGAAGAGGGTACGAAAACACTGCTGAAGGCCAACAACGGTGTGCTGATGAAGGGCACCCCAGGCAGCTATGACCTCGTGGCATGGCCTAGTGTTGAGCATGCCAGCGGCTCGACGCCTACGGAAGACAATGCCATGAGCTATCCCGACAACCAGCTGATACCTGTTATCGTGAGCAAGCACTTCGACTATGGCAAGGGCTACTACGTGCTGAAGAACGGTGAGTTCCACGCCATCAAAAACGACGACAGCAAGGTGCCGGCTTGTAAGGCTGTGTTCCAGTTGGCTGACGGACAGAAGGCACCACAACGGATGGCGATTGACAATGGGACAATGGGAATCAGTAGCCTCACCCCAACCCTCTCCGAAGGCGAGGGAGTTTGGTATACGCTCGATGGACAGAAGCTGGAGGGTAAGCCCATGACTAAGGGCATTTATATCATCAACGGTAAAAAGACAATCATCAAATAAAGCAAACAGGACTATGAAGAAATATCGTATTTTGAAAGCCATAGTGGCAGCCGCCATGATAGCCGCATTTGCCGGATGCAGCAATACCGACAACTTCTCCTATCAGGTATGGAAGATAGGCATTGAGGCTGAAGGTCTTGAGAACGGCAGGCTCACGATGGAGACAGGCGACGAGGTGCAGGTACATATCACCGAATTCCTGCCCCGTCACTCTACCGAGCACGACGTGGTATGGTATACGTTAGACGACAAGGTGGCCGAGGTGACCAGCAACGGTCTCATCAAGGCCGTTGGTCCAGGCAGCACCATCGTCGGCGTACAGGGCACGTTGGAGCCCTATGCCAAGACAGAGATCAAGGTAACAGTGACCGGTGACGCCCCTGTGACGGATGACGAACAGATCACGATGGACGACGATGACGAGGTGTCGCAGGGTGAGGCCCAGTCGCCCAGACGATGAATTTTTATCATGAAAATTTGGTTAAGGTTAAAAAATTGCTTACCTTTGCAAAACGAATAACCTTTAAACTAACATTATAATGAACGAAATTCAGAATCTGAACCCACAGTGCATCTGGAAGAACTTCTATGCACTGACACAGGTGCCGCGTCCCAGCGGACATTTGGAGAAAGTACAGCAGTTCCTGCTCGACTTCGGTAAGCAGGCAGGCGTTGAGGCCTTCAAGGACCCAGCCGGCAATATCGTGTTCCGCAAGGCAGCCACACCAGGTATGGAGAACCGCAAGGGCATCATCCTGCAGGCCCACATGGATATGGTGCCGCAGAAGACACCTGAGTCGACACATAACTTCGAGACCGACCCCATTGAGCCTTGGATTGACGGTGAGTGGGTGAAGGCCAAGGGTACGACACTGGGTGCCGACAATGGTCTGGGCGTAGCTGCCATCATGGCCATCATGGAGGACAAGACCCTGAAGCACGGTCCTATCGACGCGCTGATTACACGCGACGAGGAGACGGGTATGTTTGGTGCCAACGAGCTGCCTGAGGGCGAGTTGCAGGGCGACATCCTGATGAACCTCGACTCGGAGCACTGGGGCAAGTTCGTCATCGGCTCAGCCGGTGGTATCGACGTGACCGCTACCCTGGACTATCAGGAGGTGGACACCGATGCTGAGGATGCTGCGGTGCGTGTAACTGTCAAGAACCTGCGCGGCGGACATAGCGGACTGGAGATTAACGAAGGTCGCGGCAATGCCAATAAACTGCTGGTACAGATTGTCCGTGAGGCCATCGCTGAGACAGAGGCCCGTCTGGCATCATGGAACGGTGGTAATATGCGTAATGCCATCCCCTTCAAGGCTGAGGCAGTGCTGACATTGCCCAAGGAGAATATCGCAGCACTGAAAGAGATTGCAGCCGACTGGCAGGAGACCTTCAACGACGAATATAAGCTCATCGAGCCACAAGGCATCGAGGTCATCGTCGAGGACGTAGACACCCCGCAGAAAGAAGTACCCGTAGAGATTCAGGACAACCTGGTAGATGCCATCTTCGCTTGTCACGACGGCGTCATCCGCTTCATCCCCGCCTACCCAAGCGTGGTAGAGACCTCGTCGAACCTCGCCATCATCAACATCGGTGAGGGCAAGGCCAGCATCAAGATTTTGGCACGTTCGAGCCGTGAGGATATGAAGCAGTATGTGGTGACAATGTTGGAGAGCTGCTTCTCGATGGCCGGCATGAAGGTGGAGACAGCAGGCAGCTATGGTGGCTGGGATCCCAACCCCGACTCAGAGATTCTACACCTCTTATTAAAAGAATATAAGGACCTGTTCGGTCAGGATGGCATCATTCAGGTAGACCATGCCGGTCTGGAGTGCTCGGTCATCCTCGGCAAGTATCCTTGGCTCGATGTGGTCAGTCTCGGACCGACGATGAAGTCGCCGCACACCACCACAGAGCGTGCGCTCATCGCCACCGTAGAACCCTTCTGGCAGTTGCTGAAGAAGACGCTGGAGGATGTGCCGGTTAAAGGTTAATGGTTAAAGGTTAACGGTTAATGTTAAAAAATCGCGGATTTGTTTGGCAAATCTGCGATTTTTTTCTACCTTTGCAACGTCAAACCAAAAAAGAACAAAAATTATGGACGATTACCCGGCGGACAATTACAATTTGTAATGGCGGGGGATAGCGAGCAAAGCTGCTAATCCCTTTGCCGCTAAACTACACCCCCTCTTAGTCTCCCCCTCGGGAGGGGGAGAAAGTGGGGGAGAAAAAAAAGGATTAGCACAATGAAGACTTACTGGAACACCCAAGGAGGCTTGAGCCAAATCAATGAATGGCAGCCTAATTGTTGGATACAGATGACGTGTCCGACTGAAGACGATCAGCGCGAATTGGAAGAGACATTCGGCATTCCCGACTACTTCCTTTCCGACATCAGCGATACCGACGAGCGTGCACGTTACGAATATGACGACGGATGGATGCTCATCATCCTCCGTATACCCTATGTAAAAGAGGTACGCTCGCGTACGCCTTATACCACCGTGCCCCTCGGTATCATCCATAAGCGGGACGTCACCATCACCGTATGCTTTTACGAGACGAACATGATGATTGACTTCGTGTCGTTCCAACAGCGTCGCGGTGTGGGATTCACCGATTATGTGGACATGATTTTCCGCCTGTTCCTGTCGTCAGCGGTTTGGTATCTGAAGCGACTCAAGCAGATATCAATGCTTATCGATAAGTCAAAGCGCAATCTGGACCAAGAGGTGAACAACGAGAGTCTGATAGGACTGAGCCGTCTGCAGGACTCGCTCACCTACTTCAATACATCTATCCGTGGCAACGAGACGCTGCTGTCGAAGTTGAAGTTCAAACTGCAAATCGACGAATTGGATGCCGACCTGATTGAGGACGTCACGATTGAGATGACACAGGCCCGCGAGACGACCAATATCTACTCCAACATTCTGGAGTCGACGATGGATACCTATCAGAGTATCATCAACAACAACATGAACACCATTATGCGTACCCTCACATCGGTAACCATTATCCTCATGTTGCCTACGTTGGTGGCCTCCTTCTTTGGTATGAATCTGATCAATGGTATGGAGAACAGTCCCGTAGGTTTTGTCATCGCCATCATCATTTCTGTGCTTATTTCAGTACTCTCACTGCTGATATTCAGGCATAAACGACTCATTTAAGTCACTTTTTTACAAAAAAATTAGGTGGTTTCAGAATTATTTGCTAATTTTACCGCCTAAATTTGTATGAACTAACCCTATCATTCACTAAAATTGATTTAAAATGATGGACTCTCAAGAACAGACTCCCATGGAGGAGCAGATTGTAGAACAGAACGTAGTGGAAACCCCAGAAATGGAAAGTCAGGAGGAAGAAACCCCTCAGGTGGAAGCTGAACGTAAGCAGTATGACAACAAGAAGGACGTGCTGGAACGTGTACGTGAGCTGGCACATGGTGACGAGACACCCCAGAAAGATGAGGTGGACTATCTGAAGACCGCCTTCTACAAACTACATATTGCGGAGCGCGAAGCCCAGTTGAAAGCCTACATCGACGGTGGTGGCGATCCTGAGCTGTATCAGATCACTCCAGACTCCGACGAAGAGGCCTTTAAAGCCGAGATGGGTGTCATCAAGGAAAAACGTCAGAAACTGTTCCGTGAACAAGAACAAGAGAAACTGGACAATCTGGAGAAGAAGCTGGCCATCATTGAAAAGATCAAATCAATGATCACTTCGCCTGAGGAGGCTAACAAGTCGTATAAGGACTTCAAAGCCCTGCAGGATGAGTGGCGCGAAATCAAAAATGTTCCCGCAGAAAAGGCTAATGAGCTTTGGCGTAACTATCAGCTGTATGTAGAGCAGTTCTATGACCTGCTGAAGCTCAATAGCGAGGCACGCGAATATGACTTCAAGAAGAACTTGGAGCTGAAGACCAAGCTGTGTGAGGCTGCTGAGAAGCTGGCTGAGGAGCCCGATGTTATCAGTGCTTTCCATCAGTTGCAGAAGTTGCATCAGGAATACCGTGAGATCGGTCCTGTCAGCAAGGAGCTGCGTGAAGAGATATGGCAGCGTTTCAAGGCTGCATCAACCGTTATCAATAAGCGTCATCAGCAGCACTTTGAGGGACTGCGTGCCAAGGAGGAAGAGAACCTGGTGCGCAAGACCGCTCTTTGTGAACAGGTTGAGGCTATTGTAGCTGAAGAGAACAAAGGCAGCGCCGACTGGGAGCGCCACACCAAGCAAATCATCGACATCCAGACTGAATGGAAGACGATAGGTTTTGCTCCTCAGAAGATGAACGTGAAGATCTTCGAACGCTTCCGTGCAGCCTGCGACGATTTCTTTGCCCGCAAGGCAGAGTATTTCCGTGGACTGAAAGATGCCTTCAAGGAAAATGCTGAAAAGAAGCGCGCACTGATTGAGAAGGCCAAAGCCCTGCAGGATTCTACAGAGTGGCGTTCAACTGGCGATAAGTTTATTGCGCTGCAGAAGGAATGGAAATCTATCGGTATGGTTCCTAAGAAATTGGGTGACCAGCTCTGGGAGGAATTCCTAGGTGCCTGCAACCACTTCTTTGAGGCACGTAATGCCGCTGGTGGCAATGTACGCAACGACGAGCGTCAGAACCTGGAGAAGAAACGCAGCATTATTGCCCAGCTAAAGGCTGCTGCAGAAGAGGCTGGCGAAGGACTCCAGGAGCGTGTACAACAGTTGGTAGAAGAATATCAGGCCGTTGGTCATGTACCCTTCAAGGAGAAGGATAAGCTCTACGAAGAATATCACGCCATCCTTGACAAGCTCTATAAGGAGTTGAACATCACCGTAGCTAAGCGTCGCCTGTCGAAGTTCAAGGACAACCTCCGCCAGGTAGCTGAGCGTGGTGAGAACGCCCTTGATAATGAGCGCGCAAAGCTGATGCGCCAGTATGAGCAGTTGAAGAGTGAGGTGCAGACCTACGAGAATAACCTCGGCTTCTTGAATGCTTCCTCTAAGAAAGGCTCTTCACTCATCGACGAGATGAACAGAAAGGTGCAGAAGCTTAAGGATGAGGTTCAGCTGGTACGTGAGAAGATTAAGGCTATCGATGCAGAAAATGCTGCCAAGGAGTGATTACTCCGTGGCAGCATGTAAGATTTCCGATAGCGTAGGGTGTATATGCACCATATCGCGAAGTTGACTTAAAGTGGTTGTGCGACACATCAGCACAGCCACTTCTTGTATGATATCGGCAGCGTGTGCACCATAGGCATGACAACCTAGGATGAGACCTCCCCCCTGCCCCTCCGAAGGAGGAGTGACAAAGAGTTTCAGCAAGCCTTCAGTCTCGCCCATCGCCAGGGCTTTACCGTTAGCACGCCAGAAAGACTTCTTGCACTCATAGGCGATGCCCTGTTCCTTGAGTTGGTCTTCCGTAGGACCTACGCAGGCAGCCTCTGGTGAGGTGAAGATGGCAGCAGGCATGATATCGAAGTGGATGCCGTCAGGCTTACCCAGAATATGGTTGACGACATGCATGGCCTGCATCTCAGCAGCATGAGCCAACATCTGCTTGCCATTGACATCGCCGATGGCGTAGATGCCCGACGGAGAACCGTCGGGAATAGTGGTCACGCGGAAGTTGTCATCGACGGGGATGGCACCGTTGTGTGCAAGGGTGATGCCAAGAGCTTCGAGGTTCAGGCCCTCAGTACGTGGCTTACGACCTGTTGCCATCAGGATGACATCGGCCTCAACGCTTTCTGTCTGTCCCTTCTTATTTTCAAAGAACACTTTACCGTCTGCAATCTGTTTGACACCGCACTGCATGTTAAAGGTAATACCATCTTTCTCCATCTGCTTACGCAGGCGCTTGGCGATATCGCTGTCGAGGGCAGGCAGACACTCCTTCAGGAATTCTATGACTGTGACTTCTGAGCCGAAGCGATGGAACACGCTGGCAAACTCCATACCGATGACACCTGCACCGATGATGCAGAGGTGCTTTGGCAACATGTCAAGATTCAGAAGACCTGTGGAATCGACTACCTGAGGGGCGTTGGCGCCTTCGATAGGCAGCCACTTGGTTTCGGAACCTGTGGCAATGATGATGGGGGCCTCCCCCAACCCCTCCGAGAGGAGGGGAGTCTTACCAAAGACCGCTTTTTCGCGGATGAGCGTGATGTTAGGATGCGAGAGGATACCCTCGACACCGGCACGTAATTGTGGAACGACATTAGCCATTCGTTCGCGAGCCTCAGAGAAAGAGGCAGAATGCACATAGGTCTTCGTTGGGATACAGCCCACATTAAGGCATGTGCCGCCCACATCAGAGTCTTCGAATATCACCACCTTGAGACCTTGCTTGGCAGCGTATTCAGCGGCGCGGTAGCCTCCTGGCCCCGCACCGATGATAATGAGATCAGGAGCCTCACCCCCGTCCCCTCTCCAAGGGGAGAGGGGAGTAGTCACTTTTTCATTAATACTGTTCATCAGCGTTTATCTATTAGAAGTCTATTCACTCCCCTCGCCCTTTGGAGAGGGGTCGGGGGTGAGGCTTTTGATTTGGCGATAGGTCACCACAGGATGCTTGGCAGCCAGGACATCGTCGACACGACCGATAGGTGTTGTATGAGGAGCCGACTTCACCTCATCAGGATTGGTCTTAGCCTCTTCAGCTATCTGACGCATGACAGCGATGAAGCCGTCGAGCGTCTCCTTACTCTCGTTCTCTGTCGGTTCAATCATCAAAGACTCATGGAACAGCAACGGGAAGTAAATCGTTGGCGCATGGTAGCCGTAGTCCAACAGACGCTTAGCGACATCCATCGTGGTAACGCCAGTAGACTTGTCCTTCAGACCGTCGAATACGAACTCGTGACAGCAAACAGTGTCGATAGGCAGTTCGTAGACATCCTTCAGCGACTCCTTGATATAATTAGCGTTGAGCGTAGCCAACGGGCCCACCAACTTGACATTCTCACGACCCAGCGTGAGGATATAAGCATAGGCGCGCATCATCACACCAAAGTTGCCATGATAGGGCGACACCATAGGGAAGAACTCCTGCAATCCCTCACGGACACCAACAGGACCGGCACCAGGACCACCTCCGCCATGAGGCGTTGAGAACGTCTTATGCAGGTTGATATGCATGACATCGAAGCCCATATCGCCTGGGCGACAAGCACCCAGCATCGGATTCAGGTTGGCACCATCGTAATACATCAGACCACCACAGTCGTGAATCAGTTTGGCAATCTCAGGAATGCTCGTCTCAAAGAGACCCAGCGTATTGGGATTGGTCATCATCATAGCGGCGATACTATCGCCGCATACAGAACAGAGACGCTGCAAGTCGTCGAAATCCACTGTACCATCAGCCAATGACTTCACCTCGATGATCTCCAAGCCGCAAACGGCAGCAGAGGCAGGATTTGTGCCATGGGCACTGTCAGGTACGATGACCTTTTTGCGCTGCATATCGCCACGAGAACGGTGATAGTTGTCGATGACCATCAATCCTGTCAGCTCACCATGAGCACCAGCGTAGGGTTTGAAGGTGAAGTGAGCCAAACCTGTCAGGGCACAGAGGGATTTCTCAAGCAGGATGACCAGTGCTCTCGCACCTGTCACCGTAGACTCCGGCTGCATGGGATGCAGGTTCTGGAACTGTGGCAGAGCAGCCATTTCCTCGTTGATCTTCGGGTTGTACTTCATCGTACACGAGCCAAGCGGATAAAAGCCTGTATCCACACCGAAGTTATTGTTCGAGAGATTCGTATAGTGGCGGACCACTGTCAACTCATCGCATTCAGGCAGTGCAGCTTCCTCTGAGCGTCGTATCTCCTGAGGAATGGCATAATCACCAAAATTGTTCCTAGGCAGACTATAGCCTTTACGACCTTCCTTCGAGAGTTCGAAGATTAAAGAACCATATAGTTTATTATTCATAAGGCTGCAATCTTTACAAGGTTATCAATTTCTTCCTTCGTACGCTTCTCGGTAACAGCAAAGAGAATGCCCTTCTCGAGGCGGATGCCACCAAGAATACCAGCCTCGATGAAACGCTGATAGAGCGTGTCGACATCACCATCGTACGTCACATAGAACTCATTCAGGAAAGGCTTGTCATACTCCAGCTTGAAGCGTCCGGTCTTCAGCAGTTCGTCGCAGAGATAGTGAGCACCGGCATACGACAGCTCTGCTGCCTCCTTCAGTCCCTGCTTACCCATCAGCGACATGTAGATGGTCACAAAGAGCGCCATCAGACTCTGGTTAGAACAGATATTAGACGTCGCTTTCTGTCTGCGGATGTGCTGTTCACGAGCCTGCAGTGTCAGCACAAAGGCACGCTGGTCGCGGTTATCCTTCGTCATGCCAACGATACGTCCTGGCATCTTGCGGATGAGTTTCTCCGTACAGCACATATAGCCTACATAAGGACCACCGAACAACATGGGAATACCTAAGCTCTGTCCGTCGCCTACAGCGATGTCAGCACCCCACTCGCCTGGTGTCTTCAGCACGGCAAGGTCGGCAGCCACGCTATCCATGATGAACAGTGCCTTCTGCTCATGGCAAGCCTCAGCGAAGCCTGTAAAGTCCTCTACGATGCCATAGATATTAGGCTGCTGCACGATGACACCAGCCACACCACCCTCAGCGAGCTTTGCCTTCACGTCGTCAAGACTGGTCGTACCATCCTTGATGGGCAGCACCTCCAGTTCGATACCCTGATGCAGGGCATACGTCTTCAGCACGTCGTAGGTTTTGGAATTGATGCATCCCGATACCAGGACCTTGTTCTGTTTCTTACCTGCTGCCACAGCCATCATCATAGCCTCGGCACAGGCTGTCGTACCGTCGTACATCGAGGCATTCGAGATGTCCATGCCCGTCAGCTCGGCCATCATACTCTGATATTCGAAGATATAGTGCAGCGTGCCTTGTGAGATCTCAGCCTGATAAGGGGTATAAGAGGTGAGAAACTCTGAGCGCTGCAACAGACTGGGAATCACTGATGGCGTATAGTGATCGTAAACGCCAAATCCTGCAAAGCAAGTCAGTTGTTTGTTTTCTTCGCCAAGTCGCTCGAAAATCTGTCTCACCTCCATTTCGCTGGCTGCTCTGGGCAACTCGTAGTCGCCCTTGAAGCGGATGCTGTCAGGAATCTGGGCATACAGGGCGTCGAGAGAATCGACACCTGCCGTCTTCAGCATCTCCTGCAGGTCGGATTCTGTATGAGGAAAATACTTGAACATTGTTTTTCGTTATTTCAAACTCATTATTTCTCGCAGAAAGCAGCATAGGCCTTCGCATCCATCAGGTTATCAAGATCGCCCTTATCGCTGAGCTCCACCTTGATAATCCAGTTCTCATAAGCATCCTGATTGATCAGCTCCGGCTGGTCTTCCAGTGCTTCGTTGACCTCGACAACAGTACCGCTGACGGGTGAAATCAGGTCGCTGGCAGCCTTCACACTCTCCACAGCGCCAAACTCTTCACCAGCCTCTACATCGTCGTCAACGTCAGGCATATCCACATAAACCACATTGCCCAGAGCATTCTGAGCGTAGTCTGTAATACCCACAAAACCAAAATCACCTTCTACTCTTACAAATTCGTGTGACTCTGAGTAGTAGAGTCCTTCAATTACTTTTGCCATA
>CAMUYR010000027.1 GCA_947164965.1 uncultured Prevotella sp. | reverse complement strand
TTGAGGTCTTTCAAATCCTCACGACGATAGAAAGGCTGTACATTAAAGCCTTCATTTGTTCTCCACACGAGTCGCTTCTGGAAGTCAGCCCCTTTAAGGTCTACTTCAATCTTGTCCAACCACTCCTGTTTGGTTGGCGCTGTAAACTCGGTAAAGAGTTTTTCTTTGTTTGCCATAAATTGTGTTTATTATATAAGTTTTTAGAATTTCCTGCAAAGGTAACAAATAATTCCGAAATAACGCAAAAATTAATAAATATTTCATATTCATAAAAAATAATTGCACAAAGATGCTTGATTTGCGCAATTTCTTCGTACCTTTGCAACCCGTAAAGAAATAACATGTTATGGATTCATTTCAGTGGTTAAAAGACTTATTCACAACAACTGATTCTGTGGCTCATATAGCGTTGCTGTATGCCATAGTGATTGCTGTGGGCGTTTATTTGGGTAAAATCAAAATCGGAGGAGTATCGCTAGGCGTTACATTTGTATTGTTTGCGGGCATTGTGGCGGGACATATCGGTTTCACAGCCCCTACCCCAATCCTCACATTTGTACAAGACTTCGGACTTATCCTATTTGTCTTCATGATAGGATTACAGGTAGGTCCTGGTTTCTTTGAAAGTTTTGGCACCCAAGGTATCAAACTGAACGGACTAGCTGCAAGTGCTATTCTGCTGAATATCCTCGTGATGTTTGGATGCTACTATATCTTCTTCGACACAAGCAATAAGACCAATCTGCCCATGATGGTGGGTACGCTGTATGGTGCTGTCACCAACACGCCAGGTCTTGGTGCTGCCAATGAAGCTTTAGGAACCGTATTTGGTGCAAATGCGCCTCAGATAGCCTCAGCTTATGCTTGTGCCTACCCCCTTGGTGTGTTGGGTATTATTGGTGCTATTATATTAATAAGGTATATATGTGGCATCAAACTCGAGAAAGAAGAAAATCGTCTCAAGGCGATGGAGGAGACAAGTGCCAACAAGAAGCCATACAAGATGCATCTTGAAGTAACCAACAAATATCTGGAAGGAAAAACTCTACTACAAGTACACGATTTCCTGAATCGCGACTTCGTGGTGTCACGACTGGTTCACCAAGGCGAATTGTGTATTCCCAACCGTGATACCATCTTCCACGAGGGCGACCAGATGCTCATTGTCTGTGCCGAAGCTGACCAGGAGGCTATCACAGCCTTTATCGGTCCTAAGCTTGACATCGACTTCGAACAGCAGGACCAGCCGATGGTTTCAAAACGTATCCTGATTACCAATCCCAAGATCAATGGCAAGACACTGGCCTCAATGCATTTCTCAAGTGTACATGGCGTGAATGTCACCCGTGTCACTCGTCATGGCATGGACCTCTTTGCCTCAGCAGCCCTACCCTTGCAGGTGGGCGATAAGATTATGGTTGTAGGTCCTGAGGATGCTGTCGATCGCGTAGCCAATAAGATGGGCAACTCCATCCGCAGGCTCGATGCACCCAACATCGCCACTATCTTTGTAGGTATCTTCCTTGGACTGATCTTCGGATCTCTGCCCATCGCCATTCCTGGTATGCCGGTACCTGTAAAACTTGGTCTGGCTGGTGGTCCTCTGATTATCGCTATTCTGATAGGCCGCTATGGTTATAAGATACATTTGGTGACCTATACCACAACTTCTGCCAATATGATGTTACGAGAAATAGGACTAGTTCTTTTCCTTGCCTCCGTAGGTATTAAGGCAGGAGCAGGATTCTTTGAGACTGTGGTTCAAGGCGATGGCCTGCTCTATGTGCTGACAGGTTTCCTTATTACCTTTATTCCTATTCTTATTGTAGGACCAATTGCCCGCATAAAGTTTAAGTTCAATTACTTTACTATTGCAGGTATGATTGCTGGTACTTATACAGACCCACCAGCACTGGCCTATTCTAACAGTATCTGTTCGAAAGAGGCCCCTGCACTAGGGTACTCAACAGTATATCCACTATCCATGTTCCTCCGCATCTTTACAGCTCAGATTGTCGTGTTGTTCTTCTGCGGATAACATTGGAATTAGGACGATTATAATACACGTAATATAACAACAATGAATAAATTCGGAATTCTTCTTGGTTCGTTATTAGCCTTCGCTTCATTACCCGTGATGGCCCAAATGGATGCCAGCATTAAGTTAAATGAGGTGATGACACAAAACGAGACGAGCTTGATTGACGAATACGGAGCAAGAAATGCTTGGGTCGAGATTAGTAACATCTCACACTCGACCTACAACATCCGTGGTATGTACTTGACCACCGACCGCTCTGTACTCGACAAAAAGATGAGTGTTCCTGAGCGTATCAGCCGTATGAGCCAGATTCCCAATGGCGATGTGCGCACCAACCTCTCAGGACGTCAGATCATTGTACTGCAACTTGGCAGCCAGCCCTCTCAAGGCTCGCTGCATCTCTCTGTCAAGGTAAACACCACTGAGCCTACGTGGATAGCCCTCTACAACGGAAATGCCACCCAACTCATTGACTCAGTAACTGTGCCTGTCTTGGGCGCTGATCAGTCGTTTGCCCGTATTGCCAATAACGGAACACCTGCTGACTGGGAAGTGAAGAGTGCTGATCGTGTAACGCCAGGCATTCAGAACCAGACTACAGTCAGTGAATCAAAAGTGGAGAAGTTTAAGCGTGAAGACCCATACGGATTTGGCATGGCACTTATGGCTATGGGCATCGTATTCTTCTGTCTTGCTCTTCTTTGGATTACTTTTACCCTGTTTGGTATGTTGATGCGCCACTTGGATACTGCCAAGAAGGTAGCAAATAAACAACCCATCAAACCTATCACAAAGACAGTGGAAAAGACCATTGAGATTGGTCACAAGACGGGAGTCATCTTACAGGAAGGTTTCGAAAAGCGTGGCGTCGACATGGAGGTATATATGGCTGTTATTGGTTTGGCTCTACGTCAATACGAAGACGACATCCACGATGTTGAGAGCGGTGTTATCACCATTAAGCCTAAAGATACAGGCTGGGATGATGAATATAGCCAGATGACACATCTGCATGAGGCTTTCATTCCAAGTAAGCATGAGGCTCCCAACATTCCAACAACTCCTGAGTTACATTAAGGTTATTCACTATTCTTTTCAATTACGACAATGAAAAAATATCAGTATAAAGTACAAGGCGTAGACTACGAGGTTGAAATCACCGATGTTGAAGGTAAAATCGCCAGTGTAAACGTAAATGGCATCCCCTTTGAGATAGAGATGCAGAAACCCATTAATGCTGCTAAGCACCCAGAGCTTGCTGCTACAAAGAAATCTGTAGCTACTGCAGCCCCTGTCGCAGCTTCCGCTGTTGCTGCAGAAACAGCTCCGGCTCAGCCTGCTGCCAAGCCACAAGCTCCTGCTGCTCCTGCAGGTGCTGGCAATCCTGTTAAGGCACCACTTCCTGGCACTATCAATGCCATCAATGTAAAGGTTGGCGACAAAGTTGGTGTAGGCGAGGTGGTCATCGTATTGGAGGCCATGAAGATGCAGAACAACATTGAATCCGAATATGCAGGCACCGTTACCAGTATTCTCGTTAATCAAGGCGAATCTGTCATGGAAGGTGCGGTCATGTTAACCATTGGATAATTGACAGTTATGGGATTTACAAACTTTATCGTAGAAAACTTCAATGAGTTCCTGACCTACACGGGCTTTGCTAACGTGACGGCAGGTAATCTCATCATGATAATAGTGGGAGCCTTCTTTATCTGGCTTGCCATCAAGAAAGACTTCGAGCCATTACTGCTCGTACCCATCGGACTGGGTATCATCCTTGGAAATATCCCCTTCCGTGCTGATGCAGGATTGGAAATCGGACTCTATGAGGATAACTCCGTGCTGAACATCTTCTATCAAGGTGTACGACAGGGCTGGTATCCACCTCTCATCTTCTTGGGTATTGGTGCTATGACAGACTTCTCTGCTCTTTTGGCTAATCCCAAGCTGATGCTCATTGGTGCTGCTGCCCAGTTCGGTATTTTTGGTGCTTATATGTTTGCATTGGCACTAGGCTTTGAACCTAATCAGGCTGCAGGCATTGCCATTATTGGCGGTGCTGATGGTCCTACAGCCATCTTCCTCAGTTCTAAACTATCGCCAAACCTGATGGGTGCCATTGCTGTGTGTGCCTATTCGTATATGGCATTGGTACCACTGATCCAACCTCCTTTGATGCGTCTGCTTACTACCAAGAAAGAGCGCCTCATCAAGATGAAGCCTGCTCGTGAGGTGTCTCAGACAGAGCGCATTCTATTCCCTATCGTAGGACTATTATTGACTACTTTCATAGTACCTTCAGGACTTCCTCTGTTAGGCATGCTGTTCTTTGGCAACCTGCTGAAGGAGAGTGGCAAGACCACTCGTCTGGCCAAGACTGCAGGTGCAGCACTGAACGACATTGTGGTTATGTTGCTGGGACTGACGGTAGGCTGTTCGACTCAGGCTTCAGAGTTCCTGACTATCAACACCATCTATATCTTCGCCATTGGTGCAGGGGCCTTCATTATTGCCACTATGAGCGGTGTCTGCTTCGTCAAACTGATGAATCTGTTCCTACCCAAAGACAAGAAACTGAATCCGCTGATTGGTAATGCCGGAGTGAGTGCAGTACCTATGGCAGCACGTATCTCCAACAACCTCGGACTGGAGTACGATCGTCATAACTTCCTTCTCATGCACGCCATGGGTCCGAATGTCGCTGGTGTTATTGGCTCTGCAGTTGCTGCAGGAGCGTTGTTGGGTTTCCTTTCGTAACATCGGAATATCGAAAGAAATATGTACATAGCAGTCGCAGGAAACATAGGAAGTGGGAAATCCACCCTGACACAACTGCTTGCCAAGCATTATGGTTGGGAAGCACGTTTCGAAGCGGTGGATCACAATCCGTATCTTGAAGACTACTATCGTGACATCCACAGATGGTCATTTAACTTGGAAGTTTACTTCCTGAAAGAGCGCTTTCGCGATCTCATTGACATCTCCAAGTCGAAGAACACCATCATTCAGGATCGCACTATCTACGAGGGGGTCTATGTCTTCATGCAAAACAATAGGGCAATGGGCAATCTGAATGAACGCGACTTCGAAACATATATGGAGCTGTTTGAGCAAATGATGACCGTTGTGCGCCAACCAGATCTCATGATTTATCTGCAAGCCTCCGTTCCCCACTTGGTGGGCAATATACAAAAAAGAGGGCGCAACTATGAGCAGGCCATCAAGCTGGAATATCTGGAAAACCTGAATCAGCGCTACGATGACTTTATATACAACAAGTATAAAGGAAAGGTGATGACCATTCAGAAAGATGGCCTCGATTTTCTGCACGAGCCCAAAGATCTGGCTAAGATTATCGATCGCATAGACAGCGAACTGTTTGGACTATTCTCTGAGTACAAACCATAACGACATGATAACTAAATAACGTAAAACGGATATGCACATAGCAATAGCAGGAAACATCGGAAGTGGCAAGACGACACTGACAAAAATGCTGGCTCACCGATATGGATGGACGCCACGATTCGAACCCGTAGACAACAATCCTTATCTGGAAGACTTCTACGCAGATATGCCTCGATGGTCATTCAACCTTCAGATATACTTTCTGAACAAACGCTTCAAGGAAGTGGTGGAGATTTCACAATCCAATGAAACAATAGTACAAGACCGTACGATTTTTGAGGATGCCTGCATTTTTGCCCCTAACCTCCATGGGCAAGGCATGATGTCGGACAGGGATTTCGACAACTATAAAGATTTGTTCGATTTAATGATTTCATTGGTTAAGCTGCCAGACCTCATGATTTACATCCGCGCCAGCATTCCCACCTTGGTTGCCCAGATTCAAAAAAGAGGACGAGAATATGAGCAAACCATGCGATTGGACTATCTGCAAGGTCTGGAGAAGCGCTATGAAGAATGGATTGCATCCTATAAAGGACCACTCATCATTGTAGAGGGCGACACCTGTAAATTTGGTGACAATCCAGAACACTTCAAGCAAGTGACTGACATGATTGACGCCAAGCTATATGGTCTATTCCCAATGGAATAGATTATCGTCTGCGTCCACGTGCCCGACCACTTTTTGATTTAGACTTAGAACGGCTGCGTGCTAACTTGCGTGCAGCCTTTTTTGATGCCTTACGATTCTTAGCTGCCTTTGTCTTGCTGACTTTCTTCACAGGAATGGGGTTCCGTTTCCATGTCACATTTTCATCAGCCGTCAGATAAGGAACCTCATCCACAGGATTACGCTCACAATTCTTCAATATGGAATAATAATCAAAATGGCGTTTTTTATGATTATCGTAGAACCATATCTCAATAGAAGGCTTTGCAGTACAAATCATGACGATGTCACGATCGTATCCAACCCACCATCTTGCAAACTGATGACTACGCACTGTCGACTCCCAAGTGGGGGCGCCATAGTGCTTACGCATCCATTTCATCAGCGCTGACCAGTCGCTACGCTGAGAATGACCTTGTGTTCGCTCTGTACTCAGAACAAGACTATTGATGGTGCTGCTGTCTTCGGAACAATGAAGGCGTATACGAACATCAAATCCTATAAACCGACCTGTCAAGACATAAAGATCCTCTTGTTGCAGTCCTCGATTCTCTAACTCCTCAACCATTTCTTCAGGAGAAAGACTAAGAGGCAGGTCTTGGAAACGGGTATGGTCCTGAGCCTGGAGAGCGATCAAACCTACCCAAAAAACTACAAAAACTATATATTTTCGCATCTTGAAACCTACATTTTTAAAAATTCAGAATGCAAAGGTACAAAAAAACGCAAAAAACAAAGCATTAGTTTAGAATTATTTCGTATCTTTGCACACATATTAGTTGAACGGACAATGAAGATACCAAATATACTAAGGCCCAAACAGACCATCGCCAACAGGTTGACATGGCGTGTGGTGGGAACGATGACGATTGTCATGACGCTCCTCCTGGTGCTGATATTTGCTATCATGTGGCTCGTTGGGGCTGTCATTCTTACTGACTATTATCGCCTGTCAATGGAGGTGTTCAACGAGAAAATCAACAATGTCTTTTCATCCGTTGAAGTAGCAGTGTCCAACAACATGCCAGAAGTGGAGGAGAATATCAATGATGATTCTCGCCAGTATTTTGCAGTAGAACACCTGTTGAAGCTAAACTCTAACATTATGGGGGCCGCTGTGGCTTATAACCCTGACTGTGAACCCCATAAGGGAGAACTTCTATCTCCTTACGCCTATCGTGACAGTCTAGGCTTACATACCAAACAATTGAACACGCCAGAATACGACTATTTGCATCAGGAATGGTACACGAAACCTATTTCAGAAGGTAAAGGCACTTGGTCTGAGCCCTATATTGATAAAGGTGGAGGCGAAGTGATAATGATCACCTTCTCGCAACCCATCCTCAATAATAAAGGTGAGATTTATGCCATCCAGACTGCTGATATCGCACTGGACTGGTTGTCAGAACTCATGCTGCAGTTGGATAAATCGTCATATACCGATCTATGGATGGATGACGAAGATCAAAATACTTTCAGCTTTATCGTTACGCGCAAAGGCGCCTTTGTGGCACACCCTGACAAAACCAAATTACAGAACCAAACCCTTTACGACTACTTAGAAGAAACCGCCACTTTCAAGGGTAAAGAAAAAGCCAAAGAGATGCTTGAGGGTAACGAAAAAAGCGACTTTTTTGGATATGTTGACAAGAATGGAGTTGCTTATATTCTGTTCGCTGTTAAAATAGAGCATACTGATTGGGTGATGGCTACCATCGTTCCAATGAAAAATATTCTGTACCCCGCTAGTGTCTTTGTCGCTATCTTTGTTGGTTTGATAGTTGTAGGTCTGATTGTCGTAGGACTGATATGCCGTTCTGCCATCCGTCGCGTCACCAAGCCTATCGCACAATTTGCTGAGTCTGCTGACGAGATAGCATCAGGTAATCTTTCAGCAGAATTACCTTCTATTAAGACCAAAGATGAGATGCTTCGTCTGCACAAATCCTTCGAGACCATGCAGAAATCGTTAGTGCAGCAGATAGAAGAGACGAAATCAGCTAACGAAGAAAAGGGACGCATTGAAAGCGAGCTGAACATCGCACGCGGTATCCAAATGTCGATGTTGCCCAAGACTTTCCCACCATTCCCAGATCGCAACGATATTGAAATATTTGGACAGCAGAATCCCGCCAAAGAAGTTGGTGGTGACCTATACGACTTCTATATTCGCGACGAGAAGCTGTTCTTCTGCATTGGTGATGTCAGCGGTAAAGGTGTACCAGCGTCATTGGTGATGGCTGTGACGCGTACCCTTTTCCGAACTATCAGCTTCCGAGAAGCTTTGCCAGAACGTATTACGTATGGCATTAATAATGCGATGGCCGACAACAACGAGTCGAACATGTTTGTGACACTCTTCCTTGGCGTACTCGACCTGCCAACTGGTAGGCTGCGTTACTGCAATGCGGGGCACAACTCTCCGTTGCTGATAGGAGAACAACGCATAGGCATGCTGCCTTGTTCGCCCAACGTGCCACTTGGTGTCATGCCTGAGTGGAAATTCGACCAGCAAGAAACGACTATCGACTTAAACACCTGTATATTTCTTTACACTGACGGCTTAACAGAAGCTGAGAATGTTAACCATGATCAATTCATGGAAGAGCGAATGATTGACGTAGCAGAGAATTCCTCCCATCAGCCTCAACAACTTATCGATCAGATGGTTAGTGCTGTACGCCAATTTGTTGGCAATGCAGAACAGAGCGATGATTTAACGATGTTAGCTATCCAATATACAAAACCACAAGAAAAAGATATGATACTTCAACGCAGCATCACCCTACCTAACGACATTGAAGAAGTTCCACAACTGGCAGCCTTCGTCGATGAAGTTTGCGAAATCGTAGGTTTCGACATGAGTACGACCATGAATCTCAATCTGGCTTTAGAAGAGGCCGTGGTCAATGTGATGAGCTATGCATACCCGACGGGTGTGACAGGTAATGTCAACATAGAAGCAATGGCCAATGAAAAGCGGCTGAAGTTTATTATCAGCGATTGGGGAACCCCATTCGACCCAACAGCAGAGAAAGAAGTTGACACTTCACTCTCAGCTGAAGAGCGTCCTATTGGCGGACTGGGAATCCATCTTGTTCGTCAGATTATGGACAGCATCAACTACGAGCGAATGGACGGCAAAAACGTGCTTACACTACGTAAAAAGCTCGTTTGATAGCGATTTAATATTTTTTAACTGCCTCTACCTAGTGGTAGTCTGAGATTTTTAATAAATTTGCAAACTTAATAAGAGAGAATGACAGACGTCATATTATCAAGCTTTATTAGTCTATTTGCACTATTTGGAAAAGTAGAGCAAGTAGATGAGACATGGGCCAAGAAAATGCTCGTGAGTTATTTGCGTCGTCATTTCGGAATCAGAAACATTGATCTATATCTCGACCTATATAGTGATATGCGAATGGCCTATGAGATGACGGATGACCTTAACAGCGAGGATACCGTTACCTCCATTTGTTCCACTTTGCATGGCAAGATCCTGTCGAGCGAGGAAGCATTGTTGCTCCTACGACTCATGGAGTTCTGCAATGCTGACGGTACGAGAAACAAAGCCATGTTCGATACCATGGCTACCCAATTCCATATCCCTGAAGAGCAATACCGCGATTTCAGCGATTTTGTTGATGCACGTGAATCGGACCGTGTTAAGCTGCACCAGATAGAAGGCTTTAATGGAACGCTGAAAACACTTCTTGACAGCACAACGGGATTACTGATATTCACTTATACAGGCAACGACACCGTCCTCCTGAACGATGTTCCTGTATTGGCAGGTACATATCAGGTATGGCAACAAAGCAGTGTCCTTAAGAAACCGAACGGACAGCCTGTTTACTATTCCTCTATCATCAACACCTACACCAAAGACAACCAGGAAACACATGCTGTGGAGTTCTGCGGACGGAACATCAATTTCCGTTTCCCCAACAGCGACAATGGTATGCACGACCTGAGCTTCACGCTGAAGAATGGTGAATTGCTGGCTATCATGGGAGGATCTGGAACTGGTAAGACGACCCTGCTCTCTCTGCTTAATGGAAGCTTGAAGCCCCAAGAGGGCAGTATTACCATTAACGGACATGACATTAATGAGCCAGCAGCCAAAGACCTGATAGGTTTTGTTCCTCAAGACGATCTATTGATTGAGGAACTGACAGTCTACCAGAACCTTTGGTTTACAGCAAAGCTATGCTTTGAGGGACTTTCCGATGAGGAAATAGACCATCGCGTTGTCAAGACACTGAAGGACCTGGGACTCTATGCCACCAAGGACCTGAAGGTTGGTTCTGCTATCAACAAATACATCTCTGGCGGACAGCGCAAGCGTCTGAATATTGCCTTGGAGTTGATTCGTGAACCAGCGGTGCTCTTCCTGGATGAGCCGACATCTGGTTTGTCATCAGCTGATACAGAGCGAGTTATATTACTATTGAAAGAACAGACGCTGAAAGGCAAGCTGATTGTGGTTAACATCCACCAGCCATCCAGTGATGTCTATAAGCTCTTCGATCGTCTGTGGTTATTGGATAAGGGAGGTTATCCCGTCTTTGACGGTAACCCCATTGATGCCATTACCTATTTCAAGGATGCAGCGAACTATGCTGATGCTCAAACCAGCACCTGCCCAACTTGTGGCAATGTTAATCCTGAAATCGTGCTGAATATCATTGACGAAAAGGCACTTAGCAACACTGGCGAGCCTTCTGACGAGCGAAAGATGTCTCCACAGGATTGGCATAGCCTCTATCTGAAAAGTCGTGAAGAGATGGCTGATCCTATCGTGACAGCTGTCCCACCTTCGGATCAGAAAAAGCCTGGGGTATTCAAGCAGTTTGCTATCTTCCTGCATCGTAACATCAGAACAAAGATTACCAATCTGCAGTATCTGCTGATCACCCTGCTCGAGGCCCCTGTATTGGCAGTCATCTGTGCCTTGCTCACCCGTTATGCTCCTCCTGAAGGCTATACAGTCATGAACAATAAGAATATGGTGAGCTATTTCTTCATGTCTGTCATCGTTGCCACTTTCATCGGCATGAGTGGATCGGCTGAGGAGATCATCAAAGACCGTGCGTTGCTGAAGAGGGAGAGCTTCCTCCACTTATCGCATAGCAGTTATATCTGGTCCAAAATAGTTTACATGGCTGGGCTATCGCTCATCCAGACCTTGCTGTTTATTGTCATAGGCAATACCATTATGGGCATCCACGGACTCTTCTGGACCTGGTGGCTCATCCTGTTTGTCACCACCCTCTTGGCTAGCCTGACAGGACTACTTCTATCACAATGTCTCAGTTCTGTTGTAGCCATCTATATCAGCATTCCACTGCTGCTCATTCCTCAGATTCTACTATGTGGACTGGTCGTCAGTTTCTCCGACTTGACACCCAAGAGCACCACAGGCAATGTACCGTTGGTAGGCGACCTGATTCCTTCACGTTGGTCGTATGAGGCACTGGCTGTTACGTCGTTCTCAGACAACGAGTACGAAAAGATTTTCTTCGATTCTGATAAGAAAAAATACGAGAACCAGTTCTATTATATCGGATTCCTGGATGAACTACAGTCACAGTTGGAAACCATGAAGGATGAGGCGAAACACCACAAGGAAGTGAAGCCAGAGCATATCAGAGTGGTTCAAACCAATCTGCCTGTATTGACAGCTTTCTGTGGTATGCAGCCCTTCCGAGGAAAGTATGAATACGACGATTTAACCAAGTATCTGAAAGAAGCCGAACAGATTCTGGCTAAGCGTAGCAATCAGATTACGCTGAAAGATGATGCCAGACGAGCTGATTACATTCGGAAGAACGGCAAAGAGCAACTGCTGGATTTAAAGCAAAACAATTACAACCTTAAATTAGAAGATTGTGTGATTGGAGCTGATCAGCAAAAGATGCTCAACGTGATTGACGACTATATCGTCCCACGCTCATATCAGATTTTCCTCACGCCACAAAGTCGCATGGGAAGAGCGCCATTCTATAGCAGTGAAAAGGTCATTGGCTCTTGGCATATCAAGACCTTGTGGTTTAACATTGCTGTCATGTTGCTGATGGGCATTATCGTGACCCTGCTGCTTCTGACAGATTGTCCAGGCAAATATATAAGAAAAAGTAATCAATAGAGAATAATTAACATTATTAATAACTTAAAATTATCAAAAATGAAAAAATTATCAGTTTTCACAATTGCAATTGCTGCTATCGCATTCGCAGCTTGCGGAGGACAAAAGAATGCACAGAACGTAGATGAGACTGACACTCTGAAGAGTTTCGAACAGCAGCAGATTGAGGCTAGCATCAAGATGCACTTCGACAGTATCGCAGCTGAGTTCAGCAAGATCAAGCAGCCTGCTTTTGTACAGGACAAGAACGGTGGTATCACTCTGTCTAAGGAAGAGAAGCAGGTGAAACCCGACTATCTGATCGATGCTAAGGTTGCTGAGGAAGCTACCACTCTGGCTGAGAAGTATCGCATCCTGAGTGCTCTGAACGTAGACAAGAAGATTGCTGAGCTTTATGAGATGCCTACAGAGGATTACGACAAAGCCATTTCAAAGCTGGCTGCTGACATCAACGATCCTTCTTTCAAGGCCATCGAGGACAACAGCACTATCTTCGAGACCTCTTCTACTCTGTATGATGCCATGAACGAGAATGGTCGCATCAACTTCTTCTGGCAGTTGGCTTCTGCAGCACTTGTTGAGGAGCTCTATGTTGCCAATAAGAATGCTGACAAGTTCCTCAGCAATTTCAACGACGAGGCTGCTGCTAACATCACTTTCCGTATCATTCTGATTCTCGACGCTGTCAATCGTCTGTCAGAGTTCGATGCTGATATCAAGCCCATTGCTGAAGCTCTTGCTCCACTCGATGTTCTGAATGCTACAACTGTCAAAGAGCTCAAGACTCAGTTGGCAGAAGCTAAGGACAAGATCGATGCTGCTCGCAAGGCACTTGTTAAGTAATTTATTATGAATATTCTACGTGTCCTCTTCAAGGTAAGAGGGCACGTATTCAGAATACACAAGTAACAACAACTATGATTTTTGACATTAAACAACAAGACGGAGGAATGCTCGCCACAGTAAGCGGTCGCCTCGACACCCCTGCAGCCGTTAAGGCACAAAACGAAATCGCCCCTCTGCTTGAAAATGCAGACAAGGAGATTATTCTCGACTGCAAGAATATGGAATACATCAGTAGCTCCGGATTGCGTCTGTTCCTGACTATCCGCAAGGAGACTTCCACCAAAGGAGGAAAAGTGATTATAGAAAACATCAATGACGACATCAAGAAAGTCTTCATGATGACAGGTTTCTTTAATCTCTTTGAAATCCGCTAACGAATGACTCAGCAGAGCAGACCTAAAGTCGCCATTATCGATGCTAACACATTAGCCGTACTGGGACTTAAACAGATCCTGCAGAATGTCATGCCCATCATGACGGTGGACACCTTCGGATCGTTTGGCGAACTGATGGCCAACGATTCAGAACGGTATGCCCACTATTTCGTCTCTATGGACATTGTGCTGAGAAACAGACAGTATTTCAGCGAGCGACAGCGCAAGACGATTGTTCTTACGTTGTCGCTCGATCATACTTCACAGATGGGCGGATTCCATTCTTTGTGCATTAACCAGCCAGAGAAACAGCTCATCCGACAATTATTAATGTTGCAGCAACATGCACACTCTGGAGGCCGCAACCTGCCTGCTATGCCTCATATCCTGCAACAAAAGATCTTGACTGATCGTGAGATTGAAGTGATGTCACTCATCGCTCAAGGTCTTATCAACAAAGAGATAGCCGAGCGTCTGAATATCGGACTATCTACCGTGATTACCCATCGCAAGAACATCATGGAGAAGCTGGGCATGAAGAGTGTATCAGCTCTGACCATCTATGCCGTGACACACGGATACGTAGATATCAATAAAATCTAAAAAACATGCGAAAGATTATTGTAACGGTGGCCCCTGTGTGCCATGTGGGCAAGGAGATTCCTGCCGAGTGTAAGAATCCGCTGACCCCAGAGGAAATTGCGGAAGATACCATTAACTGCTATAAGGCTGGTGCCTGCGAGGTGCATCTGCATACTCGCGACTTGCAAGGCAATCCCACTTTCGAGTTGGATGTTTTCCGTCAGACCATCGGACTGATTCGCAAGGAGACAGATATGATTGTACAGGGTTCTACTGGTGGACTCAGCACGCTGACATTGGCTGAACGCTGTGTATCTTTGGATGTGCCAGAAGTCGAGGTAGCTTCGCTGAATATGGGCAGCGTCAACTTTGGTGAAACGGTTTATATCAACACGATGCCTGATTTGCGCTATTGGGCCAAGCGATTGGACGAGACGAACACGGTGCCAGAGATGGAACTGTTCGATTTAAGTCATGTAGAGTGTGCCACCCGTCTGGCTGACGAAGGCTTCATTCATCGTCCCTTACACTATAACTTCTGCGTAGGACCAGGCAACTCCAGTAATCTTTCTGCTACAGGTCGCAATCTGGCCATGCTTTGTTCGCTGATGGAGCCAGGCTGCTCTTGGGGTGTCACTCACGACTCAATGAAAGACTTTTCTATTCTGGCTTGTGCCATAGGTATGGGTGCCTCAGCTGTTCGTGTTGGTTTTGAGGACAGCTTCTATTATGCCCCTGGAAAACGCGCTCATACCAATGCCGAATTAGTAGAGCGACTGGTAGCTCTCATCCGCATGATGGGCTGCGAGCCAGCCACACCTGCTGAAGCTCGCAAAATGCAACATATTAAGATGTAAGATGAAAGATGTAAGATGGAAGATGGTCGTTCTCGACGACGACCCCACAGGCATCCAGACCGTTCATGGCTGTCTGCTGATAACGCAGTGGGATGAAGAGAGTGTTCGACTTGGTTTTGAAGACGAGCAGCCCTTCTTTTATATCCTCACCAACACCCGTGCTATGACTCGCGAGGAAGCCAAGCAAGTAACTCGTGAGGCAATGGAACAGGTGGTCAAGGTCAATCAGGACTATGGCTACCATCTTATCATCGTCAGTCGTAGCGACAGCTGCCTTCGTGGTCACTTCCCTCTGGAAACGGATGTCATGCGTCAATGTCTTATTAGCCACAATATCTCCGTAGCGCCTAAGACACCTTTCTGTCCTGCCTTCATCGAGGCAGGCCGAGTAACCATCGATGGCGTTCATTATATGAAAGATGGCGAGCGCCTGATTCCTGTCAGCGAAACGGAGTTTGCCCGTGACAATGTCTTTGCCTATCACACTAGCGTTCTTCGTGATTATATAAAAGAGAAGGGCGCCAATCCTGACGATTACGACATTGTCAACGCCCAATCGTACGACGAGCTCTATGCCTTCGCCCAACATCTTACATCTGCCATCATCCCTCATACATCAGCCATCGTTATCCGTTCGTCATCATCGCTCCCCAAGGCCATCAGTGGCATAGCCGATAAGCCCCTTCTGGATAAGAGCATCTTACAACAACAAGGCGTAGGCTGTTTCATTGTGGGTTCACACGTCAAGAAGACCACCCAGCAACTGGAGCATCTCTTGCAGCAGAAAGGCACTTGTGCTATCGAGGTCGATGTGCAGCGCATCCTGGACGATGCCGATGCCTTGATGCTTGAGACGCTTGACACCATTCAGCAGGTTGTCGACAACCATCTGACGCCTGTCGTCTACACCTCTCGTCAGGAAATCCGTCTCAACGATGCCAACCAGCGTCAGCATCTGGGACAGCAGGTCAGCGATTTCCTGGTCGACATCGTCTATCGTCTGCCCTATACCCCATCCTATCTTGTGGGCAAGGGAGGCATCACGTCACACGATATCCTGACCAAGGGACTTGGCATCAAATCGGCTCGCGTTCTGGGACAAATCATCAACAGTGTACCATGCGTGATGGCACAGCATTTCCCTTACATCATCTTCCCTGGTAATGTAGGTACAGAACACTCGCTTAGCGAGGTGTATCAGAAATTATCGGCTTCTCAGGATTGATGAATACAAAGAGCACAGCACTCACAATCAGCATCACAGCTATCATGTAGAGAGGCAGATTATAGTTGCCTGACTGCTGCACCAGCTCACCAAACAAGATACCACAACAAAATCCTCCTATGTTACCAGCGGTGTTCATAGCTCCGCTGATGGTTCCTGCATGGCGTTTGCCCAGGTCGATACACAAAGCCCAAGCAGAGGGCAGCATCAGGTCGAAGATGCCAAAGCACAGCGACAGGAATACGAATACAGCCATCTTGCCTGGGATGAAGGCAGCCAGGAACATGCAGACTGCTGATATCGCTAACGATGTAGAACCCAGCGCTTTACGTCCCACCTTAATGCCATAGCGTCGTGTCAGTCTGTCTGTCAGGTGTCCTCCAGCAATATTGCCTATCATACTCATGATAAAAGGTACAGCCACTGCGTATGTCAACTCTGTCTTATCAAAGCCACGACCCAGTTCCATAAACGTTGGGAACCACGAGAAGAAGAACCACGAACCAAAGGCATAGAAGAAATACATGCCACAGATAAGCCAGAACTGCTTGTTTCTGAGAATATCCTTCCAGATGCCTTCCTGCATACCATGCTTCAGTCGCTCCACCTTATGCGTTGGACCAATCTCTGTATCGCGATAGTAGAAATACCATACTATTGCCCATACGATGCCCAACGCACCTAACAGATAGAAGGCAGAGCGCCACCCTACTGACATCATCACAGGAATGACCACAAAGGGGGTCAAGGCTCCTCCCATTCGAGAGGCTGCCCACACATAACCCTGTGCCTTGCCCACCTCGTCTTTCTCGAACCATCGGCTTATTACACCTGTCGAACAAGGCGACGAACCAGCCTCTCCTATGCCAAACATAAAGCGGATGACCAATAGCGAGGCCAGTCCTCCTGCCAAACCTGTAAAGGCAGTAAACAGCGACCACCATAACACGATGAGCGACAGTATCTTACGATGTCCGAACCTGTCGCCCATTGCACCCATGGGAATCTGCATCAAACCATAAGAGAGGATGAAAGCGCTCTGTACCCACCCCCACTCCGATGGCGACAGGTTGAGGTCGTGCATGATACTCGACCCTGCTACGCTGATATTGATTCTGTCCAGAAAGGTCACCATGCCCAGAATGACGAGCATGGTCAGAATCACATTTTTACGCTTCATAGTCCTAAGAACTTACGCAATCCCTTCACACCTAAGATTGGGCTTGAGAGCACAGGTTTGCCTGTCAATTCAGAGAGTCGCTGTTCCATACGGGCCATCGAGCCCTGAGCCAACACAAACATATCCACATCGTTGGCAATACGCTGTGCAGCCTCAGCTATCAGTCTGTCGTGTGTCTCACCGTCGCCACTCTGTCCTGCAGCAAAGGCACCATCAGCCAGTCCCTCCACCAGCGTCACCTCTCTGCCAGCCTTCTTAGCTTCGTTCTGCAGCAGACGGCAAGTAGGAACGAGCGTTGTTGGCAATGTCGATATCACGCCAATGCGCTTGTAGTTCTGTACAGCCTGAGCTGCCATAGGCTGGTCGATACGGAACACAGGAATGCGAGCGTATGTGTTGCCATAATCAGCCACATCGCCCACACTCGAACAAGTGTTGAACACCACATCAGCACCCGCATCAGCAGCTGCATTATAGTAAGCCAACAATCGACGACGAACAGCTGGTGTCACCTCGTTATTGGCAATCACCTCCTTAATCAGCGATGAGTCAGCAATATGGTTGACATTCACCTCAGGCATCAATTCTGCAAAAATCTTGGTCAATGGCTCCACCAAAGCCATCGCCGTGTGTACACAAATTACATGAATCATTGTTTTAGCATTTATAAGTTTTACTTATAAGACGCATCATACCCCTGTTTGTCATCAAAACAGAGTATCAACCAGCCAGCCTCTCCTCTTTAACGCACACAGGACCCGCATTCCCTGCGAGCCCTATATGTTTTTTACTAACCAAAAACCAAAATCAAATGAAAAAGACAACTAACTATTAACTAAACGATATGTTATGAAAAAACTATTTTTATGTCTTACTGAACAACTCTTTGTTCTTGTTTCTGATGCAAAGATACAGCAAGAAATGCATGAAAACAAGAAAATCCACCTTTTCTTCTTCAAGTTGTGTGGACAATCACCTCCGCTTTGGACAAAAAGAAGAAAAAGGGTGGAAAACTGTCCACCCCTAACTTCTAACTAATGTTGACTATCACCCTCTTTGGCTAATTTCTTTGATGCTACAAATAATGTAATAGTTGTAGCAATGATTGCCAACAATAGCAGCGTGCATCCTATTTTTGTTTTGCTAACTGCTAAAGCCAAGAAAAAGAAGATTGGCAATAGCAACGGATTAATAACCCAACGCTGAACCAAATCGTTCCCAATCCTGTTTGTGATTATAAACACAACAACTGCCATCTCAATCATAGCCACGAATGCCAAAACGTACACAAGAGGAAAACTCTCTGTCCATAAATACAATTGTAACTGTTCCATACTTTTTGCTGTTTAAGTTCCACATTTTTGATATATCACAGCAAAAATAGGTATCCGCTATGCAGAAATCCTGCGCAGCGGATAAAAAAATGGCACACAAAACAAATATAATATGTTCAAAAACGATTATAGAGTTTTCTCTATCTCGTCTGCAAGGTCCTGATATAACGGAGCACGTTCTTTCTTGGCAAATTCATTCCTAAGAATTTCTGAATTGGTTCTTTGAGGGTGCAATTGCTTGCTATAAGTCTTATGTTCCTCACCCATCAGTGCAAAATAATCAGGTGATTTCTTTTGTCCTCCATGATGAAGTTCGAATGCGTGATAGTTTCCCCATCCTTTTGTAGGATTAATTTTATTTGCATCATAATAAACAGGAGCCAATCCCCGCTTCATTCGACCAAGATTTGTTTCACAGCCTTCTTTAACATACAAAGGATTACCCTTATGATATTTCACAGGATCCCACGATCCATAAAACTTCTGAGGAACTGTTAACTTAGGGTCAAAGTTCGGAGATACTAATAATGGCACTTTTCTCCCCCTTACCTCAACTATTCTTTCAGCATATTTGGCACTCTTAAAAATGGAAATGACACCATCTTTCTCAAGAGCTTTCAGCAATGTTGGACTATAGGTTATAAACAACGTCTTCGTACTAGATTTCAAAGATTGCTTTACTGACATCTTCATAGCGCTTTTTGCTACTAAGCTTTCAGCTTTCTTAGTGGCTTTCTTACCTGCATAATTACAAGAGACCATTGCTGATACAAGAAATAATACCAAGGCAACAATATAAGATTTTCTCATAATACAATCATTTAATAAATGATAATTTCAATAATGTTCAAAGTTGAAAGATAGGTATAAATATTGTCTATCAATAATTCTGATATTTTTTCCTCTAGTTCAATAGACGGAACTATTATATAATTGTAAACGACATACCAAGTTATTCCTATAGACAATAAAGAATTAAAAATCCACCAACAACCAGGCATATCATCTGGTTCAGAATTGAATAGCATTACATATAGCATGGAGAAGATTAGACAAACTACCACTAAAGAGCCAAGCCAAACCAAAAAGGTATACAACAAATCTTTCCACTCCAAAGATTCTCTTAATCTTATAGTATCATATAGATTATCTGTCAATAATTCTATCTTGGATTCGTGAATGGATTTTAGAATTATATCTTTTTTAGAGACTTGGAAACTATTTAGCTTTTCACTAATATGGTTGATAAAGAATTCCTTGGTAAAGAAAGTGCTCAATTCCTCTCCCCACCATTCTTTTCTTTCTTGATCGTCCCAAAAAATACTATGATAAATCATACGAGGTATACTAATCCAATCAAATTTATCATCGACGAAATCATGCACATTCTCCTCAACGACTATAGCCATATATCCCATTACGCTATCAGCAATCTCGTCCTTACTTAAATTGGGGTTGACTGGATTTCTAGCAGTTCCTAGAGAGGACAAGGCTATAGTCAATAAGAATGGAAAAAGAATTCTTTTTGAAAGTGTTTCAACCATAAGTCATTACATTAAATTGACTGCAAATATAAGCAATCTTTCTGTAATGACAAAAAGTTTGGAATTCTTTTTGCAAACTAGCCATACTTTCGTACCCCTCAGTCAATCCCCAGCAAGTCGCAGATATAGTTGGCTGTGAATCGGCTCAGCTTGACTAAAAGCTTCAACAGAATGAGGGGGAGCAGGATGATGGTAGCCCACGTATACCAATGCAAATCAGCAAGACTCTTGGCATTCTGCTCGCCAAGGAGTAAAGGAACAAACACGAAGATAAAGGCTAGTGCCGTACCTCCACAGCCAAAAAGGATAAGGAGTGTGATGATAGTGGAAAGACAACCTCTCATAATGTGTATACTATTTAATAATAAGGTAAATAATCCAACTAAGCAACCTTGCTGTTATTATAAAAGCGATGGCTCCAACAAGCAAACTGAGTAAAGCTGGCCACAAAGGTAAACAGTCCCATCTCTCTGACAGTACTTTTGTGGCAGACATTATAGTGATACAGGGCACAGGTGCTGCTATCAAACAAAGGATGACAGCTATCCATTCTGCTACCGTCTTTCTCTTATTCTTTTTTTCTTCCATATTCTCCATTTTTGATATTATGGGGCGAATATAGGGTATCGCTACGCAGAAATCCTGCGCAGCTGATAAAAAATTGAATGAAGATATGATTATTTATAGCGATTTACAGCCTGATGGAGTCTGTCAGCTATGTAATCACGCAAATACTGAGGCGACAGGACCTCTACTTCTTCGCCATATGAAAGCAGTTCCTGACAAAAATCATAAGCTGGACGAAGGCGATATTCAAAGATGGCAAAATCTTTATGCTTCTCAGTCTCGCGTTGTGATGAATGGAGGGGCAGATGGCGCAGATAGTCGTCACGATGATTGGCGCTATAGACTTTCAGGCGGATGGTCTCTACAGAGCATTCCTCTTCGTCTACAATCACACCAAAAGCATCGCGGAAATAGAATTCAGCAAAGAAATCTTTAGGCAAACGGAATTTCTGTTCTGCTATCTCCATCCTAAGAAAACGATCAAGCGCCCAACGCCAAATCACCTTCTGCCCCTTTGCTTTTCCAATCACATACCATCGCTGACGGAATACTTTTACACAATAAGGTGCAATTAACAGATGTTGCTCGCCTTTTTCAAAGAAATTGTCGTAAGTTACACGAATCATTCTGTCTTTTTGCATGGCCTTTACAACCTCCAGCAGATAGTCGTTGCCTGAAGGTATCTCTTCATAGACAATGCGCTCGCTGAGCCTGCGCGAGCCTTGAAGGATATTATTGACTGCAAACGAACTGAGCAACCATTGTTTGATGCGGTCTTTCGACAATGTACGTGCATCGTCGATCCTGTATTGATAGCCTCGCGAAGCATCACAGATGATGTCGACATCGAACGTCTCTTCTATGGCCCTACGATAATCATCGAATGTACGTTTAGCCAATATCGTCTGGCGATCGTTGAGTTCAGACCGCTTCCATTGCTCAGCCATCTCCTTAAAAGTGATACCGCCTGTGCTATAGAGCAGATCCAGTATCCACATGTATTTCTTAAACTGATCCTTCATGTATTTTATAACTTTTGGCGCAAAATTAAGCAATAGCTACGCAGAAATTCTGCGTACAAGAACTATTTTCTGTCGTGTTTTTATTAATTTTGGTGTTTTTATGTTGTTATACACCACTCTAACATAAAAGAGAAAGTAGAAATAGCAACTAATAATTACTTGCTAGATATTTGCGCAACAAATACTTTTATCTTGATAACAGACAATTTTGGCCAGGAAATTTTCTTTAACACAGCAAAATGTTTGTCATTAGTAACAATATACTCAGCATCTGCAGCAATAGCACAATCTACAAATTTATTGTCATCTTTATCTGCTGTAATCAGCCCAAAATGAAAATAAGCATCTTGATAATAAGTTGTACTTAATCTGGCAATTGCTTCAACTACGTTGTGAGCAATATCCTTAGTGGTTTTGCGAGATAATATCTCCTCGTATTCATTTAAAATCTCAGTATTGACACAGAGCTGGATTTTCCTACATAGTATATCTGTCCATACCTTATGATACGGGCTATTTGAAGGGAGTGACTGCAAAAGGCAGTTTGTATCAAGGACGATTCGCCTCATATTGATAGGGAGTACGCATGTGTTCTTCACCCCATTCCTCTATCGTGTCACTATTGATGACACCTTGATCCCACAAGGCATCAATGGCCTTTTGGGCTTTCTGCGCAAAGTAACGTGCCAGCATATCTCTAAAGTCATTCAGTTCTGACTCAGAGTTGATGCTGTTAATGGCATTCATAAGTTCCAATTGTGCTAATTGACTATATGACATAATATTACTTTATTATATTTATCGTTGCAAAGATAAGAAAAAATTAGCAAACGACGTTCACAGTGGGCATAAATTTTTGTTTTTTTTATGTATCCCTACATAGTTTGGGTTAAGTTCGTCCCTGCGGACTGGCAGTCCGAAGGGGACGGACTGTGAGTCCGATGCCTACGGACTGCCAGTTTAGATTAAGTAAACTGACACTCTGTGTGTAGTTTATTAATTATAAGCAAAGGATACAAAAAAAATGACGTGTTCGAAAATGTCCCTCACATCCTCACATTTTGGCTTCAAACCCTGATGCACAGGGCATTTGGTCGCGTGAGGGTAAATCGATTGTCCCTCACATCTCCCTCACTTTTTTGAAGTGCGTCACTCACTCATCATCGAGTGGATCACAATTTTTCACGTACAACTTTAGCGGAAGTATCGCGAATCGTCAACTGTTGAGGCACGATTTTCTTGTATACCTTATTGTCGCCAGCGATATTGCGCAGCAGAAGTTTGCAGGCTGTGACGCCCATTTCGTGCGACTGGTCCTCGATGGCTGACATGCGTGGTGTGACGTAGGCAGCATGGATGTCGTCAGTAAATCCAATGAGAGCTACATCCTCAGGAATGTGCAATCCACACTCTTTGATAGCTGTCATAGCAGCAAAGGTGATGATATCGTTGAAGGCAACAATGGCATCAGGGCGGTTTTCGCTCAGCAACAGCTGAATGGTGTTTTTAAGAGCCGTCTGATAGTCGATCATATCGCACACCACGAGTTCGCGCTCGATGGGCATGCGGTTCTCGCGCAATGCCTCGAGATAGCCGTGCTTGCGACGCTTCACCATATCCAGATGGTTGGGGCCACCAATAAAAGCAATACGCTTGCTACCTGTATCTATCAAGTGCTGTGTGGCCAACTGTGCTGCCTCGTCGCCATTAGCTGTGACACTCGAGAAACGGTCTGACAGACAGGTGCGACCAAAGAACACCAAGGGAATGCCCATTTCGGCTATCTCCTCGAAGTGACGATAGTCCGTCGTGGTCTGAGACAGACAGGCAATGATGCCCTCTACGTGAAGTCCGATGAAGTTGTCGACAGCCTTCATTTCAGCCTCACAACTCTCATGGCTATTGGCGCTGATGATGCTATAGCCATTTCTGCTTGCCTCGTCCTCGATACCATCGAGCACAGCAGCATAGTAATGAGTAACGAGATTAGGTACAACGACACCAATAATTTTGGGAGCCTCCTTACGCAGGCTTTGAGCAAAGGGGTTAGGGCGATAATTCAGTTTTTTAGCCAAATCCTTGACGCGCTGTTGCATCTCTTTTCCAATCTCAGGTGAGTTACGTAGGGCACGGCTGACAGTAGCGATGCTGACACCCAATTCCTGAGCCAGATCCTTCAAGGATGTGCGATGTAACTTCTTGTTGTTCATAAGCTAGATATCAAAAACTAAGGCAAAGGTACAAAAATTTTGTGAAATCGCAAACGTTTACGTGTTTTTTTAACGAAAAAACAGCATTTATACCAAATATAATGCTTACCTTTGCAGCAGAAAAATTCAGAATGAGTAATGAATAGTTGATAATAAGTTAGTTAGAAAACGGAATTAAGGCTGTCGTGAGACAGCCTTAGTTTCTTTTTGCACACTAACTATTTTTTATCTTACAATAAGTTTTCCTGTCTCGATATCGCCAGAGCCTCGCTTCGTCTGCTCCATAGCATGTACTTCGCCTGACAGTTCGATATCACCAGAGCCCACCAGGCTGGCATTCACCTTGCCTGAACGCTGGAACGCCATCTTGATATCGCCTGAACCAACAAGCGAGAGATTAGCCGCCTGCGTTTCGATATTCTTCACCTTGACATCGCCAGAGCCCACCACTTCGACATTGACAGCATCGCAAATAACGTCGTCGAAGTCGATATCGCCAGAGCCGTTAAGCTTGACGTCCAGCTGGTCAGTATCCAGATGGTTCTCGCAAGAGAAGTCGCCTGAACCACGCAGGTCGACACCAATCAAGTCAGGAGAGGTGACATAGACGGTAACCTGATCGCCATCAGAAACACCAAAGTGAATCACCTTGCCATCACCTTTCATCCTGACTATCAGACGGTTACTATCCACACGGGTCTCTACGTCGTCCAAATATTTCGAAGGGGCTTTAACAACCACAGAGAACGAGTCGGCCTGCTGATATCTGACATCGAGCGACCCCAGCAGTTCGATACGTTCAAAGCCACGCAAGTCGCGCTGTTCCTCTGCGGTCGCCACGCTAACCTTCCAAGTATTTACTCTGCAACTAGTACACGAAGCAGTTCCTATCAGGACTGCCAACATTGCTAAAATCTGAATCTTCGTTTTCATTTTCTTTTTCGTTTTAAGTGTTTCTGTCCGTTTGACGTAAACCGAAACGAAAAAGTTGCACGAAGGGCTTATTTTTTTTTATTCTTTCTGTTCCTCAGCCAATCGTTCAGCACGCTTATGACGCAGGAAATCCAAACGCTCCAAGGCGTGAAGACGCGCCTGCTCTATCTGATAGCGATAAACCAGCGAGGCGATGAGGAAATAGACAAAGACATGAACCCACAGCATGCGATACTCCGTCAGAACATCGCCCAACGAGGCTCCCATAGAGTTCATACGCACATAGGCCCGAATGCCAAACGTGCTGGGGAAGAGCCACGACACACTCTGCCAGAAGCCTGGAATATTGCTCTGAGGCCACGATACACCGCTGAGGAACAACAGAGGAACGCTGACAAACACCATGAGCAACATGACATTCTCACGATAGCGCACCAGACAACTGACGGTGATGCCAAAGAAGATGCAGGCCAGCGTATAGGGCAGCATGAGCATCAGCAAGTCGAACCACTGGGCCAGGCAGGGGAAATGGAACAAACGAGGCACTACAACGGTAAGCCACGTACCCATAATTCCATAAATCATAAAGTAGCACAGCGACTTGCCCAACACGTTGCGGAAAGTACCATGATAGTGTTTCTGAATGGGTACCAGGTCCTGATAGCGGTTCGACTCTCGCGAAGTACCAGCAGAGAGTCCGATACCCAGCACGAGCGTCTGCTGCAGGATGAGCATCAAGACAGCTGGAAGGACGAACGAGCCATAACCACCCGCAGGATTATAGACAGGAATGCTGTCGTAGTCCAGCGGACGCTTTTGTATCTGCTCCTCGCGAGCCGTATAGTGACCAGACAGTTTGACTTGTATCTCGCTGTTCATCTCCTGCGACACCAGTACAGCCGTCTGATAGGCAGCCTTATAAGTCAGCATCAAACCCATGTCGCAATAAACGCTGACATGCGCCTGCTCCATCCTGTTCAACTTGGCGGCAAAATCAGAAGGAATACGATAGACAGCCTTCACCAACTGACGTCCCAACAGCATCTTGGCCTCATCCATATCAGAAGCGTAATAGGCGATGCGCACATCAGGCGAAGCATCGCACATACGGATAAACTGGCGCGACTGCTGTGAATGGGAATCGTCGATGACCACCACAGGCACCTCGTGAACTACTTCATTGTTATATATCCACGAATAAAGCAGCGGATAAGCCAATGGTACCAGAATGAAGAAGATGAGCACGCCCTCGTCCTTGAACACCTGTCGCAATTCGTCGCGCCAGATGAGACAAGCATCGCGAGTGCCTTCTATGATGGTATGTAACAGTCCTTCTTGGCTCATATCTTCTTTCTGTCTAAGGAATATACACGTAAGTTAACATCGCGTTTTTGATCTTACCCAGCAAGCAGACTGGCAACAGGATGAAGGCTGAGAGTGCAGCCACATGCCACCAGGCGTCGAGCAATGGGAAGTCGTTGAGCACGCAAATCTGATATATCATATAGTAATGACGCAAAGGGAACAGCCACGCCAGCGACTGTAACGGTGCGTCCATACCCATCGTAGGAAATGCGGAACCTGCCATCGAGAAGCTGAGAACAGCCCAGAGCGAACAAATACTCATAGACATACGCAACGAAGGAAACAGGCCAAAGGCAAAGATGCCAAAGCCCATGGGTGCCAGCACCTGCAACACAGAGACGAGCACGATTTTCCACACGCCACCAGGATGAGGAAACTGGAGAAAGCCAAAGACGTAGGCAGCATAGACAAACGCCAACGTGAGAAACACGAGGGCATGAGGCAGAAGCTTGCCCATCAGTGCTACCACCATGCGATTTTCCGCCATTTCCATCCATTCCTTGGAACGGTTGAATTTGAGTTCCGTACCAATAGAATAAGCTGTCAGCAGGAAAATAAAGAGCATCATGACACCAGGTACCATCACCGTAGAAAGATAAGCGTTATAGTCTGTCGTCGTATTGGATATCTGATGTAAATTAATGGCTATGGGTTGCAGAAAAGCCTTGATTTGTCCGTCAGTAAAACCCTTTGCTCGCATCGTCGCCTGTCCAACGGAAGCAGAGCCCAACGTGGAAATGGTCTTCAGGTCGCGATAAAGCAAGGCACCTGCTACCATCGTGGTCATCGAATAATAATAGGAAATCTTGGGCTGTCGCGACGCCAGCAACTGTTCTGTCGTTCCCTTTGGTATATAAAGGTACGCGTAGATCTGATTGGTCTGAATAGCCTGACGTGCTTCATATTCGCTGGGGAAACGGGCCACCACATGGCTGGTCTGGAAAGCATCCAGACGACGGATGATATTGCGCGAGGTAGAAGTATTATCTAAATCGACAACACCAATCGGCATCTCAATGGGTTGTCCGTCCTGCATGAGCGTAGTAAAGAACAGCATCACCGCAACCGGAAACACCAACATGCAAAACAGGTAGATGGGATTCTGGCGGATAATGCCACACTCGCGCAAGGCGATATGATATATCAGACGGAGCGACTTCAATTTACTGCTTGATGACTAAACTCATGCCAGGACGCAGTCCTTCCAACTTCTCAACGGGACGAGCCTTCACTTCAAAGGTCTTCAAATCGTACTGACCGCTCGACTTGGTGGCTTTCCACACAGCATAGGAACCCTGATCCTTCATGTAATAGACCTTCATCTGGATTTCCTTGTTGAAAGCAGGCACAAAAGCAGTAAACGTCTTGCCTACTGCCAATTCGCCCAACTGGTC
Organism: uncultured Prevotella sp.; assembly: GCA_947164965.1. Lineage (GTDB taxonomy): Bacteria > Bacteroidota > Bacteroidia > Bacteroidales > Bacteroidaceae > Prevotella. The sequence goes on along the minus strand of CAMUYR010000027.1, from coordinate 18,452 downwards.
TTCACGAACATTGAACGTGCCCCACATATCTTTCATTACAGAGATATTCATGATGGGAGAACCAGTACCGACAAGTTCGCCAACCTTGGGGAAGATATCACTGACCTCACCCTCCATCTGGGCTATCTGGATGGTCTCGTTGATATAGGAGTTAACCTCCTGAACAGCACCACGGGCACGGCCCATCTGAGCTATCGCTGCCTGTTTGTCCTCTTGACGGGCACCATTCTTGGCCATATTATACTTACTCTCTGCTGCCTTACACTGGGCCTCCATAGCCTTATACTGGGCATAAGCCTCATCGCGCTTCTGGGCGCTCATCACACCCTCGTCGAACAGACGCTGCACACGATTATACGACTTCTCTGCAATATCGAGACCAGCCTTAGCCTGCTGATACAATTGAAATGCACCTTGTATCTCTTCCTGACGAGCACCATTCTGGGCTTTTTGTTCGAGCGCAGCTGCAGCATTCTCTGCACTCCGAGCCTGTTCCATCTTGGCACGAACCTCAGGAGCATCGAGAATAGCCAATGTATCGCCTACATTGACGAAATCGCCTTCCTTGACGCGAATCTCCAGAATACGTCCAGGCACCTTGCTGGACACACGATATTCTGTTACTTCCACCTGACCTTGTATCACTTCTTTCTCTCTGCTAAAGGCAAAGAATCCGATAACTGCCACAATGACCACCATCGTTACAAAACCAATGATGGCCAGCAAAATGTTGTTGTGTTGTGATTTAGCAGACATATTCGTTATATTACTTTTCCAATTCAATACCTCGTGAACCAATCTCGTGACCATCAGCAATGACCTGCACGACATAGCGTCCAGGCATCATCGTAGTTTTGGGGACAAACATACTCATGTGGCGCTCTTCGCCAGTATATTCTATCTCCTCGTGAGCTGTGCAATCCACACTCTTACCGTCGACCACACAATTGCCTCCGCCAGGAATCACCTCGCCAGAAGGATTGATGATGCGGACATAAATGGTTCGCATGCCGTTCTGGGCTGTCGTGTTACGACTCAGCACAAACTTCACCTTCATACCTGTTGCCTTCACCAGACCTACGGCACCAATCTTGTGAGGATGCGTGGTGCGCTCCTTGCCGTTCTTCACCAGCATCATGATGTCGATATTGGCAGCATTCAACTGTGAAGCGATAGCGACCTTCTCTGAAAGCGACTGGTTGCTCGATGTCAACTGCATGTTCTGCTGATTGCTGGCCTCCAGTTCAGAGCGCACACGTGTGTTCTCTTCTGTCAACTCAGCATTCAAGCGGTTCAGCGAGTCAATCTGCAACACATAGCTACGAAGAATAGCCCTGACAGTAGCCAGTTCCTTCTTCAGACGGGTAATTTCAGCAGCATCATTAGCCTTGGTCTTGCGCAGTTCTTCCAGCAATTCCTGGGTACGCAACTGCTCACGGGTAAGCTGTGCCACGATGGAGTCGTTGTTGATGCGCGTCTTCATCTCACCATATTGGGCTGCAAACTGCTGATACTCATTCTCCATCTCCATTTTATCGAGCATCGCCAGTTCCTGCATATCCCTGTTCACCTGTTTTTCTTCATTCAGACTAATGGCCAGCCACACCGTTCCAATCAAGAGAACAGCGATCACTACGGCCAGCAATGATATGAGTTTTTTGTTCATAAAACAGTTCCTTTTTTAAAAAATCAGCTGCAAAGATATGTTTTTTCTATGAAATGACAAAGAAAAGTTTGGAGTTTTGAATTTATTTACTATATTTGCAACAATTATTAACGCAACGAGTACATGCAGATGAAAAAACAGAGCTTCCTGTATCGTGTCTTCGACCTCTATTACGACGGGTTCCGCCACATGCGTTTAGGCAAAACGCTCTGGGCTATCATCTTGATTAAGTTGTTCGTCATCTTCGTCGTCTTGAAGCTCTTCTTTTTCCCCAATTTCCTGAAGCAGCACGCCAAGGAAGGCGGAGAATCGGATTACGTCGCCACAGAAATGATAGACAGAGCTAGTCCGTAAGTAGTGCGTGAAAAGAAAAAAAGACCTAAAATCCTAAAATAAATTACACTATGAACGATTTGTTTCTTAACATCGACGCCAACTCCATCGACTGGGCAAGAGCGCAATTCGCACTGACAGCCATTTATCACTGGCTCTTCGTGCCGCTGACCCTCGGACTGGCAGTCATCATGGGTATTTGCGAAACCATCTGGTATCGCACTCGTAACACTTTCTGGCGCGACACAGCGCAATTCTGGCAAAAGCTTTTTGGCATCAATTTCGCCATGGGTGTCGCCACGGGTATCATCCTCGAATTCGAATTTGGTACCAACTGGTCGAACTACTCATGGTTTGTGGGCGACATCTTTGGCGCACCGTTGGCAGTCGAAGGTATTCTGGCTTTCTTCATGGAGTCGACCTTCGTTGCTGTCATGTTCTTCGGATGGAAAAAGGTGTCGCCAGGCTTCCATCTGGCTGCCACGTGGCTGACAGGCTTAGGCGCTACCATCAGCGCCTGGTGGATTCTCGTGGCAAACGCATGGATGCAGTATCCTACGGGTTGCGAATTCAATCCTGACACCATGCGCAATGAGATGGTGAGCTTCTTCGATGTGGCTCTTTCGCCTTTTGCCATCGACAAATTCTGTCATACCGTCATCTCCGCCTGGATTGTTGGCGCTGTCTTCGTGGTAGCCGTCTGCAGCTGGTATCTGTTGAAGAAACGCGAGACAAAACTGGCTGTCGAGAGCATCAAAATCGCTGCCATCGTAGGACTCGTTGCCTCGCTGGGAGCAGGTATGACAGGCCACAAGTCGGCACAGAGCGTCGCTGAGGTTCAGCCTATGAAACTGGCTGCTATGGAGGCCTTGTATAATGGTGGAACAGACATCGGTCTGACTGCTGTAGCGTGGGTTAATCCCTTCGAGCAGGCTAACTATCAAGGCGAGGATGCTGCTCCGCTGAAGATCGACATGCCGTACGCACTTTCGTTCATGGCCACCAACGACATTCACGGCTACGTGCCTGGTATCAACGACATTCTGAACGGTTATACCAAGCCCGATGGCACCCGTGAGCCCTCCGTCGACGAGAAGATAGCACGAGGCAAGCAGGCTATCACGGCACTGGCAGCCTATCGCAAGGCGAAGAAGGAAGGTGCCAGTGAGTCGGAGCTCAACGAACAACTGCAGATTATCAAAGCCAACATGAAGTATTTCGGCTATGGATATGTGAAAGACAAGAACGACATCGTGCCCTTCGTACCCGTCAACTTCTGGTCTTTCCGCATCATGGTGGGTTTGGGCTGTCTCTTCATCCTGTTCTTTGCCCTCATCACCATTCTGGCCTTCCGGATTCCGTTCCTCTCGATTACGATACGTCGCCTTTTGGCTATTCTTTGCATCATTCCTGAAACAGCTTCGGACGAATACAACATCACCGCTCTGCCCAAATGGCATTATATCCTGGCCATCGTTCTGGTTCCTCTGGCATACATCGCCTCTGAGAGTGGCTGGCTGGTGGCTGAGTTCGGACGCCAACCCTGGACTATTCAAGACATGCTGCCTACGTGGGTAGCAGTCAGCGATGTCGACAGCTTCAGCGTTGCCCTAACGTTCTTCCTCTTCCTGTTCCTTTTCACCCTGATGCTCTGCGTAGAAATCAACATTCTGCTCAAGCAAATCAAAAAGGGACCGGAGTATAGTGAGAAGTGAAAAGTTAAAAGTGAAAAGTTAAAAGTAAAGTTATGACATACGATTTCTTACAGCACTACTGGTGTTTCCTGGTATCACTGTTAGGTGCACTGCTGGTTTTCCTGCTGTTTGTGCAGGGTGCCAACTCAATGGTTCGTTCCTTAGGTTATACGGACGAAGGGCGCAGACTGATCATCAATTCGACAGGTCGTAAGTGGGAGTTTACATTTACCACCCTCGTTACGTTTGGCGGTGCTTTCTTTGCCTCTTTCCCACTCTTCTATAGCACGAGTTTTGGCGGAGCCTATTGGTTGTGGATGATTATCCTCTTCACCTTTGTGGTACAGGCCGTGAGCTATGAGTTTCAGAATAAGCTGGGCAACTTTCTGGGTCCTAAGACTTTCCAGATGTGTCTGGTTATCAATGGTTTGCTAGGCCCACTACTCTTAGGCGGTGCTGTTGCCACCTTCTTCGAGGGCAGCAACTTCATCATCATGAAAGAGAACCTGGTCGACACAGGAGCTATCACCCCCATCATCTCGCGCTGGGGCAATGCTTCGCACGGACTGGACGCCCTGCTCAATCCCTGGGTTCTGGTCTTCGGACTGGCTGTGATGTTCCTGGCTCGCGTCTTGGGAACACTCTATATTATTAATAATGTAAACGACGAGGACATCCGTTCAAGAGCCAGCGTCCGACTCATCGGCGCCGCTCTTCCCTTCGTGCTGTTCTTCGTGGCTTACCTCATCCACCTGTTGCTCAAGGACGGCTATGCCTACGATGAAGCTGGTGTCATCAGTATCGTACCATATAAATATCTCGACAACTTGATCGACATGTGGTATCTCACCATTTTGCTCTTGATTGGCGTCGTACTGGTACTCTATGCCATCGGCAAGACTGTCGTATCGAAGACGTATATCGGAGGCATCTGGCCTGCAGGCGTTGGTGTCGTTTTGGTCGTTTTGCCTCTGTTGCTCATGTCGGCTTGGAACCACACGGCCTACTATCCTTCTACTGCCGACCTGCAGTCGTCGCTGACCATTGTCAATTCGTGCAGCAGTGAGTTTACGCTTCGCACCATGTTCTATGTCAGCCTCATCATCCCATTCGTACTGGCATACATCGTCTACGCCTGGTGGTCGATAGACAAAAAGAAGCTGGATAAACAGGAGATAGCAGACGACCATGCATACTAAAACGAAAGAAATGAGCCAAGATTTTTGGCTCGTTTCTTTTTTCTTCGTACCTTTGCACTCCGTATGATTGTATGTATTGCTGAGAAACCCAGCGTGGCCAGAGACATCGCTCGCATTATCGGAGCGACCACCAGTCACGACGGTTATATGGAAGGAAACGGTTTTCAGGTGACTTGGACGTTTGGTCACCTGTGTACGCTGAAAGAGCCCCACGACTACACGCCGATGTGGAAGTCGTGGAGTCTGACGTCATTGCCGATGATTCCTGAACGTTTTGGTATCAAACTCATCGACGACCAAGGCATCAAGAAACAGTTTTCGATTATCGAGAGTCTGATGCAGAAAGCTGAGCGCATCGTCAACTGCGGTGACGCCGGACAGGAGGGTGAACTCATCCAGCGCTGGGTGATGCAAAAGGCTGGCGCCAAGTGTCCGGTCAGTCGTCTGTGGATTTCGTCGATGACTGACGAGGCTATCCGTGAGGGTTTTCAGAACCTAAAAGACCAGCAGGACTACCAGCCGCTCTATATGGCAGGGCTCTCGCGAGCCATCGGCGACTGGCTTCTGGGTATGAATGCCACGCGACTCTACACGCTGAAGTATGGGCAGAACCGCCAGGTGCTCTCCATCGGACGTGTGCAGACGCCTACCCTCGCGCTCATCGTCAACCGACAGAAGGAGATAGACAACTTCAAACCTGAGCCTTACTGGGTTTTGGCAACAGTCTATCGCGATACCACTTTTACTGCTACTTCTGGCAAATTCACCTCGAAGGAAGAAGGCGAAAAGGCTTTTGCCACCATCGAGGGCAAACCCTTTACCGTTACCAAAGTAGAGAAGAAGGAAGGCAAGGAACAGCCCCCGCAGCTCTACGACCTCACGTCGCTGCAGGTTGACTGTAACAAAAAATATGGTTTCTCTGCAGAAATGACGCTCAACCTCATTCAGGCCCTCTACGAACGTAAGTTCACGACCTATCCGCGTGTGGATACACAATTCCTCTCCGACGACATCTATCCCAAGTGTCCACAAACCATGAACGGACTCTATCAGACGAAATTCGGGGGCGTGGCACCTTATGCAGAGATTATCAAGATCATTGGCGGCAAACCCCTGAAGAAATCGAAACGCGTATTCGATTCGTCGAAGGTGACCGACCACCACGCCATCATCCCAACTGGTGTGATACCTCAGGGCTTGAGCGATGCCGAACAGAAGGTGTTCGACCTCATTGCCCGTCGTTTTATCGGCGTCTTCCTGCCTGATTGTAAGTTCTCAACGACCACAGTGCTGGGCGAAGTCCGGTCTGTTGCGACTGAGTCGCAACAAACAAAGGAGGAGGTAGTTGAATTCAAGGTAACTGGCAAGGAGATTCTCGATCCAGGCTGGCGCATCGTCAGAGGTAAAACACCGGGAAATTCAGAAAACTCCGAAAACTCCGAAAACTCTGAAAATTCAGAGAACTCCGATAAAGAAGAACGCACCCTGCCAGCCTTCGTCAAAGGCGAGAGTGGCGACCACAAGCCCACGCTGACCGAGAAATGGACAACGCCTCCGCCCTATTACACCGAAGCCACCTTGCTGCGTGCGATGGAAACAGCCGGCAAATTTGTGGAAGACGAAACGCTGCGCGCTGCTATGAAGGAGAACGGCATCGGACGTCCTTCCAGTCGTGCTTCCATCATCGAAACACTCTTCAAGCGTCATTATATCAAGCGCGAACGCAAACGCTTGGTAGCCACGCCCACAGGTATCGAACTCATCGACCTGATTCGCGAAGAACTACTGAAGAGCTGCGAGCTGACGGGTATCTGGGAAAAGAAACTTCGCGACATAGAACACCAGACCTACGACGCTGGTCAGTTTATTCAGGAACTGAAGCAACAGGTGTCGGATATTGTCCGCGATGTGATGAGCGATCCGACAAACAGACGCATCACCATACAATAAAACATACCATTACTCCGTTATTGGTATAGTATGAAGAAGAACTTATACCTTTTTATATATGCTATAGCGGTTGCCGTGTTCCTGACGGGATGCGGTGCTGAACAGGCTATGAAGAAAGGCGATAAGTTCTATGCCTTAGGCGAATATTACGACGCTGCCGCCCAATACAAGAAGGCCTATTCGCAGACGCCAGCCAAAGAGCGCAAGCTGCGCGGACAACGGGCTCTGAAGATGGCCGAGTGCTATCGTCGCATCAACTATTCGCAGAAGGCAATCGCGGCCTACAACAATGCCGTCCGCTATAAGCAGACCGACTCGCTGACGTACTTCCGACTGGCCGAGCAGCTGATGAAGAACGGCAACTACAAAGAGGCTGAACGTCATTTCCAGACAGCTATCGACTCGCTGGCCACGTTTCCTGGTATGGAGGCCTACCAACAGTTGGCCAAGACAGGACTACGCTCAGCCCAACAGGCTCCGCAGTGGAAGCAGGAAGGCTCGAAATATACCGTTAAGCGCGAAAGCATGTTCAACTCCCGTCGTGCTGACTATTCGCCTATGATTACCGGCAACGAGAACGACCAGCTCTTCTTCACGTCAACCCGTAATCAGGCCAAGGGCGACGAGCTGAGTGGCATTACGGGTACGAAGAATGCCGACATCTTCTTCTCTCAAAAGGACGACAAGGGCAAGTGGCAACGTCCGCAATCCATCGACACCGAACTGAACAGCGATGGCGAAGAGGGTGTCTGCTCGTTCTCGCCAGACGGACGTACCATGTATCTGACACAATGCAAGACCGACAACAACTACCCCCGTTATGCCAATATTGCCACCAGTCAGCGTTCGGATGCCGCGTGGAGCAAGGCATCGGAACTGGTGCTGACTCGCGATACGCTGTCAGCCTATGCCCATCCTGCCGTATCGCCCGATGGCGAGTGGCTCTACTTTGTCAGCAATATGGCAGGCGGTCTGGGGGGCTACGACATCTGGCGCGTCCGTCTGACCAGCAGCGGTGTGGGTGGCGTTGAGAACCTTGGAGCACCCATCAACACCCCTGGCGACGAGATGTTTCCAACCTTCCGCCCCAATGGCGACCTGTACTTTTCGAGCAACGGCCACGAGGGGATGGGCGGTCTCGACATCTATATTGCCAAGCCCTCGGAACAGAAGGATGTCCATTACACGATTGAACACCCGGGTTACCCGCTTAATTCGCAAGGCGACGATTTCGGCATGACCTTCGACGGTCTGAACAATCGCGGCTTCTTCTCCAGCAATCGTGGCGACGGCAAGGGCTGGGACCATATCTATTCGTTCGAGAAGCCCGACATCGTGCAGACGGTGAAGGGATGGGTCTACGAACAGGACGGCTACGAACTGACGGCAGCACAAGTGTACATGGTAGGCAACGACGGCACCAACATGAAGCTGAGCGTCAAGGGCGACGGCTCGTTCACGCAGGAGATACAGCCTGGCGTCGATTACGTGTTCCTAGGCACGTGCAAGGGCTTTTTGAATCATCAGGAAGAACTGCGCGTCGACACCGTTGACAGCTCGCAGGAATATGTCCTGCAGTTCCCACTGGCCTCCATCACGGCTCCCGTCATGATCGACAATATCTTCTACGATTTCGACAAGGCGACGCTCCGTCCTGAGAGCGAGGAGGCACTGGACAAACTGGTAGAGCTGCTGAAGGAGAATCCCAACGTCACCATCGAGCTCTCTGCCCACTGCGACTATAAGGGCTCTGCCGACTATAATAAGCGCTTGGCACAGCGACGAGCCGAAGCGGTGGTGCAATATCTGACGGAGCACGGCATTGAGAACGACCGTCTGACGCCCGTCGGCTACGGCAAGGAGAAGCCCAAGACTATTCGCAAGAAACTCACTGAGAAGTATCCGTTCCTGAAAGAAAACGACGTCCTAACGGAGGAATTCGTCAAGACGCTGAAAGAGGAGGAACAGGAGATATGCAATCAGCTGAACCGCCGTACTGAGTTTATTGTGCTACGTACTACTTACGGTTTGCTTCCGAATAAATAACCTCGCCCACTCCCACAAACAAGAGTCCAAAGATGACGCTGAACACCATCAACAGATTGATGCTGAAGTCATGAGCTGACATCGTACGGATCATCACTTCCAGTTGCACAGCCAGCTGGCTCATGCCGTCGAACACGACGAAGAGTACTGCAAACACCAGTATGCAGAAAGCCGTCCACAGCCTGTTAAACCAGTTGATGCGTGATGGCAAACGGTGCATCACCCGCTCGCTGAAGCCATCGTCAGCTATCTGCTGCTGCGCGGCCTCACTGAAAAATTGTCTCAGCAATTGTTCGTTATTATCGTTCATATCCATTTTCCTTTAAATAGTTTGCCAGTTTTTCCTTTCCTCTCGAGAGATGTGACTTGACGGTACCCTCCTTCATCTGCGTAATCTTGGCGATTGCCGCAATGTCGTAGCCGTCAATCAGTTGCAGTGTGATACAGGTGCGTTCATCGGCTTTCAGCATGGCCAGTGCGCCATAGATGTCCATCGACAGCGTCGGTTGGCTACTGGTTCTTGGCTGTTGGCTCTCGGCTATTTGCCAGTCGCTGATAGCTAGTTGCCGTTTGCGCGTGTAGTCATAAAACACGTTGTAGGCTATTCGCATGAGCCACGTCTGAAACGAGGCGAGTCCGCGAAAGGAAGCAATGCTGGTATAAGCCTTGATGAACGTGTCCTGAGCCAGGTCGTCGCTCAACTGACTGTCTCCGAGTGTCTGATGGAGAAAGAACCTGCGTACAGGTGACTGATATCTGCGCACGAGCTCGTCGAAAGCCCGTTTGTTGCCAGATATAGCCACCTGTGCTACAAGACTGATGTCAGCGAGCGAACTCATCAGTTATTGTCGCGTCAGTTGATTTTTCGGAGGAATAATAATCCATGCTACAACGTAGAATGGAATGCCTGCAAAAGCCGTAAACAGTGTGAGTGCTGCATAGCCCAGACGAACAGCTACGGGATCGAAATCCATGTACTCAGCAAATCCTGCGCAAACACCGCCTAACACGCGGTCGTTGCTACGTTCTAACTTCCTTGTCATAATTGATCGTTATTTAATAAATCATTATTATTGTTATTCCTTCTCTGCGATGTCTTCGAGGCGAACACCTTACCCAGTCCGATACAGAACACCAGCGCGCCGATACCGAAGCCAACGTGTCCGGCAGCATAGCCCAAGAAAATCATGAGGCCTACGCCTACGAAGCACTGACGCATGCCCTTCTGATACTCGTCGGTATCGCTGATGGGGTCGTTGTTCAGCAGCTGGTCAGGAATAGGCTGTCCCTGCTGCATCGCCATCTGTGCCAGTCGCATCTTCTCCTTGCGATTCCTATTGATAAAATAGAACAGCGCAACGATAATCAGAACCGGTGCCAGCACGAAGATGATGAGCAGTACGCACAGTACAAAAAACATACCAGCGATGCCATTAGCCCCCATTGAGTCGAAAACGTTGCTAAACAGTCTACCAAAGTCGTCATCGTCCATCTCGTAGGTTGTTGTCCTGCTGCTCCAGGGCGATGTAGGCGTAGTAATAGTCACCTTGCGGCTATGTTTCGTTACAGTCGCCGTATCTGTACTCGTGGTGTCCGAATACACATCGACGCCTCCTGTGCTCGTCGTGTCGACCAGGGCGGTGCGTGGTGAGTGACGATGCTTCTGCGCTGCTGCCTGCAATCCTATGGAGAGCGTCAGCAACACGGTCATTGTGAACAGTAATTTCTTCATATTCATCATACTATTTTTTGTTCTTTATTCACCCGTTAGACGTAATAAGTTCCAAATTTGTTGCAAAGGTGCGATTTTTTTTTTAATTTTGCAAGCAAAATGGCAGAATTACCTATAGAATTCACCGAATCTACGCGTCAACTGATGGGTGACGAACGCTTCGAACGCTATCTGCAGTCGTTCGGAGAGGACAGTCCTGTCAGCATCCGACTCAATCCGCTGAAGGCGGATATGGGCCATTGGCAGTTAGCTGTAAGCCATGAGCCCGTACCCTGGTGCCGCGACGGCTATTACCTGAAGCAGCGTCCTAACTTCACCTTCGACCCTCTCTTCCATGCGGGCTGTTACTATGTGCAAGAAGCCGCCTCAATGTTTCTCGACGAAGCATTGCGCCAGCATCTCACCTCTCACCTCTCACCTCTTACCTCTTTAGATCTCTGCGCTGCCCCTGGCGGCAAGTCTACGCTGCTGCGTGCCGCATTGCCTGAAGATTGCATGCTTTACTCGAACGAACCCATCCGCCATCGCGCCAGCATTCTCTTGGAGAATGTCACCAAGTGGGGATACGACAACCATATTGTTACTAATGCTTATCCCAAGGACTATCGAAAGGCGAAGATGAAGTTCGACCTCATCCTCTGCGATGTGCCCTGCTCTGGCGAAGGCATGTTCCGCAAAGACCCTGCCACCATCCTCGAATGGAGTCCGCAGCAGGTCGAGAAGTGCTGGCAACTGCAGCGCGACATCGTCAGCGACGCATGGGCCTGCCTCAACCCTGGCGGACTATTTATATATAGTACGTGTACATTTAATACAAAGGAGAACGAAGAGAACGTCCGCTGGATGCTCAGCCAATTCGATGACGCCAGCGTGCTGCCTATCAAGACACGCCCCGAGTGGAACATCACCGGCTCGCTGCTCGACGGATTCACTGAACCCGTCTACCGCTTCATTCCAGGCATCACCCGTAGCGAAGGCCTCTTCATCTGTGTGCTCCGCAAAGCAAATCATGGGGACTGTCCCCGCTGTGAGAAGCGAAGCGGATTACAGAGGGACTGTCCCCGTGATTTGCGAGAGAATCGGACGGACGCCATCCATGATTCCTCCGCCCCATCCGTCAACGTCTCCTATCAGCAAGCCCTGGCCTATCTGCGCCACGAAGCCATCGTGCTACCTGCCGACACGCCTCGCGGACTGGTCAACATCTTCTTTATGGGCCAGCCCTTAGGCATGGCCAAGAACATAGGCACGCGTGCCAACAATCTCTATCCCAAGGAGTGGAAAATCAAGACTACACATATACCTACAGATTACGAACCCATACTCAAACAGATATGAAACAATATTTAGACATACTTAACCGCATCCTCACAGAAGGAACGGAAAAGGGCGACCGTACAGGTACGGGCACCATCAGCATTTTCGGTACTCAGAGCCGTTACAATCTCGACGACGGATTCCCATTGCTCACCACCAAGAAACTGCACCTGAAGTCCATCATCTACGAACTGCTTTGGTTCCTGCAGGGCGACACCAACGTGAAGTACCTACAGGAGCACGGCGTGCGCATCTGGAACGAGTGGGCAGACGAGAACGGCGAGCTCGGTCCCGTCTATGGCCACCAGTGGCGTGCTTGGCCCGACTATCAGGGTGGCGTGATAGACCAGATACAGTATGTGGTCGACCAACTGAAGACCAATCCCAATTCGCGCCGAATGATTGTCTCGGCATGGAACGTCGCCGAGGTCAACAAGATGGCGCTGCCACCCTGCCACACCATCTTCCAGTTCTATGTCGCAGGCGACCGCCTCAGCCTTCAGCTCTATCAGCGAAGTGCCGACACCTTCCTTGGCGTTCCCTTTAACATCGCCTCCTATGCCCTGCTACTGCAGATGATGGCGCAGGTCACAGGCTTCAAGCCAGGCGACTTCATTCATACCACCGGCGACACCCACCTCTATCTCAACCACATCGAGCAGGCCAAGCTGCAACTCACACGAGAGCCTCGTCCGCTGCCGACGATGAAGATCAACCCCGATGTTAAGAGCATCTTCGATTTCCACTTCGAAGACTTCGAACTCGTTGGCTACGACCCTCATCCACACATTAAAGCGGAGGTCAGCGTGTAAAGTCTGATAGAATCTCGTCACACATGCTACTGACGGTAGGACGATGCGTGATGAAGAGCATGGTTTTCTCTGGATAGGCCGCAAAGAGACGGCGATAAAGTTCGCGCTCGGTAGCTTCATCGAGCGACGACGATATTTCGTCGAGCAATAGGATATCACCTGGATGCAACAGGCCACGGGCAATGGCGATGCGCTGCGACTGTCCCTCACTCAGTCCACCGCCACGTTCTCCCAGTTCGGTATCAACACCACCAGGCAGGTCGAAGACAAAGTCGGCACAGGCCGTATGCAACACCTCACGCAGCTCGTCGTCGGTGGCATCGGGCTTGGCCAATTGCAGGTTGTAACGGATGGTACCGCTCATCAGTGTGTTGCCCTGGGGTACGAAACAAGGTTCGCCTCCCACCTCTACCTCTCCGCTTGAGGGTTGTATAAAGCCGAGAATCATGCGGAACAGCGTGGTCTTGCCGATACCTGTTTCTCCCATGATGGCTGTCTTCGTGCCTGCTGCAAAGTGATGGGTGAAGTGGCTGAATATTTCCCTGTCGCCCTTGGCATAGCGGAACGTGACATCCGTCATCTGGATACCATCAACCTCTTCCCTCTTACATCTTACATCATCCATCTTACATCTTCCATCTTCCAACTCTTCCAGTCGGTCGATGCTGGCAGTAGTATGGATAATGGCAGGAATCATATTGAGCATCTGCAGGATAGGGTGCTGAATCATACCCACCAGTTGCAGAAACGATGTCATGACACCAAAGGTGATGGCTCCCGTGCGCAACTGCAGTCCACCCCATACGAAGGCCAACAGATAACCCAGACCGAACACGCAACCCATGATGAGGCGAGTAACGACAGTGAATCGCAGCCGACGTACTACATTGCCGTGCAGACGCTGCTGCATCGTATCGAGACGGTCGGTTACCCACTGCTCGCTACCCAGCGACCGCAGCACGGCATTATGCTCCATGCCCTCCTGCACCTGCATCTGTATGCGGCTCTCGTCCTGTCGGATGTCGAGCGTCATCTGACGCAACCGTCGGGCTATCAGCTTGCCGAAGACGATAGCCAGAGGGGTCAGCAACAGAAGCGCCCACGCCAAACGGGCATCGAACCAACGCATCAGCAGGAAGGCACCGCACAGCTGTATCATCGTAATCAGCAACTGCGGCAGCGTGTCGGTCGTGGTGTTGCTCACGGTCTCGATGTCCTTAGCCAGACGCGAGGCCACATCACCTGAGTGCAACTCGTTGTCGGTATACAACTGCCGGCGGAACAGGCTGCTGAAGATGCGCAGCCGCAGCATGTTGGTCTGACGGACATTGGCAGTCGTGCCCAGCCAGAACCCTATCTGGCGCAGCACCACACCACCGACGACTGTAGCCACCAGCCACGCCACCATCTGTATCACGTCGTCGGCAGTACCTGTGCGGATGGTCTCGTCGATAAACCGTCGGCTAAGCCACACCATCAGCAGTCCGAGTGTCACCTGTGAGACACCCAGTACCACACGCACCACAGTATTCCATCGGATGCCGCGTGAGTTCTGCCAAAGCCACGCTACATAGTTCATTCTATCACGCCAACGTTGGTCCACTCATCGATGATGGCTGCAACATCGTTCATCGCCTCGTCGTCGCTCACCTCGTATTCCTCACAGAGCTTGCCGGCCAGCGTCTCAATGGTGAAGTCGCCCATAGCCTGTGCTTGCTGCCATAGCCATGCTGCCGTCTCGTTGAGAGCCAGCAGCTTACCAAAGTTAATGGCTCCGAGACCCTCACCTACTATCACGTTCTCGCCACACACCTGGCGCAGCACAAAACCTTTCTTGATTCTCATAATCGTCTGTATATTGCTAAAAGATATCTTCTGATGGGGCGCAGCGTCCACCACACTTTCGCAGCCATGCGACGCCAGCCGTTATATAAGTCGTGTCTCTTCTCGTCGGCGCTCACCACGTGCGTAGCCTTTGCCTTGACATCACCGAGGGTACAGCGCTCAACGCCTGCCAGATTGCCGTCACCCATCAGCGTCACCTGGTTGCCATCGATACGGATAATGCGGTGTACCACATATCGGTTGCCTTCCACCCATGCCAACACCACATCGCCCCGTTTCAGCATTTCCGGCTTCTGCAGAATGACGCTCTCCTGACCGCCAATGATAAACGGTAGCATGCTGCGTCCGTTGACGGGCAGCGTCACACTCACGCCGTCTGCCACCAGCCTGATGGCCTCCTGCAATATCTCCGCGTCGGTAATCATAATTATCAATTCTCAATTGTCAATTGGCACAGCTCCGCTACCGCCTTGTCGGGCAGACATGCCAGATGCCATGTGGGTACTGTCTGAAGACATGTCCTGCTACTTTGTAATATCTCGTCTCTCTCATCTCTGATGCATTCGATAGTGCGATTGCAAAGTTACAACTTTTTACCGAAACAAGTAACATGAGGAGGCAAAAAAAGGAGAGTTGCCCTTAAAAAAGCAACCTGATAGACGGTGAAGTGGATGTATTTGTTCAACTCCTGAGTATAGGCATCGACAGTCTCAACCGACCAGTCGTCGCTCTTGATGCTAACGTAGCTTACAAAACAATGCACGCATTTGGGACATGGTCCAAATGCGTGTATCGTGTTCGTTTTATATGATGATGATGCTTACTTCGGCTGCAGATCCTTATATTCACTGACTGCATCGAAGCACGGACAGTCGCGGTCGTGACTTCTTCGGGTTGCTCCAAGTGCTTCTTTCGGGTGTTCTGCAGGCTTCTTCCGTTGGTTCCGTAGGCTCCTTTGCCCCATTGCGATGCCTCGCTTCCCCCATAGCGAGCTTCAGCGTGGGTCGTAGCAGCCTTTGGCATCAGTCATAGCAGCCTTTGGCACGCCCCGTAGCAAGCATCTCTTTGCTCCCTTAAAGCCACTTGCAAAGGTACAATAATTCAAAGAACACGTGCGGCTCAGTGCCGCTTTAGGCGAGATAAGCGCCGTTAAACGTCTATACAGAACGTCTCGACGATATATACCACGACCTTAGGCGGCAGGACTCTCATATTCGGCTTCATGCCGAGAGCCTCCAGTTGCTTTCTGTGCGGCGCCAGCCACCTTGCGAGTGTGTCTACGCTGACACCGGCCGCATCGGCCAGCTGTTGTTTTGACATTGCTTTCATAATGTTTTGAAGTTTTAAAGTTGAACTTGATGTTATATGTAACAGATGCACAGATGAAACAGTAGTTTTTTTAGTTTTTTACGCGTACCGCCTATGTGTGTGCACGGTACGCAGAGGATTTCAGAAAATCTCTGTTCCATCTGTATCCGTTCCCGTCTGTTGTGGTGGCAGCTGCCGTATTGAGCGCATCTCATCCACCGATCGTCGCACCACCACGTAGCCGCGCGTATGGCGCTGCACCCGGTCCTGGAATCCCAGTTCCCTGAATGCCCGTCCCAGCGTCACTGTGTTCAGCTTCTGTGTGATGCCTGCGCCCACGATCTGCAGGGCCAGCGATACGGGCATGAACTCACCGGGCTCCTTGCCTGACGGCTTACGGAAGTACAGCTCTATCAGCTCGTGCTCCAACCTGGGCGTCTCAAACTGCTCGTTATGGTGCTGCAGCTGCTCTATCTCCGACCGGTCGAACCAGTATCGGAAGCCCTCGCGGTAGAGGGCGTATGCCTGCGCATAGATCGCGTCGTAGTCGAAGGGCTTGGTCAGCGGACTCTCTATCGATTCCACCTCGAATGGCAGCCACCGTCTCGTACCCGTCGTGTCGCTGAGGAACTGCACGTTGTTGCCCGTGCCGCAGAACGATGCCAGGTGCGGACGGTTCTCGTGATAGCGTGCGTAGGCCGCGCGCTCGTTGATGCTGGGCATGGTCATGGCCGCCTTCAGCTTGTTGAGCTCCTTGGGCTGCATGGAGTCCAGCTCCTCCCAGCATACGAGTCCGTACTGTGCCAGCGTCAGCAGGTCGTCCTTCGACAGCAGTCCCGAGTTGGCCTTGGTGTAGAAGTACTGGCGCAGCTGCTCGAGATAGAAGCGGAACGGGTGGTACCTGTGGACATAGTCCGACTCGATGACGCTTCTGAGGTGTTCCTTGACGACCGGCTTCTCGCTGCTGAGCTCCGTCCACAGTGTGTTGACGTCGCGGTCGGTCAGGTTCTGGTATCCGTCCGTCACACCGCCGTCGCCCCCGAAGATGGTCAGCAGGCCCTGGTCGTCCACGCGTATCTCGGGCCCGCGTGAATAGTAGTGGATCTCCGTGCGTCCGCGTACCTCGTTGTAGCGCAGCGACACACGGCTGGCGAGCATCGCCTTGATCTCCTCAGGCGTGGCATACACCTCCTGCCACGGCTTCTTGTGTCCTTCGTTACTGTTAGACGTCTCTTTCTTCTTCCCTTTCTTCTTTTCGTCCATATCATCAGCAATTTTTGTTTTCGGGGGCAAAGGTAAGAAAAAGAAAAATCATATACCCCCTACAATGTATGTATATGTAGGGGGTATAACGTGGTGTGAAATGTTTGAGAATCAGCGAAATAGGTCTTTTATACTGTCACGGAAATCTAAAGATTGATATTGGTTGATGGCGTCATGATAGTCGCGGTACATATTTCGCCTGTTCCATAGTGTTTCAAACACCTTCCATTTATATCGGATGCCCAATCGCTTCGCCATTTCAAAAGCCAGGATGGCTGACTGCGTGCGTGAGAGCAGTGGCTGATAGTCGGCATCCACAAAGCCTGCCCGCTGTGTTTTCTGCCATAGCGCCATGGCCTTATCGGTGCTGAGTTCAGGGGGCAGGGGCGGTGGCGTGTCTTTCACGGGAGTATCCTGAACCGCCACCTGCGGTTTCCGTTCACCGAACACCTGTGTGTCGATATGGTTAACATACTGTGCGCCTGCGGCGACATACACGATTTCTATTTTGCTGCCTTGGTTGGTATGACCTAACTGTTGCATTCGCTCCAGCAGCTCATTCAACATTTTCAGGACATCAGCGGGCAGCATGCCGCCGAGTCCGCCCAGAAAGTCTGGATCGTCTTCGTTTTTCTTCTTCATATTCCTTAATAAGAATTGATGGTTTGACATAAATAGGATTTTGGAGAAAAAGGAAGACGTGGACTTGTTACTTTGGCAAACACCAGCCCTATCGGGTTTAGCAGGCCCCACGTACAGATGTTATGCCAAAAAGCCCACGCTTCCTTTATGGCATGCGTGAGCCGACATGACATTCTTTCCTGTACGTTTCGCCTGATTAACTGCTAATTCGATAGGGCTGTTACAGAAAGCTGTCAAAGCTCTTGGGTGCAAAGTTACTCCAATTCTTTGAAACGCCCAAATGTTTTGCGATATATCTTACGGACTCATAATTCTTTTCTCATTTACAAGGTTCAACTTTATATTATTTTATACGATTTGTTTGTTTATTCTTCTCCCATACACCATTCCTCTCTCCCTCACCGGCGAGAGGAATGTTTCGTTTATCAGATATGGTGTCAGATATTTCATTTTAATGAGGGAAAATAAAGTCCCAATAATCTCTTAATAATATACTCTATAAATGATCAATAGAACCGACCCCTCAGATCCTTCTTAAACTACCAAATTATAATCTCTAAAAATGATCAATAGAACCGGCCCCGTGATCTCAAAGGTACGCAATTATTCTGATATAACTTCATTTTCTGTTCCTTTTTTCTTGGA
>CAMUYR010000026.1 GCA_947164965.1 uncultured Prevotella sp. | reverse complement strand
TAGGGGCATAGCCCAGTTGGTTTAGAGCGCTGCAGTCACATTGCAGAGGTCCCCGGTTCGAGCCCGGGTGTCCCTACGAAACAAAAGAGCTGAAGGTTTCCATACCCTCAGCTCTTTCTTTTACCTAAAATCTTCAGCTAGATATTTCAAAAGCCTTAGCGACCTAGCTAATAAGTTGATTTAATCTTGAGGATTATCGTCTTTGAATGTGTATGTCTCACCGTCCTCGTCAGTCAGCACGAAGCTGCCCTTGGTAACTTTCCCGATTGTGTGCTTACCACTCAGCAGCAGGTTCTCCGCCATCTCCTTCGCCTTGGCCTTGAACATGGCCTCTACCGTCTCCGTCAAAAGCTCCTCCTTCTTCGGGTTAGCAGCGAACGAAGCCTTCACGTCATCGTCGAACTCAATGTCCTTCAGGATTACCTCCGCCTGTGACGCGTCGAATTTGAAATCCAACACCTTCGAGCCCGGCGTGTAGCTCTGCGCTGGCACCGTGACGATGGTCGTCACAGCACCCACGTTCTCCATACCCGACACGCCAATCACGAACTGGCGCATCAAATTACCCTCGAACGCCAGCAGGAATACCATGCCGCCGCCTGTTTCCTCGTCAGGAACCTCACAGGCCCAATTGCCCGTCAAAGTCTGTGCCCCTGCCGACAGCATAGCCATCAGCGCCAGCACAATAGTCATCATTGTCTTTTTCATCATTACACTTTTATATTTACTATGGTTGATAATACTTGTTTAATAGAACCCAAAGAAATAGATTACGGCAACCTTGTTCGCATCTCTCATATTGATTACACGGCCGATACAAGAACCACTTCTGTAGATGTCACCATTCGATTTCACCTCGCCGACACGGCTACCGTCTATATATACATCGCCAGAGCTCACCTTGCCAACGTATCTACCATCCTTCCAAATTTCGTTACCACGAATCTGACCTTTGCAGCTACCGCCTACATAGATGTCGCCACTCGAGGTGATTCTTCCTTTATAGCTTCCACCCATATATACATCGCCATTCGATTTGAGTTCGCCAAATCTGCTACCGTTGCGCCAGAGTTCCGTATCGCCACTACTACTGCTGCTATAACTGCTACTGCTGCTACTGCTACTTGCGGTTGGAATCTGGTCTTTGAAGTAGAAGAAGTAGAAGGCTGCGGCCACTACGGTATTGTTGCTGCCACCACGAATTTTACCTATCGTAGAATGACTGCGGTTCTCTACATCGCCATTACGGAAGTAACCGATTGTGCTATGACTGCGGTCTTCGAAACAGCCATTGCGATAGTAACCAATCGTTGAGCGACTGCTGTTTTCCACCTCGCCGTTATCTCTTACATAGCCCAGTGTTGAGTGACTGCGATTCTCTACTTCGCCATTCATCTTGATGTAGCCGAGTGTTGAGTGACTGCGATCTTCAACTTCTCCATTGGCGCGGATATAGCCAAGGGTGGAATAACTTCTGTCTGTTATTTCCATATTCAGATTTGCCCACTCCTTCTTCAGAGCCTCTTCGCGTGCAATGCGGGCTTGG
Source organism: uncultured Prevotella sp. (assembly GCA_947164965.1). Taxonomy (GTDB): domain Bacteria; phylum Bacteroidota; class Bacteroidia; order Bacteroidales; family Bacteroidaceae; genus Prevotella. The sequence continues at coordinate 45,151 of CAMUYR010000026.1, read as the reverse complement.
CGCTCCTTCTCGGCACGCTCTCTGGCCTCTTGCTCGGCCTTCAGTTTGGCCTCTTTCCATTGGGCTATCTGGTTCTTTGAAATCAGCGATCCATGGAAAGTGAAGGCTACCAGCAGCGGACTCACATGGCCGTCGAAACTACCTATTGTTTTATCGAATATGTAGGCACTCTTCAGATTTGCCTTGCCTATCACCTCGCCATCCATCGATACGGTGCACTTCTCGGTATCAAACTTCAGAGTGCCTAGGTTGGGTGAATGGATGGTTCCGTCGTTGCTCATCTGACCAACGTTGGTTCCCTTCTTGCTAGTCCACACACCTGTGTTAGGGTCAAGCTTATAGCTCACTTTCTGACCTGCAAACTCCCCCTCGTCGTAAGTCTGGTTAAAGGTAATCTCCAGTTTCACTGGGTCCCATTCGCCAATCTTGGTTTCTCCCCATCTAATGGCGTTAGGAGCACCGCTTTTAGCGGGCTGTGGGATGGTTGGTGTAATGCTCTTGATGGCCGTCTGGATAGAGTCCTGCTTGCGTTTTGCTTCGTCTTGAGCCTTCTCCTTCTTGGTTTTGATACCAACAGCCTTACGGGCCTTGTTAAACAAACTTCCCCATTGGGCATCAGCTGGTGTGCTGAATGCGAATGTGGCAGCTAAGGCCAACATTGAAATCTTTACGGATAGTTTCATATTATTGCAATATGTTAATTATTTAATGTTCTTTTATGATCGTTTCAGTTTATCTGATACCGCCGCCGCCACCGCCGCCAGAGAAACCGCCACCGCCGCCTCCCCATGAGGAGCTGCCACCTTCGCCAGAAGAACGTGACGACGAGCTATGACGTTTCCCAGAGTATGACTTATTCTTCTGTCTTTGCTGCGCTCTCTCATAAAGCAAGCCTTCTGTAATCATCAGGAACGAACTATCTACGGCAGGCAGTGCCACGTTGTCAGACAACTGGCTGGCAATCTCATCCATCTTGAAGAACTCAGGATTGATGGCCTTCATATCCTTCGTCACATTTTCGGCATTGCCAAAGAGTGTGGCCCATACGATGTAGTCGCGCCACAGCTTGGTTTCTGTCAGGTTGCGCTCGTTCATCAGTGTGAAGTCGTTGAGAAACCGCTTAAAGCCATATACCTCGTTCATCTCGTCTTTCTTGTTCTTATAATAAGCAACATCGCGCTTAGTACATAGCAGGTCAATGAACGAACGTATCAGTTTCCTGTTGTTCTTATCGCCCATAAATGATTCCAGTTCCTTGGGGTCGAGCACATGGTTATCGCCCGCAGCCTTCTCGAAGATATCGTGCATCTTATAGGCCAGCGGTGACAGGTCTTTATCAAGCGGCATATCCTTCACCATAAAGCGATTCTGCATCTCGCCCGTTTCGGTCATCATGGGCTGCACAGCAAAGGCGCCCTCATTGATCAGTTGCAGAACAGTGGCTGAGACTACTCGTTTGTAATCGGGTTCTTTACCGTAATTGAAAGCATTCAGCATGTCATTGGCCTGCTGTAGATTGCCCCCAAGAGGAATTGATTTGAAGTAGTCCACCGTTTGAGTCCACTGTTCATGCTTCTTACGCTTAAAGCCTGCATACCACTTTTTAAAGAGCAGCCATAAACCCAACAAGCCTAACCCACTGCAAATCAAAATAACTATTGCGATAATAATGTCGAGCACACTACTGAAAAAGCCCTGTTCTTCTATAGCATCGCCATAATCGCTGCCCTCGAAAGCCAACTGTTTCTTGTGCTCGAAGGTATCGTCAGTATCCTGAACAGTAGGATTCAACATACCCTTGAGAAATTTAGCCATTATATAGAGGGCGGCCTCCGAATCCATCGTCTCAGTGGTCTCAGCTATCATCTTGCCATTCTCAAAGCGCATGTCGCCCTTGAAGCGGAAGCCCCACAAACCACAATTATCGGGTATGAATGCTAACTGTGCATCGGCACTCTCGATAGTCACCTTGGCATGTTCTGGTTTTGGGTTGACGGTCTTATCCAGGAACACGTGACGCAAAGCATCTGCATCGGAATAGCCGCGCACCAGTCCAGTAATGGTATAGCTGGTCTCATAGGTACGCTCACCGCTATCGCCAAGACCCCAACAGAGCTCATAGCCGCCATTCTTTTCCACAATGCCACAACGACCAGCCTTGTCCGAACGACTACGGTCCACCTTCCATTTTCCGATGTTTTCATACTGACGTCCTGTTTCATCGCTGACAGTCAGATTTTCAATCACACTCGGGCTCATGTTGCCCAAACCGATGTAGCACTCCGTACCCTCGCTGGTAATGGTCATCTGGCGTGTCTCCGTGATACGGGCATCACCGTTCTTGCTCAATACCACGCGGATATCGAGGTCGTGCAGTTTTGATTGGGCGAATAGTGTTGTTACCGAAACGATGAGGGCAAGCAACAAGGTCATTCTTTTCATTTACAGTACATTTTTGTTAAACTTGTTATGTTGCTGACTGTTGGGGAATCAATTCCGTTCTTCTGTTTCCACCTTTTTCTCAATTTTGGTCTTGTTCTTACCCTTCCAGAGCCACACCTCGACGTCGGAGCCTATGTGGCTGGTGATGTTTGAGGTCTTCTTGTCGATTCCAGGATTAGGGATTTCGCGGAAATTCTTGACACGCGAGAAGATTCCGCCTTCTTCATCCCATAGGTAGGCATCGAAATACAGGTTGCCGATGGCGCCATAGCGTCCCAGACAGACAAGGGCATCGGTGTAGCCATCCTTGTTCAGGTCGATGAGGATGACACGACCCACCTCTTTCTGATTAGCGGGTTTACCGGGCAAAACCTCGTACAACTGCTGCAGCGGACGGTCGTAGCCCAGACTCAGATTGTAGCGTATCACACCTTCTTCCTCGTCTTCCTCATAGAAAGTCTCATCCCAAACCGGGATATACTTAGCAGCCTCGTCCTTACCATCAGAGAGATCGAGCGCTTTGTCGCTCTTCAGGTCGGGCGTAAACACCAGTTCGTCTATGGTGTCCTCGTCGGCAACGGTTTGTACAGAGTCGGCAACGGCTGTTGTGTCTTTGACGCTCGTTGAATCGGCAACGGCAGCGTCGTCACCGTTTGTTTTCTTGCCTCCACATGCCGTAAGTAGCGTCATAGCTACGAGGGCCATCATCATAAAAATCTTTTTCATTGTCTTTTTTTTATTTACTTCATGACGGTGAGCAGGTTGAAACAATAGATCTTTCCGTTTTCATCCTTCTTTGCCCAAAGGTGTCCATGCTCTTTGTCAACTTTCACCACAGTATAGCCAGGCTCATAACTGGTTACATCAATCACGCGGACCTTGTCGCCCTCCTTGAACTTGGTCTTGTAAGAGATGAGCTTGCACTTGTTCTTGGTGGTACACTCCAGCTGGTTGGCAAAGGCGGCTATCAACACCTTATCGCCGCTGACCTGAACGATGGTACCATACTTCAGTTTGCCATTGACGTCGAAAGCCACCTGGGCGCCAGACTCAAACTTGCCGTCCTTCAGTACGTTGAACGTACCGGCCTTCAACTTCTCGCCCTTCTGTTTCTCGGCAACTTTTGGAGAATCAAACTGGTTTGGCCAGTCCCAGTCGTTGTCGAGGAAGCAGACCACCGGCTCGGTGGGTGTAGAGTCGTCGACTACGATGGCTCGCGCCATGTCGTGGTTACGGTTGCCGCAGGTGAGCAGGATGTCGCCCTTCTTGGCCGTCTCGCTCTTTCCTAAAGGGATGACAAGTGCATTGGGCACCTCCTTTTTATTGCCGTATGCAAGAACGGTCGTCTTACCCTGGCCAGGCTCTACAATGGTCGTATTATACCATATCATGGTCTTCTTCTCAAATCCTTCGCCACGTTCCACATAATCGAAATAGTGATCCTGATTAGTCAGAGCCTGCTGGCCAGCCTTGGCATCAATTTCAATGTCCTGTGGGAAATCCCATGGCCACACTTTAGGATCATTTTGTGCACTTGCTGTTAACGTCATGGCTGCGAGAGCCACCATCATAAAAATCTTTTTCATTGTCTTCTTATTTTAAATAGTTATACTTTATCTGATACCGCCACCTGAGCCGCCGCCGCGATAACCACCGCCGCCGCCGCGAGATGCATGTCCGCCACCACCTGAACTGCGGCGACTCGAACCGCTGCTGTCTGAGTCCGAACTAATCATGTACCTGTAATAGGCGCCGTCGGTAGCCTTGGTAAACGCCTTCGTGACTTCGGGCACCGTAACGCTGTATGCCAACTGACTGGCGATGTCGTCCATCTTGAAATACTCGGGATTGATCTTCTGCATCTGCTTGACAACCGTCGATGCACAGCCAAACAGCGTGGCCCAGACCATATAGTCCTTCCACAGCGCTACCTCCTGTACACCGCGCTCGTCGATCAGCGTAAACTCCTTCAAGTATTTCTTCAGACCCAACATCTGCCGCACTTCCGTCTTGTAATCCGACAATTTGGAGATGTAACCTTTATGCAGGACATAGAGGAAATGGGATATTGCGCTATAGTTTTTCTCGTCCTCAATAAATCGGGTCAGTTCTTTCGGGTCGAGCACCTGATTGTCGCCTGCCGCACTCTTGAAAATGTCGTAGATGATTTGCAGCAGTTCCCCATTCGGCATCTGTGCGTCGGCCTCCCAAGGTTTAATGGCGAACGACGGTTTGCCAGATCCACTCTGAATCCCCAAGGCACCCGTCTGCACCAACTTCAGCACCAGAGCTGAGAGCAGTTGGTCATCTTGTCCATATGTGTCATTCAACTTGTTTGCCAAAAGGTTTGCTTTCACAAGGTCGCCGCCCAGGGGGATGTCGCGATACCACTCGATATTGCGGTACTTGTACTTGTTTACCAGACGCTCCACGGGTTCCCAAAACAGGCCGCACAGTATGAGGAAAATCGTGACACCGCCAACAATGTATTCCAATGGCTTTTTCCACCACTCTTCAGGCTTTTTCTCCTTCTTCTTCTGCTGATAGTCGCTGCCCTCAAAAGCGAACTCCTTCACGCCTTCAAACGATCTTTGGAGTGTTATCAACGGCTTGAACACACCCTTCTCAAATTCGCACATCACTATCATGCCGTCGTCTTCCTTGAAAGGCTCCGTCGTCTCGGCCACTATTGTGCTGTCAACAAAGTTGATGTCGCCACCATAGCCGAACGCCCAGATATTGGCGATGGAGTCGGTCAGCAGGGTGCCGTCATCTGTCGTGATGGTCAGCTTGACATGCTCAGGATAGGGTTTGATATGACGAGCCACAAACATCCAGAGGAAGCCATCGCTCTCTCTGTATCCTTGTAGCAGGTCCGTCACGGTATAGCTGGTCGTGTAGGTGCGCTCACCCTCGGCGCCCAGTCCCCAGCACAGCTCGTAGCCGTTGGGGACCTCCACGATGCCGCACTTGTTGGTCTTCTGCTTACGGCTCCAGTCTACATTCCACGCATGGCAAAGCTCGTACTCCCTACCCTGTTCGTCGCTCACGGTCAGTTCCTGCACCAAGCTTCTTCCCACATGTCCTATGCTAATATAGCACTCGGTGCCCTCGCTGTCCACCGTCATCTGTCGTGTCTCCGTGATACGGGCACCGCCGGACTTATCCAACACCACGCGGATGTCGAGGTCGCGCAGCCGCGGCTGTGCTGCCACGGTCATCACCGTGCAGCACACCAGAATCGCAGCTAATACAGTTCTCTTCATTATCGATATTCCTTTTACTTTAAAAGTTTCGAAACATCAGGAATACTCATTATCTTAATTGTCTCACTTGGTCCAAAGGCTATCCAAACACGGCCAATGGCAGCATTCACCTTCTTCACCTTCCAATTATCCATACATAAAGATGCCATTTTAGCACGATTCATCGTCACCATTTCTCCTGGCTTCAGCATCTCCTTCAACGGCAACAACTTAACGTCAGCCTTGGGATAAATGCCGACTTCCGGTGTACTGCCATTCATAAGCATCAGCACCTTGCCGTCCTGCTCAGCAACAAACTTACCCATTTGCCAGCGGCTTTTTTTGAGAGCTATACGAGCACCCGGTGTCCAAGCCCCTGGGGCAGTCTTAACCACAAGGAACGTACCTGGTTCCAACTGCTGTTTGTCTACCTTGGGTGTGCCATTCTCATTATCCTCATACTCGGTATTCAGCATAACAACCTCTGGCTTCAAAGGGTTCTTGGCATCGGTCACAATGGCATACACCAATCGCTTACCGTCCAGTGTCAGCACATAGTCACCCTTCTTTGTGCGAACCTGCTTGGGAATGTCAATGGCAACCTGGTCATTCTTCCTGGTTGTCATTGTAAACTTGCCGTCAGCTACAGCAATCTCAACTACTGGGCTACTGTCCCAAGGTGTCTTCACCTCCTCACTTTGGGCACTTACCGTCAACGTCATAGCCATCATGGCCATCATCATAAACATCTTTTTCATAATCATTTAGTTTTTTAATTAATTGTTCCTTATTATATATTGATTGGTTGATAAATTATGATCTTGATTTGAGTATCTCTTCTAATTGCCGCTTCACCTCCCATTTCACCATATCGCGCATGGCGAACAGGAGTCTTGCCTGTTCCTCAGTATAGCTCTGGGCTGCCTGATGCCTGCGCTCTTGTTGGTCGTTTGGTGTCATCTTATCCATTGGCGTTTCGTAACTTTTTTGATTTCGATTGCAAAGTTACGACAAAAGACGGTACAACCTTCAGCAGAAAACGCGGAAAGTTGTGCAGAATCTAACAAAACATGTTAAATGATACTTTTAACAAACTATTCGACACATTTCTATTTTCGCGTCAGATAGTCACTGGGAGTGACGCCATAGAAACGCTTAAAGGCTCGGGTGAATGCGCCTTGGTCTTCGTAGCCACAACGCAGGGCAATGTCTAAGATGGTGGTCTGCGAAACGTCATTGTCCAACAGTTGGCGAGCCTTCTGCATGCGGATGTTGGTGATATAGCTCTGTGGGGTCTCGCCGGTAATGGCCTTCAGACGGTAGCGGAACTGGGTGGTGCTCAAGGCCATCTGCGATGCCAGCGCATCCACATTCACGCTGTTAGTCTCTATCTGCTCGGCAATGATATTCATGGTGCGAGTAAGGAAGTCCTTGTCGCGGGCAGAGAGTTCCTGCTGTTTGTCGGCATGCGCAGTCTCGTATCGGCGGCGCAACTCGTCGAGTGTCATAGTGACTTCGTTAAGACGGTGGCGCTGAAGTGCCGCGCGGCGTCGATACATCACCACCAGACCGGCAGCCACAGCCAGCAAAGCTATACCTATTATAATAATGATGGTGAGCGAACGGCGAACTTTGATATTCTCGTCAGTCAGTCGGTTGTTGCCGAACTCAGCATTATAGTGAGCCAGCAAGTCGGCCGCTCCATGATTGTAAAGCGAGTCTTTCAGCAGGTTAAAACGTTCGAGCTCCAGTCGGGCACTATCGGGATTGATAGTCCACAATGCCTGATACAGTCCGTCGCGGGCGTGCATCTCGTTGTAGGGATTGCCCATCTCGTGACAAAGACTGACGGCTTCGCGCAGATAGGGTACGGCCTGACGTTCCAAACGCCGTTTCTCAGCATCGGCACAGCCCTCTTCGCGGCTCATGGAGAGCAGCGTGTGGCCCACCTTGTTGAGCGAAATGGCCAGCGACTGGCGGTTGCCCTCGTGGCGGAAGTACGGAATGATGGTGTCGAAGATGGCCAAAGCCTCCTTGTTTTGCTTCATACCCAACAGGATGGCAGCCTTCTGCGACAGTCGTACTCGCAGTTTCATCTCACGTCCGTCCTCTCGTTCCAGCTGTATGGCCCGCTCGATATAACGCTGAGCCGCATCAAAGTGGTTCATGGTAAACTCCGTCTCGGCTGCCGCCCCACAATACATGGCTATACGGGCACGATGGTTTATCTCTTCGGCCAGCTGGAGTGCCTCGAGTATGTACTTCAGTCCCTCTTGAGGCTGCTTGGCATCGACATATATAGCACCGATGGTGTTGAGCGACGATGAAATCATCTCTTTGTCGCCGCTGGCACGATCCATCGCATTACACTCCTTGGCATAGCGCAGAGCCTTCTGATAGTCAGACTGTCGCGAGGTACACACGGCGAGTATGCTGAGCTCATCGGCTATCTCGTCAGTCATACCCAACTGGCGAAGCATAGGCAGCGCTTTCTCGCCAACGATGACGGCACTATCGTATAGCTGCTCTTCATAGTAACGGCCACTGGCCTCATAGAGACGCATGGCCTCCTGCTTGTTGTCTGTCGACTTGCCGCCAGACTTATTGTCCGGCGCAGCTACAACAGTAATGGCGGCGGTAAAGAGCAGAAGAGAGAGAAATAATTGTCGCATACGGTCTAAGAAATGTTATAAGCTTCTCAATTTCGCAGCAAAGGTACGAAAAAACGAGAGAAATGCAAAAGAAAAAGCCCGTTTTTCTTTTCATTTCCGAGTGCATAATAGTTGAGAGACGGCACTAAAAAGGTAGAGAGACGGCACTAAACGAGTAAAAAGGTGGCAGATAAAGTTCATTCATCGTCGATGAACGTTAATTCAACGACGATGAACGAGAATTCACCGTCGACGAACGACAATTCATCGACGGTGAATTAAGTTTTTCGGCTATTTCATTAGAACAGTCAGTTCCGTCAACTTACTGTTCTTATCTTTCTTGAAAGCGGTAATAGTAATACGCTTAGTAGTATTAAGAGTTGCAAGACGAAGCATGAAATCTTCAGCCGTTTCCGTAGAGACTACCGTCTTCATATTTGCACCAACGGTTTTAACAACAGCTTGAGGACTTGCGAAGATTTCTGTAAGCGCATTTTGCGACAGGGTGATGCGTTCGTCCTCGCTGACGGAGCTGTCAAGTACATTATTAAGCTGTGCGGCCATATTAGCTGCAGCAGCTTGGTTTCCTTCGTGAGCGGCTATCTGCTTTTCTAGCTTTGCTATCCTTTTCTTGGCAGATACTATCTCGTCATCATCATCCTTAAAACCTAAATCTTTATAATACGTAACAGCCAATGTAAGATACGACTTAGCCAATTTCAGATTCTTCTTAACTCCTAAACCATCTTTGTAAAGGTCGGAAAGACGTTCACAACATCTCGGATCTTTATCATTCTTAAATCCCTGCATGTAGAATTTATGAGCCATCTTATAGTTGTGATAATGCTCTTTTTGGATATCCCCTAAGTTACTGTTCATATATGAATAGGGATATACTGCAAGTTTGGCAAACAATTTCTCAGCCTCCGCATAATAATTATTAGTCATCAGCATCTCAGAATAGGTATGCATGCCATAAAAGAACTGAGCATCTGCACTTTTCACCAAATAGCTGATAGCCTTTGCTGTATCGTTTACCAAGTCTAAATAATCAGCAAACAACAGATACGAAGCAGCTCCGTTCCCTTCTTCATCTAATGCTTTTAGGGTTTTAGTGGTCTGAGTTTCTTCGAAAGGAATCTTCAAGGTTGCCATTTCATAAACCTTCGTGAGTCCATGGATGTTGAACAACTTCGATGATTTGCTGCGCAGACCCATACTCGCTGCTGTGCATGCCAGTTCAAGGGCATGAGGGATATTACGTTCCATAATTTCTGGTACGCCAGCAGCCTCGAAGAATGCTCTGTCTTCCCTAGCATTGATATCACCTAAATCAATGGCCTTCTGATTCCATTTCAGAAACTCCTCATAACTCTTCTTCTGGCTCTTGGCGGAGAACAGATATTGAACAAACTTCTTCCAGTTTTGTATAACTACCTCATCCTTGACTTTCTTAGTCTCTGTTATAAAATCCTGTTCGTATTCCTTTAAAGGATTATTCGTTGGCAGACAGCTGATACTGACAACATAGGCGCCAAAAGAATCACCATAGTCAGCCGCCTTGCGATAAAGTTCAAGCGCACCAGGATAATCACCAGTTGTAACTGTAGCAGCAGCAAGATAGCCCGCACAATAGGGCTTTCCTTTCATCTCGTTAATAATAGTAGCACCTGTCACATTATCCCCTAAATTCAATGCAAGAGTAGCATGTATAGCCGACAGTTGCAAGTCCCAATGCTCATATTCTGATTTTTCAAGATTGGCAGCAGCAAGATGTTCTTCAGCCTTCTTGATACTTTCTATACCTGCTTGTAGCTTCGCCTTCGTACTGTTAATCTGACTTAGGAAAGCTCTCAAGAAATAGCCTCGCATCTTAAAACCATCCGTAGACAAAGGGTCGGATATCAGATCTTCAGCAAGCTTATCGGAGAAATTCACAATCTTGAATTTCAAGTTCTGCAGATCAAAGGCATCTACGATTGTACTCTTAGCTATCAGATGCATCGTTGGAATCTCCTTATCTCGTGCGTCGCTAAGCTTCTGCATAATTTGTCCCGCCTCTGTATAGTTAATAAGTTTAGCTGGGGCATCGTCGTTAAGTAGCACTTTAGATGCCAATATCACACCTGCCAAAGGATCGTCGTCAGATGATTCTCTTAACAGTTCATTGGCCTTCACATACTTTCTCTGTTCTGCATATATCCATCCTAACATACTCTTTGCCCTGTATCTGCCTGAAAACCTAGATAGTCCACTGACTTTCTCAAACAAAGGAATAGCTGACTTATATTTTCCTTCATTAAACATTTCCAGGCCTTTCATGTAGACACTCTGCGGATCCTCATAGTCCTCAGATATAGTGCTACTCACTTTCAATGTTGCAGTATTGACGATGATGTTCAGATGTTGTTTCTTTACCTTAAGACCTGTCGCATTGAGCTGCTTATCAACCTTTACAAAGGCATAGCTGGCAGCATCAAACTCCTTCATGGGTGAAGGCTGAACAATCAACTTAATATACTTAAAACCAGAATATGATGTCTTGACATTATTTTCAAACTTATCCGTCAGCATCATCATATACTGTTGCAAAGGCATGGAGTTGTCGCTGATATCCTTTGTTGATGAGGCAGCAAGGTCATTGAACACAGACACGTTACTATTTTCACACATGTCGAAAATCTTATCCATGTTCTCGATCTTCTCTACATCGCCAGAGAATTCCTGCATTAAGGTACAATACTCCTTCACTCGTTCGACGACCTGCTTTTGAGTTTGCTCGTCCAGTTTAGGCACTTTTGCACCATAACTTGCAGATGTCAGTAACATCAATAGCAAGAATGTAATTGATAGGCTTTTCTTCATAGTTATATGTTTTAGAGTTATTATTCTGATGACGGCAAAGCAAAGGATATCGGCAGTTTATACCTTACTCTAACTGGGACCCCTTGCTTGGTGGCAGGTTTCCATTTCGGCATAGACATAATCACCCTGACGGCTTCGGCATCTAAGGAAGGATACACTTTCTGGACGACTTCAGCATCTTTGATCGTGCCGTCTGTGTCGACGACAAATGAAACAATGACCTTGCCTTCTATGCCCTGCTTCTCCGCATCTTCAGGATAATTAATGTTTTCACTTAAGAAACTGATCAGACCATTGATGCCGCTGGGATATTGCGGCATTTGAATGTCGTTGTTTGACGATGTTGTCGCTGCCTGGTTCCCTGTTCTTGCCGGTGCAGGAGCTGGAGTCTGCTGAGGCTTGGCTGGAGAGCTTGGCTTTCCGCCAGATAACAGCGTCTCCAACTCTTTTTGCTTATCCAATAATCTTTTCTTTCCTGCGCTGCTTTCATCTGCCTCAAAGTGAGTGGCATTATAAACGATAATAGCCTGGTCTATATAATCTTTAGCGTCCTTGATATTCTTTGCGCCCCCGATTTTCTTGCTTAAATCAGACATCGCCTCAAAGCACTCGTAGTCATTATCGCCCATTCCAATTTCATAATATTTCACAGCTTGTTTGTAATTCTGCCTTGCGACTTCAATTTCACCCATACAATGATAAGCACCAGACCTGGGGTAAGTGGTCAGTTTATTCAACAATCTTAAGGCTTGTTCATATTCTTTTATTTCCATTAAGTATCTGGCATAATCATAAATGCCATAATAAAAAGCGGCATCTTTGCTCCTTTCCAGATAATGCGATGACAATTCTTCGTTATTGCGGTGATAAAACTCTGTAAATAGTAAATAAGATGCGGCACCGTTTCCTTGTTCGTCCAACGATTTCAGAATCTGACATGTTTGTGACTTCTCAACAGGAACTTTTATTTCATCAACATTCCCACGAAGACGACAGCCGAGATAGGCTAAATTTAGCTTGTTTCCTGTCTCTTTTTTGACTACAGCCGCCTTGCAAGCCCGTTCTAATGCTGTAGCTTTGTCGACATTTTGATATGGTGCGATATTCCATGCTTCAAAAATAGCGCGGTCTTCCATAGCATTGACATTGCCAAGGTCTATTGCTTTTTGGTTCCACTTACGAAACTCCTCCGGACTCCTATTCTGATTCTTGTCAGTAATCAAGTAATAGCAGAAATTAAGCCATCCATCCAGATAAATAGTATTCAGGGAACTATATAATTCTGCCATCCAAATTTTCTCCCATCCTCCTTTGTGTTTTCCAGTAGGGTCTGAAGGATAATGGCTGAGGCTGACAATATAAGTACTGAACGGATCACCATGTTCTGCTGCTCTACGGTATAAATCCAGTATTTTTGGACCATCAATTTTTCTGTCCATTAATTCCATTAAAGCCAATGTCGGAAGCGCATAAGGATTTTCTTGCATCTTTTTCAAAACCTGATTTGCGCCAGCTTTATCTCCTGTCGCTTCTAACAGATACATTTTTGTTAAAGAAATCTGGGTACTAAGTTCACCTTTGGCCTTCGGTGATAAATTTAGTTTCTTGAATAGTGATTCTGCTTTATTGATGGCAGACAAACCTTCTTTCAATTCTTTAGCGTTACCACTTTTTCTGATATTCGCATAGACCATATAACCTTTAGTCAGAAATAAATCTGTTGACTGCGAATCAGAGATTAAATCGTCTGCCAGTTTTCCTTTTTCTTTTTGGGGCAGAACAATAATCGGTCGAGCTGTCTTGAAGTCTAATGATGCATCCAACATCGCTACTTTTGCCATTAAGTGCATTTGCGGTATTTCCTTGTCGTGCACTTCGCCTAATGCTTGTAATATGTTAACGCCTTCTGTCGTGTTTCGTAAGAATACAGGCACTTGGTTAGACAACAGAATCTTTGACGACAGGAGGATTTTACCCAGCGGGTCTTCCTCTGCTGCTTCCCTTAGGACGCTGTTGGCTTTCTCATGATTATCCTGGTCGGCATAAATCCATCCTAACATGGATTTTGCCCTGTATCTGCCGGGGAATCGCTGAAGCACACTGACTTTCTCGAATAAGGGGATGGCTGCCTTGAAATCGTTGTTGTTGTATTTCTCCAGCGCCTTCAGATAGATGCCTTGCGGGTCTTCGAAATCCTCTGATGTCGTGCTACTCACCTTCATCGTCGCTGTGTTGACAATGATATTCAGATGGTGTTTACCCTTAATGCCCGGAGCCTCCACCTCTTTGTCTACTTTCACAAAAGCATAGGTGGCTGCGTCGAATCCTTCCAATGGTGAAGGCTGAACTATGGCTTTCAGATACTTAAATCCTGAATAGGAGGTCTTAACATTATTCTCAAACTTATCCGTCAACAGCATCATATATTGTTGAAGAGGCATCGCATTGTCACTGGCATTCGATGAAGCCTCAGCCAAATCGTTAAATACAGACACGTTGTTGTTCTCACACATACCATAAATCGTTTCCATGTTGTCGATTTTCTCCACATCGGCTGAGAACTCCTGCATCAGTTGGCAATACTCTTTTACGCGGTCGACAGCCTTCTGCTGCGTCTGAGCATCCAACTTGGTATCATTGGCAGCATAACCTGATGTTAACGACAATAGTATGAGCAACAATGCTGATAATCTTTTCATAGTTATAAGTTTTTAGATCAAGTCATTACAATTTGTTGAGGCTTGTAATCAGCCATCCCGTATTATAAGAGTTCTTCCGTTCTATTCTTTCAATCGTAAAGGAATAACCGGGCACATTACGGAAATGGAAGCTGACATCCTCTATCTGCGTAATTTTCAGTTTGCCGATGTTCTTGAGGGAGAGAAGTCCCGTGAATCCTATTTCATGTTCAACAGGCGATATTTTGAGGTTGGGGAGAGAGTCTGAAGGGCTTTTAAGCAAGGGGCTTTCAGCTCTTGTTACGATCCACGCATATTCGTGAGGGGCTATCTGTTTAGTATGGAGGTAAAGTATCAGGTCAGACCGCTTCTTGGCTGCCACAGCTTTACACTTCACCTTGGCCATCCACGAGGTGTCATTATAGTGAATGAGGTAGCGGTGTTTTACGACGTCCTGTATAAATTGCTCTGCTTCAGGAATCAGACTCCCGTCTTTCTGACGGAAACGGTCATAATCGAACAAAGTATGGATATACTTCGACCTCAGAAAAGGGTCTGATCCATCCTCCACCTTCTTTCCTTGCCAGTCTTCTTCATAGTTAAAGCGCGCTATAAACTCTTCTACCTGCTTCACTCTCCCCTTCAGAAAATCTTCTTTTATCGGCTCTGGGAAATAAGTCTGAGAAGAAGCAGAGAAAGGGAATGTGAGGCATAGCAGAACAGTTATCAGCAGCGCTCTCATCATGATTATTCCTGCGTCGTATCAACAACCTCGATATCTCCGAGACGGACACTCCAATGCTGACCCAGTACGTAGTCGTTTTCTGGTATAATATATACCTTGATGTTCTTCTGTGTCACATCGCTATACTTCTTCCTTTTATCTTTGCCAACATAGCCTTCAAAGCGTTGGAAGATAGTGGCTGTTGCTTCATAGTGATCGCCCACCTTATATATATTACTGATGCGATAGGTGTCTGCCTGTGTCAGATTCACTTCTGCGTAGGGCAATTTGATAAGATTTTCGAGATAAGTTGTAAGAGCGGTCTTGCGCTTTACCACCTTACCGTTTCTAACGCTCGACACCTGCATTTGTACGCCCTCACGATTATTGCCGTCAGGGTCTGTATAAGGCAAACCTTCTCCAATAAACAATTTCAAGGCACTCTTCTTATAGACGGATTTCACCTTGATCGAGTGTTTCTTTCCTGCCAGAATATTGAGGTTGTTCTGAAACATATCGATCACCTCACCTACTCTGTCTTTGAAAGCCTGAATATCCTGCTCCGACAGATCGTTGACTTGAGCCTGTGCAGATAATGATGTGATAAAAGCTAAAATCACAATTGATAAGAACTTCTTCATAGTCGTTTGTTTTATTAGTTATCTTTTGTAAATTTCGTGAACTTTAAGATAGGTGTATCTTCCCCTGTTGTCTTCAGTCTTGTCTACTTCAACAAGATTGACGAGATTATGAGTTGTACATAAGCGCAGCACGAAATCGGAGGCTTTCTCTGTCGCAACAATCGTCATACCATTGCTGCCTACAACCTCTACCTTCACATTCGGATTGCTAAACAATGCCTTAAGGGCTTTATCCTGTATCTTAACTCTGGTCTCTATCGGAACATTCTCATTTCCTATGGCAGTAAGAATGGTTATCTTCTCAATATCTTCTGAACCATCATCTACAGCAGTATTCTGAGGTTCTTGATATTGAGGAGCTGCTGTAGCTGTTTCTACCTCTCTAATATTGACACTATAAACTGGCGTATGTTTGGCATACTCAAAAGTGGTGGCTCTTGTATCGGCCATCACATAATCCCATGTAGCAGACAAGCCACTGGTGGCATAATGTTTCAATACGCTAAGAAGGCTGAGGGTAAATGCGCCTCCTTGAGACCAACCGACAGATGTCTCACCTTTTGTACTACCTGAAGCAATCATAAAACCACGATTATTGGCAAACAAATTATTATAGACATCAACAGGTCCTTTTGTCAACACCGTTGCACTTCGAGTCTGATAGTCTTTAGGCGTTACACCATTTACGACATTATTACAGCAATCCCCAATAACAATTTTTAAACGAGCAGGTTGTTCGTTCAATTGTTGCAAAACTTTTTCGAGGGGATAGAAATCGTTGTCACGATTACTTCCAAGACACATTTGCGGAAATTCTGAAACATCGGCCTGTGAACGTGTGCCGTGACCTGTGTAGTAGAACAAAATCACATCATCAGTTTCTGTTCGTAACTGGTTCAGCACTTTCCTTAAATTAGCATTCGAACATTGATCACCTTTAAAATAGTAAGATTTTAGTTGCATGCCTATAGCAGACGCTATGGTACTTGCCTCAACCGATATACTGTAATAATCTTGAAGAACTGATTTACCAATGGATCTGTCATTGGTATCGGCAAAGATTATGGTATGCAATTGCTGTCCTTGAACAGCAATCGTCATGAGTGCTAACAATAGTAGCAGAATACAACGAGAAATAACCTTTTTATTCATAGCTCATCAACTTTTAATCAATAGTAATACGTTTTAGCCTCTTTGTTGTTAATAGGTCATGGTGCAAAGATAAGTATTTTTTCTTAAATGACAAAAGAATTAAGTAATTTTTTATAAAAGCGTTTAGGTAGTGATGGCTAATGGAGGTTTACTACGGGTATACTCGGAGTTTAGTGATGGTAAAGTGACGGTAAACAGGGCTTACCATCACCTCTTAAATATTTGAATATCTGAAAGTTAAATCAGAAAGTGATGGTAAACCCTATTTTTTGAACTTTATTACTGTTTGTTAGCCTTCTTGCGCTGGTCGTGATCAAGGATAATCTTACGCATACGCATAGACTGTGGGGTTACCTCCACCAGCTCGTCTTCCTTGATGTATTCCAGACATTCCTCCAGCGACATAACAACCTTGGGAACAATGCGCGCCTTCTCGTCAGTACCAGAGGCACGGACATTGGTGAGTTGTTTGGCTTTGCAGACGTTGATGACGAGGTCGTTATCATGAACATGCTCACCAACGACCTGTCCCAAATAGACATCCTCGCCTGGATCGATAAAGAACTTACCGCGATCCTGCAGTTTATCGATGGCATAAGCAAAAGCATTACCTGTCTCCAAGGCAATCATCGAACCGTTGACGCGGCGTTCGATTTCTCCCTTAAAGGGTTGATACTCCTTAAAACGATGGGCCATGATGGCCTCGCCCTGACTGGCTGTCAGCACATTGGTGCGCAGACCGATAATACCACGCGAAGGAATGTCGAATTCGATATTGGTACGCTCGCCTTGAGCCTCCATAGAGGTCATCTCGCCTTTACGACGTGTCACCATATCAATCATCTTCGAGGCAAACTCCTCAGGCACGTTAATGGTCAACTCTTCAATAGGTTCGCACTTCTGTCCGTCAATCTCCTTGTAGATAACCTGAGGCTGTCCAACCTGAAGCTCGTAACCCTCACGACGCATGGTCTCGATGAGCACAGAGAGATGAAGCACGCCACGACCAGACACCACCCACTTATCGGTGGAATCCTCGTAGGGCTCAACACGCAGCGCCAAGTTCTTCTCCAACTCTTTCTCCAAACGGTCGTTGATGTGGCGTGAAGTCACAAACTTACCCTCCTTACCAAAGAAAGGTGAGTCGTTGATGGTGAAGAGCATCGACATGGTAGGCTCGTCGATAGCAATAGGAGGCAGTGGCTCTGGATTCTCAATATCGCAGATGGTATCGCCAATCTCAAACTTCTCCAGTCCAATGACTGCGCAAATGTCGCCACAGTCTACTGACTGCGTGCGCTGATGACCCATACCGTCGAAAGTATGCAGTTCCTTGATCTTCGTCTTCTCCAGAGAACCATCGCGATGGGCGATAGTTACCTGCTGTCCATCCTTCAGTTGGCCACGATGTACACGACCTACAGCGATACGACCTGTATACGAGCTATAGTCTAACGAGGTGATAAGCATCTGAGGCGTGCCCTCAATCTGCTGTGGAGCAGGAATCACCTCGACAATCTTATCGAGCAGATAGGTGATATTATCTGTAGGCTTCTGCCAATCCTCACTCATCCATCCGTTCTTGGCTGAGCCATAGACCACAGGGAAGTCCAACTGGTCTTCAGTAGCATTCAGCGAAAACATGAGGTCGAACACCATCTCGTAGACCTCCTCTGGGCGACAATTCGGTTTGTCGACCTTGTTGACCACCACGATAGGTTTCAGACCAATCTGCAATGCTTTCTGCAACACAAAACGTGTTTGGGGCATAGGACCCTCGAAGGCGTCGACCAACAACAGACAGCCGTCTGCCATGTTAAGCACACGCTCTACCTCGCCACCAAAATCGGAGTGGCCCGGAGTGTCGATAATATTAATCTTTGTTCCTTTCCAATTGATACTCACATTCTTCGAAAGAATGGTGATGCCTCGCTCACGCTCTAAGTCGTTGGCATCCAATACCTGGCTCGACAGGTTTTGTCCCTCACGGAACAGGTTTCCTGCCAGCATCATCTTGTCCACGAGCGTCGTCTTGCCGTGGTCTACATGCGCAATAATCGCAATATTCCTGATATCCTGCATACTTACTTTATAAAAACGGCTGCAAAGTTACATCAAATCTGTCGAATAGCCAAACCTTTTACCATTTTTTCGTCAAAAGCAGCATGTTATTTCTTATCGGCAGTCCCCACCTGACGTAGCATCTCCTCGACAGCAGCCTCCAACTGACGGTCACGCCCATGGATATAGTCATCTGGTGTGTTATAAACCTCAATATCAGGGAACAGTTCATTATTCTCGCCAAACTTACCCCTCATATCCAGACATCCCACCTGTGGAATTCCAAATACCAAGGTACGGTCCATCAACGTCTCCCACCACACAGCAGTCATCGTACCAGCTACAGGTGTACCAATAAGTTTGCCAATGCCGAGTTCACGATAGACCCATGGGAATCCGTGACCATTGCTGTAGTCATCCTCACAAATCAGCACGCACGAAGGCTTTACCCATTTGTTGAAGGGGTCGTAGCCGACATATTTGCCATGAGGCACGAAGCTTTGGTACTGCCGGCCGCTAAGCAAAGTGCAGAGGTCGTCGTGCAACCATCCACCGCCATTATAGCGCTCGTCTACGATGACAGCCTCGCGGTTGCGGTTCTTATCGCTAAGCAGGTCGCTATACACCTGGCGGAACGACTCGCTGTCCATTGCTTTGACGTGGACATAGGCCAGTCGACCTCCAGATAGGCTGTCGACCATCTGACGCTTGCGATCGACCCAACGGCGATAAAGCAATTCCTCAAGTTGAGACTGGTTGACTGGACGAATAACAACATCGCGACCATTGATGGTCAGGCGCACAGGCTTGCCAACCTTACCGTCGAGCAAGTAGTTATAGTCCATGCCCTTCTTGATGGGGGTACCATCAATCTTCTCGATGATGCTTCCCGAAGCGATACCCTTAGCAGCAAGAGGGCTACGACGTATCGTCTCCTCAATACGCAGGCCGTCACCATCGTAGGCAGGGTCTATAAACACACCCAGATGGGCTGTAGACATGGAGGCACCACCGCCATAGTAACGGGCACCAGTATGCGAGGCGTTCAGTTCGCCAAGCATCTCGGAAAGCATATCGCGGAAGTCGTAGTTATTGTTGATATGTGGCAGGAACTTCTCATAGATCTTACGATAGGCCTGCCAGTCGACACCATGCATCTTCGGATCGTAGAACTTATCCTGCACCTGTTGCCAGATATGATCGAACAGATACTGACGCTCCTGATATGGACGGTAGTTGAAGGGAGCCTCGAATTCGACATCCTTGCTGTTGTGTCCAGAGAGTTCTATCTTCTTAATAGAGCGTCCTGCCATGTACAAGTTCTTGAATTCCTTGTCAGCAATCATCTGTCCACGCCCGACGCCCTTGAGCACCAGTTCTGTCTTACCTTCCAGGAAATCACGTTTCCAAAGGTCAGCATCACCTTCGAAAGGTGTTTGATAATAGAGCGTATCACCCTTGGGACTCAACACATAGTCGCCCAGACGACTCGAATTAACAGTCAGGCGAACAATACGGTCACGACAATTCTCAAGGTCTGGGGTAAAGACGGATTTCTCCTCTGTGGTCTTCTTACCCTTAGCTGACTTCTTATCCTTTTTATCCTTTTTATCCTTTTTGTCCTTCTTATCTTTCTTCGCCTCATCAGCAGCCTTCTTCGCTTCCTTCTCTGCCTCATCAGCAAGCGCCTTTTCCTCCTTGGTCATACGGAAACGGTTATAGGCATCGAGATCAAAGAACATCAGATAAGCATCAGACTCAGCACCCCAGCTACCATGACTACGGTAACCAGCACGATCGCTCTCGAATATCATCGCCTTGCCACCCAGAGCCCATTTGCCACCAAAATCATTATAACCACTATTGGTAAGGTTATAAGGTTCTTTCTGGCCTGTAGCATCAACCAAAGCAATATCGCTGTTGTTCCATCCGCCAGTGCCGATATAGCTTGCCAGAAGCCAACGACTGTCAGGACTCCATTCGAAGCCGAGGTCGCCATCTCTGTAAGAGTAGTTATACTTCGCATCGAGCACGGTCTTTACTTGACGTGTGGCGAGGTCAAGAACGCGCAGGTCACCACGATTCTCAAAGAATGCCACCTTCTTACCATCGGGTGAGTATTGTGGCTGCAAAGAAGTGATGTCGCTGTTGATAAGCCGTTCCTCCTTTAAGTCGGTAGCATAGGTAAATTGTTTCTCCTCCTTGCGAACAATTGTTGTCTGATAGAGTTGCCAGTGTCCACCACGCTCAGCACCATACACCAGACTTCTTCCGTCGGGTGAGAAACTGATGCTGCGTTCCTGCTCTGGAGTATCCGTAATCTGCTTGGTTGTCTTATAATCGATGGATGTCACATAGACATCGCCATGCATCACGAAAGCTATCTCCTTGTTCTTTGGCGACAGACTGATCTCTGTGGCTCCAGAGGTCTGCAACTGCCTAATCAGGCTGCGGTCCCCTTTATCGATAGTAATGCTCACAGATACCTTTTGTTCCTTACCACCACTATAGGTATAAATCTCTCCGTCGTAGCCATAGCAAAGTGTGCCATCGTTAGCTACGGTCAGGAATCTTACGGGATTCTGCTTATGATGAGTCACTTGCTTGTCTGACGTGCCATCAACTGCCCGCAACCAAACATTAAACGAGCCATCCTGTTCACTGAGATAATAGAACGACTTCCCATCAGGAGCCCAACGCGGGGTACGGTCTTCACCTCGGAACGTTGTCAGTTTAGTATATTTATCGTTGCTCAAGAGCCAGATATCACGACAGATAGAGCTCTGGTGATGCTTGCGGAAGGGGTCCTCATAACCCTTCTTGTCGTGATAAAGAAGTTCGCCACGAGCATTGATACTGACATCCTCCATCGTAATCACACTATAGAGTCGAGGACGTTCGCCACCTTGCGAAGAAACCTCAAAGACCTGAGGAAAATCACGCTGTGCAAATATGGATGATTGCGCCGTGGGCATCATCGCAGCACTAAACAGCACATGATTATTGTCACTCCAAGACATAGGAGTCTCATCCGAACTATGCGTCGTCAAGCGTGTGGGCACTCCTCCGTCTTTACTTACCACATAGATGTCAAGACTTCCTTCACGGGTAGAAGCGAAAGCGATGCGGCTTCCATCAGGACTCCATACAGGATAGGCATCGTATGCTGCATTGGTTGTAATCTGTCGAGCCTGTCCTCCATTCACAGGAATGGTAAACAGATCGCCTTTATAAGAAAACACGATAGTCTTGCCATCTGGTGAGATAGCTGGAAAACGCATCCAAAGCGGTTCAGCCTCCGCGCTCAACATTGTCAGAAGCGACAGGGCAATGATAATAAGTCGTTTCATATTTTTACTTGTTTTATCTGCGGACAAAGTTACACATTTATCGATAGAAACACGAACTTTTTGAACTTTTTTTGAAATAATCAAAGGAATATTTGGTGGAATGGAGAAAAAGCAGTACCTTTGCACCCGCATTTCGGAAAATCCGAAGCATTTGACGACGTGAACCACCCGTGATTAGGTAGGATGAAGCGTCTGAAAGATGTTATTGCAATCATTATTAATCACAAATTACAATGTATTTAGATTCAGCTAAGAAGACTGAGATCTTCAGCCAGTATGGCAAAGACGCTAAGAACACTGGTTCTGTAGAGAGCCAGGTAGCACTGTTCACCTATCGTATTCAGCACCTCACCGAGCACCTGAAGAAGAACCACAAGGACTTCGGCACAGCTCGTGCACTGACCAAGATGGTAGGTCGTCGTCGTAAGCTCCTGAAGTATCTCTACAACAAGGACATCACTCGTTATCGTGAACTCATCAAGGCTCTTGGTCTTCGTAAGTAATCGCAAGAGTAAAAAAGAAAAAGCCTCGCAGTTTTGCGAGGCTTTCTTTTTGTGATTACTGGATTGTGATGTTCACATTCTTCTTCGTCACGTTCTTATAGTTTGTAAAAACTGCATCCTTCTTGGCAATAATCTGAATATTCTCCAAATTGATACCATCGATAGGCATCTCGGGCAGTCCATTAAACTCCATAGCACGACCTGCACCATTGCATACAATGTCACGGATGTCAATATTGCGGAAGATAGGTGTCTCCTCTGTCACAGGCATCTTTGTAGTGTTGTCGGGATTGTCTCCGTCTGCCAGCATCTCAGCCACTGATTTGCCTCCATAATACATATTAAAGGTAATGGCATCTGTCTTAATGTCTGTCATCGACACCTTATTTATATATATATTCTCTACGATACCTCCACGACCACGAGTAGACTTGAAGCGCAAACCTACGTCAGTACCCAGGAACTGACAGTTCTCCACAAGAATGTTCTTCACACCGCCACTCATCTCTGAACCAACTACGAAACCGCCATGACCAGCAAATACTGTACATCCGTCAACAACTACATTCTCACAGGGACGACCACGACGACGTCCGTCCTTGTCTTTTCCACTCTTGATACAGATACCATCGTCGCCAGCATCAAACTTAGAATTGACAATCAGTGCATTCTTACACGACTCCAAGTCCAAGGCATCACCATTCTGTGCATAGCTTGGGTTACGCGCGAGTACATTATCTATAATAATATTCTCACACATCAGCGGATGAATATTCCAAGCAGGCGAATTCTGGAAAATGACATCCTGCAACAGCACATTCTTGCAATTGACGAGGCTGATCATGACTGGGCGCAAAAAACGCTTGTAGCTATTCCACTGTTCCTCTGTATCTGCCTTAACGACATTCATATCAGCATTCTTCTCCGCATCAGCATAGCCCTGATTGGGCACCCAATAGCCTTTCTTCGACTCGATACCATCAGGACGAGCCAACACTTCCTTCCATTGTCCATCTGTCACCTTACCTTTCTTAACAGGACGCCAATACTGTCCATTGCCATCAATAACACCCTTGCCTGTAATGGCAATATTCTCACAGCCATTAGCAGTGAGGGGTGACTGACAACGACGGGTGTCTAGACCTTCGAACGAGGTATGGATGAGAGGATAGAGCGACTCATCACCTGAGAACTGGATGACAGCACCCATCTGAAGATGTAATTCGATGTTGCTCTTCAGCACGATAGGGCCAGTAAACCATACACCTGCAGGCACTACAAGACGGCCGCCACCCATATCCGTCAGCGACTGGATGGCCTTTGCAAAAGCATCGGTACAGAGTGTGACACCATCACCCACAGCCCCAAAGTCCTTCAGATTGGCCTGACGCTCAGGAATCTGTGGTGCACTGACCTCTGGCATCTGGAAAGGTAAGTTCTGCGTGTACTTCTTGTAGGGGTTTCCTCCCTTGCAGCAGTCTTGTGCCTGCACTGTCACAGCTACAGCAGCGAGCACGATAAAGATTAGTTTTTTCATATGCGAGTTTGTTTAAATAATAAATATTCTAAGTAGTCTCGTTCCTTATCTCATTCAGGGGAATCATCACGAAATCGCGCTCCTGCATCAACGGGTGTGGAATCTTCAAATCGGGCTCATCCACTTGCCAGTCATCGTATAACAGAATGTCGATATCGATGATGCGATCCTCGTATTGGCGATTAGGAGGCTGAACTCCCAAGAGCTTTAGCCGTCCCATCTTCCGCTCTATCTCTTGCGTCACTTGCAACACCTCGCGAGGTGTCAGGGAAGTCTGGCAGCAGATAACGCCATTCAGAAACGAATTCGGTGATTCGAACCCCCATGGCTCGGTGGAGATAAAGGTGGAGATTCTGACCACCTTCCCCACTCGTCTCCTTATGTATCGGACAGCTCGTTCCAGATTAGCTTTACGATCACCCAGATTCGATCCCAGTCCGAGATATACCAGATGATCAGTCATCAAGTATCAGCATGCAGTCGCCAAAACAACCGAACTTATAGCCGTTTTCAACAGCCTTCTCATAGGCCTCAATAGTGAGGTCGTAACCAGCAAAGGCAGCAGTAGCCATCATCATCGTCGATTCAGGATGATAGAAGTTCACGACCATCGTGTCGGCCAACTGGAATTCGTAAGGCGGGAAGAGGAAACGGTTCGTCCATCCGTCAAACTCCTTCAGCAGATTGTCCGTACCAACTGCACTCTCAGAAGCTCTGAGGGTGCTCACACCTACAGCACAAACACGATGTCCCTTCTCCTTGGCAGTATTCACCACGTCGCAAGCCTCCTTGCCGACAATCATCTGCTCAGAGCTCATCTTGTGCTTGGTCAGATCTTCCACCTCGATAGGATCGAAGCAACCTAATCCGCAATGAACGGTAATAGGCGCGAAATTGACGCCACGAATCTCCAATCGTTTCATCAGTTCACGACTGAAGTGCAGTCCTGAGGCAGGAGCCGTTACAGCACCCTCATGCTGGGCATAGATGGTCTGGAAATTGTCCATATCCTCGGGCACACACTCTCTGTGTTCGATGATATAACGTGGCAACGGTGCCTGTCCAAGTGCAAACAGGTCGTGCTTGAACTCTTCGTGAGGACAATCGTAGAGGAAACGCAGTGTACGTCCTCGGCTGGTGGTATTGTCGATGACTTCAGCCACCATAGGCCCGTCGTCTTCAAAGAACAGCTTATTGCCAATACGGATTTTACGTGCCGGCTCCACCAACACATCCCAGAGACGCAGTTCTGCGTTCAGCTCTCTCAGCAAGAACACCTCTATCTGGGCATCCGTCTTCTCCTTCTTTCCATAGAGTCGCGCAGGAAACACCTTAGAGTCATTGAGAATAATGGCGTCACCATCGTCAAAATAGTTAACGATATCACGGAAGATAAGATACTTATCAGTATCATTTCCTTCCTCATCCTTCTGATACATTTCGATGGTCTGACTCTTTCTATGAAGCACCATCATGCGTCCCTCGTCACGACGATACACCTTCTCCTTGGTACCGTCTTCATTGTCAAAAGTGACGTAAGGCAGTTCCAAGGCCACGAGTTCCTCGGGCAGTCTGAATTTGAATTGTGAAAGTTTCATCCTTACTTCTTATTTTGTTGTATTTCTATTTCTTGTTCGTCTAACCACTGCTGGAAATCATCCAGTTTGATGCAGTCTTCTACCCGGACGCTTCCCACTTGCGTACGGCGAAGAGCAGTCAGATAGGCTCCGCTATCCAGCGCTCTGCCTATGTCGCGAGCCAATGAGCGGATATATGTTCCCTTGCCACAGACCACACGAATACTCATCTGCATCTTCTCTTCATCAAAGTCGGTGAGTTCAATCTCGTCGATACGCACCGTCTTAGCAGCCAATTCCACATCCCTACCCTTGCGCTTCAGTTCATAAGCCCGGTCACCAGCTATCTTGACAGCTGAATACTGGGGGGGCACCTGTTGGATCTCGCCCACGAAACCGGAAAGTACCTGCGTAATCAGTTCTTTGGTAATATGACTGGTAGGATACGTCTCATTCACCTCGTGTTCCATATCGTAGCTGGGTGTGGTAGCACCCAACTGCAGGGTAGCTGTATACTCCTTCGTGTCCAACTGCAGCCGTTCTATCTCCTTGGTCTTCTTGCCCGTACAAAGAATAAGCACACCTGTAGCCAAAGGGTCCAGTGTTCCTGCATGTCCCGTCTTCACCCGTTTCACGCCAATCTTGCGCGATATACGGGTACGACAGTAAGCCAGAGCGCCAAACGACGTCATCCCATAGGGTTTGTCTATATATATGTATTCGCCCTCTGTAAAGTTCATTTAGTCAACCATAGCAAGTGAATGACCTGTAAGCAACAGCACCAGAATAATACTTCCAACGATGATGCGATAGATACCAAAGGCCTTGAAGCCATATTTGGTGAGGAATGCCACAAACCATTTCATAGCAAGCAGGGCTACGACGAAAGCCACCACACAACCCAGCACAAGCATGGCAATATTATGAGAGGTAGCCCATGCAGCATCTTCCTTCAGCAAGTCCAATAAATCCAGCAGCGTGGCACCTGCCATTGTTGGCACAGCTAGGAAGAACGAGAATTCGGCAGCACGTTTGCGCGTCAATCCCTGAGTCATACCGCCCACAATGGTAGCCATCGAGCGTGAAACACCAGGAATCACCGAGATACACTGATAGAGACCTATACGGAAGGCCCTCATCTCGTTTACTTTATTATTGTCGTCTCCCTTATTAAACAGACGGTCGCAGAAGAGCATGAAGACACCACCCACCACAAGCATGATGGCAACCACCAAGACACTATCCAGCAACCAGTCCAGCAGTCCTGACTTTTTAGCCAACAGTCCGATAACCACAGCAGGTATTACACCTACTATCAACAACCAATAGAAATAGTAGCGGTGCTTCAGTTTCTGAAACATGTTACTGCCCTTTGGAGCCGGTGAGTTATCAAATACGAAAAAACGCTTCCAATAGAGGCATACCACTGAGAGAATAGCTCCAAACTGAATAATAAAGGTGAAAGCATGCACGAAAGGATCACCCTGCGGAATGCCCAGCAGATTCTGGGTGATAATCATATGACCTGTCGACGACACCGGCAGAAATTCCGTCAGACCTTCGACAATAGCAATGATAACGGTCTCAAGCCACGTCATGACTCAGCCTCCTTTTCTCCGTCTGCATCCTGAGCGTTACTCTTCGGACGACGCACAACGGCGTAAATCATTGAAACAAAGCCCACTAGACATACCAGAGGAGCCACCTTGATACGTCGGGCACTGAAAATATCGGGGTCATAGCTGGTTTCTGACGAACCACTACCGCTCATCAGCAGAAATCCGATGACTACCACTGCCATTCCAACGGCTAACAGCAGATAGTTCAAGCGGTCAAATGCAAAATCTCTCTTGTCCATTATCTTAATTCTTATACTTTAAATCTTATACAATTCTCCTGCTGTCATTTTCAGGAACTTGTTGACAGCCAGCCAAGCGCACAGGGCAGTAATCACAATTCCAAACAGCAGCACGCTACCTGCTGTCACGGCCATTACTTCCCATGTCACCACATCCTCCACGCCAGGTTGTGTCATATAAAGGCCATAGATGCCGGCAGCCAACACGCCATTGGCAAACAGCGCTGCCAACACACCAATCCATATGGCCTGCTTCAAGAAAGGCCGGCGGATAAATCCCCATGAGGCTCCAACGAGTTTCATGGTGTGTATCACGAATCGACGCGCATAGATGCTCAGCCGTACAGTATTACTGATGAGCGAGAACGACACACACGTCAAGAGCACAGCCAACACCAACAGGACCAGGCTGATACGACGCAGATTCGTGTTCACCTTGTCCATCAGGTCCTCCATATAAGCTATGTCGCTCACTCTCGTGTCCTTTTTGATTTCCTTCACAATCCATTCCAGCGAGTCTCTGTTAGCGTAAGCCGACTTCAGTTTAATTTCCAATGTAGCAGGGAAAGGATTGAAACCCAGAAACTCCGTGGGGTCACTACCCAATTCTGCTATCTGAATCTGCTGCGCCTGCTCCTTACTGATATAGTCAATGCTGTGCGAGTAAGGACGGTGATAAAGGTCGCGACACATCATGTGTGCCTCGTTCACTGTCACCGAATCCGTCAGCATCAGCGTTACGGTCAGATTCTGCTTCATGTGTTCCGACAAATTGCGTGCCGACATCACCGACATCACCACCATGCCAAGTAGAATAAGCACCATCGTGGTACTTATACATAACGTAACCACCTGCATTCCTCTACGGCTGCGGGCTTTATTTCGTCTCTTATTCATAGTCACTTTCAGACAATTTGGTGCAAAGGTACGTTTTTTTTTGTGTATAACCAAAAAAAATCGTAATTTTGCACTCGTTATGAGTACTATTATTTATCCATCGCCCATATTCGGCCCTGTTCATAGCCGTCGTTTGGGCATTTCGCTTGGTATTAACCTGCTGCCTTCAGATGGTAAGGTATGCACTTTCGACTGTATTTATTGCGAGTGTGGTTTCAACGGCGACCACCGTCCCCACCAGCCGCTTCCTACGCCCGATGAAGTAGAGAAACACCTGGAACAGAAACTGCAGGAGATGCAGCAAGAAGGTCAATTACCCGATGTTCTCACCTTTGCTGGCAATGGTGAGCCTACTAGCCATCCGCATTTTGCTGAAATCATAGACCGCACCATACGCCTTCGCAACCAATATTGTCCGCAGGCAAAGGTCAGTGTACTCTCTAACTCCACGATGATTCACCGTCCTGAGGTGCACGACGCCCTGATGCGTGTCGACAACAATATTCTTAAGCTGGACACCGTCAATCCTGACTACATCAAGCGCATCGACCGTCCTTGCGGTGCTTACGACGTGCAACAAATCATTCGTGGCATGCACGCTTTTCACGGACATATTATCATACAAACCATCTTTATGCAGGGCGAATGCAACGGATTTTCCGTCGACAACACCACTGACGAGTATGTCAATCCTTGGCTCGAAGCCGTCAGCCAAATCAAGCCCCAACAGGTCATGGTTTACACCATCGACCGTGAGACCCCTACCCCAGGACTTCTGAAAGCCACTCATCAGCAGCTCGATGCCATCCGCGACCGCGTCATCGCCCTGGGCATTCCCTGTTCTGCCAGCTATTAATGCTTAACTGTCGTTTCTTTCGACTTCTCGCTTGCCTTGGGGTCAAGCGTCTTGTCAATCGTGTGGCCGATGCGGTCGCAGTTTTCCTGAATCTGCTTACTGATAGCCCGCAGATCATCCCAATCCAGGTCGGGATTCGGATTAGACAACACCTGCGAGAAGCCAGATATCACATTCAATGAGCCGCGCACCTCTTCGGAAAGCTGCCTGTTGACTTCATTTAACTTCATATATGCCTTGCGACGACGAAGAGTATATTCGACGAAGATAAAGACAAGGAGTACCAGAACTACAGCTGTGCCCACCAGCTGCTGTTGTGACAACTGCGTCTTCTGTTCGGCAATGAGTCGCTCCTTACCTTCCGTATCGTGAACCGCAGCCATCAGACGGGCGTCGCTTGCCTTCTGTCGGATAAGTGCTGAGTCGTAGGCTTCGGCTATCTGACTGGCAACGCTAAGTGCAGAGTCTTTTCGTCCGGCAAGCACGTTGGCACGGTACTTTGGCAACAGATAGCGTCCGATATTCTCAAGATCCACCTCATAGCCACTCTCCTGCATAAAGCGCTGGAGCATCATATAGTTGTCTGCAGCCTCATTATAGCGACGAGTCAGCATCAGGTATTCTGTGCTATTGATTATATTTTCCAAATTCTTGGAAGTATATGTGGAAAGATAGTCACGATAGGCTATCTCTGCTGCTCGCAAACCACCTCTGGCATGTTCATAAAGCGCCTTACAATAGCTGATGTCGGCTTTCATCTCGTCGATATAGACCGTGTCGCGGTTAGAACGGTTGCTGGCTATGGTATATAGCGAGTCTTGTCGCTCAATCCAAGGAAGAGCCTGACGATAGGCACCGGCATTGATATATGCCATTGCAACAGATTTCATAGTATGCTGGCATTCACGGAAATCAAGAGGTTTCTGGCTGACATTCAGTTTATCGTGGACACCCTTCAGCGATTTCTGAAAGTTACGCGCAGCCTCATCCGTCTGTCCGAGATAAAGCTGGCACTCGCCTATGATCTCAGCAATATCGTGATGAAGCGTAAAACTCTCATCGCCCACAGACTTCATTTTCTTGTCTACCGCATAGGCTTCACGCAGTGCTTCGTCATAGCGTTTCATCTCGCAAAGCAGTCGGAGATAATCCTTATAGGAATAAAAATAGCACTCGTAATCGGCCTGATCGTCCAAGCTGTTCACATCGATATCCGCCAACTGGTAATAGAGATCCATTGACGCGCGATACTCACCATGCACGTTATAAGCTATCGTCCGGAAAAAAATAGTCCTTATCTTCGACAGTTCACCCTTGTTTTCCAAACTGTCTATAACAGCCAGAGCATGATGCAGATCACGAGTGTCTGTAGCATCTAGGGCTATGGAGTCGGCATGGGTGCGCAGGTCCTCAGTGGTGATACCCGGGTGTTTAGGGCTTGTCTTGCAACCGGTAAGAACCAGTATTGCTAATAGGAATAGTGGAATAAGTATAAATAGTTTCTTCATCGTTGACCTTAGTTTACACTTAAGTGTGTGCAAAGATAACTATAAAAGGCGAAAACTCCAAATTCTTTTTCTAAAAATTTGGAGTTTTCTGATGAATCGTGGTTTCCCAGTCGATTCTACAGAGGATAGTCCTCAAAAGCGTAGAGTACAGTACTCAGATAACGCTCACCCGTATCAGGCAGCAGAACAACTATCTTCTTACCCTTGTTCTCTGGGCGCTTAGCTACCTGGATGGCTGCGAAAAGGGCTGCTCCAGCAGAGATACCTACCAATAGGCCTTCTGACTGGGCAATCTCACGACCGGTACGGATGGCATCGTCGTTTTCTACATCAAACACCTCGTCGATGACATCAGCATCGTAGGTCTTAGGCACAAAGCCGGCACCGATACCTTGAATCTTGTGAGGGCCGCTCTGTCCGCCGTTCAGCACGGGGCTTGACTTCGGTTCTACGGCGATGATCTTCACGTTGGGATTCTGCTCCTTAAGGTATTTACCTGTACCGCTGATGGTACCGCCAGTACCCACACCACCGATGAAGATGTCCACCTTGCCGTCGGTGTCGCGCCAGATCTCAGGACCTGTGGTAGCATAGTGCTTGGCGGGGTTGGCAGCATTCTCGAACTGCTGCAGGATGACTGCTCCAGGGATAGAGTCGCGCAACTCCTCGGCAGCGCGGATGGCACCTGGCATGCCGTCTTTGCCAGAGGTGAGGCGTACCTCGGCACCATAGGCCTTCACAAGGTTACGACGCTCCACACTCATGGTTTCGGGCATGGTAAGGATAAGACGGTAGCCTTTGACGGCTGATACCAGTGCCAGTCCTACGCCCGTATTTCCGCTTGTTGGTTCGATGATGGTGGCGCCGGGCTTCAAGATGCCCTTTGCCTCGGCATCCTCGATCATCGCCAGCGCGATACGGTCTTTTACGCTACCGCCGGGGTTGAAAAACTCTACTTTGGTAATCACTGGGGTCTCCAGACCCTTTGCCTGTGAATACTTGTTGAGCTCCAGAAGTGGGGTGTTGCCGACGAGCTCGGTCAGCTGTTTTGCAATCTTTGCCATAGTCTTATCCTTTTTATAATTAATATAATAAATGTTTCTGGGTGCAAAATTAGTGTGTTTTTCGCTTCCCCACAATCCCATTCGTATGTCATTCCATATACCAAACGTTTGGTATATCGCCAGAAATCACTGCAAATC
Source organism: uncultured Prevotella sp. (assembly GCA_947164965.1). GTDB lineage: Bacteria > Bacteroidota > Bacteroidia > Bacteroidales > Bacteroidaceae > Prevotella. The sequence goes on along the minus strand of CAMUYR010000026.1, from coordinate 13,404 downwards.
GTGGTCTGTCATGGCACAAACGCAGGAGTCAGACCATACATTTTCGGCTGTTTCCACCATGTCGATGATGGTATAGATGGGCAGGATGATGCCCAAAATGGCAACGGGGGCACCGATGCCCGACATCAGCGAGAGCGTCAGGAAGAAGCAACCCATGGGAACACCTGCATTACCGACGGCGGAGATGACGGAGATAAGGAGCCACAGGAGAATGGTGCCGAGGGTGAGCGTCGTACCGCCATTCTGCATCACAAAGAGCGAGGTGACGAGGATGAAGGCTGCACAACCGTTCATGTTGATGGTGGTGCAGATGGGCAATACGAAGCGAGCTATCTCCTTGCGGACGCCCAGTCGCTGCTCAGCCGATTCCATCGTAACAGGCAGCGTGGCAGCACTGCTCTTCGTGAAGAGCGCCATCAGTACAGCTGGCATCATCTTACTTAAGACATGTATGGGATTCATGCCGCGAGCCAGCAGGAACAGCGGCAGGATGACGAAGAACTGGATGACGTTGCCGCCTAGCACCACCAACACGTACTTGCCTATCGAGTCGGCCACAACACCTGCGCTGACCTGTGCTGAGAGTTGTGCAGAAAAAGCCACAATGCCGAGGGGAAGTGTCCAAATCAATCCGCGAATCAATAGGAAGAGCAAATCCTGCAATCCTAACAGTCCCTTCACCACAACAGATTTGTTTTCACTTTCAGGCAGCTTTGACAATCCGATGCCGACGGCAAAAGCCAGCAATAGTAGCGAGAGAACATTCCCCTCGAGGAATGGCTTGACAATGTTGTTAGGGATGATGGAAAGGATGTGGTCATAGTAGGATGTCTGGATCGAGGGGACAGGTTCATGATTCAGACTTGAATCAAGCAACCTGTCCCCTTGATCCAACACCGGCAGATTACCTGGGGCCACTACTACATACAGCAATGCTCCTACAGCTGCGGCGGCGAAAGTCGTTAGCAACGTATATATCAAGGTGCGCCCAAAGATGCGACCTGATCCTTTCGAGCCAAATGTTGCGAAGGTGGTGATGACTGCCAGTACAATCGTCGGTACCGCCAACAATTGGAACAGACGGGTATAAGCCGTCGCCACAAAGTTCATCACATCGTTGAGCCATGCGATGCCCAATATTCCCAACACGGCACCCACCACAAGTGCTCCAATCCATATTATCGTCTTATTCATAGGTGCAAAAGTACAAAGAAAATCTGAAAGTTCGGGCGTAAAGCCATGAAAACTTTACCACCCGAACCGGACAAAGATTGCAAACTACTCTTTATTTATGTGTCTGGCGCCAAGTGTGGATATAGTCAACCAGTTTGCGTAATACTTCTTGATCAACGTCGTTGAACACAGAGTCGTCAGCACCAAAGATGAAGTTGGCTGGAGCATCCTTCAGAATATCATCAACCTCGGCTTTCAGCTCCTTGAGATTACCCTCCTTGAGTGCCTGACTGCGATTGTTGAGTCCGCCAAGGACAGGACGTCCAAAGAACTGGCTGATTTCCTTCAGGCTGAGCCCCTTATCCTGCCAATTGTGGAGTGGCGGATTGATGACACTGCCTGGATAGTCCTTATAGTCGTTGAACGTGGATGACGTAAAGTGGCCACCGCTCTCGCAGATGTGCAGGATATTGAAAGGCGCGATCTGTGCTGCCACTTGAGACAACTGGATGTCGTAGGGCTTGATGATAGTATTGAATACATCCCCACCAAACTCTTCCAGGTCGTCACCCTGCGAAGAAATATAGAAACCGTCGGCACCAGCCTTGCGAGCCTCACGGATATAGTAAAGCAGACTTTGGGTCACAGCCTCGAGAGCAGGCTTGATAGCCTTGGGATCTTGCTTGATAAGCTCCACAAAATGACGGCGTCCTTCCCTGTCGCTCGACAGCTGTGAACCAGCAGTCTGAATCAGTACTCGGAGTGGTGAGAATACTGTGGGAATAATGAGTGCCTCGCTGCCCAACTCGCGCTTCAACTGACGGATCACGTTCAATTGCTCTTCCCATGTCTCAGGAGCGAAAGGCTTGATTTTCTTCCAATCTTTGGTAGTCTCGACGGCCTGAATCTCAGGGAAGTACTCGTACTTGACATTCACGAAATCCACATGGGTGGTCTTATACCAATCGATGTGAGACTGTACGGCCTTCTGACCACTCTTGTCAGGGAAGTGGATGTTGAAGAACACGGGTACATAGTCGTTGGCACGACTCTGATCCAATACTTGCCACAGCAGTTCGCGCTTGTTATAGTCGGCATATGTCTGGGCGTTTGCTACAATGCTAAACACTGCCAATGCGATGATTGCTAAACTTGATTTCAATGTCTGTTTCATAATCTTATCCTTTCTTTTAAAATTGTCAATTCTCAATTCTCAATTATCACTCCCATCCCAAGGCTGTATATGGGTCACCTGATGTCTCACCTGCATAGCCCCAGTTCTGCTCCAAATTCGGATTGAGCACAATCTGCTCTTCGGGGAGAGGGAGATAATAGTTACGGGTGGAGATATTCTTAACTTTCAGGTCGTCGGCAGGCACTTTTGCCTTAATGGTCTTCACCAAGATGTGCCAGCGTTTCAGGTCGAACCAGCGGTTGCCTTCAGTCACGAACTCACGATAGCGTTCATCCTGTATAGCCTTGCGGAACTGTTCCTTGCTGAGACCGGAGAGATCTACAGGCGTATCATCGGCAGGCTGGCTTTGACTGTTGGTATATGGATTCCAGTAAGCACGGCGACGGATGGCGTTAAGCGCTTCGTAGGCTGCCAGTGTAGGACCGTTCAGTTCGTTCTCTGCCTCGGCTTTTACGAGTAGCACCTCGGCATAGCGCAGAACCGATGAGCTGGTGTTCTGACCAGAGATATAAGGTGCACTCTCGTTGGCCATATAGAGGGTGTCGATGTACTTACGGAAGCGCAGACGCTCGAAGTCGAAATCTTTTCCTGTAGCGGGGTCGAACAGACGCAGGGTCACTGAGGCGTCACGACGCTGGTCATGGGCATCGAATTCGTAGTACAGATTGTTGTTGATAGCAGCAATCACGGGTAGTTTTTCGTTGGTAAAACCCGTAGAGAAGATACAGTGGCCTGTGATGTTGCGGTTGACACCGAACTTATGCTCAACGGTGAAAATCAGTTCAGGACCTTCTTTCTTGTCGAGCGACCAGTTGTCGATGAACTTGTCAATCAGTTGATACTTGCCTGATGCTATTACTTTGTTAGCAGCATCTACGGCCTTCTGATACAACTCTGCCTGATGAGCCTTTGAATATTCCGAGTCCGTCTGTGCCCAAGTGATAAAGACCTTTGAGAGAAGTCCTGATGCAGCCTGCGACGAAGCCTCACTGGTCAATGTGGCGAAATCGGCAGTGATACCTTCGGCCTCTGTCAGGTCAGCCACAATCTGCTCGTAAACCAGATCCTTCGAGGTGCGCGGCTCGCCCTCACCTTCGCCATCGTGCAGTACCAAGGGTACATCGCCAAACAGACGGACCAGGTCGAAATAGTAGAGTCCACGCAGAAACTTGGCTGCACGCACATAGTTGTTGTGCACCGTCTCCGGCAAACTGTTATTCTCGCTGACCTTATCAATCAGGATGTTGGCACGATTGATGGCCGTATAGCGATAGAGCCATGCCGTCTTGACAAAATCATTGGTAGGAGTGATGGCAAAGTTGCCTATCTCGGTGATAGCAGCACTGTTGGCTGTGCCTCGGCGGGCATACTCGCTCTGCAAGTCGTTCAGGAAAACCAGCTCGTCGTTCCAAGGGGCATTCATGCCACCATCGGTCAATGTCTGATAAATGCCATTCAGGGCTACTTTGATATCTGACTCGTTCTGATAGAAATTATCCTTGTCTATCGAACTGATGGAACTCTGGTCCAGGTCGGCGCAACTGCTAAGCAGCAATCCTGCTGCGAGGAAATATGTGGAAATCGTCTTTTTCATAACTCTCAATTCTTAACTCTTAATTCTTAACTCATAATCACAGCGTTACGTTAACTCCAAATAATACGGTTTTTGCGGTGGGATAGGTAGCCATATCGATGCCCTGATAGAGGGCGCTTTGGTCATCGGCACCATTGCGACCACCCTCAGGATCGTAGCCTGAGTAGTTGGTGATGGTGAAGAAGTTCTGCAGCGATACATACAGGCGCAGACGGGCATCCTTGGTAATCTGCGGTACGGTCAGCGTGTAACCCAGTTGGATGTTCTTCACACGCAGATAGCTGGCATCTTCCACATAGCGGCTGTCAGAGACTACCGTCAGGTCGTTGCTGGCCTTCTGAACGGTGTTGCTGGGATTGGAGGGGGTCCAACGGTCGGCCACTACAGCCAGACTATTATAATAGGTAGAACCCTTGGTGAGTCGGGTGGCAAGACCATTGTAGAGCTTGTTGCCATACGAGCCTGCGAAGTTCACGAACAAATCCCAGTTCTTGTATCTCAGCGTGGTGTTCAGTCCATAGGTGAACTTAGGCTGCGAGTTGCCCAAAGTGGTCTGGTCTTCTGTGTTTACCACACCATCGCCATTGACATCCTCATAGTAGGGGTTACCTGGCTCCAGCTTGTTGATGGTCTGCGGGGTAAGCGTGGCAGCCTGCTCTTCAGATTGTACGATACCCTTGAACTTGTATCCGTAGAAGGTACCGAGAGGTTCACCTACTGCCACGATGAGGGGTGAGATATAGCCCAGTGTGGCACCGCCGATGCTGGGGATGATGGATGTTGCATTACCCAAGCTGGTTACTTCGTTCTTGTTGTGTGCGATGCTGGCATTGACGTTCCACTTCAGGTCCTTGCGATCCAGGAGTATAGCACCTACTTCCAGTTCCACACCTTTGTTGGTGACTGCACCGATATTGCGCAGAGAGGTGGCGTAACCTGTAACGCCCTCAACAGGAACTTGCAGCAGAAGGTCGGTAGTCTTCTTGTAGTAGGCATCGAAGGTGACATTCAGGCGACCTTTGAAGAAACCAGAACTGATACCTGCATTATAAGAGGCGGTCTTCTCCCATTTCAGATCGGGGTTGGCCTTGTTGACGATGTAGTAAGCCACAGTCTCCTGACCATTATAGATGAACGGAGTGGATGTAGGTGACACGTTAGCACCAAACTGGTAATCGCCGATTTCCTGGTTACCCACGACACCTGCCGAGAGACGCAGCTGTAAGAAATCGACACTCTTACCGAAGTGAACGAACTTCTCCTTGTCGATATTCCATGAGAAACCTGCTGAGGGGAACCAGCCCCACTTGTGGTTTTGGGCAAAGCGGCTGGAACCGTCGGCACGCAGCGTCAGACTGGCGTTGTAGCGTGAATCGTAGGAGTAGTTCAGACGTCCCAATACAGACTGGAGGGTGCTGATGGTAGCCTCGCTGGTAGAACGGTAGAGGTCGCTACCTGCCGAGAGGTTGTTATAACCCGTAGCATCGTTGGCGAAGTTGCGAACGGTGGTGGCAAAACCACTGCGGTCGGTACGCTGGGTGGTGTAGCCTGCCAACAGGTTGACGTGGTGCAGGTTCTTGAACGTCTTGTCATAATTAGCTGTAAACTCTGCCTGCCAAACGTTGGTACGGTTGTCGCCTACAGAGGCTACACCATTGTGCTCCAGACCTGTGGTGGTGTACGAGGGCGAATAGTTGTTTTCCTTCGTGTTCGAGAGGTCGGCACCCAAGTTGGCTTTCAGCTTCAGATGGTTGATGACTTCCCATTCGGCGTAGGCATTGGCAATGACGCGGGTATTGCTGGTCGACGTCTTGATGTCGTTCAGGTCGGAGATGGGATTGCCAACCACCGTCTGGCCATCGCGAACAAAGATGTCCTGACTGATAGGTGTGGGCGAATAGTTATACGAGCCATCGGCATTGTAGATGGGCTGTGTAGATGGGGTGATCAGAGCCGACATCCAACTGTTGGCTGCCCACTTGGCCGTCTGACCAGAGTTGCCATGGTCCACATTACGCAGTCCACTCAGGTTGCTATAGGCACCAGAGGCATTGATTCCCACCAACAGACGCTGCGACAGGTTGCGCTCGTAGTTGATGCGACCCGTATAGCGCTTCAGGTCGGTACCAATGATGATACCCTGCTGGTCTTTATAGCCTCCGCTAATCGAGTAGCGTGAAATCTCGTCGCCACCAGCAAAACTGATCTGATGATCCTGCGTGAAAGCTGTACGGAGGGCTGCATCCTGCCAGTCGTAATTGGCAGTAGGGGCAGACAGAGGGGTACTTGGATTCAGTTCATTATACAGTTCGGTAAACTGCTGGGCATTGAGGAAATCGAGCTTCTTCGCTGCAGAACTCCAACCAAAGGTACCTGTATAGTTGATGGTGTTGCGTCCGTGTGAGCCTTTCTTGGTAGTGATGATAATCACACCATTGGCACCACGTGTACCATAAATAGCGGTGGCCGATACGTCTTTCAGCACTTCTATCGATTCGATGTCAGAGGGATTCAGAAATGCCAAGGGATCGAGGGATGCGTCGTTTCCGGAAGCCCCCGTTTTGGTTGACGAAGCATCGTTGTAGACAATGAGTCCGTCGATGACGTAGAGCGGTTCGTTGCCACCAGTGATGGAATTGCCGCCACGGATGCGGATGTTGCTCACGGCACCAGGCTGACCAGAGGTGGTTGACACGTTCAGACCTGCCACAGCACCCTGAAGGGCGTTCTCCACCGATGACAATGGCTGATTGAGCACATCCTTGCCGACGGTCGAGATGCTACTGGTCAGTTCAATACGCTTCTGGGTACCATAACCCACGACAACCACCTCATTGATCTTGTTGGCATTATCCACCAAGGCAATCTCTACGGGCTCCTCGAAGTCATAGACATCGACATCGAGCGGGCGATAGCCAACGTATTCCACACGGAGGGTCAGCGGGGCCTCTACCTTGGTCTGAAGGGAGAATTTACCGTCTACGTCGGTTACCACGCCCTGCCCTTTTTCACTCTTCACAATGACAGAAGCGCCAATCAGGGCATCGCCAGTGCGAACATCTGTAATATGACCTGTAATCAGGTTTTGCGCTGAGGCCAACAAGGGCCCTATTGCAACAAGTGTTGCAACAAACAATCTTTTTACCATAAGTCTAATTCTGTTTTAGTTTATTTCTGTGCGGTAAGTATGGTCTTCACCTTGTCAATCTGTACCTGGGCCAGTTTGTTGTCCAGGTTCAGCAGTCCATATTCGTGATTAAACTTCGTGCCGTTCGTCAACACCCACTGCAAGAATTGGTTTACTGCATCGTCGGTCTTGTCGTAGCTGACACCAATCTTCTCGACAGCCACTTCCTGCACCTTGCCATTCTCCAGTGCGTCGATGACCTCGTCGAGAGTAGCCTTGTCAGAAAAGCTCTCTTCGAGATTCTTCTTTACATCGATGCCGATGATGGTGATGTCACTCTTCACATGGCGGCTCTGCAGGTCGAAAATATTCGGCAGGGCATTGAACGATACGCCCAACGGATCCTTCGACAGGGCGGTATTCAGGAACAAGTCGTCTCCTGAAATTCGCTTGCCGCGGAAACTGCTGCTCTCTTCGCCAAAGTTATGGGCGAACGAGGATGCAACGGATGTAGCATTGCTGCCACTGTAGATGACGAGTTTTTCGAACTGCTTGTTCTTTTTTACATCCTCATCGAAATCATCGTTGAGGAAATAAAGTTGCTTCAGCTTTTTCGAGTTCAGGTGCTTGCCTTCCAGCACTTTCGCGGCTTCACTACCGCTGGCTGTGATAGGCAGCACGGCGAACTCTCCGAAATAAACAATGGTATGGCTAAAGTCTTCTGGATTTATATCTTGATTGTCGAATACGACATTCAGGTCGATGTTACCCTGATTCTGATTACCCTTGGCGATTTGGAACTCTACGCCAGGTTGTGTTTTTGCATATTCGGTTATCCACTTTTCTACCAACGGACGAGCGAATCTTGGTGCCTTCACATAGCGAACGCTGCTCGTGTTGGTAGAATTATTCTCAGCCCAAATAGCGCTGATGTTGATACTCAATATAACTGCTATTGCTAATGCTAACTTTTTCATATTGTTTCTTTTTTACTTTGTTTATACCTATTATATATACACTCCCTTTCATCGTCATTGCCATCATCATCGGGCAACAACAGTATTCGCGCATTCGCATTCGATTCATTGTTTTCATACTTTTATTTTCTTTAATTGTTATTTTGTCTTTTTGACGCTGCAAAGGTACGGCTATTTCCGCATATTCACAATCGCCCGTTTATGGCATTTCGTATACCAAGAACATGGTATGAATACAAAAATCGCCAACAGAACACACTGTCTATCAGCGACTTATGTAAAAACAAAGGTATGCGGTTATTTCTTTTCTTTCTTGGCGCACCCCTTACAACCGCCTTCTTTTTTCTCTTTTCCGCAACAATCAGCTTGCTTTTTGTCGCCACAACCTTCATGTTTCTTCTCACCCTTGCAGCAGTCTTTCTTTCCCGCAGGGGTGGCTGTGGCTTCTGAGGCCTCGTACTTGATCTTCTTGAAGCCCTGGATGATGTTCAGGACGTTGGTCTTGTCGGCATCGTACTCTACGGTAACCGTCTTGTCCTTAAGGTTGGTCTTGATAGACTTGATGCCTTTCTCGAAGCGGATGTTGTCCTTAATCTTTTTCTCACAGTTGGCACAATGCATCTCGGGCTGGGTCTTCAACACCACAGTCTTGATGTCCTTGCCAAAACAAGCAGTGGCAAATGCCAGTGCCAAGAATAACACTTTTGTTCTCATAACTTCAATTCTTTAATTTTCAATTCTTCAATTCTCTATATTTTGCTCCAATTCAATCTGACGCCGATATAATAGACGGCTCCGTGTATAGGTCCCCAAATCATCGTAGAGTCAAAACGACTGCCCCAAGGGTCATCGGCTCCAATGATAGGATTCTTCTGCTTGAAACCAGTAATGTTCTCACCTCCGGCATAGATGCTCCAATGGCGGAAGAAACGGGTTACCTGTGCGCTCAACTGCTCATAGCCCTTGTAGCGACTGTCCCATGAGGGAGAACCATCGGCTGTGGTATAGGCCGTTGGCATCCGTCCGCCACCGTTCAGTTGTAGCGTCACGTCAAACTGCCACTTTCCGAGACCAGGGGCGTATGAGGCTGTCAGCAAGCCCTTATACTTGTTGGTCAACGGTTTTTCGCAGAGCACACCATCGTAGGTGCATTTCACGTCTGTACGACGATAGGTGGCTGTCATCGTGAATCCTTGGAAGAGGGGATAGGTGGCTTCCACCTGCCAAGTGTGGGAATAGCTCTTGCCGTCGAGATTGGTGAAGTGTACGGCATGCGGATTGCTGTCGAGGTCTGTCACCACTTGGTGCAGGAAATTCGTGTAATAGTACTCTGCATTCAGTTCCAGTTTCTTGTCGCCGATGGGGATGTTGAGTGCGGCACTGATGCCGTAGTTCCAAGCCTCTTCCTGATCCAAGTCGGCATCGATGAGCACCTGTCGACCACTGGCCAGCAGGTAGTTGTTCTCTGCCAATACATGACTGGTGCGATAGCCCTTACCGATGGAGCCTCGCAAGGTCACAATGTCGTTGGGCGAATATTTCAGGTGCATCCTCGGTGTGACGAAACTGCCGTAGATATTGCTGTGATCCCAGCGCAGGCCTCCCATCACAATCAGCTTCTCCCCCATCTTATAGGTGTATTGGGCATAGATGCCTGGCGTCGTCTCGTCAGCGGTAGCAAATTCTTCACTCTTCACTATTACCTTTTCCTTTAAATAGTCGTGGTTCAGACTGAGTCCTGTCGAGAGGTTATGATGCTCATTAAAGTCCGTTTCAAACAGCAGTGAGGCATAGCCGTTACGTTGGTCAGCCTTGTAGTGTTTAGTTCCATACGTGGCATTCTCATGGTGTAGCGAACCAGAGAGAATCAAAGCAATGTTCGTGGCGTGCTCCTCATTCAGGAAATAGGCGTTTTTGGTGAAGGCCTCATAGCGCTCGTTGGTAATATCAATGAGATAGGGTTGAATCATGGGGACAGGTTCATGATTCAGGTCTGAATCAAGCAACCTGTCCCCGTGATTCAATTGTCCCCCCTCACGATGTTCCTTGATTCCTTTCACAGAGGCTTGGAAGATGTACTTGTCGCCCAGCCACGCCCAACGGCTTTGTAGTGACCCTTGCTTGATCTTTGGCATATCCACAAAACCATCACCGTTATCATCATGCGCCTTGTCGAGAATCTCGTAATGTCCTAACAGGGCCGTACTCCATCGTTCTGATAGTTTGAGGTTGGCACCGAGGTTAGCCTCCAACTTCCCCTTCGTATTATAATATAGGTTCGCGTCCGCGAAGGGTGTTGCCTGTGGCTTCTTGAACTCCACATTAATCTGACCCGTAATGCTCTCGTAGCCGTTTTTGACCGACGAGGCACCCTTCGACACCTGAATACTCTGCATCCACGGGCCAGGGATATACCCCAAAGCGTATGGAGCCGCCACACCACGATAGTTGGGGATGTTCTCCGTCAGCATCTGCACGTAGGTACCAGAGAGTCCCAGCAGTTTAATTTGCTGAGCGCCCGTGGCGGCATCAGCATAGTTCACATCGACGGAAGGATTCGTCGTGAAACTCTCGCCCAGATTGCAGCAGGCCGCCCGCAGCAACTCCTTCGAACTAATCAGTTCCATGTTGCCCACACCGCTGGTCTTCACCCGTCCAGTCTGATGGGCAGTGACCGTCACCTCATCGATATGCTGCGTCTTGAGCGTGTCCACGTCATCCTTGCCCTGTCCGAAAGCAGACAAAGCCATACTGAACATGATGATGATGTAGCCAACCTTCTTCATTTATTACCGTTTACAGCATCTTGAACCACTAATCCTGCCAACATAAAGCCGAAAATGGCAGTGATATGAGCAAGCGTGCCGTTGATCTGGGCTTTCGATGAGCACCACTCATGATTCAGCAGCGAGGGGTCGCCAGGACCATTCTTGGCTTTGGGACACATACACTGTTCTGTGCCGCAGGTGGCGTTGTGGCCTTTGTTTTCCAAGAGTTCGTCAGAGAAGACACATTGGAACTTGCGCTTTGGGAACTGTTTATCGCGTTTGAAACGGTTGCGGAGAGCTCGGGCTAATGGGTCACCCTTCACTTTCCAGAACTCAGCCACTTGAATCTTGGTGGGGTCGAGTTTCAGGGCAGCACCCATCGACGAGAAGAACTGAGCCCCCCTCTTATCCCCCCGACTGGAGGGAAGACTTGTTGCCATCAGGATGAGCAGGGCTTTGTCCTTCAGCGAGTCGATAGCATCGATGATATAGTCGTAGGTGTCCAGCTGGAAACTCTCAGCCGTCTCAGCGGTAAAGATCTGTTGCAGGGCGGTGATTTCCGCTGAGGGGTTGATGGTGAGCAGACGCTCCTTGAGGGCATCCACCTTCACCTGTCCCACAGTCTTCGTCGTCGCCATCAGCTGACGGTTGATATTGGTGATACATACGCGGTCGGAATCAACAATCGTCAACTTCCTGATGCCACTACGCACCAGGCTCTCAGCACACCAAGAGCCAACACCGCCCACGCCAAAGATAATCACACTTTTACTGCTGAGTCGTTCCATAAACTCATCGCCCAGCAGCAACTCTGTCCTACGGAATATTGCCTGTTCTATTGCCATGCTTTCACCCTATATATCATAAACAATTATAAAATCAGGTGCAAAGGTACAATATTTCCAGTGAAAAATCACATCTTTTGGCCTAAATCACGTAATCCGTGTCCGGTGCGAGCAGCTTGTCGATGAAATAGACAATCTGTTTGCGCCACCAGGCCCAGTCGTGGGCAGAATCGAAGCCCCAGTAGTCGATCCAGGCAGGAACGTCTTTCTCCTTAAGCAGGGCATCCATCTGTCGGGTACTGTCGAGCAGTTCATCCTCCCACGAGCCCTGTCCTACGCACATAATGATGCGGCGATGACGGTAGACGTCCCAATAGGGATGGTCGGCAGGCATCTGGCGCAGGAAGTCGTAGGGCGAGTTGTTGTAGATGAGCGGTTCTTGATAGTTGGGGAAGAAGTAGCCTGCATAGTAGAGTCCGCTCAGTGCCAGCAGCGTGTCGAAGAGGTCGGGACGGCGGAAGAAGAAGTTGCCAGCGTGGAAGCCGCCCATGGAGCAGCCCGTGACGATAAAGGTCTCGTTGCTGAAATGGCGTACCTCGGGTATCAGTTCGTCGACGATGTAGTGATACCAACGCTCGTGCAGCTCGATGCGACGGTGATGGTCGCCGTTGATGTCGGACCACGTCTCGCGGTCAATGCTGTCGGCACAGATAAGGCGTATCTGTCCGCGGTCTATATAGTTGGAGAGCACGCCTACCATGTCGAAGTCCTGATAGTCGTAGAAACGTCCGTCCTGCGACGGGAAGACGAGCACGGGATGTCCCTTGTCGCCGTATGTCTTGTATTCCATGTCACGCCCGAGGGCGGCAGAGTATTTCTTCACGTAATTGATATTCATTTCTTCAAGTGTACAAATTCAACAAATTCATTAACTTCCTCCATGCTTTCCAGACGCACCGTGTACATCTGCTGTCCCATGGCGGCTGAGAACAGTTCCGGCATACGGTCGCACATCACGATGCGGTCGCCGTAGCGTTTCAACACCTCTTCGTGCGTATATACATATTTATAGATGTCGCGACGACTGGCAAAGGCGCAGTAGTGCTGCTGGCCGATGGCGGTATGGCTCTTGCCGAAGGCCACCATGTCGGCCCATATCTTATAGACATCGGTCGAGTGGGCGTAGTTGATCATGTCGGGCGTATAGCCGCCTGCAGGACGCATGTTCACTTCCAGTGCCACGAAGTCGCCCTGCCTGCCCAGACCCTCGCGGTCGCTGTCGAGTCGGAAGAACTCCAGATGCACGAAGCGGTTCCAAACGCCGAAGGCCTTCACCGTGCGGCGTCCCAGTTCTCGCAATGGCTCGGGCATTTCCTTATCGACATAATAGGACAAGTCGAGCTTCTTGTTCACAATGTCCATAATCGAGGGCGGCCAGACGGTCATCGACTCGAAGATTGGTTCACCCTCACGACCGATGACGGCATCATAGCTGCATATCTCGCCTGTGATGAACTCCTCAACCACATAGCTGTTGTAGTGGGGCTCCGTCTCGTAGAACTGCTTCAGCTCTGCGTCACCGTGAATCTTATACGTGCCGCTGGCTCCCACACCTACATCGGGTTTGGCGATGATGGGATAGCCCGTCTTAGCGGCAAACTGCCTGACGGCATCCTCGCCCTCGGCGGCACTGATCTGACGCGCCGTAGGCACTTGGCCCTTGGCATAGTATTTCTTCATCTCCGACTTCTCCTTGATGGCACGGATGCGGTCGGTCTGTATGCC
>CAMUYR010000025.1 GCA_947164965.1 uncultured Prevotella sp. | reverse complement strand
ACAAGACGCCCATCAGCTTCATCCTGTCGCCAGCAGGCACCAGTGGAAGCGGCAGCGGTAGCGGCAGTGGCAGCGGCAGCGGCTCAAGCCAAACGCCCACCAACAATGGTGACGAACCAGGTGAGGGAGATTAAAGGCGTATGAAGAAGGAGACGTGGAAGGCGATTATCCAGGTAATCGTAAGCATCTTGACCGCAGCTTTGACTGCAATGGGAACGACGTCGTGCATGGGGCACGGTCCGTTCTAAGTGAAGAAAAATTGGGCTCACCATTTGGTGGGTCCAATTTTTATTCGTATCTTTGCAGCACTAATTGTAAGAACCAAAAAACTAATCGATATGGAAAAAAACATCAGCATCGTGATTCGCAACAACGGGACAACCGTAGAGGCTCCTATGGGGAGCACACTGGAGGATATCTACAAACTGTCGGGACTGAAGTTTGAATACGGCCCTATATCCGCGCGCGTTAATAACAAGGTGGAGGGAATGCACTACCGCGTATACAAGCAGAAAGAGGTGGAGTTTATGGACATCACGTCGGCAAGCGGTCTGCGCGCCTATACGCGGACGCTCTTCTTCATTCTCTGCAAGGCGGCCCACGAGGTGTTTGACGAGCCTGGCGGCACACCATGCAAGGTGGTGATCGACATTCCCATCAGCAACGGCTACTATGTAGACCTGCATATAGGACGTCCCGTGACGCCCGACGACGCTGCGATGCTGCGCCAGAAGATGCAGGACATCATCGACGCCGCCATCCCCATACACCGCTACGAGACGACGACGGAGGAGGCCATCAAGATGTTTACCAAGGCGGGCTCGATGTCGAAAGTAAAGCTGCTGCAGAGCACGGGACAGCTCTATACCACCTACTACGACATAGACGGCTATCAGGACTACTACTACGGCTCGCTGCTCACCAATACGGCACAGATATACCTGTTCGGACTGGAATACTACTTCGACGGCCTGCTGCTGCGCATCCCGACGGCCAGCGACCCCTCGAAACTGGGTGCCTTTATCCGGCAGGACAAGATGTTCGGCATCTTCAAGGAACACCACCAATGGCAGGACATCATCGGACTGAGGAACGTGGGCGACCTGAACGACGCCATCAGCAAGGGATACTCGTCGCAGCTGATACAGATATCGGAGGCGCTGCAGGAGAAGAAGATAGCACAGATAGCCGACGAGATAGCACGCACCAAGGGCATCAGGATGGTGCTGATAGCAGGACCGTCGTCGTCGGGCAAGACTACGACATGCAAGCGACTGAGCGTACAGCTGGCCGTCAACGGCATCAGACCCATCGGTATATCGCTCGACGACTACTTCCTGGATCGTGACAAGACGCCACGCGACGAGAAGGGCGACTACGACTTCGAACATCTGCACGCCCTGAACATCCCGCTGCTGAACGAACAGATGAACGCCTTGTTCAGAGGTGAGGAGGTGGAGCTGCCACGCTATAACTTCCAGGAGGGCAGAAGCGAGTGGAGCGGCAAGAAGCTGCAGCTGAAGGGCAAGGAGATACTGGTGGTAGAGGGTATCCACGCGCTGAACCCCGAGTTGACGTCGCAGATTCCCGACGAGCAGATATTCCGCGTCTATGCATCGGCACTGACCACGATCCTGCTCGACTCGCACAACTACGTACCCACCACCGACAACCGGCTGCTGCGACGCATCATCCGCGACAACAAGTATCGGGGCGTGAATGCACGCGAGACGATACGCCGATGGCCCTCGGTAAGGGCGGGTGAGAACAAGTGGATATTCCCGTTCCAGGAGAATGCCGACGCGATGTTCAACTCGGCCATGCTCTTCGAACTGGCCGTTATCAAGCGGCAGGCGGAGCCGCTGCTGGAGGAGGTGCCCGAGAACTGCCCTGAATATGCTGAAGCCTACAGGCTGCGCAAATTCCTAAGATACATACGCCCCATCCCCGAGGACCAGATACCGCCAACATCGCTGTTGCGCGAATTCCTGGGAGGCTCGTCGTTCGAGTACTAACAGGGGGAGAGAGGCTGCTGAATGGATAAAACGAAGGGGAGAAACCGTCGTTTTGTCCATTTTTCGATGCTTTGTCCATACTTCATGATTAAAAAAGAGAGAAAAAATGAATGGGAATGCGGCATTTTTTTGTATCTTTGCAGAGTAAAAAAATAAAAAGCAGTAATATATGGCTCTAACAGCAATCATACAATTCGGCAACAACACCGTTAAACGATACTTCAAGGAGTATCTGGTCACCGACTGCCACATTGTGCACCGCCGGAACTACAACAAGTTCTGTCCCGAGGGCAACGGTGCCTGCGAACGGCTGGAGGTGAGCGTCGTATGTCCCGGTCGCGACGATCTGGACCTGTACAGATGGTACGACATGCAGACTGCCCAGGAGGGACGTATCGTCATCAGCACGGTAGCGGTGAGGGCATCGGACGGTGAGACCGAGCATATCATCAGCTTCGAGAATGCACGGTGTTTCAGTCTGGACGAGAAGTACGACATCAACACATTCAGACGCAGAATAGTCACGCTGTCCATCGAGGCAGAGAACATCAAGGTAGACGATATAGAATTTAAACGCTTCTAAAGAAATGGCAAGACTAAACAGCAACGAACTCAAGGCGCTCATAGTGCCCGAGAACATCCTGACGATGAAGAGCATTCTGCAGGAGCGATGCACCACTGTGGAGCAATTCGAGTATAAATGTACACGCAAGCGTAACAACCTGGGCGAGGCCTACGGACCGACAGAACCCGTAGAGCTGGCATTCACCATCAGGCTGAACAACCCTGCCGACGCCAAGCCCTACTACGAGCGGCTGGCCAGCAACGAGCACTTCATATTCTCGTTCGTATTCAACGCCACCTTCGACGGAGCCACCAACCTGAAGGACTACGACGACGGCATGATATGCGACGGATACGTGGTGTGTGTAGAAGAGAATTACAGCGACGTCAACACGACCGACCAGCGAGGCGCATCGGCATCGGACAAGCAGATGATGCTCTCAGTAAAGCTGCTGCTGCTGAACACGACGTATATCGGTCGGGAGAACAATTTTCAAAGTATATTCATCCATTAATCATCAATAGTTATGGCTAAGATAACTTCACTGATTCTGAAGATTGAGGGTACCAATCCTGATATTATCCTGACGAAGGACAATAAGAAGCAGAGCGTGAAAGTGGGCGACAACACCTACGAGCTGAGCATTCAGGACATGAGTTTCCACAAAAAGATGTATACACCGGGCGAAATCATCGTCGACATGCAGCTGAGTCTGGTATCGAGCACCGAATGGGTAGAAGCTTCAAAGGCCGACCTGGCTATAGTGCTGCTGAACAAGAAGGTGACGCTGATGTACGGCGACATCGAGATCGACGAGAAGGGCGAGGCGACCATCAGCAACGAAAAGACCATCTGCAACGGATACTACATCCACGAGCTGGAGCCCCGATACCAGATGAAGCGCATGTATGTAACGCTGAAGATATACAGCACCGACAAGCAGATGACACTCATCAAAGACTGCAAGACGTGGGTGGCCAAGCGACTGTTCAGGGACATCGTAGAAACCGAGAAGACCAAATACAAGCTGCCCTACAAGAAGGACGAGACGGTGAAGTATGACTACGACAACATCAAGATACTGACAAGCGACGAAGGAAGCCAGGAGGAGATATTCCCCTATCTCGTGCAGTATAACGAGAGCTACTACGACTTCCTGGTGCGCACCTGCAACAGATGGGGCGAATTCCTCTACTTCGAGGACGAGACGCTGAACATAGGCTACAACGAGCCCAACGAGCCGACGAAAATCACCACTTGGGACACGCTGACCTACTGCGACCTGAACGAGGCGCTGCTGTCGGCCGAGGGTATCAGCAACAGCTATGCCGACGACGCAACGCACGATAATGATATACTGAAAAACCCGGTGACAAAAGGAGAATACGACATTCTGAAGGGCGTCATGGGATGCGATTTTGAAAATAAAGGCGGCGACATCTGGCTGACCAAGCTGATTGGCAACCTGCTGTCGAGCGGCAAGAATCTGTTCGACTTCGTGGTGGACAGCACGGTAGACGAAAAAATCGTGCAGGAACAGGCCAAGAAGATAAGCAACGAGAAGAACAAGAATTTCGACGATGAATACTTCAAGAAAACCGATATGGAAGACGTCGTCAAAGGCGGACATTATGGTGAAGAAGACGGCAAACAAATGTTCAACCAGTATGCACTGTATAATCCGGCCATCAATTCGGCAACCTACAAGACCGTCGTGCTGAACGAGCTGGAGACGGCCAAGAATGCAGTATGCATCAACTTCGACACCGCTTATCAGGACCTGAAGCTGGGCGACATCTTCACCATCAAGGAGGGCACAACAAGATATATCGTCGTAGAGGCAGGCACCAAGCAGAACAGCAAACTGGTGATAGAAGACGGTGTCATCAAGACCCAGAGCACGACGACATATTACATCGTGGCTACGGCCAAGAACAACAAACTGTTCTTCCCTACGGTACATCCGAAAGGACATATCCGCACATCGGGTCCGCAACGCGCAATGGTCACAACAGACAGCATGAATGACCCCCAACGCCAAAGCCGCGTCAAGGTGCGCTTCCAATGGCAGGCGAGCGACGAAGAGACACCGTGGCTGGAGTTTACACGTCCGGGCGGCAACAAAGGTACAGGATCGTTCAACCGCCACTACGAGAGTGAAGAGGTGCTGGTAGCCTTTGCCAACGACAATCTGGAACGACCCTACGTAGTCGGTGCGCTGTCTACCCCTTCGACGGAAGCTCCCGTATCGACATACACCAACGACATCGTGCATGTCACACCTGGCGGACAGGCCATCAAGATGAGCGACGGATGGGGAAGCGGATTCTCAGCCTTCGCGGCAAATTTCATGCCGGGATGGAAGCTCGTCACCGGATTCCTGCCAGGATTCAAGATAGACGCTTTGGAAATCGACGAAAAAAAGAGCCCAAGTTTCGAAGGTTACATCGAACTGAGCGACAAGTACGGCATGTACAGCATCAAGGGTAGCACCGACGGACGTAACGTCACTATCAAGTCGCCCTACGGCGATGTGAAGCTCAGTGCCTTTACCGGCATCACGATCAGCGCCCCCAACGGCGACGTGAAGATTCAGGGCAAGAACGTGACCATTGAAGCAGGCAACAACCTGACGCTGAACTCGGGTAAGTTTATCAAGGAGAGATTCCTCACCACAGAGTATGGCGCCCCCACAGGTTCCAATTTCCTGCTGGCTGCAGCCGCTGCCATCGAGAAGAAGATAGCATCGACGGTAGGAGGATTTCTCGACTTGAGCATCTTACGTCATGCCACAGAAGTATTAGTGCGCCCAGTGGAAGGCAAGCTGACGGTGAAGTCGAACCGATACCTGGCACTAGAGGCCGGCAAGGGCAAGACCGCCTATCCTGTAGACGCTTTCGACAAGCCCTACAACAGCAAGATCAGCCAATGGTACAAGGATAAGATTACGCGCAAGAGAAATGACAATCTGTCGCAGGCATTAGAACGGATAGAAAGCTCGTTCTTCATGTCACGTGCGTTAGCCAACACCTACATTATCGACTTTGCATCACACTACACGCAGGCAAAGACGGCTTCAAAAGGTCTTGAGGATACGATTACAGGTATGACGGATTTCGCCAACAGTCAAGAACCATGCAACAAAGCTACTGATATCATCAATACGTTGTGGACCAACCCTGATAGCGATGTCAATGCGACCATAGGATTCAAGAACCTCTTAACGAAAGATGCGAACAGCCTCACCGATGCTGACTTGAGAGTAATTTTCCGCACTTATCGCGCTCCAAAGAACGATAATGCCAAGCAGAAAGCCATCAACAACGCGGTTGCCAAGATAACCAAAGACAAGAACACCATCATCAGCAGTGTGACGACACTGGCCAACAGCATTAAAGCAATGAGAGCGCTGACCATCAGGAGCCTTGTGGAAAATAATCTGCAGGAGATGGACGCTGACGCGAAGGCTGTCATCCAGGATATTGTTCCACCAAAGAACTTTGCCGTCAACGACACCACTACGTTCAAGAAATTCCTGGCACCAACCGGCAACAACGTCATTCAGGATGCCCAAAAGAAACTGGCCAGAAAGATGTATGTCGCACTGGTTGACTTCTTCAAGATACCACGCGAGAAGGTGGGAGCTGTCAACGGCATCGGTGGAGCAGTACCAGCAGCACCAGACCCCTATGACGACAACATCGAAGTAGACTGGAACGCTTATGTGGAAAGCATTCAGACGCTGGTCAAGAAAGAGAATACGGCTTGGGCCGACACCGCGCTAGCCTCTATCGTAGACCCAATCGCACAGGGTATCACGGGATTTGCTGACGACATACAGGACTACCTTGCCTTCGGTCCCAACAAGAGCGGCAAGATTCTCTTCTCGGACGGTGGTGCTACGAAGATTCTGAACAAGGATATGGACAAGGCTCATGTCAGGGACCTCGACGATCCGGACCTCATGGAAGGCAAGTCGACAGCTTCGGCTCTGAGAGTAAGGAACATCATGAAGATTTAAATGTATTGAATTATGGCAGACTATATATTTGACGAGTGGAAAAAAGTCTTAGACAACTTCCAGAACTGTGTCTCGAAAGATCTGGCGGAGATACATAAACAGAAAGATGCCGTACAGCAGATGAAGACCGACATCTTCGACCGACTGGATAGCGGCAGGTATATTACCGACGACGAGCGCATCGTCATCTCGGCACCGGAGATCGTGATAGGCAACGTAGACAAGAGCGGCATGCTGAAAGGCGGCGGCAAAGTCATCATACGCGGCAATGCCATCAACGTAGAGGGTGCCGGCATGGGAGGTACCATCACCCAGCGTGCTCCCGTCATCACCCAGACAGCCGTAGATCCAGGCTCCGACGGAATGGAAGAAGTGGTATACCCCCACTCCAGCATCGTCAGTCAGGCACGAGCCATCACGCTGGAAAGCAACGATGCCAAGGACGTCTTCTCGTGGACACCCGCCACACTCGGCGAGAGCGGTATCCGCATTCATGCCGACAAGAACTTAGACGTAGAAGCCTCGATGGCTGGCGATGGACATAAGGAAAGCGTGGAGTCGCGCATCAACGCCCTCAAAGAAAGAAAAGACTTGCTGAAAAAGACTTCGGACGGTCAGAAGAAGGAGATAGACAAATTCTTCAGCGAACTGAAGAAGCTGATGGACAAGGAGGAAGAGCTGAACGGCAACAGCCTTCTGACGCGCGTCAATATGGTAGAAGTGGAAAAGATCAGCGGACAAGTGCAGGCTCTGACGCCATCGCTCTACAAGGTGACCCAAGACTTTATCCACACTGTTTCGGCACTCGCTGAGGTCAACCGTCAGATGACGGCTTTGGAGGCTGAAAAGAAAAACATCAAGACGGGCGACGACTTCCGCAAACAGCCATCAGGGGCATCGCTGAAGCTGCAGGGTGAGAGCATCGATATCCTGAACCACGACGGCGACGGACGCTTCTGTACCAACGATGCAGCCAGCGTCACTATCCAGACACCACAGATGGGCATCAGTATGATGCAAGAAGATGGCACACTGGTAGAAGGAAGCAGTCTGACAGTGAATACGGAACACATCAACCTCTCGACGGGCAGTCCCAAGAAGGACGGTTCCGAGATAACGGCTTCGGGCGACATTACCATCTCGTCGAAGAACATCACGCTAGAGTCGATGGACTATCAGCAGAAGGACAAGCTATACACCGAGAAGGGACTGGCTGCTGACGGTCAGATCAGCATCGCCGCCAAGACTATCGTGGCATCGGCTGCCAAGCCCGCCGACGTACAGCGCGACAAAGACGGCAAGATTACCAAGGGTACCTACACCGCTGAGGGCGACATCATCGTCAGGTCGAAGAACGTCAGCGTAGAGACCGTCGACTACGAGTTGGAAGGCGGCAAGCCCAAGACAAAGGCTCTGGCACAGGGCAGCAAGATGGAGCTGCTGGCGGAGAATATGACCATCGGTATGGAGACGAAGGACTTCAAGAGCAAGAAGATTGAAGCTACATCGGAGGAGATTGCATTGGGCGCCGACAAGACATTCGAAGCTCAGCAGGGCGAGAAGAAGGCTTCCGTGAAGCTGGCCGACGGCAAGATGAATCTTGAAAGCAGCGGCAACGAGGTGAAGGGTAAGACGGAATTCAAGGATGCTGTCACGGGCACTGACCTCACGATGAACAAGGTCGAAGTCAAGCAGTCGTTTAAGTCGATGAATATTAAAGACGGAATGTAAAAACAGAACAATATGAAAAGAAGTATTATCAGTCAATACGACCAATTAAAGGGACGCCTGAGCGGTTATGTCGCCATGATGAATTTCAGGTATATGAACCTCTGCATCAAGGCCGAAGAAGCCTCACTGATACCGATTACCGTGATGATTGAGGGCGAAGGCAAGCGACTGGAAGATGTAGCCAGAATCGCCAAGGATGGCGAATACGACTTTAAGGTATTCCCCATATACGATGAGGATCTGTTCAGCATCGGAAAGGGTATTGCGATGGCTCACCCGGAGTTCAAGCAGGACCGGAAGAACTTGAACTTGGAAATGGACGACGGCGAGAAGGTGGATGTGGAGTATCTGCAGATCACAATGCCGGATGTCGACAAGAACCGCTATGACCTGTTGAAAGAGACGACCAATGCGATGTATGAACAGTGTAAGGTACAGATGGAGGCTGCCAAGACGGAGACAGAATCGCAGATAGCCCTTATGACAGCAGACGAGAAGGAAAATGAACTCGACAAGCTGCATAAGGCACTCAAAGAGCTCAACAAGACTTGGACCGAAAAGCGCGACCAACTGCACGAGGATAAGCTCAAGGAGATTGAGGACGCTTACGCCAGATATCAGCAGCAGCAGGCAGCAGCAGAACAAAAACGCCAAGAAGACCAGCAAGCCAAAGGAGACGGAGGCATGAGTCTTGACATGAGCCAAATCCAATAAAAAGGCATAGGAACCGCCAGAGAGTTGGATTAATTAATAAAAAGTGTATATTTGCATAAATTTGCGGGCAAATATGCACTTTTTACTTTTTTTCTTTGGATATTTCATCAGAAATGAATAATTTTGCAGCCGTTTTAGAGAAAGAGTTAGTAATAAACTAAATAATGTTATGGCTGAACAATTAGAAGTGAAGGAGCTGGATCAGGTTGTTGTCCGCTTCTCAGGTGACTCCGGCGACGGTATGCAGCTCGCCGGAAACATCTTCTCTACGGTTAGTGCCACCGTTGGTAACGGCATTTCCACATTCCCCGACTATCCCGCCGACATCCGCGCCCCGCAAGGCTCGCTGACTGGTGTGTCTGGTTTCCAGGTACACATCGGTGCAGGTAAGGTCTACACTCCTGGCGACAAGTGCGACGTGTTGGTGGCTATGAATGCTGCTGCACTGAAGACGCAGTATCGCTACGCCAAGCCGGGTGCTACGATTATCATCGACACCGACTCTTTCGGTCCAAAGGATCTGGAGAAGGCTCAGTTCCAGACTGAGGATTATCTGGGTGAGATGGGTATCGACCCCGATCGTGTCATCCAGTGCCCGCTGACCACGATGGTGAAAGACTGTCTGGCCGATAGCGGTATGGACAATAAGGCGATGATGAAGTGCCGTAACATGTTCGCTCTCGGACTGGTCTGCTGGCTCTTCGATCGCGACCTGAACCTCGTTGGTAATTTCCTGAAGGAGAAGTTTGCCAAGAAGCCCGCTATCGCTGAGGCTAACATCAAGGTTATTCAGGCTGGTTGGGACTACGGTCACAACACGCACTCAAACGCTATCAATGTTTATCGCGTAGAAACCAAGGAGAAGACGCCTGGACGCTATATGGATATCACCGGTAACAAGGCTACAGCATACGGTTTCATAGCAGCTGCCGAGAAGGCCGGTCTGAGATTGTACCTGGGTTCATATCCTATCACACCTGCTACCGATGTTCTCCACGAGCTTTCAAAGCACAAGTCATGCGGTGTCATCACCGTTCAGTGCGAGGATGAAATCAGCGGTTGTGCATCTGCACTCGGTGCTTCGTTTGCCGGTGCTCTCGGTGTTACCTCTACCTCTGGTCCTGGTGTCTGCCTGAAGAGCGAGGCCATGAACCTGGCTGTCATCATGGAGCTGCCATTGGTGGTGCTCGATGTACAGCGTGGCGGTCCGGCTACAGGTCTTCCTACCAAGAGTGAGCAGACAGATTTGCTGCAGGCTCTCTTCGGACGTAACGGTGAAAGCCCAATGCCAGTCATGGCTGCTACCAGTCCTGCCGACTGTTTCGATGCTGCTTATCAAGCTGCAAAGATTGCTCTCGAGCACATGACTCCAGTCGTACTGCTCACCGATGCATATATCGCAAATGGTTCTGGCGCTTTCAAACTGCCTGAGATGGCTAAGCTCGACGCCATCAATCCTCCATACGTTCCTGAGGAACTGAAGGGCAAGTGGACACCCTATATGCGTGCTGAGAACGGCACCCGTTACTGGGCTGTTCCCGGACGTGAGGGCTTCACACATATCCTCGGTGGACTGGAGAAGGACAACGCTACAGGCGCTATCTCTACCAACCCAGAGAACCACGACCTGATGACGCGTCTGCGCCAGCAGAAGATTGATAATATCCAGGTGCCCGACCTCGAAGTTGACGGCGACGTTCAGGATGCCGATCTGCTCATCGTAGGCTTCGGTTCTACTTACGGTCATCTGCACTCTGCTATGGACGAGCTCCGTGCTAAGGGATACAAAGTGGCTCAGGCTCAGTTCAAGTATCTCAACCCACTGCCAAAGAACACAGCAGCCGTACTTTCTAAATACAAGAAGGTTGTTGTAGCCGAGCAGAACATGGGTCAGCTCGCTGCTTACCTCCGCATGAAAGTCGATGGTTTTGTTCCTTACCAGTTCAATCAGGTAAAGGGTCAGCCATTCGTTGTAGAAGAGTTAGTGAACGCATTCGAGGACATTTTAAAGAAGTAAGATTGTTATGGAATATACAGCACAAGATTTTAAGAAAGGCCAGCCTCGTTGGTGCCCAGGTTGCGGCGACCACTTCTTCCTGGCTTCACTCCATAAGGCTATGGCCGAGATTGGCGTAGCTCCCGAGAACGTAGCAGTTATCTCCGGTATCGGCTGTTCGAGCCGTCTGCCTCACTATATGGCTACTTACGGTATGAACACCATTCACGGTCGTGCTGCCGCCATCGCTACAGGTGCCAAGGTTGCCAACCCTAACCTCACCGTATGGCAGGTATCAGGCGACGGCGACGGACTGGCTATCGGTGGTAACCACTTCATCCACGCCAACCGTCGTAACATCGACCTCAACATGATTCTGTTGAACAACCGTATCTACGGTCTGACAAAGGGTCAGTACTCACCAACCTCACCCCGTGGCTTCGTGTCTAAGTCAAGTCCTTACGGTACTGTCGAGGATCCGTTCCGTCCCGCTGAGCTCTGCTTCGGTGCACGCGGACACTTCTTCGCACGCTGCGTGGCTACCGACGCCCAGGGAACTGTAGAGGTGCTGAAGGCTGCCTACGAGCACAAAGGTGCCTCAGTGACAGAGGTCCTGCAGAACTGCGTCATCTTCAACGACGGCTGTCATGAGGCTGTCTACAACAAGGAAGGCCGTAAGAAGAACGCCATCTACGTGAAGCACGGCGAGAAACTCGTGTTCGGCGAGAACAATGAGTTCGGACTCGTACAGCAGGGCTTCGGTCTGAAAATCGTAGAGATTGGCAAGGACGGCTACACGCTGGACGACGTACTCGTTCACGATGCCCACTGCGAGGACAATACCCTGCAGTTGAAGCTCGCCCTCATGGGTAACGGTGACGGATTCCCCATCGCCCTCGGTGTGATCCGCGACGTAGAGGCTCCTACCTACAACGATGCCGTTCACGCTCAACTCGCTGAGGTCTCGGCTCAGAAGAAGTATCACAACTTCACCGAGCTGTTGGAGACCAACGACATCTGGGAGGTTAAATAAGAGAACAACAAGAAAGGCATCCAAATCCGGATGCCTTCTTTTATTTATCTGCAATCTTGCGGAAGCTCTGCAACTTTTCACCGTAGCAGAGGTCACCGCAGTCACCAAAGCCCGGCACAATATATTTGTGCTCATTCATGCCCTGATCGATAGCTGCACACCAGATAGTAGAGCCCTCAGGCAACGTCTGCTTCACCACTTCAACGCCCTCTGGAGCCGCGATGACACAGCAGAGGTGTATCTTCTTGGGCTTTCCTGCCTGAAGTAATGACTCGATGGCAGCAGCCAGACTACCGCCCGTAGCCAACATAGGGTCTACAATCACCAAGGTCTTGTTCTTGACACTCTGAGTAGCGATATACTCCGTATGTATGCCAACCTCAGTATGTTCGCGGTTGATATACATACGGAAAGCAGAAACGAAACCGTTGTCGGCCTTGTCGAACACATTGAGAAAGCCCTCGTGGAAAGGCAATCCCGCACGGAGGACAGTAGCAATGACCATATCGTCCTTAGGCAGGGGAATCTCAAGACTACCCAAGGGAGTCGTCACATTCTTGGGCTTATACTCAAGGGTCTTCGACAATTCATAGGCCATCATCTCGCCAATACGCATGATGTTGTGGCGGAACAACAGACGGTTCTTCTGAATGTTCTTGTCACGCAACTCCGACATATACTGATTGATGATAGAGTTGCTTTTACTGAAATCAATTACTTCCATATGATATAGTTTTCTTCGACCGCAAAGATACGAATATTTTCAGAGTTTTGACAACTCGGTGTGACAAAAACACGGGACGGCTTTACAATTTTAATTTCTTTAACCTAAAAAGAACCTTTTGAGTGCAAAAAACTCTTAATGGGTACTGCAAAACTCTCAACTTTTTCGTAACTTTGCACGCGATTTGAAATAGGTAATAGTAAATTCACAAATAAAAACAAGTTTAAAGTATTATGGCAAAGTTAGATTTGACACAGTATGGCATCACCGGTTCAACCGTGATTGCTCACAATCCGTCGTATGAGTACCTCTTCGAAGAGGAGACAAAGGCTGGTCTCGAGGGTTTCGACAAGGGCGTAAACACCGAGCTCAACGCTGTTAACGTTATGACTGGTATCTACACCGGCCGTTCACCTAAGGACAAGTACATCGTGAAGGATGCACAGAGCCAGGATAAAGTATGGTGGACCACAGAGGGTTACAAGAACGACAACCACCCCATGTCTGAGGAGGTTTGGGCAAAGGTTAAGGATATTGCCATCAAGGAGCTCTGCAACAAGAATCTGTATGTTGTCGACGCTTTCTGCGGTGCCAACGAGGCTACCCGTCTGCGCGTTCGCTTCATCGTTGAGGTAGCTTGGCAGGCACACTTCGTCAAGAACATGTTCATCCAGCCTACCGCTGAGGAACTGGAGAGCTTCGAGCCTAACTTCGTTATCTATAATGCTTCTAAGGCAAAGGTAGAAGACTATCAGGCACTGGGTCTGAACTCAGAGACCTGTGTTGCTTTCAATACTACCAGCCGCGAGCAGGTGATCATCAACACATGGTACGGTGGTGAGATGAAGAAGGGTATGTTCTCTATGATGAACTACTATCTGCCTCTGCAGGGTATCGCTTCTATGCACTGCTCTGCTAACACCGATATGGAGGGTAAGAACACTGCTATCTTCTTCGGTCTGTCTGGTACAGGTAAGACCACACTGTCTACCGATCCTAAGCGTCTGCTGATTGGTGACGACGAGCACGGATGGGACGACGAGGGTGTATTCAACTTCGAAGGTGGTTGCTACGCTAAGGTTATCAACCTCTCTAAGGAGAACGAGCCTGACATCTATGGTGCTATCAAGCGCGACGCTCTGCTCGAGAACGTAACTGTTGCTGAGGATGGTAAGATCGACTTCGCTGACAAGAGCGTTACAGAGAATACCCGCGTCAGCTATCCTATCAACCACATTGAGAAGATTGCCCAGAAGGTTAATGGCAAGAGCGCTGGTCCCGACGCTAAGAACGTCATCTTCCTCTCTGCCGACGCATTCGGCGTACTGCCCCCAGTATCTATCCTGACTCCTGAGCAGACCAAGTACTACTTCCTCTCTGGTTTCACAGCTAAGCTGGCTGGTACAGAGCGTGGTATCACAGAGCCAACTCCTACCTTCTCTGCTTGCTTCGGCCAGGCATTCCTCGAGCTGCACCCAACAAAGTATGCTGAGGAGCTGGTTAAGAAGATGGAGAAGAGCGGTGCTAAGGCTTACCTCGTGAACACTGGTTGGAACGGTACCGGCAAGCGTATCTCTATCCCCGATACACGTGGTATCATCGACGCTATTCTCGATGGCAGCATCCTGAAGGCTGAGACCAAGAAGATTCCTTACTTCGACTTCGAGGTTCCCACAGCTCTGCCTAATGTAAATCCTGCTATCCTTGATCCTCGCGACACTTATGCTAACGCATCAGAGTGGGAGGAGAAGGCTAAGGATCTGGCTGCTCGTTTCATCAAGAACTTCGGCAAGTACACCACCAACGAGGCTGGTAAGGCTCTCGTCGCTGCAGGACCTAAGTTGTAAGACTTAGGGCCGAAAGCAACGAGCAAGATTGCTCGTCGCTGCTGGTCCAAAGCTGTAATCGAGATTTTGACTT
Source organism: uncultured Prevotella sp. (assembly GCA_947164965.1). Classification (GTDB taxonomy): domain Bacteria; phylum Bacteroidota; class Bacteroidia; order Bacteroidales; family Bacteroidaceae; genus Prevotella. Next base: position 33,744 of record CAMUYR010000025.1, on the reverse strand, counting down.
ACATCAAAATAAAGGGCGGTTTCTACGGAAACTGCCCTTATTTGTTGCCTGATTCATGAAAACCCGGTACCTTTGCAGCGGTAATCAAGAGGATTACCTGTTTCATTAGGTTAGTAGTTTTTAAGGTAAAGATTATGTTATTAGATTTTCAAACAACGGTCATGTTGGCAGCAGTGGCGGTTACGACAATACTTAGTATTGTGACGCTGATGCATACCGATATCCGTTAAAAGGAGCGCGGAGTGAGTGATTCATACCGCGCTCTTTTGTTTATAAAACCTAAAATATCGCCATTTATAATATATTTAACTTAATAAAAGGTAGAAATATGCTCAAATTTGAAGAATTGTGCGTAAATTTGCACCCAAATTGTCTAAAGATGAGAAAAATAACCTCTATATGCATGCTGATGGCCGTGCTGGCCATGATGACTTCATGCCTGAAGGGAAGCGATCGGACGACGGTAACGCTCTATAGCGATGCCGCCATCAACTATTTCGTTTTGGGCTCGCTGAACAGATATGTACACACCGTTTCATCGACGGGTGAAGACTCCGTATATAAGGTACAGATAACTGGTAGCGACTACGATTTCCATATCGACCAGGTGAACCGCCGTATCTATAACACCGACTCACTGCCTGTGGGTACAGATGTGAAGCATGTCGTATGCACCATTTCGAGTGTCAATAACGGTACGGTGACCATCAAGGATATCGACAGCGATACACTGCGTTACTTTTCTTCTGCCGACAGTATTGACTTCTCCCAGCCCCGTACATTCCATATCTTCTCCAGTGATGGCGAAGGCGAATCGATATACACCATCTCGGTGAATGTTCACCAGCAGGAAGGCACCGAATTCAATTGGGAGCAGGTGGGCTTCGACTATGAGCCCGCTGCTAAGGAGGAGACGGAATTGCCCGAAGGCATCAAGATGCTGATTGGGGAGGGTGCTTACGAGAAATACGCCCTGTCGGACAACAATCTCCTGATGGTGTCGCGCGACGGCGGTATCAGCTGGAAGGAAGAGTTGCTGGACGACGACGCCTCGCTGCTGCCCGTTCAGGACATCGCCCTCGTCCACTACCCCATGTATCTGGCTGAGAATACCGACTATGTCGTGCTGGTGGGCAACCGTTCTGTCAGCGAATATCCTCAGGAGAAGATAGCTATGGTATGGCGTAAGATAGTGAATAAGGACAATGATGAAAGTCATTGGACCTACATGGAACTTAGCGACAATAACTTCTTTGCACTGCCCCGACTCGAAAACCTGACCATCGTAGCCTACGATAACAGCATCTTGGCTTTGGGTGGAAAAGGTATCGGCGGATGCACCGAGGAGCCCTACTCGCAGATCTACCAGAGCCGCGATAACGGTATTACGTGGAAATACAACGCCACCTACCAGATGCCTGACGACTTCGACACGGACGCTACCGACGTAGATGCTAAGGTTGACGACAACAACTACCTGTGGCTCTATTGTACCGGTTCGCGACAGATATGGCGCGGCCGTCTGAACCGTCTGGGATGGTTAGAGAAATAAGAAAGCTGGTGTAAAGCATGCGTAAGTCACTAAGCCTCCTCATCCTACTGATCCTGACCATCGGCACCCGCGCACAAACCATGCCGGAATACCGTATGGAACTGGGTGGAGGTATAGGCGCCATAGCTTATCTGGGCGATTTCAACACCAGCGTGCTGAAGAATTTGCAGCCCATGGCTACGCTGCTGGCAAAATATAAGTTCGACCCACGCAGGGCAATATCCCTAAACGTGAGCTACGGACAGCTGAAAGGCTCGTCGAAGGACGCCAACACCTACTACCCTGACATCACCGACTACTCGTTCAAGACGGGTGTTGTCGACGCAGGAGTGAGATTTGAATATAATTTCTGGCCCTACGGGACTGGATTTGAATATCGGGGCGCCAAGCGACTGACACCTTATATATATATAGGTGTGGGTATGACGGTTGCCAAGCCCGACAAGACAGAGGTGAGCGTGAACCTGCCCTTCGGTGCAGGTGTGAAATACAAAGTGGCAGACCGTGTGAACATCAGTGCTGACTGGACCATGGTCTTTACGCATAACGACCGTCTTGACGGCGTGAGCGATCCCTACGGCATCATCAGCAGCGGCCTGTTCAAGAATCAGGACGGCTACAGCCAGTTCCGTGTCGCCGTGACTTACGACCTCTGGACGAAGTGCCGCACCTGTCATAACGATCGAGATTAAGAAAGAAATAAATAAAATAAGATATATGGCTATAACATTGGATAAGAACCGCATCCCGCAACACGTTGCTATCATCATGGACGGCAACGGACGCTGGGCTATGGACAGCGGACTGGACCGCACCTACGGCCACAAGGCTGGCGTAGAGACCGTTAAGAAGATTACAGCAGAGTGCGCCCGACTGGGTGTGAAGTACCTGACGCTATATACCTTCTCGACGGAGAACTGGAACCGTCCTGCATATGAGATTGAAGCCTTGATGGGTCTGGTGCTCAGTTTTGTCGAGATGAATTTGTTTACCGACAACAATATCAAGTTCCAGATGATTGGCGACCGCAAGCGTCTGCCAGAGAGCGTGCAGGACAAGATCAAGTACATGGAAGACCTGACGAAGGACAACACCCACATGACCGTTGTCATGGCCATGAGCTACAGCAGCCGCTGGGAGATCACCGAGGCCGTCCGGCAGATCGTTGCCGAGGGAACCGAGGACATCACCGAGGAGACCATCAGCAAGCATCTCTGCACCAACTTCATGCCCGATCCAGAGCTGTTGATCCGTACTGGTGGCGAGATTCGCATCTCCAACTACCTGTTGTGGCAATGCGCTTATTCCGAGTTATATTTCTGCGACACCTACTGGCCCGACTTCGACGAAGAGGCTCTTCATAAGGCTATTGCCGACTATCAGAGCCGTCAGCGCCGTTTCGGCAAGACAGAAGCCCAGGTGGAGGCAGAAGAGAAGAAGTAAAAGTGAAAAGTGAAAAATTTGCTACCGCTAATGAATTTAATAAACAATAAGGTGAAAAAGGGAAGTCTCTCAAGGAAGGTGATGGTGCTGATAGTATTTCTCACTTTCCACTTTCCGCTTTTCACTTATTCTCAAGACGTCATTGTCAATCCCGACATCTCGTATGCTAGCACCCCACGCCAATGCGAGATTGGCGGACTGGCCGTGAAGGGCGTGGAAGGCTACGAGGACTATGTGCTCATCGGACTCTCAGGACTGAGCGTCGGACAGACTATCGACCTGCCGGGTACGGAGATTACCGATGCCGTGAAGCGCTACTGGAAGCACGGCCTTTTCTCGAAGGTAGCCATCACCGCCGACTCCATCGTGGATAAGAAGGTGTATCTGTGCATTCATCTGGCCACTCGTCCGCGCGTGAGCACCATCAACTACTTCGGTTTGAAGAAGTCGGAGCGTGAAGACATGGAGGCCAAGTTGGGCATCATGAAGGGAGCGCAGATTACGCCCAACATGATTGATCGCGCCAAGATTCTTGCCAAGAAATATTTCGACGACAAGGGTTACAAGAACGCCCAAATCGATATCGAGCAGCGCGACGATGTGACCGGCAAGAACGAGGTCATCCTCGACGTGATTGTTGATAAGAAGGCTAAAATGAAGGTGCTCAAAATCATCTTCGAGGGCAACGAGCAGCTGGCAAGCAAGAAGATCAAGGGTACACTGTTCAAGAAGGGTGCCTTCGGTAAGATCAACGAGGTAAACAAGATCGGCAACATGTTCAAGGCCAAGAAGTTCACCCCCGAGCGCTACGAGGAGGCTAAGAGTGCGCTTATCGAGAAATATAACGAGCTGGGATTCCGCGATGCCACCATCGTCGAAGACTCCGTATGGACGGTCGACGAGAAGCACGTCAATGTCTTCGTCAAGGTGGAGGAAGGCCAAAAATACTATCTGCGTAACATCACATGGGTAGGCAACACCGTTGTCAACAGCGAATATCTGGACCGCATGCTGGGCATGAAGAAGGGCGACGTCTACAACCAGAAGTACATGAACAAACGACTGAGAGAAGACGACGATGCTGTGGGTAACTACTATTGGAACAACGGTTACCTGTTCTATAACCTCGACCCAACGGAAGTTAACATCGTGGGCGACTCCATCGACCTCGAGATGCGTATCGTAGAGGGTACACAGGCTCACCTGAGCCATGTGCGCATCTTCGGTAACGACCGTCTGTACGAGGAAGTGGTGCGCCGTGAGCTGCGTACTAAGCCTGGCGATCTGTTCTCGAAGGACGCCCTGCAGCGTTCAGCCCGTGAAATCGCGTCGATGGGATTCTTCGATCCTGAAGCCGTCGACCCGAAGATCGAGCCTAACTACGAGGACGGTACCGTAGACATCAACTGGAACCTGCAGCAGAAGTCGAACGACCAGCTGGAGTTCTCGCTCGGTTGGGGTCAGACGGGTATCATCGGCCGTGTGGGTATCAAGCTCAACAACTTCTCCATGCGCAACCTGTTTGGCAAGAATAAGATGCACCGCGGCATCATGCCGATCGGTGACGGTGAGCAGCTGTCGCTGTCGTTGCAGTCCAACGGTTCGTACTACAGCTCCATCTCGACGGGCTACTCTACGGGATGGTTCGGTGGAAAGCGTCCTAACTCACTCAGCATCAGCGCTTTCTACTCTAAGCAGAGCGATATATCGAGTACCTATCGTAACTCCGCCTGGATGAACAACTACAACAATTACTATGGCGGCTACGGTATGTACAACTCGGGCTACTACGATTACACATCGATGATGGACGACGACAAGTATATCAAGCTGTTCGGTCTGTCGCTCGGTTGGGGTAAGCGTCTGCGCTGGCCCGACGACTATTTCCAGTTGATGACCCAGCTGTCGTACACCCGCTATATGCTGCGCGACTGGAGCTACTTCCTGATTTCAAACGGTAACTGTAACAACATCTCCTTCGGTATCACGCTGTCGCGTACTTCTACCGACAACCAGTTGTTCCCACGTCGCGGTTCCGAGTTCATGGCTTCCGTCACGCTCACACCGCCCTGGTCGCTCTTCGACAAAAAGGACTATGCCAACCTGGCTACCGCCGAGACCTACAACAGCAATATCGACCGCTACAACGCCGAGTTGCAGGACAAGTATCGCTGGATTGAGTATCACAAGTGGAAGTTTAAGTCACGCACCTTCACAGCTCTCACCAACGGACAGAAGTGTCTCGTGCTGATGACGCGTGTCGAGCTCGGTCTGCTGGGCTCATACAACAAGGATAAGAAGTCGCCCTTCGAAACGTTCTACGTGGGTGGCGATGGTATGAGTGGCTATTCATCAGGTTATGCCGAGGAGACCATCGGTCTGCGCGGTTACGAGAACGGATCGCTGACGCCTTATCGCGCCGAGGGTTATGCCTATGATCGCTTCACGCTTGAGCTGCGCTATCCGCTGCTGCTGGGCAACACGACCATCTACGGTCTCGGATTCCTCGAGGGTGGTAATGCCTGGCACGAAGCTGGCAATTTTAACCCATTCGACATGAAGCGTTCTGCCGGTGTCGGTGTGCGTATCTTCCTGCCTATGGTGGGTCTGATGGGTATCGACTGGGCCTACGGTTTCGACCGTGCCTACGACGGTTCGAACAAGGGTGGCAGCCAGTTCCACTTCATCTTAGGACAAGAATTCTAACAAAACTATTAAACCTGTATAGAGTTTTCACGTCAAACGAGTGTACTATTCTAAAAAAGAACGACGCGTATGAAAAGATTATTATTGATAGCAGGGCTTATATTTGCAGCGACGCTGTCGATGCAGGCCCAGAAGTTCGCCCTTGTGGACATGGACTATATCTTTAAGAACATCCCCGCCTACGAGCGTGCCAACGAACAACTGAACCAGGTGTCGAAGAAGTGGCAGGCCGAAGTGGAAGCCATCCAGGTGGAAGCCCAGACGCTGTATAAGAACTACCAGAACGAGGTGGTGTTCCTGTCGCAAGAGCAGAAACAAGCCCGTCAGGAGGCCATCGTCAACAAGGAGAAGGAAGCTGCCGACCTGAAGAAGAAATACTTCGGACCGCAGGGTGAGCTGTTCAAGAAGCGCACCGCTCTTATGTCACCCATTCAGGAGGAAGTCTACAATGCCGTCCGCGACATTGCCGACCTGCGCGGCTACCAGCTCGTGCTCGACCGTGCCAGCGATGCCGGCATCATCTTCGGTTCCCCCAAGATTGACATCAGTAATGAAGTCCTGTCAAAATTAGGATATTCAAATTAAAAATCATAATAACAAAAAAGAAAAAAAGCAATGAAGAAATTACTTGTTATGCTGTTAATGCTGGCTCCTATGGCCGCATTCGCACAGAAGTTCGGTCACGTCAACTCACAGGAGATTATTCAGGCTATGCCCGAATTCACTAAAGCCCGTGCTGATATCGAAGCATTAACCAAGCAGTATGATGCCGACCTCAAGTCAATGCAGGAAGAGCTGCAGAAGAAGAGCGAGGCTTACGAGAAGGAGCAGGCTACACTGCCCGCAAACATCAAACAGCGCCGCGAGACTGAGCTCCAGGAGATGTATCAGAAGATACAGCAGAGCTATCAGGACAACCAGCAGGCTCTCGCCAAGGAGCAGAACGAGAAGATGTCGGCCATCACTTCTAAGGTGCTCGAAGCCATCAAGGCTGTCGGCCAGGCAGGAGGCTACATTTACATCATGGACATGGCCGCTGGTATTCCCTATATCAGCACCACGCTGTCTACCGATGTCACTAAGGATGTGAAAACTAAACTCGGACTGAAATAATTAGGTCTATCATTATTAGATTGGAGGGCGTATCCGCAGATACACCCTCTTTTCTTTTATTGTCTACAAGCATCTTCAGCTGAACAGCGGAGCATCTTTAAGGATGATAGTGAAGGCTCCCTTAATAGCAAAACAAGTTGTTTTGCTATCGTTAAAGCCACCCTAATCATCGCTTAAAGCCATGTTATTGACAGCAAAACAACTTGTTTTGCTGTCGTGATGGTAAGTGATGCTTTTCATAAAACCATCACCTTACTTAACAAACTGATACTAAGCAAGTTAAACCAATATGTGATACTTTATAAAAAAATCAGAACAAAAAGAATAGAAGCAAATATCAAACTGGTCAGGAGCAATAATGCCTTCGAAGGCACCAATGCCGAGCGGCAGAAATGCTGCAAGCCGTGGCCTAAGAAATATGATATGGTATAAAAAAAGGGGAGAAAGGTGCGGAAATAGATTAATTTTTTGTATTTTTGCACTCAAAACCAATAATTAGCAGTAAAGTGGAAGCATTTGTTTTTCTAGGATTTGGCATTAACGCGTGGATTACCATTGCCACTGTGCTGACAATGTTCAGTGTGATGCTGTTTACAAAACTGCGTTCCGACCTGGTGTTTCTGGGCGCCATCGGCTTGCTCTACGTGACGGGCGTGCTGGATGCGAAAGACGCGTTCTCAGGTTTTAGCAGTACATCGGTAGTCACTGTCGGCGTGCTGTTCGTAGTCGTCGCGGGGCTGACGCATACCGGTGTACTGCAATGGATAGTGAAGCATCTGCTAGGTACGCCCAACGGCTATTCAAAGGCGGTAACACGCCTGATGCTGCCGGTAGCCGTCCTGAGCTCGTTCCTCAGCAATACCACGGTGGTGACGCTCTTCGTCGGCATCGTCAAGATGTGGGCCAAGAAGCTTGGCGTGTCGCCCTCGAAACTACTCATCCCACTAAGCTATGCCTCCGGCATGGGTGGTGTGTGTACCCTTATCGGTACGCCACCGAACCTGATTATCAGCGGACTCTACGAGGAGAAGACGGGCGATGCCATGAACATTCTTGCCACGACGATTCCTGGACTGTTCTGTCTGGCCGTCGGCGTGCTGTCGGTCATTGCCATGCGCCGTCTGCTGCCCGACCGTAAGGCTCCTGAGAGTGCTTTCGAATCGACAGGCGAATACACCATTGAAATGATGGTACCATCGGACAATCCCAATATCGGAAAGACCATTGCAGAGGCAGGTCTGACCAATGTGCCCGGCGGTAGTCTGATTGAGATAGTACACTTCGACGAGATGATTTCGCCCGCCATTGACGACGAGCCAATCATGGGTGGCGACCGTCTGATATTCTCTGGTGACATCGACGAGCTTCTCTCCCTAAGGGACAGTCATCAATTTGTCAGTGCCGACCACCATGTATTCACCTTCGACGAGGTGAACCATGACCGCCAACTCCGTACGGCTTATGTCACATTCGGCAGCAACCTGATCAATGCAACCATCAAGAAAAGCGACTTTGAGAAGAAGAACAACATGACATTGGTGGCTGTAGCCCGCCGTGGCAAGCGTATCAACGAGTCGCCACGCGAGGTGGTACTGCAGGCTGGCGACACACTGCTCTTCGAATGTCCACCGCGCTTTAATATCGATGAGAGTGCACTCTCTTCAAAGATACAATTCTTCGATAATACTGACGTGCCCAACATCGGGCGCGGTACGTTCGTCTCCACCATCATCATGATTGCCATGGTGGCACTCTCCGCCCTCGGCATCATGCCGCTGCTGCAGTGTGCTTTCCTGGCTGCTGCCGCCATGCTCATCTTCCGTTGCTGCAATGCGGAACAGGCCATGCGGGCCGTCAATTGGGAGATTCTGATGGTCTTCGCCGGCAGTGCCGTTCTCGGTCTCGCTATCCAGAAGACGGGTATCGCCGAATGGCTGGCCAACAGCATCCTCGATGTCTGCGGCACCAATCCTATCGTGGTGATGACGGCCGTCTGCTTCGTCGGCACGTTTATCACCGAGTTTATCTCGAACACGGCGGCAGGTGCCATGTTCTTCCCCATCATGTATGAAGCAGCCGAGAAACTGGGCTACGAGCCCTTCCCGTTCCTCATCGCCCTGATGGTCAGCGTCAGCTCGAGCTTCGCCACACCAATCGGTTCGCCCACCCACATGCTGGTCTACGGCCCTGGTGGCTACCGCTTCAGCGATTTCTTGCGCATCGGTCTGCTGATGAACATCATCATCCTGGCAGCCAACATCTTTATTGTGAACATCGTTTATCCACTAACCCCATTGCCGTAATGGGAAAGCTATCATTAATATGAAAAAACTATTATCAACAATCATTTTTTGCGGTGCGGTACTTGCTATCAATGCACAGAAGATTACCTCACCCAATGGAAAATTGTCAGCAAAGACCATTGACCAGAAATTCGTTATTAACTACAACAACCAGAAAGTATTGGAACTGGCTGATGTCCCGTTCAGCAATCTGACATTCACCAAGAAGGTGAAGGCCGACTACAGGATGCTGGAGGGCAAGCGCCTGCACTGCACCAATGTGGCCAGAGAATATCAGGCTCCCATCGGACACGACGCAAAGATCGTGATGCGACTGTACAACGACGGCATCGCCTTCCGCTATGAATACACGAACCTGCAGAACATCAAGGTGCCCGAGGAGCAGACCAACTACATCATCCCCGAGGGCATGAAGCGCTGGATGCTGCAATGGAGCGACGGCTACGAGGGATTTTTCCCCATGTCGACCACCGCCGAGGTGAAGACTTTGGGCGGCTTTGGCGGGTCTATGGTGCAGAAGGACATCAACACGCACTGGGGCTATCCGCTGTTATTAGAAGCCTCCCCCGACCCCTCCGAAGGAGGGGGGATATTTGCACTTATCACCGAGGCCAACATCGAGCGCCGTCAGAGTGCATCGAGCCTGTTTAACAAGGGCGAGGTGTTCAGCGTGAAACAGGACCAGAACGAGCTGCTGCTCTCGGGCGACTGGCATACCCCGTGGCGCGTGGTCATCATCGGCACGCTGGCTGATATCGTCGAGTCGACACTGGTCACCGACGTCAGCAAGCCTACTCAGTATCAGGATGTCAGCTGGATCAAGCCCGGCGTGGTGTCGTGGATATACTGGGCCTACAACCACGGTTCGAACGACTTCAACATCATCAAGAAATATGTGGACATGGCCGTCACGCTGAAGCTGCCCTACGTGCTCATCGATGCCGAATGGGACGAGATGGACAAGGTGGCAGCCAACGAGGGCAAGACCATCGAGGACGCTGTCCGCTATGCTGTCAGCAAGGGCGTGAAGCCGCTGATATGGTATAACTCGTCGGTGGGCTGGGTGAACGGAGCCCCGGGTCCGAAGTACCGTCTGAACAAAGCCGAAGACCGCGAGAAGGAGTTTGCGTGGTGCGAGAAGATTGGTGTGGCCGGTGTGAAGATCGACTTCTTCAGCGGTGACAACCAGATGAACATGGACTACTGTCAGGACCTGCTGGAGAGTGCCGCCCGCCATCATCTGCTGGTCAACTTCCACGGTGCTCCTATCCCCCGCGGATGGCAGCGTACCTACCCCAACCTGCTCTCGACGGAGGGCGTCTACGGTGCCGAGTGGTATAACAACGTGCCTCACTTCACGAAGAAGGCAGCCAGCCACAACGCTACCCTGCCTTATACGCGTAACGTCATTGGCCCGATGGACTATACCCCCTGTGCCTTCAGCGACTCGCAGCATCCGCACATCACGTCGTTGGGCCATGAGCTGGCACTCACCGTGCTCTACGAGAGTGGCTTGCAACACTTGGCCGACCGCCCCGAGAGTTTCCTGGCACAGCCCCAAGAAGTGCAGGATTTCCTAGGCCAGCTGCCCACCGTATGGGATGAGACACGCTACGTGAGCGGCTATCCGGGCGAGAGTGCCGTGCTGGCCCGCCGCAGTGGCAACACATGGTACGTGGCAGGCATCAACGGACAGGACGAGTTGCAGGTGCTTCCCACCAAGCTCGGTTTCGTGGGCAAGAAATGGAAGAATGTGCAGGTGTTTGCCGACGATGCTTCAGGGCAGTGGCAGATCAACAACACCAAAAAGCTACCCGCTGAGATGACGTGCCAGCCACGTGGTGGATTTGTACTTGTCATCAGATAAAACCAACAACACCAGAACAATGAAGATAACTATCAACCAACTGACTTTAACCCTCCTCCTGTCACTGGCGTTCCATGCGCAGGCACTGGGGCAGACGGCTCGTCCGGAGCCCTGCAGTCCGGTACCTACGGAGAACCAGCTGCGGTGGCAAGACATGGAGATGTATGCCTTTATCCATTACTCGCTGAACACGTATACCGACCAGGAATGGGGCTTCGGCAATGAAGACCCGAAACTCTTTAATCCCTCCGATCTTGACTGTCGCCAGTGGGCACGCGTCTGTAAGCAGGCCGGCATGCGCGGCATCATCTTTACCGCCAAGCACCACTGCGGATTCTGCATGTGGCCGTCGAAATACACAGAATATTCGGTCAAGAACTCGCCGTGGAAGAACGGTCAGGGCGACGTGGTGCGCGAACTGGCAGAGGCCTGCCGTGAGGAGGGCTTGGCGTTTGCCGTCTACCTTTCGCCATGGGACCGTAACCACCCCGAATACGGGCGTCCGGCATACGTGACCTACTTCCGCAACCAGTTGCGCGAACTGCTGACGGAATACGGTGACATGTTCGAGGTGTGGTTCGACGGAGCCAATGGTGGCGACGGTTGGTATGGCGGAGCCAACGAGGTGCGCAAGATTGACCGCACCACCTACTATGAATGGCCCGAGACGTACCGCATGATACGCCAACTGCAACCCAAGTGCCTCATCTGGAACGACGGCAGCGACCGCGGCGATTTGCGCTGGGTGGGCACAGAGGCCGGCAACATTGGCGAGACCAACTGGAGTCTGCTGAATGATAAGGGCGACGTGCCTTACGAGCAGCTGCACTACGGATTGGAAGACGGCAACGTGTGGTGTCCGGGCGAGACGAACACGAGCATCCGTCCGGGCTGGTTCTACCACGACACGGAGAACGAAAACGTGAAGAGTCTGTCGAAACTAATGGACACCTATTATAAATCGGTGGGTCGCAACTCGTGCCTGCTGCTCAACTTCCCCATTGCTCCCAACGGACGCATCCATCCGACGGACTCGTTGCGCGGCATCGCGTTCAAGAAGATGATTGACGAGGTGTTCAAGACCGATTTGGCGAAGAAAGCTGACATCAAGAAGCAGGGCAAAGAAACTGTCATCACCTTCAAGAAACCCACGACGTTCAACCGCTTCCTCATAGAGGAGGATATCCGCTACGGTCAGCGCGTAAAAAAGTTCTCGCTGGAGGCTGAGGTGAACGGCCAGTGGATGCCCCTGAAGGATATGCTCGCAGACAAGGGCGACGGACTGACCACCATCGGTCATCGCCGCATCATCTGTTTCCCAACAGTTAATGCCACTAAATTGCGCTTTACAGTCATCGATGCCAAGTGCGACCCCATCATCAAGCGCACGTCGGTCTATCTGGCCCCAGACATCACGCAGGACACGCCCGATGCTGGCGAGAAGCATGCCTCGGATTACTATATCTTCTTCGGTGCAGACAAGATGATGTTCGTGACACTCAACGACGAAGCCACTATTACCGGCTTCCGCTATCTGCCACCACAGGATTCCAAAGAGGGCATCGTCACGCACTACCGCATCGCCGCCAGCATAGACTGGAACCACTGGGAGACATTGGGCGATGGTGAATTCTCGAACATCGTGAATAATCCCATCTGGCAGACCATCCGTTGCAAGCCCACCCGAGCTAAAATCATCCGCGTGGAGGCTATGCGCCTGGCACAGGGCAACCGTATGGGATATAGCGATGTAGAAGTAATAACACAAAAATAAAAACAAAAAAATGCGCAAACTGTTTTTCTTCTTAATAATTTTAGGTTTGTGTGCAGGCACGCAGGCCCAAACGCAAATGCTTTTTGACAGCGGGTGGCAGTTCACACGTAATGGTAAGACCATCACCGTCGATTTGCCCCACGACTGGGATATCTACGAGGGACCCAATCCTGCTACGGGAGCTACGGGCACTGGCGGTGGCTGGTATCCGGGCGGTAAGGGTAAATATTGCAAGACATTCAATACACCTGCTGCCGACATCGTGAAACTCCATTTCGAGGGCGTCTACCAAAAAGCCGAAGTCTTTGTCAACGGACAGAAAGCCGGACAACATGCCTATGGCTATACACCGTTCACAGTAGATATCACACCATATCTGAAACAAACCTCAAATCTCAAACCTCAAACCTCAAATCCCAATGAGGTCGTTGTCAAGGTTGACAATTCGCAGCAACCCAATTGCCGCTGGTACTCAGGCTCGGGCATCTACCGCCATGTGTGGCTTCAGACCATGCCCTCGCTGCACATTGCCGAGAACGGTGTGTTTGTTACCACGCAGGAGATATCAGCCGACAGAGCAATGATGAGAGTGGAAGTAACGGTAGCTAACGAATCAGACCAAGACAGAAATGCCACGATAGTTGTGGGTAGCGGACAAATGATGGCTACTGTTCCCGCTCATCAAACCAAAACAGTAACAACAACCTACACGGTACGTAAGCCAAGGCTGTGGTCACCAGACGACCCTTATCTCTACGAAGCGAAGGTTGAGCTGAAAGAGAAAGGAACATCCATAGACCAGCAGTGTACACGTTTCGGCATCCGCTCGCTTGCGTTCGATGCAGAGAAAGGCTTTATACTTAATGGACAGAAGTTGCTCATAAACGGTGCCTGCGTACATCACGACGATGGTGTGCTGGGCGCTATGGCTTTCGACGCTGCCGAGATACGTAAGGTAAGACAGATGAAGGAGGCCGGATTCAACTTGATACGCACCAGCCACAACCCCACAACACGCGCTTTCCTCGATGCCTGCGACTCGCTTGGTATGCTGGTCATCGGCGAAGCCTTCGACGGGTGGCGCACGGCTAAGACGCCATACGATTACTCTACACTGATCGACTCGTGTTATCGCGAAGACATACATGCCATGGTGAAGCGCGACCGTAACCATCCCTGCATCATCTGTTGGAGCATTGGCAACGAGGTGATAGAACGTAAGGATATTCGTGTCATCACCACCGCCCGACAGCTGAAGCAGGCTATTCTAGAGGCAGACAGCACACGTCCCGTAACCGAGGCACTCTGTGCTTGGGACAGCGATTGGGAAATCTACGACCCACATGCCGAGGTGCTCGACGTGGTAGGCTACAATTACATGATACATAAGCACGCCAGCGACCACCAGCGCGACCCGATGCGAGTGATGTGGCAGACGGAGAGTTTCCCACGCGACGCTTTCAAAAACTGGGCACTGGTGCAGGATTACCCATACATAATAGGCGATATCGTATGGACAGGACTCGACTATTTGGGAGAATCGGGCATTGGTCGATACTACTATGAGGGCGAACGACCGGGCGAGCACTATGTCGATGGCGGACAGCCCGACTGGCACGGTGCATACTGTGGCGATGTAGACATCACGGGGTGGCGCAAGCCCATCAGTCACTATAGAGAGATGTTATGGAGCCTCACCCCCGACCCCTCTCCAAAGGGCGAGGGGAGTGTGTACCTCGCCGTGAAGGAACCCGATGGCTATCGTGGCAAAATCCGCGAGACATCGTGGAGCGTATGGCCCACGTGGAGATCGTGGAACTGGCCAGGTTGGGAAGGCAAACCTATTGAAGTTGAGGTCTACACGAAAGCACCCGAAGTTAAACTATATCTCAACAACAAGTTTATAGGCAGCAAAGTTGTAAACCGCTCAACGGAGTTCAAGGCTGTATTCACCATGCCTTACGAACCAGGAATGCTGCGTGCAGAGACAGGCGGAAGAGCGACGGTTCTCGCCACTGCTGGCAAACCTGCACGTCTGCGGCTCACCCCCGACCGTCGCATCATCACTGCCGATGGTCAGGACTTAGCATTCGTCACTGTCGAGGTGATGGATAAGAACGGCAACGTCTGTCCTGATGCCACCATCCCCTGTGAGGCTATCGTGAAAGGACAGGGACAGCTTTTGGCATTTGCCTCTGCCGACCTGAAGGACTGCGAGCCATACACTTCGCCTAAGGTTATTACTTGGAAGGGCCGTGCCTTGCTGGTCGTACGCAGCACAGAAAAGAAAGGCAACATACAGATTAGCATCAAGAGTAATCTACCAACATCAACAATCACTATTAATAGTAAGTAATGAAAAGAATCATCCTTGTATATGCCTTGATATTGGCAATAACAGCACAGGGTCAGACACACGATTGGGAGAACCCCGCCGTGCTGGGTATCAACAAACTGCCGTATCATGCCACGTTGCAGTTGCCCTCGAAACAAAAGGAGTGTAAGGAAATCATTTCGCTCGACGGGCAATGGCTGTTCCAATGGTCGAAAGACCCGGAATCGCGTCCTGCCGATTTCTATCGTGAGGACTATGACGTGAGCGGGTGGGACAAGATTACGGTGCCAGGCTGCTGGCAGACGCAAGGCTTCGGCAAACCCATCTACGTCAACATGCAGTATCCCTTCCACCGCGACAAACCCAGTGTGACGGGAGAGCCCAACAAAGACTGGTATGCCTACGACCACCGCAACCCCGTAGGATCGTATGTCACCTTCTTCGACGCTACGAAGGAGATGCTATCGAAAAACCTCATCCTGCACTTCGGTGGCGTCCATTCCGCCTTCTACGTATGGATTAACGGCAAGAAGGTGGGCTACAGCCAGAACTCGATGTCGCCTGCCGAATTCGACGTGACGAAATACGTCCGTGAGGGCCGCAACCGACTTGCTGTCGAGGTGTATCGCTGGAGCGACGGCTCGTATCTGGAGTGTCAGGACATGTGGCGCCTCAGCGGCATCTTCCGCAGCGTGCAGCTGTGGGTGCGCCCGCTGGTGCATATCGCCGACTACAAGGTGGAAGCTGTGCCCAACAGCGACTTCTCGCAAGCTCAGGGCACTGCGGTTATTGCCGTTTGTAACACGGGTAAGAAGGCTGTCAAGGACATCAAGCCCGTCTTGAAAATCGATGGTGGGATGATGGAGGGATTCGTGAAAAGGCTGGCTGCTGGCGACACCACGCATGTAAAGATCTCATTCACGATAGACAAGCCACGCCTGTGGTCGGCAGAGAAACCGAATCTCTATCCCGTCAGCATAGAACTGAAGACCACGCCTGTAGAGGAGGTCTTCGAACACTTCGACTATCACCTCGGCGTGAAGCGCGTGGAGTGCGTCGGTGAGGTATTCAAGATAAACGGCAAAAACGTCAAGTTGCGTGGCGTGAACCGCCACGACCACCATCCTCTGACAGGTCGCTATGTGGATGATGCCACCTACGAAAAGGACATCGCATTGATGAAGCAGGCCAATATCAACTTCCTGCGTACCTCGCACTATCCCGACCGTGAATACCTCTACGAACTGTGCGACCGCTGGGGTATCTACGTGATGGACGAGGCCAATCAGGAGAGTCACGGTTATGGCTATGCGAATAAAGTAATGGGCGAAGACCCTGCATGGAAAGACGCCCACGTAGACCGTGCCGTCAGCCTTGTTCAGCGCGACAAGAATCATCCTAGCGTCATCTTCTGGAGTCTGGGCAACGAGGGTGGTGTTGGTCCCAACCTGAAGGCCATGCGCGATGCCGTTATGGCTCTGGATACCATCGCCCTACCCTTCTGCGACACCGACCGCAGCCAGAGCGACATCTACGACGATGGTTATCTCTCGCCTGCCAAGCTCGAGACAGAGGCCAAGAAAATCAGCGACCGTCCGTTTATGATGCGCGAATATGCCCACGCCATGGGTAACTCGATGGGTAACTTCCAAGAGTACTGGGATGTCATCTACAACGACAGTAGCATCTGCGGCGCAGCTATCTGGGACTGGGTTGATCAAGGATTGTACAAAGTGGAAAATGGCAAAACGTATTTTGCCTACGGAGGTGACTTCGGCGACCAACCCAACGACGGTGCCTTCTGCATCAACGGACTTATCGATCCCGATCGCAAGTCTCATCCGCACTACTACGAGGTACAGCACGTCTATCAGCCGCTGACATTTGTACTTGAAAACGACAAAATCCGCATCATCAATCGCGACTGTTTCACCAATCCCAGCGAATATGAGTACTACTACACGCTAGCTCGCAATGGCGAAGTGGCTGGCGGCGGACTGCTAGAGCTAAAGGGCGACTACATCAAACTGCCCTATTATCCTGACGACAACGAAGTGACGATGACCATAGAAGCCCGCTTGAAAGAGGACAAGCCATGGGCAAAGGCTGGCTTTGTCGTTGCCAGCGAGCAGTTTATCCTCAGAGAATACATCTTCCCTTGGGGTGACTCAACTGCTGCAAAGGTCGCAGCCAAAAATATCACCATCACCGGAAATGCCCTCACCTCTTGGTTGATTGATGGTCATGAGATGCTGAAGGCCCCGCTGGAGCCTTACTTTTGGAAGCCAGAGAACGACAATCAGCATGCCGCTCATTTTGCTCAGCGCACTGCCGTTTGGAAGAATGCCACCGACGTGACCGTGAAATATACCGTCATCGATGAACGTAGCATACGGGTAGACGTGGACTACCAGCCCACTGGAACCAATAAACCCGTCATGCCAAAGTTCGGTATGCGTATGCGCCTGCCAGCTGACTTCAGCAATATCGAGTATTACGGCCGAGGCCCATGGGAGAACTATCCTGACCGTAAGCGCAGTGCCTTCCTCGGACGCTACAAGATGCCACTAAGCGAGTTTGAGACGGAGTATGTCCACCCGCAGGACAACGGTAACCGCTGTGATGTGCGCTGGTTCGAGATATCATCAGGAAAATCCGGAATGTCCGGATTATCCGGAATGTCCAGCATGTCCCCGAAGAAGCTCCGCATCAGCGGCTATCAGCCCCTCTGCATCCGTGCCTGGGACTACGGCGAAGAAGATCTTGAAGGTGCCCAGCACCCCCACGAGATAAACCGCGGACGCTTTGTCAATCTGAACATCGACTTAAACATTCACGGTGTAGGTGGTATCGACACCTGGGGTCAGCGCACACTACCCCAGTACACCATTGACGGCAACAAGCCCTACCACTATAGTTTTATCTTGGAGTGGGAGAAGTAAAGCCCGTTTGATAACCTCTGCTTAAAAAAAAGTACATTTTACTTTGTATTATGCACTCTTTTTCGTACCTTTGCAGAGATTTAACAACATGTAGAATTATTAACTTTGAATTATAACATGATGAAGAAAGTATTGTTTTTTCTCTTGCTGATGGTTGCCCTGCCTTCTATGGCCCAGACCAAGGTGTTTGGATACTTGAGCTACGAAGCTGCCATGCAGTCGATGCCGGAATATGCCACCTATCAGGCTAATATGCAGGAGCTGCGCGAAAAATATGAGGCTGAGCAGAAGCGTGTTGAGAACGAGTTCAACAAGAAGTACGAGGAATTCCTGGACGGACAGGCCAACTTCCCCAAGACCATTCTGCAGAAGCGCCAGAGTGAACTGCAGTCTATGCTCGACAACAACATTGCCTTCAAGAATGAGAGCAAGAAACTACTGTGCAAGGCTGACTGCGAGGCAAAGGCTCCGCTGAAGGACAAATTGCAGGCTGCGCTGGCTCAGATCGGACAGGAACGCGGCTACATCATCATCATCAATACGGATGTGAACGCAACACCCTGGTTCAACACCAGCATGGGTGAAGACATCACCGAGGCTGTGAAGGCCATACTCAACAAGTAAATGCTCAGCAAAGCGCCAGGACCAATCGGCATCTTCGACAGCGGATATGGCGGACTGACCATTCTGCATGGCATCCGGCAGCTGTTACCCCAATACGACTATCTCTATTTGGGCGACAATGCCCGTACGCCCTACGGTCCACGCTCGTTTGAAATTGTATACGAGTTTACCCTTCAGGCTGTCACCCGCCTGTTTGAGATGGGGTGCCATCTCGTTATCCTAGGGTGCAATACGGCATCGGCAAAGGCTTTGCGCAGCATACAGCAAAATGATTTACCCAAGCTCGACGCAGAACGTCGGGTCTTGGGTATTATTCGTCCTACGGCAGAAGTGATAGGATCGCTCACCACATCGCGTCATATCGGTATCTTTGCCACAGAGGGTACCATCAAGAGTGAGTCCTACAAGCTGGAGATACAGAAACTATTTCCTGACATTCAGGTGTCGGGTGTGGCATGTCCCTTCTGGGTGCCACTGGTGGAATATAATGAGGCCGACTCGCCTGGTGCCGACTACTTCGTCAAGAAGTATATCGACCAGTTGGTACGTCAGGATCCAGATATCGACACCGTCATCTTAGGTTGTACGCACTACCCGCTCCTACTGCCTAAGATTCATAAGTACATTCCACGTGGCATCCGCATTGTGTCGCAAGGCGAATACGTGGCAGAATCGCTCCAAAACTATTTTGAACGTCATCCCGAAATAGAACAGCGCTGTTCAAAGGGAGGCCAAAGCCATTATCTCACAACTGAAAACCCCGATAAGTTCAAGGAACAGGCTCAGCTGTTTCTCCGTGAACCTATCGAGGTTGAGAATGTTACATTAGGATAGTTTGTCGGGTACCGTCGTAGGTTACCGTCTTGCTAGTACCATCGGGAAGTACGATGCTAAACTGGCGTGACTGCAGCATACCAGGATACGCCCCCTGGCGGTTGTCAATCGTGAGCGTGCGGCTCTTGTTGTTCCAATGGAAGGCGATGGTGGCGTAGGTACCCTTTTCATAGTTATAGTTGTCGCCCTCGTCCTCATAGAGTGTGAACTCACCATCAGAACCTGGATAAACACGAATCTCAAGATTATCCCATGATTTCTCACCAACGTACTGCATCTCCGGGCCCATAGGCAGGATGCTGCCGGCACGGACGAACATCGGTACTCGGTTGAAGGATGTCTCAAGAGTGACGTTCTGTCCACCCTTGTACTGCTTGTTGGTCCAGAAGTCATACCAGATAGCACCCTTCGGCAAATATTTCGTTGCTGTCTTAGTGGCGTTCCAATCAATTGTCAATTGTCCATTATCAATTGTCAATTGCTTTTTGTTCCACCCTGTCATGGCATCTTCACGGATGACCTTTTCCTCCGTATACTGCGGATCGAGGATGGGAGCAGCCAGAATGCTACGGCCAAAGAGGAACTCATCGGTCATGTCCCACACCTTCTTATCAGCAGCGAAATCAGCAAACAGCGGACGCATATAACTGTCGTTAGCGGAAGTAACCTGCCATGCCGTACTATATAAATAAGGTAGCAGGCGATAGCGCAGGCGAATCGTCTGTTCAATGGCATCGTAGACGGGCTCGCCCTTTTTGCCAAACTGCCATATCTCACGAGGAGCATCGGCACCATGACTGCGGAAGACAGGACAGAACAAACCATATTGCATCCATCGTACATAGAGCTCCTGGAACTGAGGATTGCGGGGTGCAGAGGCAGGACCCTTCGTGTTGTAAGAACCGCAGAAGAAGCCGCCGATGTCGGTATTGAAGTTAGGATTACCCGTCAGCGAGAAGCTGAGTCCGGCTGGAACCTGCTTGCGTAGCATATCCCATGAAGAAGCGACATCACCACTCCACATGTTGGAGCCATAATGCTGCTGTCCGGCATACGAGGAGCGCGTCATGATAAAGATGCGCTTGCCTCGGTCATCCTTACGCTGAGACTGGTAGATACCACGGACTGTCTCCAGTGGGAAGGCATTACGCTGTGAGCGCCATGTGCCACCATATACCTTGTGCTCATAATCTGACTCGCGAGGATTGAAGAAATCAGGATCAGTAGAGTCCATCCACCAGGCATCCGTACCATAATCGTAGAGACGTTTCAGATGATTCCAATAAATGGCACGAGCCGCAGGACTAAAGGCATCGTAGACCTTAACACCTGAGGGATAGTCCTTACGTGGAGGCCATATATGAGAAAGGCCACTCTGAGGCCACGTTTCGAAAGGCATGAGCAGTCCCTGCTCGTCCAGTTCACGATACTGTTGCGTCTGAGGTCCGAAGCTTGCCCAGATGCTGATCATGAAATGGGCGTGTTTCTGGTGAACATTCTTAATCATCTGCGGACCATTCACAAAATCTTCTGAGAGGAAGTCCATAGCATTCCACAGATAATTGGAACCCCAGTACTGCCAGTCCTGGATGATACCGTCGAGAGGAACTTGCAAGGCGCGATACTGGTCGACAATTCCTTCTGTCTCGGCTGCTGTCTTATAACGCTCCTTTGACTGCCAATAGCCATATGTCCACAGGGGAAACATGGGAACGTCACCTGTCAAATGGCGCATCTCAGCAATCACACCGTCGGCACCACCGCCATACATGAAATAATAGTCAATACCCTTGCCGGCCTCGGAGGTAAACGTCATACCATCAGGACCATCATCAAACTGGGTAGGCGAGTAGTTCTCCCAATAGATGCCCCAACCCTTGATGGACTGCAGCACGTTCTGGAAGTCCTCCAGATTAGACTGCTCCATGCGTTTGTGCTCACCACGACGGTTCATCTTACCGTTTTGGATAGTTCCCAGACCATAGATGGCTTCGTCCTTGTCGAGTTTAAAAGTCTGGCTCACCTGCCAATCATCTATCGTCTTCCTGATCAGACTCCAGCCATCCTCACGAAGCAGCACCTGTCCCTTTGCCGTTAGGAACGTCAGGTTGCCCTGTGCATCCTGACGGACGGTCAGTGCACTGCTTGAGTAACTATTATTCTTCTGAGCTACTGCCACCTGTTCCGGTTGCAGGGTCACCACCAGTGATTTTGTGGGTTGTCCCTTCACCACATGAACAATGGTAGGAGTCAGGAATTCAACCTTGACCTGCTGAGCCTTTGCGCTCAGGAAAGCAAGGGCTGACAATACGAATAGAAATGCAGACTTTTTCATCGAATCAAATAATTAGTTCATGACCACCACACCACCATTGCAAGGAATGGTCAGCGTGAGCTGTTGTTTCTTGTTCAGCTTCACCGTCTTGACAGAGCCATTCAGCTGAGCATCGTCGGCATACACCGTCAACTGGGTATCTTTAGCAAACATCGGCAAAGAGATGGTTTTCTTCAACGGCTGCTGCTCAGCATTGATGCCAGCTACAAACCACTTGTCGCCCGCACGGCGTGCAATAATGGCATACTTGCCTGGATAGCCGTCGATGAAGAGGACATCGTCCCATGTGGTAGGTACCATCTTCATAAAGTCGATAGCCCATGCGGGCGCATCCTCTAAGTTGTTGGGAGCCAAGGCAAAGTGCTGGACACTGCTCTGGAATAGGACGGCAGTGGCCAAGGCATAGACATCGCTGGTGCGACGATAGGTGCCGTGCTGATTATCAGTGCTGTAACGCTTGTTCAGGGCAGAGCCACCGAAGTCCATCGAAGCCACCGTGTTGCGGATAAAGGTATGCGTACAACCGTTCTTAGCCTCAGCGTCGCAGGCACCTTGTCCGAAACTCAGATTCTCTGATGCCAGCACAGCCTCAGACGCCACATAGTTAGGATACATACGTTCCCAACCGCGAGGCAGGGTGCAGCCATGGAAGATGCACTGCAGGCCAAACTCGTTGGCATCGGTCAGAATATCCTCGTAGAGCTGCATCATGACTTGCTTGTCACCACCGAAGAAGTCGACTTTAATACCTAAGATGCCATTGTCCTGCATCCATTTCATCTCCTTACGGCGTACTGACGAGCGGTCCATCTTATGGCGAGGTCCCTGAGGAGCGTCGTTCCAAGAACCGTTACTGTTATACCACAAGAACAGACCTACACCCTTCGACTTGGCATAACGGGAGAGTTCGGCGACGCGGTCGTAGCCTATCTGTGAGTCCCAATGGGCATCAACGAGTACTGAGCGATAGCCCAAAGCGGCAGAGAAGTCGATATACTCCTTCTGCTCGTTGTAGTTGCAGCTGCCGTCCATACGGATAATCCACGACCAAGTGCCCTTGCCATAAGTATACGTCTTGGAAGCCTTGTACTTCGGCTGCACCAAGTCATTAGCAACGGTTGTCTCAACGATGGGAGCCAACGTAGTACCAATAGTCATCGTGCGCCAAGGAGTCAGTGCTGGCAGTGAGACACTGGCAGTGGGCGTACACCAGCCATCCATCTCCTCCTTCTGAGGAAAGTCGATGCTGTATTTCGCACCGCCGTCGTTCTTCAGACAGCAACCGACATAATTACCGTCAGTACCTGTCTCAGAAATG
Organism: uncultured Prevotella sp.; assembly: GCA_947164965.1. Lineage (GTDB taxonomy): Bacteria > Bacteroidota > Bacteroidia > Bacteroidales > Bacteroidaceae > Prevotella. Next base: position 10,598 of record CAMUYR010000025.1, on the reverse strand, counting down.
ATGACCCAACCGGCTGTCGTCTTGAAGAGGCAGGGGAAAGTATAGCCTTGCCCCCAACCGTTCTTTCCCATCTGATCGTCCCAGGTATAAGATGTCTCATAGCTAGGATAGGTACGAGCGAAACCACCCATGGGCTTCACCTGTGGACAGAGAAAGGTGGTGGTACCTTCTGGCAGTACGAAACTGCTGACCTCGCTCTCGACTACAGCACTGAACATATCCTTCTTCTGACCATAGATCTTATAACGATAAGCTACATCACGTCCCGTCACACGGAAGATGATGTCGAGAGCAGGCTTGCCCTGTTTTTCAAATTGACAGATGGCCTCTGTTGCCTCGTAGTTGACATGACTCTTCTTGATGGTCTTCAAGTTATACTCGTCCTTGATGGTACTCGTCTTGCAGTCCTTCAGTGTCAGTCCTTGCGACAGATTGCCGAAGTTCATGATCACACCCAGTGGAGAGCGCTCGATAAAGACTGTACCGTTGAGAGTTACCTGATAGGCGGGCTGGCCACCATCGTCACTCACCGTTACCTTCACACTGCCATCAGGGCTTACAACCTCTTTCTCGACAGCACCTGCTGTCATCGTCGCCAACAGCATCGCGGCGACACCCAAGAATAATTTCTTCATATCTTTTTTCATTAGTGGTTTCATAAGATGTTGCAAAGGTACGAAAAAATTATATGTCTTAGTCCTAATTTTGTATCACAAACTTTGGTAAATGTTCAAAAATTCGTACCTTTGCAGTCAGAATGATGCATTTATCGACATATTTCCCTATCACCAGCCCAACATTGATATTTTTTGTCGTGCTGATGATTATTCTGTTTGCCCCAATTATCATGGGTAAATTACGCATCCCGCACATCATCGGCATGGTATTGGCAGGTATGCTGATAGGTGAATATGGTCTGAATATCCTGGTAAGAGACTCGTCGTTTGAACTCTTTGGAAAGGTAGGTCTGCTTTACATTATGTTTCTGGCTGGACTAGAGATGGATATGGAGAGCGTGAAACGTAACTCCAAACGGTTCCTGATATTCGGACTACTAACGTGTCTCGTCCCCCTGTTGATTACCTATTTTATGGCCATCTGGCTGTTGGATTATTCGCCGACAGCCTCGTTTCTGCTGGGGTGCATCATGGCATCCAATACGCTGATAGCCTATCCTATCATCAGCCGTTATGGTCTGGGGCGACACTCGAGTGTCATGCTCAGCGTGGGCTCGTCTATGATATCGCTATTCCTGGCACTGCTCATGTTGGCTGCACTGGCTGCATCCTATGGTGAAGATGTGGGCTTCGCTTTCTGGCTTATTTTCATTATTAAGTTTGCCGCTTTCTGTGCTCTAAGTATATGGCTCATTCCAAAGTTAGCCCGCTACTTCCTGCGTCGCTACTCCGACGCCGTGATGCAGTTCATCTTCGTACTGGCTGTCATGTTCCTGTCGGCTGCCCTATCGGAAGCAGTAGGTGTGGAAGGTATTGTGGGGGCCTTTATCTCTGGACTTATATTAAATAGGTATATCCCCAAAGTATCATCACTGATGAACAGAATTGAGTTTATTGGTAATGCCTTATTCATCCCCTATTTCCTGATTGGTGTAGGCATGCTCATCAATATCGGTTCCTTGTTCAACGGCGTTCACATGTTGTGGGTTGTCTTCCTTATTGCCTTCTTCGGTACGTTCGGAAAAGCAGTTGCAGCCTATTTGAGCAGTCTGCTATTCCGTCTGTCTAAGTCGGACGGTCACATGATGTTCGGACTGACATGTGCCCATGCTGCCGGTGCTATCGCTATGGTCATGGTGGGCATGCGCCTAGAAGTTAGTCCTGGACAATATCTGGTCAACGACGAGATACTCAATGGTGTTGTCATCATGATTCTCATCACCTGTCTGATCAGTACAATGATGACGGAGCATGCTTCTCAGCAGATTATCCTGCAGGAGAAGGCTCACCTGAATCCTAGCACGGAGAAGAAGGACGACGAAAAGATTCTGCTTTGTGTAAAATATCCCGACATTGCTCCACAACTGCTGGAACTGGCTATCATGATGCGTAACCAAAAGCTGAATCGAGGGCTGGTAGCACTGAACGTTGTGTATGATGATGCCCGATCAACAGAAAACCGAGAGAGCGGATTGCGACTCTTAGAACATCTGGAGCAAAGGGCACTGGCAAGTGATGTGCATATGCAGACACAAGTACGTCTAGCTACCAATATCGCCAATGGTATCAAGCATGCCTTCCGGGAATTTGGCGCCTCGGAAATCATCATGGGCATGCACATCCATACCGATGTCAATCCGAAGTTCTGGGGCGAGTTTCTGCAGAGTCTTTACAATGGTCTGAACCGCCAGATCGTGCTGACACGCTTTGTGCAACCTCTGAATACCCTGCGACTGATACAGGTAGCAGTGCCATCCAGAGCAGAGTTTGAACCAGGTTTCCAACGCTGGCTGGAACGGCTGGCGCGCATGGCTGGTAATCTGGATTGCAGAATTCAGTTCCACGGACGTAACGAGTCGCTGGAACTGATTCGCGAATATATCAACAACCATCACTCCAGCGTAAGAGCGGAATATACCTTTATGGCACATTGGAACGAGCTGCCCCGTCTGGCGGGCAACATCCATGGCGACCACATGTTTGTCGTTATCACTGCTCGTAAGGGTACTATTTCCTATAAGACCGCACTGGAGCGACTACCCAACGAGCTCATGCAGCACTTCTCGGGCAAGAATCTGATGATTATTTTCCCAGACCAGTATGGCACCGCGAAGGAGGAGAGCATGACCTTCACAGCAGCTCAACACCAGGAGGAGAGCAGTATTTACGATTATGTATTAAGGAAGTTGGAAAAAATTAGGAACAGACTATGATTGAAATCAAGAATATTAGGAAAAGCTTCGGTTCGCTGGAGGTATTGCGTGGCATCGATCTGACTATCAACAAAGGCGAGGTGGTCAGCATCGTCGGGCCCAGTGGTGCCGGAAAGACAACTCTGCTGCAAATCATCGGTACCCTGGACAAGCCTGATACAGGAACGATATATGTCGACGGCATCGATGTCACTACCCTCTCGCAAAAGAAGTTGAGCGATTTCCGCAACGAGCACATTGGATTTGTGTTTCAGTTTCATCAGCTACTTCCCGAATTTACAGCTATCGAGAATGTCATGATTCCCGCCTACATTGCAGGAGTCAGCAACAAAGAGGCTCGGAAGAAGGCCGAAGAACTGCTGAGATTTATGGGGCTGACTGAACGGGCACACCATAAGCCCAACGAACTCAGTGGTGGTGAGAAGCAGCGCGTGGCCGTAGCCCGTGCACTAATCAACAACCCTGCCGTTATCCTGGCTGATGAACCCAGTGGTTCGTTGGATTCCAAGAATAAGGAGGAACTGCATCAGCTGTTCTTCGACCTAAGAGACAAGTTCGGGCAGACCTTTGTCATCGTAACTCACGACGAGAGTCTGGCTCAGCTCACTGATAGAACAATCCACATGCGTGATGGCATACTAGAAAATCTAGAGAGCCAGGACAGTCAGGAAAAAACAGAAGAAGTCAATGATTAAACTGGGCGATTACAACACGCTGCGCATTGTCAAGCGCGTAGACTTCGGCCTCTACTTGGACGGAGGTGATGAAGGTGAAATTCTGCTACCCTCCCGTTATGTGCCAGAAGATGCCAAGATAGGAGACCAACTAGAGGTATTCATCTATCTTGACCAGGACGAAAAAATCATAGCCACCACATTGAAACCACTGGCTAAGGTTGGTGAATTTGCATGGTTGGAATGTGCCTGGACCAATGAATATGGAGCCTTTCTGAACTGGGGATTGATGAAAGACCTATTCTGTCCCTTCCGTGAACAGAAACAGCGCATGGTGAAAGGGCAACGCTATTACGTCTATGTGATGGAGGACGAGAAGACACACCGGCTGATGGCTACCGCCAAGGTGGAACGCTACCAGAAACACAATGGCTATGAACGGGCTCTCGACTTCAGCGACGAGCTACTGCGCTATCTGCAAGAGCATGATGGCCATTGTGACTTAGGTGACAAGAGTCCGTCAGAAGCTATTGCCGAACGCTTTGGTGTTTCCAAGAAAATATACAAAAAAGCAGTCGGCGACTTATACCGACGCCGACTGATAACTATTACGGAAGAGGGGATTACCCTCGTCTGATTCCACTCTTTAGTCTTTTGACTGCAAACGCAAGGCCAGTGCTACATTGTAGTTCTTGCTGCCCGTAATTCTGGTCTTCAATTTCAACACGCAGCGGGTGTCCTTGAAGGCAATATCGATAGCTGTATTGTCAGACAGGAATTTGTTACCCATCTCACTATCCTTCAGTTTAATCCTCAACTGGGTCTTCTCACTGTTAGCCCACGACCACTGAGCCGCATCACTGGGCCTATTAGAGTAATTGAAAACTATCAAGCCGTTCCTGTCAACTACTACTTCGCTGATGTTACGATTGAGTTCTGCCAACTCATTGGCAGTCAGACCGGCACCTTGTTCATTGGCGTAATCTGCCATCTCTTTCAGGTTACCATTATCAAACTCCCTGAACACCGCTTGTTTACCATCCTCCTGATACTCAATGGTTACACCAAGGATGGTCCAAGTACGACACAAATAGGCCTCTATGTCATCGCTGGTCGCCGTCTTGTTTTCCTGAGCACTAACTGCTTCATTACCCGTTGAGTAGTTACACTGCTGACCGCCTTCCAGCTCGATGGTCACATTGATAATTAACTGAACGGTTGATGTCCCTCTAGTAGGAGCCATTGCAGAAGTCACTTTCTGGATAGTACCGTTCTCCAACGTATAGGTATTGCCACTGATAGAGGTGATCTTATAGGTCTTGAAGGTCTTTCCACCATCCAGTTCAAAGACAGCCTGGCCAGACTCGGTTATATTAACACCAGTCATGGCAGGTGCACCAGGAACGCTGGTAGTGATATGATCAGCCTCTGTCTCAGGAATAGTGTAGGCAACAGCCTCACTCTCATACTTAGGAGTTGGAAGCGTAGGCGTATAGTTTTCGGTGGCATTATCATCGTCACTGCTACATGCCACATTGGCAAAAGCTACAAAAGCAGCCATAGTCATATAAAAGATATTCTTTTTCATATTCTTTCTATTTGATGGATGTAAATAATCTCTTGGAATGATTAATTATAGGATACGACCACTGAGGCGTACGCTAAGTACTGGCAAAACGATGAATTTCGACATCTTGTCGATAGCATCGTTAATGTCCTTGTTACCATTGTCTTGCTCCGTCAGCTTCCTATACGACACATCGCCGAAGTCGTCCTTGACATTGGTATAGAGGCCTGGCTTGCCCCAGAACTGTACCCCAAGATCAACAGATACGCCAATACGCTTCTTAGGGATGGCACGTCCGAAACCAAGGCCAATGTACGGCTTAAAGCCATTTACTTTAGCATCAAGATTGATGTTGCCATTGCTGTCGGAAGCAATCTTGTAGTTGCCATGCTGTATGCCAGCCTTGCCCCATTCATAGCTCTGCAGGAATTGTCCTTTATTATAGACAGAAATAATGGCTTGTTTGCCGATAAAGGCACCGGCAGTCACACGGAACGAGCTCTTCTTGAAAGGATAGAAGTCGAACAGCAACTTAAAATCTGTAATATTCACCTTTCCCTCGATGTCGATTTTCCCGTTATCGTTCAGGATAAACGACTTGCTGTCAGTGCCTGGGTTGATGTCTGTCTTGTACTTAATCCTGGGCCAGATAGACATACCGGCACGAACGGCAAACATATCACCGATAGGTGCTGCCAAGTCGAAACCAATACCATCAGTACCTGCTGACACACCAATGCCAAGATGATTAAAAAGATTCTTGTCTTTTTGAGCTTCATTACTCTGGGCTAAAGAGTGCCCCAGTCCGAAAACAGCCAACGAACATACTAAGAATAGTTTCCTCATAAGCAAAATGTTTTAGTGTTTGTAATTTAAACTTTTTGCAAAGATAGTTAAAAAAAGAATATGTTCCAAACTTTTCGAAGAGAAATTTGGAACATATATCATAAATTATCAACAATTCCTTAGAACTCTGCTGATTTCGGAGTACGTGGGAAGGGGATGACGTCGCGGATGTTCTGCATGCCTGTCACGAACAGGATGAGACGCTCGAAACCGAGACCGAAACCGGCGTGTGGGCATGAGCCCCAACGGCGGGTGTCGATATACCACCAGAGGTGGGTCTGGTCCATCTCGCGGCGATTGATCTCGCCCATAAGCTTATCGTAGCTCTCCTCACGAACAGAACCACCGATAATCTCACCAATCTGTGGGAAGAGAACGTCGGTGCCCTGCATGGTAGGACCAGGGGCAACGGCGCCCTTGTAACCAATGGAGCCTGGCTCCCCTCCTTCGGAGGGGCTGGGGGAGGCTTCGTTCTGCTTCATATAGAACGACTTGAACGCACGCGGATAGTCGGTCATGATAACAGGCTTCTTGAAGTGCTCCTCTACAAGATAGCGCTCGTGCTCAGAGGCAAGGTCGTCGCCCCAGTTGCATGGGAACTCGAACTTCTTGCCGTTCTTGATAGCCTCCTGGAGGATGTTGATACCCTCGGTGTAAGGCAGACGAACGAAGGTTTCCTTCAGCACGCCCTGCAGACGCTCGATCAGGGTCTTATCAATCATCTTGTTGAGGAACTCGAGATCGTCCTTACAGTTGTCAAGAGCCCAACGAACGCAGTACTTGATGAAGTCTTCCTCAAGGTCCATCAGCTCTTCCTGATCGAGGAAAGCAACCTCGGGTTCTACCATCCAGAACTCGGCCAGGTGGCGAGGGGTGTTGCTGTTCTCAGCGCGAAAAGTGGGACCGAAGGTGTAGATGGCTCCGAGTGCGGTAGCACCGAGCTCACCCTCGAGCTGACCAGACACGGTGAGAGAGGTCTGCTCGCCGAAGAAATCGTCGTCGTAGATGATCTTGCCCTGCTCGTCCTTCTTCAGATCGTAGAGGTTCTTGGTGGTTACCTGGAACATGTTTCCGGCACCCTCGCAGTCGCTGGCAGTGATGAGTGGGGTGTGGAAATAGAAGAAGCCGTGCTCGTGGAAGTAGGTGTGGATGGCCATAGCCATGTTGTGGCGGATGCGCATTACAGCACCGAAGGTATTGGTACGCAGACGCATGTGGGCGTTCTTACGCATCACCTCGAAGCTCTGACCCTTCTTCTGCATGGGGTAGTCGTTACCGCAAAGACCATAGACCTCGAGACTGGTGGCCTGGATCTCAGACGACTGACCGGCACCCTGGCTCTCTACGAGGATTCCCTCGGCCGAGATGCAGGCACCTGTGGTGATCTGCTTGAGTGTCTCTTCGTTGAACTTAGTAGGATCGACCACAATCTGAACGTTGTTGATGGTTGATCCATCGTTGAGGGCGATGAAGTCGACTGCCTTAGAGCTGCGGTGCGTGCGCACCCAACCTTTTACGCAGACTTCCTTGCCATATTCTGTGCTCTTGAGCACATCGATAATCTTAGTACGTTTCATCATTATCAATTGTCAATTATCAATTGTCAATTATATTTTACTCATAAGCGCCCATGCGCAGACGGTCAACCTCTTCCTCGGTCAAGTAGCGCCAGTCACCACGACGAACATTCTTCTTGGTCAATCCGGCAAACTGTACGCGGTCAAGCTTAACAACACGATAACCCATGCTCTCGAAGATACGGCGCACAATGCGGTTCTTACCGCTGTGAATCTCGATACCTACCTGCTTCTTATCTTTCTCGTCAGCATACTCAATAGCATCGGCCTTGATCTCACCATCCTCCAACTGAATGCCTTCTGCAATCTGCTGCATATCGTGAGCTGTAACTGCTTTGTCCAGATGAACATGATAGATCTTCTTCTTCAGGAACTTAGGATGGGTGAGCTTAGAAGCCAGGTCACCATCGTTGGTCAGCAACAGCACACCAGTAGTGTTACGGTCAAGACGTCCAACAGGATAGATGCGCTCAGGACATGCATCCTTTACCAGATCCATCACTGTCTTACGCTGCTGAGGATCATCGCTGGTCGTCACATAATCCTTAGGCTTGTTCAACAGTACATAAACCTTCTTCTCCATGCTTACGGGCTGATCGTGGAACTTCACCTCATCAGTGCGCAGCACCTTGGTACCCAACTCGGTAACCACCTCGCCGTTGACAGTAACGACACCTGCCTGGATAAACTCATCAGCCTCGCGACGGCTGCAAACACCGGCATTAGCCAGATACTTATTCAGACGAATAGGCTCATTGGGATCGAAGTTCTCCTCCTTATATTCTATACGCTTCTTCAGTGAATACTTTGCATTGGGATCGTAAGGACGCTGCTTCTTCTTTTTGGGAGCAAAGCCACCCTGAGGACGTCCCTGATAGCCGCCCTGCTGATAACCACCACCGCGAGGCTGGAATCCACCACGGGGCTGATAGCCACCGTGAGGCTGGTAACCGCCTTCCTGAGGCTGTCCATACTGGGGACGGGGACGATAGCCACCCTGCTGACGGGGCTGATAGCCACCTTCCTGCTGCTGTCCATACTGAGGACGGGGACGATAGCCACCCTGCTGACGAGGCTGATAGCCACCTTCCTGAGGCTGTCCATACTGAGGACGGGGACGATAGCCACCCTGCTGGCGAGGCTGATAGCCGCCTTCCTGATTATAATTGTTACGTGGACGATAGCTGCTGCGCTGAGGAGCCTGGCTCTGCAATCCTGCGCCAAAACCCTCAGGACGGAAGCCACCTTCATCCTGGTTCTGATAGCGATTGTAGCCACCCTGGTTGTAGGGGCGTGTCTGCTGGTGAATACGTGGACGTGGTGAGCGTCCTGCACGATACTGATAACCACCTTCCTGGTTGGTTGTACTCTGCTGCTCTTGGGCAGTCTGTTCTTCGTTTTTCTTTTCGTTCTCGAATTCCATAATTGTTGTTTGTTTTTTAGTAGAGAGCCTCACGGCTCCCGTTTGTGTTGATATTATTCCTTTTTTTTCTTTATTTCGTTATTCCGTTATTCCGTGATTCCGGCATTCCGATATTATACTCCCGTATAATTGCTGGGCGTAATAGCCATCAATTCCTCTTTGATTGCATCGCTGACATCCAGACCTTGAATAAACTCATGGATGGTCTCTTCCGTCATTTTCTGATTAGTACGGGTCAGTGCTTTCAGTGCCTCATAAGGATGAGGATAAGCCTCGCGACGCAGAATGGTCTGAATAGCTTCAGCCACCACAGCCCACGTATTGTTGAGGTCGTCCTGCAACTTCTCTTCGTTCAGAATCAACTTACGCAGACCTTTCAGTGTGCTCTGGATAGCAATCAGCGCATGACCCATAGGCACACCGACATTACGCAGTACAGTAGAGTCGGTCAAGTCACGCTGCAGACGACTGACAGGCAATTTCTGTGCCAAAAATCCCAGCACGGCATTGGCCATGCCCATGTTACCCTCTGAATTCTCAAAATCGATGGGGTTGACCTTGTGAGGCATAGCACTGCTGCCTACCTCACCAGCCTTAATCTTTTGCTTGAAGTATTCCATCGAGATATACATCCAGAAATCGCGGTCCAAGTCGATGATAATCGTATTAATACGACGCATGGCATCGAAGATAGCACCCAACCAGTCGTAGTTGCTAATCTGCGTTGTCCACTGCTCGCGCTCCAGTCCCAGCTTCTCACTGACGAAGCTGTTGCCAAACTCACGCCAGTCATACTGGGGATAAGCTACATGGTGGGCGTTATAATTACCTGTAGCACCACCAAACTTAGCTGTAATTGGTGTATCCTTCAGTGCACGCAACTGCTCTTCCAAACGATAGACAAAAACCATCACCTCCTTGCCCAGACGAGTGGGAGAAGCAGGCTGCCCGTGAGTCTTGGCCAGCATCGGCACCTGTTTCCACTGTTCAGCATAGTCGTTCAACTGCTCTATCAGCTCTTCTACCATCGGACAATATACCTCTTCCAAGGCCTCCTTGATGCTCAAGGGCACACTGGTGTTGTTGATGTCCTGTGAGGTCAGTCCGAAGTGGATGAACTCCTTGGCCTGAACGGGGAAACCGTCCAGAGCATCAATCTTCTCTTTGATAAAATACTCGACTGCCTTAACATCATGATTCGTGGTCTGCTCGATTTCCTTCACTCGGGCAGCATCCTTTTCTGTAAAATTGCGGTAAATGGCGCGCAATGGTTCAAACAGGCTATGGTCGAAATTCTCTAATTGTGGCAGAGGCAACTCGCACAGCGTAATGAAATACTCAATCTCCACACGTACCCTGTAGCGAATCAATGCATACTCCGAGAAGTATTCTGCCAGTTTTTCAGTCTTGTTCCTGTAGCGGCCATCTATAGGCGAGATGGCTGTTAACACGTCTAATTCCATGACTTTCTCTTAATACCTTATTATTATATATAGCTATACATTATCTCAATGAGGATGCAAAGTTACACAAAAAAATCCGAACCGCCAAGCGATTCGGAATTTTTTTTGTGGGCGTTGACGGATTCGAACCGCCGACCCTCTGCTTGTAAGGCAGATGC
>CAMUYR010000024.1 GCA_947164965.1 uncultured Prevotella sp. | reverse complement strand
AGTTATACAGAAATTATAAACAAGAAAAATGATCACAGAACCGTCCCCTGATCTAGAAAACGGGGAGTTTGAAGTAAGCAAACTAGGAGTTTAGTTACGGTAAACTACCAGTTTAGTGCCAGTAAACTCTGAAGGGGTGGAGAAATCGTGTATTTATGCATTATCTGCATGAATATACGGGATTTGCATAGGACGAAGAATTTTCAAGAAACACATCCCCTTCTCCCGTCGATGAGCTACAAGTCCGATGTACAGAAGGCTGAAGGCACGGGAGGTGTTTGGCCAACACCTCCCTGACTCCTCCATCACATCTCATGTAGTTGCGACTTTAAAAAATGCTAGCATTAATGGCAGCAACTGCTAGCATTAATGCTAACAATTATTCCCATACTAGGGAATTTTATTACTGCCTTGAGGTGTATGGGAGGTGTTGGCCAAACACCTCCCGTGCCTTCAGCCCTTTATTTATCGGCATTTCAGGCCCATTGACGGGAGGAGGGGAGGTGTTTTACACTGCCTATAAAGAGCCGTAATCTCTCTGCCGATGAGATTACGGCTCTCTGTCCACGACATTACGGCTCTCTGCCGACGAGCCGTAGCCTCTCTTTTTATTCCCAGCCTTCTTCTTGAAAAGTGGCTCTTGCTATACTTGTGTTGTTTACATAGTAACCTCTACGGTGTGCTTGCCGGCAGAGTAGGGGATGACGGTGCCATCGACGGGCTGGCCATCGAGAACAATCTTCTTCACACCCTTCTGCTGTCCATTTGGATGGATGGTGATTTCGTAGTCAGCATCACGGAACTTACGCTGAACGGTATAGTCGGTGGCTGTCTCGGGCAGACATGGATCGATGCGGATACCGTCGTAGTCGGGCTTGATGCCGAGGATGAACTCAGAAACGGTGTACCACATCCAAGCGGCGGTACCGGTGAGCCATGAGTTCTTACCCTCGCCGGGCTTGTAGGCATCTTTACCGGCCACCATCTGACAGTTTACGTAAGGCTCTACCTTGTGCAGCGTCTGGTATTTCTCCTCGACGTACGAGGGCAGAATCTTAGCGTAGTGGCTCCAGGCGTCGTTACCACGACCTGCGATACACTCACCGATGATGACCCAAGGATTGTTGTGGCAGAAGATACCGGCGTTCTCCTTGTAGCCCTCGGGATATGAAGAAATCTCACCGTACTCATAGATGAATTTCGAGAAGGCGGGATTGTTGAGAACCATACCATGCTCGCACTCGAGGTACTTCTTACAACTGTCGAGCGACTTGGCAACCATACCGTCCTCAGCACCGATTTCGGCCATCGTACACCAGCCCTGACTCTCGATGAAGATCTTGGCTTCGTCGCACTCGTTAGAGCCGATCTTGTTGCCGTAGAAGTCGTAGGCGCGAAGATACCATTCGCCATCCCAGCCGTGCTTCTTAACGGCGTCGATCATAGCATCGACGGCCTTCTGCATGCGCTCGGCCTCGTCGGCCTTACCAATCTTCTTGCAGAGGGCCACATAATCCTTACCTGTGACGACGAACAAGCCGGCAATCATGAGCGATTCGGCCTTGGTGCCCTCGGTGACGTTTTCGGTAGTCTGGAAGCTCTCGTTGGGATCCATCGAGAAGCAGTTGAGGTTCAAGCAGTCGTTCCAGTCGGCACGTCCGATGAGTGGCAACATGTGAGGACCGAGGTTCTTGATGACGTGATCCATCGACACCTTCAGGTGCTCGAAGAGCGTTACCTCTGAGCCTGGCTGGTTGTCGAAGGGTACCATCTCATCGAGGATAGAGAAGTCGCCTGTCTCCTTGATATAAGCCACGGTACCGAAGATCAACCAGCAGGGGTCATCGTTGAATCCGCCACCAATGTCGTTGTTTCCGCGCTTGGTGAGTGGCTGATACTGGTGGTAGCAACCGCCATCGGGGAACTGGGTAGAGGCGATATCGATGATGCGTTGACGTGCGCGAGGTGGAATCTGATGAACAAAGCCCACGAGGTCCTGATTAGAATCGCGGAAGCCCATGCCACGGCCTACACCACTCTCGAAGAACGAAGCCGAACGAGAGAAGTTGAAGGTAACCATGCACTGATACTGGTTCCAGATGTTTACCATACGGTCAAGCTTATCATTGCCAGTCTTCACCTTATATATATTAAGGAGTGCATCCCAGTATTCACAGAGTTCTGCAAAGGCCTTATCAACCTTCTCTGTAGTATCGAGCTCAGCGATGAGGGCATGAGCCTTCTTCTTGTTGATGACCTGCAGACTCTCCCATTTGTCGTCTTGCTCGTTCTCGATATAACCCAGCAGGAATACGAAGTCCTTGCTCTCGCCTGGGTTAAGGGTTACCTCTATATAGTGAGATGCTATAGGACTCCAACCATGAGCGTGAGAGTTGCGAGGCTTACCCTCCATCACTGCCTGAGGATCAGCAAACTCGTTGTAGAGACCAACGAAGGTTTCGCGATCTGTATCGAAGCCCTGAATAGGAGCATTAACGTGATAGAAAGCGTAGTGGTTACGACGCTCGCGATACTCGGTCTTGTGATAAATCGTAGAACCCTCAATTTCTACTTCACCGGTAGAAAAATTACGCTGGAAATTCTCCATATCGGTAGCGGCATTCCAGAGGCACCACTCCTCGAAGCTGAACAGCTTCAGCTTTTTCTCCTCAGAAGACTCGTTCTTCAAGGTAAGCTTCTGTACCTCGGCCCACTTCTTAAGTGGAACAAAGAACAGCACCGAGGCCTCTACGCCATTTTTGCGCCCCGTGATGCGGGTGTAGCTCATACCATGGCGGCACTCGTAGAAGTCGAGTGGAGTCTTGCAAGGCTTCCATCCGGGATTCCAAACGGTATCGCCATCTTTGATATAAAAGTATCGGCCACCGTTATCCATCGGTACATTGTTGTAACGATAGCGGGTGATGCGGCGGAACTTGGCATCCTTATAGAAGCTGTAGCCACCTGCGGTATTAGAGATGAGTGAGAAGAAATCTTCGTTGCCCAGATAGTTGATCCAAGGCCACGGTGTCTGCGGGTCGGTAATGACATACTCGCGATTCTGGTCGTCGAAATGACCGTAACGTTTCTGTTGTTCCATAATAATGATAGTTTATTTTTCTATTAATATTCTTGCGTCTACAGCCACTACGTCGTGCTCGTCGGCTAGTAGTGGGTTGATGTCCATCTCCTTGATTTCCGTGGCAAGACGGAGTATCGTGGAGAGGCGGACGATGATTTCTGCGAATTTCTGTTCGTTGATGCCTTGCTGTCCTCGCGTGCCTTTTATGATCTTGTATCCTCGCAACGAGCGAATCATAGAATAGGCCTCGTCGTAGCTTAGAGGTGCCAAACCGCTGGAGACGTCCTTCAGGACCTCGACGAAGATACCGCCCAGTCCGCAAAGTACCACGTGGCCGAAGCGCTCCTCGTACTTGGCGCCGATAAAGAGCTCGGTACCCTTCAGCATCTTCTGAACCATCACGCCTGTGGCATCTTTGATCTGCATCATACGGTCGAACTCAAGAGCCAAGTGCTCGGGGGTGTGGATATTCAGCGCCACGCCGCCCACATCGCTCTTATGGATGGGGCCGACCACCTTCGCAACAACGGGGAATCCCACACGTTCGGCAAAGGCTGTCAGTTCTTCTTTCGATGTCGATACCATCTCAGGAACCAACGGGATGCCTGCACTTGACAACAGCTCGCGTACAATGTCGGGTTGTACGTAGCCATTCTCATTGACACTATTGATGGCCTTGTGCAGTCGCTGTACGTCAACGCCGTAAAGCTGTACCTCCGTAGACGATGGCTGCGGGGTCTTCATAATCTGACTCAGGGCGGTGGCCAGTGTCACCTCGTCGCTGAAGTTCACATGCCCCTTGCGCAAAAACTCCTCGACCTCGGGGCCTGCGGTGTGTAGGCTAGGCAATACTGGGAAGATAGGCTTCTTGCATTCCTTGATTTTCTTGTCCAACACATCGTAGGCCTCGTAGAGCTGGGTTAGTCCCGGGGTGCCGTATATCACGGCGATGGCGTCGATATTGTCAAACTTGTTCTCGCAATAGTCTATCACGATGCCAAGTTGTTCAGCTGTTCCTGTGGCAAGGAAGTCGATAGGGTTGGCAACGGCAGAGCCCGGAAACAGCTTTGTCTTCAGCTCATCGGCAAGCGGGCCTTCTATCTTCGGAACGTTCAGTCCACCCTTGGAAAGCGCATCGGTCAGCATCACGCCAGGTCCGCCGGCATGTGTCACGATAGCAAAGTTCTTTCCTTTCAGGGCAGGAAGGGTAAAGATACATCCTACAGTCGTCAGTTCCTCACGCGAGAAACATCTTACTATTCCCGCTTTTCGGAACAGAGCCTCTACGGCCGAGTCGCTCGATGCGATGGCACCGGTATGGCTGGACGCTGCGCGGCTTCCGCTCTCAGAGGCACCAGCCTTGATGGCTGCTATCCGACAACCTTTCTTAATCAGGTTGCTGGCATGGAAGAGCAACTTGTCGGGGTTGGAAATATTCTCGATATAGAGTAGCTTTACCTTAGAGTCGGTCTCGGGGTTAAAGTGCTCGTCCATATACTGAAGCACATCCTCGATGCCAATTTGCTTGCCGTTACCAATGCTCCACACGCTATTAAACTGCAGGCCTTTTATCACGGCACTCTCAAGAATAAACACAGCCGTAGCACCCGAGCCGCTGACAAAATCAGCACCATTGGGGTCGAGATTCGGAATAGGCAGGGTGAAGACGCTATGATGGTTGCGGTTGAGCAGACCGATACAGTTAGGACCAATCAGCGCCGCACCATATTGTCTGCACGTGTCAAGAATCCTCTGTTCGAGTTCTGCACCAGCCTTTGTCTCCTCGCCAAAACCAGCAGAAATGATGATAAAGGCGCGTGTCTGCTTCTCCTTAGCCAGCATTTCAACATAGTCGGGACAGAACTTGGCTGCCACCACGAGGATAGCCAGTTCGGTGGGCGGCAACTCTCTGGCATCGTGGAATGCCTTGATGCCCTGCACTTCTTCTTCCTTGGGGTTGACAATGCGGAGCTCACCACTGTAGCCACCGCTTATCAGATTACGGACAACAGCGCCACCGGGCTTATGCACGTTATTAGAGCCGCCGATGACGACGATGCTCTGTGGATTAAGTAGTTGTTGATTGATCATGCCAGTATGATAGATTTAACGGGATGAGGTGCAATCGTAGAATTGGGGAAATAATAACCCAAGCGCAACACGTATTCAATGGGCATGCCATTGCTGAGCTCTGCACCTGTAGGCTCCTCGTCGAGTGTGTCATCATAGGTGCCACCTACGGCAGCGCGGATGTAATCAGGATACGTCATGTCGGAATCGCCCACTGTCGAGAGGCAGGCATTGATGAATGGCACTTGGGTATTGAGGAATTTCTCAATGTCGACGGCCAGCCTCTTGATGTCTTCGTTCTCGGTTGTTAATTCAGGCTTCTCGCCGTTCGTAGCCAGCCATTTGATCAGAGGCTGGAGCTCGTCGCGCTGGCGTCGCATGTCGAAAATACGGTCGTTTAGAGACAGGAAACAGCGGATGGCCTCGTTATAAACCATTTTCTGTTCCGCGCTCAACTGTCCATCGTCTTCCTGAGCTTCCCGCTGAAGCTCCTCACGACGTTCGCGACGCTTTTCACGTATCTTGACAATCGCTGTCGCACCAGCTGCTACAGCGGTCACTCCGAGGGTAGCGAGAGCGGCCCATGCCGATTTGTTATTCTTTAATTCCATAGTAGTTCAGAATGATGTTGTTTTAAAGTTTCTGCAAAGATAATGCTTTTTTCGATAAAAAACACTAACTTTGCAGAAAAAATGAATAAAAGAGACCGACAAATCCTACAAATAGCCCTGCCAGCCATCGTGACAAACATCACGGTACCGCTGTTGGGACTCGTTGATACGGCCATTGTAGGGCATATGGGGTCGGCTTCTTACATCGGGGCCATTGCCGTGGGTTCGATGATTTTTAATCTCATCTATTGGCTGTTTGCTTTTCTGCGTATGGGAACCAGCGGCATGACAGCACAGGCACGTGGACGCCGCGAGTTCAGTGAATCTGTCGCCCTGTTACGCTATTCCTTAAAGGTGTCGTTCGGCATTGCCCTGCTGATACTCCTATTACAATGGCCCTTGCGCGAGCTGATGCTATCGCTGATCAGTCCTACGGCTGACGTCCGTCCGTTGGCGGTAACCTATTTTAATATTGTGGTATGGGGTGCGCCAGCCTCATTGACTCTTTTTGCGCTGACGGGTTGGTATATCGGCATGCAGAATTCGCGTTTCCCGATGGTGATCAGTATTCTTCAGAATGTGGTGAATATCGTGGCATCATTGCTGTTGGTTTATGTCGTTGGCATGAAGGTGGAAGGTGTGGCGCTGGGCACGGTAATAGCGCAATGGGCGGGTCTGGGAACGGGCCTGGTGCTGTTGTGGCGCTATTATGGTAGGCTGTTTTATAGCCAAAAGACTGGGGCGGTGCGTGGGCCGAAGATATACGAATTCCTACGTGTCAATCGCGATATATTCCTTCGTACCCTCTGTCTGGTAGCCGTCAATCTGTATTTTACATCTGCAGGAGCACGCCAGGGAGCAACCATTCTGGCAGTCAATACCTTGCTTATGCAGCTGTATCTGTTGTTTTCTTATATCATGGATGGCTTTGCTTTTGCAGGAGAGGCTTTGGCAGGACGCTATTGGGGTGCTCAGAATTGGGAATTGTATCGTGCCGTAGAGCGGCGGTTGTTCGGCTGGGGACTGCTTATGACATTGCTTTTCACCGCAGTCTACGTACTGGGAGGAATGTCATTCCTGCAACTTCTCACCGATGAACCATTGGTGGTTGAGGCTTCTCGTCATTATCTCTGGTGGGCTTGGCTTATTCCAGCTGCTGGCATGGCAGCCTTTATTTGGGATGGCATCTTTATCGGTACGACGCAGACGCGTGGTATGCTGCTGTCATCCTTTATAGCTGCTGTTGCTTTCTTTGTGACGGCGTGGCTGCTGATGCCTCTTTGGGGAAATCACGGCCTTTGGTTCTCGATGATTCTATACCTCTTTACGCGCGGTCTGGTGCAGACCTTCGTGCACACTTAGAACATCAAGGTAAATCCCAGACGCACGCTGTTCTTATGTCCGCGGGTGGGAGGGTTGTAGTTCATGCGGCGCACATATTCTATTTGGAAGAATCGGAGAATGCCTCGTACGCCCGCTGATATTTCCCAGTATGGTACCTTGGGGTTCATGATATGAGCATCAGCGGGAAACTCCATAAGAATAGGGCTGTTGGCATTTTGGGGGAGAAGCGGGTTGTTCTTGTCGGACAGACCGCCCCACAGCATGCGTGCTCCGATGTATTCGCGCAAGTGCAACTTGCGTATCAGAGGAATACGGTTGAGAATCTTTCCCTGCATGTCCCAGTTGAAATCGACGTGCAGGAAACGGTCGTTCAGGAACTCCATATTGGTCAGCAGATTGAACATCTGCTTACTGCTGAAGTACGAGAGGTTGGCTGCCGGCATACAGAGCAAGGGGAAAGGAACCTGACTCCATTGCACACCGCCTCGTGCATAGAAATCGATACGTCCCCAGCTGTTAAGCCACAAGCGCTTAAAGATGCTGGCCTCGGTGTAGTGGTAGTGATAATCGCCACCTAGTAGGTTGCTGATACCGATGGTATGACCTAACGTGAGGATGGGCGCCTCTCTGTTCACCTTGAGTCGACGCTGCTTGGAGTTGACGTAGAGTGCTCCGGGACTGTATTCTATCTCAGCATGCAGTTCGGTGGTACGGAATTTCATAGAATAATCATCCTGCATCACATTCAACGGCTTAAAACGCATGCTGCCTGCGGCCTCGTTCTCTTCGGCCTTCAGGGATAGCAGTGTGCGCAGTCCCCAGGGTTCCTCATATTCGAAGGTGAGCTGCTGACGGTTGTAGAACATCATGGCATCAACCTTCGTCCATTTCAGTGCGGTAAACACATTATCCTTGTCTGTCGACAGGAACTTGTCGGAAGGTGCTGAGACATCGTAGGTAGACAAGAACGAGATGTTACGCTTCGGGAATTCATCGGGCAGGTATTTCTTTTTGTTGAGCGCCCAGGTGAACTGTGAACTGTAATAGTTCTTTTTACTCTTCCATCCTCTGGCAATGTAGCCTTTCCAAAAGATGTGGGGCGAGAGGTTGGCGGTGGTCTGCAGGCTAAATCGTGTGCGCAGTCCATCGATGAAGTTAGAACTGATCATCGTGTTGACAGGTCCGATATCGACCTTGCTCTTCTCGCCAGTCTCAATGTAGTTCTCCACAAGAATCTTCATGGCCCAGAGCAGATATTTGAAGCCTCCCGTGTGTTTCATGCCATGCAGGAAGGAGTCCATCTGTCCTTCGCTGCGCGTCAACTCAACGCGTCGCTGTTGTTTCCAGAAATCATCGTCCATCATGCGCGCGTTAGGATCTATCTTCGTCTTGCTGCGACCTCGGAACATCTTTTGTGGAATCTCCTCAAACGAATAGTCAGAGAGACGTGTGGAGCGGATGGCTACTCCTTTCTGGATGAAGTCGAAGAGCACCAGTTCTACTACCATGTCGTCAACAGACAATACCCATTCACCCGTTGGTAGCGGGGTGAATTCCTGGATGAGTTTCATGTTCTCAACAAAGTTGACATCGCTCTGTCTTGGCAGAATCAGTTCACAGCGTTTCACCTGATAGGAAGAATCCTTCAGGATGTAGAGGTCGCCTCGGAACCCGAAGTCCTGTTGGTTATTAGGCAGGAAATGAACATGAATACAAGAATCGCGGTCAACCTTCAGTGTATCTTCTATATAGTAACGGTAGAAAGAGATGGCGCCATCGCTGATGGGGGAAGTAAAAGGATGCTGTAGAAGGCGTATCTGGTTGTCGTAAATATTGACGTCGGTAAAGATGTCTTTTGAAACAGTATTGAGCATTTCTCCCGTTTGGAAGAAGTCGTTGATGCCTGCCGATTTCTCACCTTTAATAATATCTTTCTCACTTTTCGGAGAACGCCGGTAGATATGTTGTGTCACAGTTTCGTCGACACTGGCGGGCAGAATCAGTTTGCCAGTCTGCTGACAGACTTCTACTTGGTCAGTCAGCCACTTATATTTGTTGAACTTGGGATTGTCCAGTTGCGATTGCTTGACATCGTTTAGAGCCAATGTCAACTTCTGGTATTTGGTGTACTGATAGTAGTCACGAAGCGAGAGGTCTGTCTTTTTCTTATTGGCAATAACCTTGCGCATCAGTTCTACGGCAGGATTGTTCTTACGGCGGTATTTGCCTCGCTTTGAGCGTACAGTCACTTCAGACAGCGACTTGGTGTCTTCGCGAAGCGAGATAAACAGTTTTTCCGTATTCTTCTCTACGTCGACGGTTTTTGTTTTGTATCCCAATACGCTGACCGTGAGGCGTTTACCTTTGATTTTCTGGATACGGAAACGCCCGTTCAAATCAGTAACAGCAGCTATCTGCATGCCCTTATACTGAACACTGGCAAAAGACAGGTTCTCACCCGATGCTTCATCTACAACGTGACCAGTAATAAACTCCTGAGCTCTCACGGGTAGCGTGAGCACTAAAAGCAGGAGAATCATAATCCATGGCGTATTTCTTTTTATCATCTTTTCCATTCATCCAATCTTCATGAGGTAAAAGGAATTTCTATCCAGAACAGCGAGCCTTTGCCTAACGTCGACTCCACGCCTACTTGGCCACCTATGGTAGCAGCAATAGCTCGGCAGATGCTCAAACCGAGGCCTGTGCCTGGAACAAATTCATCAACCTTTACAAAGCGTTCAAACAATCGTTCATCACAACGGTCTGCGGGAATTCCTTTGCCTGTGTCACGAACCCAGATACGCAGACGTTCTCCGCTTGTGTGATACCCCAAAACGATACCGCCTTTGTCTGTAAACTTAATGGCATTGTTGACGTATTGGTTCATGACTTCACGCAGTCTGTCGCGATCGATATAGGGTGACAGGTCGCCTCCAGAGGTGTCCATCTCAATAGTCAGCCCCTTTTCTACACAGAGATCAGAATATTTGTCAATGACTTCCTGTAGCAATTCTGTCAATTTGAATCTCGTACTCTTGGCAGCATCCTGTCCGCTGGCTTCCAGTTTCGACATGCTCATCATGTCGTCGAAGAGTCGCAGCAGGTGGGCATTGTTCTGTCTGATGAGTGAAATCAGCTGGCTGCGCTCTTCCTCGTTTTGTGCCATAGTCAGCACCTCGCTGAATCCTACGATGGCATTCAGAGGTGTGCGTATCTCATGCGACATGTTGGCTAGGAAGGCGGTCTTCAGTCGGTCACTCTCCTCAGCATGATTACGGGCATCAATCAGTGCTTGCTCGATTTTCTTTTGTTCATCGATACGCATAAGGGTTCCAACAATCACCAGAGGGTGTCCTTCAACGTCCCGTTTCTCAATGGTGGCATAAACATCCTCCCAATGCGAAACGCCAGTGTTCGGAACAACAATCTCGTATTGTTCATGCCCTTCCTCTCTCTTGCCTGTCATGAGCTCCTCAAGACAATGCTGTGTTCGTTCCCTATAGGCAGGCTTGATGACATCAAAAAGCATCGCTATCGGGGCATTGGGGGGTAATTGTAGTGCGCCTTCTACATCGCGGTAGTCGCTTTCCAAGGTTATGGTCCTTGTCTTGACGTCAATACGCCAGATACAGAGGTGCATGGCTTTGAGCACCAATTCGTACTCAATGGAGTGGTGCTTGATGTTCTTCAGCAATGCCAGGTTGCTTTGCAGTTTTTTGTTGTAGCGAACTTGTTGCCAGAGCAGCATCAGGGCGAGTGCCAATAAGGGAATGCCCGCCACCCAAACGAGGATGTCGAGACGCCATATATCTGAAATGGCGGCCAGATATGCAGATGCTGCTATTGCCATGTTTGTTGGTTAAGCGTAATCTGATGCGGTGCAAAATTACATAAAAGATTTGTAAAACGGAAGAAAAAGACGATTTTTCTTTGGTATTTCGTTAAATAAATAGTACCTTTGCACCATATTTTACATATTTACATTAATGACACAGCAATTTGAACTCATCGCCAAGACCTTTATGGGGCTAGAGCCTGTTTTGGCGAAAGAATTGGCGCAATTGGGCGCAGAAGACATCGTGGAAGGTCGTCGTATGGTATCTTTTAAAGGCGACAAGGAATTGATGTACCGTGCCAATTTTCAGTTACATACCGCAATCCGTATTTTAAAACCCATCAAGCATTTCCGTGCGTTATCGGCCGATGATGTTTATGAGGGAGTCAAGGATATTGATTGGTCACAATATATAGAACTTGAAAAAACGTTTGCTGTCGACAGCGTGGTTTTCTCAGAAGAATTCCGCCATTCTAAGTTTGTAGCTTACAAAGTGAAGGATGCTATTGTCGACCAGTTTAGGGAGAAGACAGGCAAACGTCCCAATATCAGCATTTCCAATCCGGATATCCGTCTGCATATTCATATTGCAGAGGATAAATGTACGCTCTCGCTCGATTCAAGTGGTGAGAGTCTGCATCGTCGTGGCTATCGTCAGGAGTCTGTGGAGGCTCCACTTAATGAAGTATTGGCGGCTGGTATGATATTGATGACCGGATGGAAAGGCGACACCGACTTTATCGATCCTATGTGTGGCAGTGGTACGCTGTTAATAGAAGCAGCACTCATTGCCCGTAACATGGCTCCTGGTTTGTTCCGAAAGGAATATGCTTTCGAAAAGTGGCCCGACTTCGATCGTGAACTGTTCGACGAGATATATAATGATGACTCTCAGGAACGAGAATTCAAACACCATATCTATGGTTATGATGTTGACGTGAAGGCTGTCAATACTGCTCGCCTCAATGTGAAGGCTGCTGGTCTGACCAGTGATATCACCATTGAGGAGCAGGATTTCAAGATCTTTACCCAGCCCAAGAACAAGAGCATCATGGTGACTAATCCGCCTTATGGCGAGCGCATCTCGACCAACGACCTTTTGGGTACCTATAAGATGATAGGCGAGCGACTGAAGCACCAGTTTGCTGGCAATGAGGCGTGGATCCTGTCATATCGAGAGGAATGCTTTGCACAGATTGGCTTGAAGCCCAGTATCAAAATTCCTGTTTTCAACGGTTCCTTGGAGTGTGAGTTCCGCAAGTACCAGATGTTCGACGGTAAGATGCGTGAGTTCCGTGAAGAGGGTGGTGTTGTCAAGACAGACGAGGAGAAGCGCCTCATGGCGGAGAGACGTCGTTTCAAGCAGAACCGCGAGTTTAAGAAACGCCTTGACGAAGAACAGGAGAACGCCGAGGCCGACATTCGCTCGTTTAAGTTCCGCTCATTAGAGAAGAAGGAACCTAAAAAGCCTCGTGAAACCAGGGAGCCAAGAGACTTCAGGGACTCACGCGATTACAGGGATTCAAGAGACTTCAGAGACTCAAAGACCTCTAGAAACAACAGGGATGCCAGGAAGTCGAGAGATACAAGAGATTCCAGAAAATTCGACAAGAGAAAGAATAACAGACGTTTCAATCATGATGAAGAAGATTAAGCATTTGGTGATAGTAACCATTCTCTTACTTTTTTCCTCTTACCTCTTACCTCTTGAAATGAGCGCTCAGGACAAAAAGCTTTTCACTCTTGAAGACCTGAACTTTGGCGGTAACAACTATCGTAACTTGCAGCCAGAGAACATGTGGCTCACGTGGTGGGGTGACCAGTTGGTGCAGACCGATGTCGAGACGTGTCACCTCATTGATGTCAAGACGGGAAAGAAAAAACTGCTCTTCACGCTTGAAGATGTCAACAAATGGGCTGACAGCGACGAAGAGGCCAATCGCTATGTGCGCCACCTGATGAACGCCACATTCCCTTATCCTGACCAGCCTCTGGTAGCTCTTGGCAACAAGAAGTCTTTCCTCTTGCTGAATTTCAAGACTCACGAAATTGTGTGGCAAGACAGCATTTCTGGTCAGACAGCCAACGATTGGAATAAGCTGTCGCGTGCAACAGCTTATGTGGAAGACTATCAGTTGTTTGTGGTCGATGCTGATGGCAAGAAACACCAGCTTTCGACAGATGGCAGTCGCGAGATAGTTTACGGACAGAGTGTGCATCGCAATGAATTTGGCATCAACAAGGGAACATTCTGGAGTCCAAAGGGTAACCGGTTGGCTTTCTATCGCATGGATCAGAGTATGGTGACGGACTATCCTCAGGTGGACATCTTCCCACGTTCGGCAAGCTACGAGCCTGACAAGTACCCCATGGCAGGCATGACCAGCCACAAGGTTACCGTAGGCGTTTATGATATGAAGGCCGATAAGACCATCTATCTGCAAGCCGGAGACCCTACCGACCGCTATTTCACGAACATAGCCTGGAGTCCCGACGAGCAGACCATTTATATGTTTGAGCTGAATCGCGGTCAGAACGACTGCCGCTTGGTATCGTATGATGCCGAGACGGGTGCAAAGATAGCTGAGTTGTATCGCGAGAAGTCAGATAAATACGTAGAACCTCTGCATCCCATACAGTTCCTGCCTTGGGACGACACCAAGTTCGTGATGCAGAGCCAGAAGGACGGCTATAACCACCTGTACCTGTTTGACGTGAACGGTAAGGAACTGAAGCAGATAACCAGTGGTAATTGGGTTGTTCTGAATGTCGTGGGCTTCAATACCAAACAAAAGAGTATTATTATTGAGGCCAATAAGTATCATCCTTTGCATCGTCAGGTCTACAGCGTAAATGTCAACAATGGCAAGATGATGCAACTGACAGTTGCCGATGGAGTTCATCGTTCCACGCTGTCTGCCTCTGGTCAATACTTCATCGACCGTCACTCTTCCCCCACACAACCACGAAACATCGACGTAGTCAATGTCGCTCACCCCTCACCTCTCACCTCTCACCTCTTATCAGCTGAGGATCCTTGGAAGGACTATGAGCAACCCATCTTTGAGTGTGGCTCAATCAAAGCTGCAGATGGACAGACAGACCTCTACTATCGTATGGTGAAACCCAATCATTTTGATGCCAATAAGAAGTACCCTACAGTGGTCTACGTCTACGGCGGACCCCATGCGCATAATGTTGAGGCCTCCTGGCATTGGTATAGCCGTACTTGGGAAACCTATATGGCCCAGAAGGGTTACATCGTATTCATTCTGGACAACCGTGGTTCGGAGAACCGTGGGCGCGACTTTGAACAGGCCACCTTCCACCAGTTGGGACAGATAGAGATGCAGGACCAGATGAAGGGAGTAGAATATCTGAGGACGCTGCCATACGTAGATATGAACCGCTTGGGCGTTCACGGCTGGAGCTTTGGTGGTTTTATGACCATCTCACTGATGCTGAACTATCCTGACGTGTTCAAGGTTGGTGTGGCCGGTGGTCCTGTCATCGACTGGAAATGGTATGAGGTGATGTATGGCGAACGCTATATGGGCACACCACAGGACAATCCTGAGGGTTATGCCAAGAGCAGTCTCATCAGCAAAGCCAAGAACCTGAAGGGCAAGTTGCAGATCATTACTGGTTATAACGACCCAACGGTGGTGCCACAGCACTGTCTGTCGTTCCTCGATGCGTGCATCAAGGCTGGTACACAGCCCGATTTCTTTGCCTATCCGGGCGAGGAGCACAATATGCGTGGACACGCCTCAGTGCATCTGCATGAACGTATCACACAATATTTTGAAGACTACTTGAAATGAAAGAGGAACAGATATTAGTTCGAATTACAGGACAAGACCGTCCTGGTCTGACAGCTGCAGTCATGGGCATTTTGTCTAAGTACGATGCCAAGGTGCTTGATATTGGTCAGGCTGATATTCATAGCACACTATCGCTTGGCATCCTGATTCGTATGGATGAGATGAAGTCAGGACTGGCCATGAAGGAATTGCTGTTCAAAGCTACAGAACTTGGTGTCAATATCGGCTTCTCACCAATCAGCGATGATGAGTATGAAGACTGGGTGGGCCATCAGGGCAAGAATCGTTATATCTTGATGGTCATGGGACGTCAGTTGGAGGCTCGCCAGATAGAGGCTGCTACTCGCATTATTGCCGATCAGGGACTGAATATCGACTCCATTTTGCGACTGACAGGTCGTAAGAGCATCAAGCAACTCGACAAACAGACACGTGCCTGTATCCAGTTCTCGTTGCGTGGTGAACCCACCAATCGCCAGGAGATGCAGTCGAAGCTCATGAAATTGTCGCAGCAGATGGAGATCGACTTCTCGTTTCAACGTGATGACATGTTTCGTCGTATGCGACGTCTTATCTGCTTCGATATGGACTCTACGCTTATTCAGACCGAGTGTATCGATGAGCTGGCTGAGCGTAATGGGGTAGGGGCTGAGGTCCGTGCCATTACAGAGAGTGCCATGCGTGGCGAGATAGATTTCAAGGAGAGTTTTACACGTCGGGTTGCCCTGTTGAAAGGTCTCGATATCAGTGTGATGCAGGATATAGCAGAACATCTGCCTATCACGGAGGGTGTCGATCGCCTCATGTCTATTTTAAAGACTTGTGGCTATAAGATTGCTATCCTCAGTGGTGGATTTACATACTTTGGCGAATATCTGCAGCGTCGCTATGGTATTGACTATGTGTATGCCAACGAACTCGAAGTGGGGGATGATGGCAAGTTGACAGGTCGTTATGTAGGCGAAATAGTTGATGGCCATCGCAAGGCAGAGCTGTTGAAGTTGATAGCCCAAGTAGAGAAAGTCAATCTGGCGCAGACCATTGCTGTGGGTGATGGTGCTAACGACTTGCCTATGATTTCGCAGGCAGGTCTGGGCATTGCTTTCCATGCCAAGCCTCGTGTGGTGGCTAATGCCAAGCAGAGCATTAATACCATAGGACTGGATGGCGTGCTCTATTTCCTCGGTTTTAAGGATTCGTATTTAGGAGAACAAGGAAAACTATAAGATAAAAATATGAGAATACTATTGTTAGGTAGTGGCGGTCGTGAACATGCGTTGGCATGGAAGATTGCTCAGAGTGAGAAATGTGATAAACTGTATATTGCCCCAGGTAATGCAGGAACTCAGAATGTTGGTGAGAATGTTGCTATGAAGGCCGACGATTTTGAGGCTATCAAACAGTTTTGTATTGACAAGCGGATTGAAATGGTGGTCGTTGGTCCGGAAGATCCATTGGTAAAGGGTATCTATGATGATTTAAAGAATGATTTCCGTACAAAGAACATCCCCGTGATTGGTCCTTCAAAGGCTGGCGCAGTATTGGAAGGCTCTAAGGATTTTGCCAAAGGTTTTATGCAGCGCCATAACATTCCTACAGCCCGCTATGCCACATTCGATGGTGAGCACCTTGCAGAGGGCTTGGATTATCTGGAGACACTTGAAGCTCCCTATGTCCTCAAGGCTGATGGCCTTTGTGCAGGTAAGGGTGTGCTGATACTCCCAACTCTCGACGAGGCCAAGAAGGAATTGAAAGAAATGCTGGGTGGTATGTTTGGCAATGCTTCGAGTCAGGTAGTTATTGAGGAATTCCTGAGTGGTATCGAGTGTAGTGTCTTTGTGTTGACCGACGGTGACCATTATAAGATTCTGCCTGAGGCCAAGGACTATAAACGCATTGGTGAACACGATACGGGTCTGAACACTGGTGGTATGGGTTCTGTGACACCTGTTCCCTTTGCTACCAAAGAGTGGATGCAGAAGGTGGAAGACCGCATTATCCGTCCAACAGTCGAAGGCCTGAAGGCAGAAGGTATTGATTATAAGGGCTTTATCTTCTTTGGGCTGATCAACGTGAAGGGTGAGCCCATGGTTATAGAATACAACTGTCGCATGGGTGATCCAGAGACAGAGAGTGTCATGCTGCGTCTGAAGAGTGATATTGTCGACCTGTTTGAGGGTGTGGCCCAGGGTAATCTTGATAAGCGTACGATAGAATTCGACCCACGTGCTGCCGTCTGTGTGATGTTGGTTAGTGGCGGTTATCCTCAGGCGTACAAGAAAGGCTATCCAATCAGCGGTATTGAGCAAGTAGAGGGTAGCATCGTCTTCCATAGTGGCACGGCTATGAAGGATGGACAGGTGGTGACAGCCGGTGGCCGTGTTATTGCTGTGAGCAGCTATGGCAAGGATAAGGCAGAGGCCCTGCAGAAGTCGTTCGAGGAGGCTCAGAAGATTCAGTTCACGGATAAGTATTTCCGTCGTGATATCGGTGCCGATCTGTAAGTCATGATGAAAGGGTGACGTTTTGAAGAAGCGTTTACAGAACATAGTAGCAGAGAGCAAGCTGACCTTCCCCCTAGTGGCCTGTTTCAGTGCTGTCGTGTGGTTGCTGTGTGGGTTAGTGACTAACAACTGGTGGATTCAGTTTGCCTTCTTTGTGCTGTCCAGCTACCTCATGGTGGAACTCAACAATAAAAATGCGCTTATCCGTATCTTTTCGCGTATGGTGAGTAGCGCATTCCTGTTGTATTTCTCCATGGCCTGTTTCCTGATGCCTGACACGCGTGGAGCCATTGTGCAGACCTGTCTGATAGCAGCCTATCTCATGCTGTTTCAGACCTATCAGGATCGTGAGTCGATGGGTAAGACCTATTATGCCTTCCTGTTTTTGGGCTTGGGCAGTATAGCTGATGTCCACTTGCTGTTTTATGTTCCTTTCATATGGTTGTTCATGGCTACTCACTTGTTCTCGTTTTCATGGCGAACGTGGCTAAGTTCCCTTTTTGGATTGCTCACACCCTATTGGTTCTATGCTGGTTGGCAGGCTTTCAATGGTCGTATAACGCCTTTGTTCGAACATTTCTATCCCATTGCCGATTTTCAGTTTCCCATCAACTATTCTATGTTGGATTCGGGATTCATGTTTACTCTGGCTGTCATCCTGCTTTCTGCCATCATGGGAATTGTACATTTTTGGTTCACCAACTATTTGGACAAGATACAGATTCGTATGTTGTACGGTATTTTTATTTGGATGAATCTGTTGACTTTCGTCTTCTTGGTCTTGCAACCACAGCATTACGATATGTTGCTTCGCATTGCCATTATCAACACAGCTCCGCTCATAGCCCATTTCTTGGCGCTATCTTCTGGCAGATGGACTAATATCATCTTCTATGTGTTGACTATTTCGGTTCTTGCTGTGACAGTATTTAACGTATGGAATATATTATTTCTTTACTAATCAGTTATGGCTATTGGGGCATGTTGGTCACAGCTTTTGTGGCTGGCTCTTTCTTCCCTTTCAGCAGCGAGGCAGTTATGACTGGTCTGTTGGCAGCAGGACTTGACCCCTGGGGACTCATCATCTATGGTACCATTGGAAACGTAGCTGGCGGAATGTTCAACTATTTTGTGGGTCGTATGGGTAAGTTGGAGTGGATTGAGAAGTATCTGCATGTCAAGCAGAAAGATCTCGATCGTGCTACACGTTTTATGGCTGGACGCGGTGCTTGGATGGGTTTTTTTGCCTTTGTGCCCATTTTGGGCTCTGCCATCACCATTGTGCTGGGATTGATGCGTGCTAATATCCCCATCTCGCTTACCAGCATTGCAATTGGTAAGTTTCTGCGTTACGTGTTGCTGATATATGGCGCCAACCTGCTTATAGGTTAAAAAAACTCAATTATCAATTATCAATTATTAATTGTCGATTATTAGTAGTAACTTTGCACGAAAATTTTCAATCAATAGCAATGAAACAATTCAGACTTGTAGACAACGTGTTAGGATGGTTAACATTTGCCATCGCTGCCTTTGTCTATTGTTCCACCATTGAACCGACAGCATCCTTCTGGGATTGTCCGGAATTTATTTCTACTGGTTACAAACTTGAGATTGGTCACCCGCCCGGTGCACCTTTCTTCATGCTGACAGCCAACCTGTTCTCACAGTTTGCCAGCGACCCCAGTCAGGTGGCCCGTATGGTCAACACCATGAGTGCCCTGCTATCTGCAGCCACCATTTTGTTCCTTTTCTGGACCATCTCCCACTTGGTGCGTCGCTTGCTGGTTAAGCAGGATGATTTCCGGAAAGCTGCTTCCTTGGCAGACCTGTCATGGTATAAGGTGATAGCCATCGAGGCCTCTGCCTTGGTGGGTGCTCTTATCTATACTTTCAGCGATACTTTCTGGTTCTCAGCTGTCGAAGGTGAGGTCTATGCCTATTCATCGGCATTTACGGCTGTGGTGTTCTGGCTTATTTTGAAATGGGAAGATCAGGCCGATCAGCCTCATGCTGACCGTTGGCTGGTGCTTATCATGTACATGACAGGCTTGTCCATTGGTGTCCACCTGCTGAATTTGTTGTGTCTGCCTGCCATCGTGCTGGTTTACTACTATCGCAAGTTCCCTACCGACGATCCCAAGCGCGATCTGAAAGGTTCGCTCATCGCACTCTTTATCTCAGTGGTCATCTTGGCAGCCGTGCTTTATGGTGTCGTTCCTGGCATCGTACAGGTAGGCGGCTGGTTCGAGTTGTTCTTTGTCAATATTCTCGGCATGCCGTTTAATACGGGTGAGATTGTCTATATCTTCCTGCTTATTGGCATCATTATCTGGGCAATCTACGAGACCTATAGCGATAAGAATGAGATGCGACAGAACATTGCATTCCTTCTGGCTGTAGCCATGTTGGGTATTCCATTCTATGGTCATGGTTGGAGTGCAGCCTTTATCGGTATTGTGGCCATAGCAGTCATGTGGTTTGTACTGCAATACAAGAAGAAGGGTAAGGCTCTTGTCACAGCTCGTATCAAAAACACCTCGCTGCTCTGCATGTTGATGCTGATGATTGGCTATTCAAGCTATGCGTTGATAGTCATTCGCTCGGCAGCCAATCCCCCGATGGATCAGAACTCACCTGAGGATATCTTTACTTTGGGAGAATACCTAGGTCGTGAACAGTATGGTCAGCGTCCATTGTTCTATGGACAGGCCTATACCTCGCAGGTGGCCTTGGAGAAGGATGGCGAATACTGCAAGCCCGTGATGACCACAGGCGACCCCGTATGGCAGCGCAAGGAGAAAGCATCGCCTGATGAGAAGGACGAATACTTTGTTGTTCGTACCAAGGATGAATACAAGTATGCGCAGAACATGCTGTTCCCACGCATGTACAGCTCTGCCCATCGTGCTGATTACGAGAGCTGGATGGGTGGCGTCAGTGGTCGTGAGGAGATCTTCGACCGCTGTGGCGAGATGGTAACCGTCAAGGTGCCTTCGCAGTTCGAGAACCTGCGCTTCTTCATTTCCTACCAGTGCAACTTCATGTATTGGCGCTATTTCATGTGGAACTTTGCTGGTCGTCAGAACGATTTGCAGGGTAATGGCGAATTGGAACATGGCAACTGGCTTAGCGGCTGGGACTGGCTGGACAACTGGCGTCTGGGTGATCAGAGCAAGCTGCCTGATGATCTGAAGAACAACAAGGGACATAACGTCTTCTATATGCTGCCGCTCATCTTAGGACTCATCGGACTCTTCTGGCAGTCGTTGGCCAAGCATTTCGATAACGTCAAGGACCAGACGGGTATCCGCCAGTTCTGGGTGGTATTCTTCCTGTTCTTCATGACGGGTCTGGCCATTGTCATCTATCTGAACCAGACGCCATCACAACCTCGTGAGCGCGACTATGCCTATGCAGGCTCGTTCTACGCCTTTGCCATTTGGTGTGGCATCGGTGTGGCAGCCCTCATCGAACTGTTGCGCGATGCCTTCAAGAAGGTGAGCCCCACAGTTCTGGCTGCCGTCATTTCATTAGCCTGCCTGTGCGTTCCCATCCAGATGGCTTCTCAAACCTGGGACGATCACGATCGTTCTGGTCGTTACACCTGTCGAGACTTTGGTCAGAACTATCTGATGACCCTGCAGGACGAGGGCAATCCAATCATCTTCACCAATGGTGATAACGATACCTTCCCGCTTTGGTATAATCAGGATGTCGAAGGTGTGCGTACAGATGCACGTGTCTGCAACCTTTCTTATCTGCAGACCGACTGGTATATTGACCAGATGCGTCGTCCTGCCTACGATTCTCCATCTGTGCCTATCTCTTGGAATCGTATTGAGTATTGTGCTGGCACCAACGAGTATGTGCGTGTAGAGCCCAGCATGAAGGATGCTGTTCTGAAACTCTATGAGCAGAATCCTGTTGAGGCTCGCCAGCAGTTTGGCGATGAGCCTTTCGAACTCAAGAACATCTTGAAGTACTGGGTGCGCTCCACCAATAGCGACCTCCATGTCATTCCTACCGACACCGTCTATATGACCATTGATAAGGAGGCGGTACGTAAGAGCGGCATGATGATGGCCAGCGATTCCATCCCCGATCGTATGACCATCTCTCTGAAGGGCAAGTCAGCACTCTATAAGGGCGACCTGATGATTCTTGAGATGCTTGCTCAGTGCAACTGGACACGCCCCATCTACATTGCAATCAGTGTGGGCGACGACAACTATATCAATCTGGGTGACAATACCATCACCGAAGGTCTGGCCTATCGACTGACACCTTTCACAACCACTATTGATGGCCGCAACTTGCCTGGCGTGAAGAATTTCGATACGAAGCGCACTTACGAAAATGTGATGCACCGTTACAAGTTCGGAGGTCTTGAGCAGCAGGGCATCTATCTCGACGAGACGGTGATGCGCATGTGTTACACCCATCGTCGTATCATGGCTAAGTTGGCACTCGAACTCGTTACCGAGGGTGATACAGCCAAGGCCCTTGAGGTGTTGAAGTATACTGAGAAGATGATTCCCGATTATAATGTGCCTCATACTTTTGCCTCTGGATCTGTCGATATGGCACGTGCCTGGCTGGGACTCGACAAGAAGGCAGAAGCCATGAAGATTATCAAGGCCATGTGGAAGACCAGCGCTCAGTATATGTCGTGGTATACAACACTTGAAGGCTATCGTTTCGATTCAGCTCGTCACGACTGTCAGGTACAGTTCTATATCATGCAGCAATTGCTTGGCCTGGCTGAGATAGCCGACCATCAGTGGGCCGATCAGGCTATCAAGGAATTGTCACTGCTAGGAGCACGTTACGAGCAGCGGGGCGGTTCGCTGAGTGTTGAGTAAGGCGTATGATTATCGAGCAACCATCCGTCTGGCTGCGTTGGCTTTACCCTAAAGCTCTCTGGCGCATGGACCATCGTGAAAGGTCGGTATATCTGACCTTCGACGATGGTCCCATCCCTGAGGCTACGCCATTCATCCTCGATGTTCTGGCGCGTTATGGTGTCAAGGCCACCTTCTTCATGGTGGGCGACAATGTCCGCAAATACCCTGAGCTTCATCAGCGCGTGGTCAGCGAAGGCCACCGCATCGGTAATCACACCCACAATCATATTGGCGGCTTCCGCCATAGCATCAAGGAGTACAGCTATAATGTCGAGAAGGCTAATGCCTACCTCCATACCGACCTTGTGCGTCCGCCTCATGGCTGGATGCGTCTTGGGCAGTATGCCTGGCTTTCACGTAAGTTTCGCATCGTGATGTGGGATCTCGTCACCCGCGACTACTCCAAGTGGTTAACAGCCGACGACGTCCTCGCCAATGTCAAGCGTTACGCCCGAAACGGCTCCATCATTACCTTCCACGATTCCCTGAAAAGCATCGATAAACTGCAAACTGCCCTTCCTGCCGCCATTGAGTGGCTTCAGCAGCAGGGCTACACCTTTAAAGTCTTCGACTAAGCAAGTCGAAGTCTCTTCTCACGTATCATACGACAATTTCCTTAAAACCGGAAGTGCGGGACTTTTTACGGAAGTGCCTCCTGGAATATCCTCAGCAGATACCAGCGCTGATAAAAATGTACGAGTGTATGTGTACGAGTGTACGTTTTGCCAAAATTTGATGGTGCAAGGGAGAGTAGGGAAGAAATGTTTAATTAATTTAATAATTATATATATTATATATATTATTATAATAATATATATAATATATATAATTATTGCTATTCTCCGTGCACTTTTGAAATCACCAAAAAATACACTCGTACACATACACTCGTACACTTTGAGTGCAGTTTTTTTAGTTTGGTTATTTGCAAATGAAATGAAAATTTCGTACTTTTGTAATGTCAAACGATGAGGCTGCGGAGGCGCCCTTTAAGCGAAAAAATTGCGAGATTTAAATCTAGAAATTGCGCTCATTAATGGTAGCATTATTTTTCCTTAATGCCATCGAAAAGGCTGATTTTGAAGACAACGAAACTGACTAACAAAAAACTTTACATTACACGTTAAACATTAAAGATTAAACATTAAAGGGTTATGAAGAAGGAGACTTGGAAAGCGATTATTCAGGTAATCATCAGTCTTCTGACGGCAGCTTTGACTGCAATGGGGACTGCCTCGTGTATGGGAGCGTTGGGCTATTAACAATGAGTCACCTGTAAAGCCGGATGCTTCGTAGCGTCCGGCTTTTATCATATATCGTGGGGTTCATTTCATTGTCCCAAATTCAAAGCGGGCATGTGTCACTTTGTGGATCACCACGATGGCTATGGTTTCTATGGCGTATGCAATGAGATAACTGTACCACAGATAGTCGGGGGCTGCATGGGACACCATCCACAATACGGGAATCATTGTCAGCGAAAGGGCTAGGGAGATGAACAGAGCTATCTTATGATAGCCGTATAGCTTGTAGACAACCATGATGGTATAGATATAGAAGAAGGGAATGAAGCTCAGCGCAAAGATGCGCAGCGCACACGACCTTCCGCCCCGAACATCTATGCTGACGGCAGTGTGTACTTCGTGCTGACCATCGGTGGTAACAGTACTGACCGCGAGATTAATATCCGCCTGTGTTACTGGAGTGCAAAGCTACGCCAGACATTTATGATTGAGGAGAAGTCTACCTTCATGCCCGAACTGCCCTATGGCAACACCACCGACTATGTGCCACCACTGCTCAGGGGCAGCAAGAAATATCCGGTGCAAAGCTCGCTGACGTTCAACCTGGCCGAAAATGCGCCCGTCAAGCCTGCCGCAGGCGACCTCGTGGCAGTCTTCGTGGGTGAGGAGTGTCGCGGCGTGGGCAAAATCGGTCAGCCCTTCACCGTATTCCGTACCAGTGCCGACGAGACCATCCTACTGCGCTACTACAATAAGGAAAACGCAGGGGTCTATAGCTCCCAGCAGTCCGTCACCCTGAGCGGAGGCGAGGCTAAAACGGTCACATTTATGTTCGATTGATTACGGCATTCTCATGCTGAACTCGCAACCGCAGTATTGCTGGTTGTAGAAATGGTATTCGCGTAACAATTGGTTGCGACGGTCTTGCAGCCCTCCCTTGCGCCAGTTCTGAGCCCAGAACTGGGTGCCTTCAACGGCTTGTTGGGCGCGCAATCCTGCTTCGGTAATCTGGTCAAGACTCTTCCAACGGGAAGAGGCGAGGGTAGTGGTGAAATACTGCAGGCCTAACTCTCGGGCTTGCAGGGCAGCAGCCTTCAGGCGGTAGGTGAAGCATTGCAGACAACGGGAGCCACGCTCTGGTTCACCCTCCAGACCACGTACAGCCTCCAACCATTGCTCATGGTTGTAGTCGCCGTCTATCCACTGCAGGCCCAGACTCTCTGCATGACGCTTGCTTTCCTCCTTGCGGATGTCGTACTCCTGACGGGGAAAGATGTTGGGATTGAAATAGAAAATGGTGGGGCGGACGTCGTGTTGCAGCATCCACTCCACAATGGCAGACGAGCAAGGGGCACAACAGGCATGCAGCAACACCTGCTGCACACCTGCCGGTACCAATATATCGCTAGTCTTCTTGCTCATACTCAGCAAGGACGTTTCTTAGGCAGTTTAAAGACGTCCTGCACTTCCTTCATCTGCGACTCGGTCATGCCATCGGGCTCAGAACCCATGGCGCGCGCACACATGTAGATGTTGGCAGCCTTGCAGAGCACATCGGTCTGGTCGAAGGCATCCATGATATCAGTGCCTACAGCCACTGTGCCATGCTTCTCCCAAAGTACCACGTCGTGAATCTTGATCTGTTCAAGCGTGGCTTCGGCCAGTGCTACGCTGGAAGGAAGAGCGTAAGGTACGATGCCGATGCCCAGAGGAGCGAATGCCAACGTCTCGGGAATCATCGACCACAGCACGCGGGTCATCTCGTCACCCTTCAGGAAACGCTGGATATGACTCATAGCCACCAGTTCGATGGGGTGGGTATGGAGCGTGGCCTTATAGCACGAACCGGTCTCCAGCAGATAGTTCTGCAGAGCCAGGTGTGTAGGCAGCTCTGATGTCGGCACGACATTCTCGTCGGCAATCACCTCGTAGCTGGCACAGTCGTCACAGATACGGATGATAGAACCGTTCTGCATAGGCTCCTTAGCCAAGTCGCGCATGCGCTTGCCTGTTCCCTTACAATAGAAATACTTACCCTTGAGCTGGGGCAGTATCATACCAATCTGCTTCACTTCCGAGATGGCCTTCATGGCGCGGCACTCATCGTCCATATACTCGGTGACGTTGACGGTGATGTTACCACCATTACGCTCAGCCCATCCTTTCTGCCAGAGGTAACCAGTGACCTCTGCAATCTGATAAACCACCGCTTTCAACTCTTCGCGGCCTTCTAATATACTTTTCATTTTCTTTTCGATATTTCGTTATTTCGATACTTCGATAGTTAATAATTCTCTCCATAGCGCTCCTTGGTGATATCATCAAGAGAACGGCCACGCGTAAGGGGTGCTCCGATGAATCCTACTATCAGCGAGATGGCCAGCAGGGCTATCATGCAATAGGCTGCCAACGTAAAGCCTTCGCCATTCTCACCATAGATCACGGTGAAGATAAGGCCCCAGACAGCTGACAAGCCACGGACGATGAAGAACATCAGACCTTGCGCTCCTGCACGGAACTTGGCAGGGAACAGCTCTGTGCCCCACAGGGCATAGAATATCTGAACGGACGTACCGCCCTGAATACCCCAGAGGATGGCGAACGACCACAGACCAACGGGACCGTTGACACCAATGGTGACAATGATAAGCCAAGCAGAGATGGCTACCAGCAAGCCGAAGACATAGATGGCCTTGTGCGAGGTCTTGTCAATGAGTTTGGAGGTGACAAACGTGATGCCTACGATGATAGCCCACTGAATGAAGTTCATCCAGTTAGCCTGCTCGTTAGTGACGCCACCTGCTGTCTCGTAGATGTGTGGTTGGAAGAAACCCATGACAGAGGCTACGAGGTTCCAGGTGAGATAGATGCCTGCCAGGAAACAAACGGTCTTGACGGCTATCTTGTTCTGGAACAACACCTTGATATTGTCCAGCAGTCCACTCTTTTTCTCGTCGGCCTTCTGTGCAGTAAATTCGGCGCTCTCCTGCAACTGGCGCTGCAGGTTCCAGGCAATGAATGCCACGACAAACAATGAGAAGAACACAATACGCGAGGAGAAAGCATTGACAGCCTGCTCAGACATATCGGCACCACCAAAGAGATGGGCCACAGACTCCACGAAACCAAAGAGATAGCCACCAGGGGCAAAGAACATGCCCAAGAGGAGAATCATCATCGGACCAATGCCCCACGACATCTGCGAGATACAGATGTTACGACCACGGTTGTTGACCTCGGACGACTCGGAGATGTAGGTCCACGAAGCGGGCACACCCACACCCACGGAGATACCCGTGACGAGGAAACCAGCCAGGAGCATGGGGAAATTCATCGATAGCATGATGAGCAACACACCCGTCATGTAAACCAGCAGGTTATAGGTGAAGATGAACTTACGACCATACTTGTCAGCCAGGAAACCACCAATGATGGCACCCACAGCGGCACCTAAGCAGTTGGCAGAGATAAAGTTGAGCCATCCCAGATGCACCTCAGACAGTCCGAGGTAATTCTGCCACAGCGTCAAACCTGATGCACCAGCCACAATGGCTCCGGCATCGAGATAATTAGTAAGAGACACGGCGATTGTGCTCTTTAGAGAACCTGAATTTGCCATAATTATCAATTATCAATTGTCAATAGTCAATTATCGACAAACCACATCACACTCGATATTGAAGATCTTAGCAACCTTCAGAATGGTGTCAATATGATGACCGACAGCTGCTGCCATGTGGTGGGTAGGACCAGCCTCACTCCACTTGTTGACGAACTCACGGCAACTCAAAGAGAACTTGGTGCGCATGTTGGTGTCGCCGAAAGTAAAGATAGGACCATCCTCGTTGACACCCTCAGCAGCAACGAACTTGAATACACCGTTCTTATCCTGAGTAATAGCCAGATAAGTAACAGGACCCGTTGGCGGATAGAACTGGGTGAGGTAACCACCACCAGCCTTACCATGGAACACAGGCACAATCTTCATGGTTGGTTTCTTAGCCTGAGAGATATCGAAATCACCAGAGCCAGAGTGACCGATGATACAGATATCCTTAGGGAAGTCAATAGAATACATCTCGGCAAGCGTACCAGTACCACTGATGGTCTTCAGAATGCTCATAGCCATAGCCACCTTCATATCGCCCTCAACGGCGCAAGCGGTGTGCTGCTTAATCAGCATTGAGAAAGCAGGGATCAACATAGAGTCGAGCTTACCAGCAACGCCCTGAGCAAAGCCGTCATAGTGAGAGGCAATCATACCCAACTTCTCGTCTTTTACCCACTGTTCGAAGGCAACTACATACTTAGCCATATCCCATACCTTCTCGATGGTGCCACCACCCTCGATGTCGAAGGTATCAAGGATATCCTGTGCCTTTGCCTTGATAGCAGCCTCGTCGGTGATGTTATCGGCGATAGCCCACATCTTCTCCCAGTCAAACTGCTTGGTATATACGAACATACGATGATAGAGGTTGGTCTCATCGATATAGAGGTCCATCATACCTGGATAAGGACGACCAATCTGTGCGATGTTGGTATCACGGAAACGACGACGCACCTGAGCTGCACGACACCAGTCTTCAATCTCTGCCTGAACACCAGGATCGCCACCCTCAACAACACCTGTAATCACAGCCGAACGCTTGCCGGCACGATTCAGGTCGGCTACCATCTCTCCGATGGCGCCACAGGCATAAAGCTCACCCAACCATGTTGGGATATCGGTCTTGGCATAATCAGGCGCCAGTTTCTTCTGCAGGTTCACGATAACGACGGGCACATCGAGGTCGCGAACGGCTGGCAACATATTATAAGAGGTGCAATAAGTCAACATCTGCAGGATGACAAGGTCAACATCGGCAGCACGGAACTTGTCGCCAGCAGCCATCGACTGCTCTTTGCTGGTTACCATACCACCGTCGATAATCTCGATGGTGTCGGGCAGCGTTTTCTTGAATGCTTCATACTGTGCCTCAAACTCAGGAACGAGTTGAGGAAACTGTGGCAGGTATGCCTGTAGGGCAATGCTGAATACGCCTACTTTTGCTTTAGTTTCAACTAATGGTTTTGCCATAATTTTTTTGATTTGTTTCGTATTATCTTTATTTCGTTATTTCCAAGTAGCGCTCAAAGGCCTGATCCCAAGCTGCCTGGTTGCCAGTGGGATGATAGGCAACCATCTCCACACTGTTGGCAATAATCTTGCGCATCTGCCAGATATCGTTCACCAATCCTAATGCTTTGGCCTGCAACATGATATTACCAATGGCGGTGCACTCCTGTGGTCCAGCCAAGACCTCTACGCCTAAGGCATCGGCAGTAAACTGGTTGAGGTATTTGTTCAGCGAACCACCGCCAATGACATGTAATACATTCAAATCAAAATCAGCAAACTCCTTCAACCACTGGAACACCTGTTTGTAGCGCAAAGCCAGGGAATCGAAAATGCAACGGCAGATCTCGGCTGGCGTCTCAGGAACAGCCTGTCCTGTCTCGCGGCAATAACTCTGAATCGCCTCTATCATAGAAGACGGATTGGCAAATGCTTTGTCATCGGGATTGATGATAGAACGGAATGCTTCCACCTGCATGGCTGAGCCCTGCAATTCAGGGTGAGACACATCGCTCAATGGTATGCTCTCACCTCTAACCTCTAACCTCTCACCTCTTGATATCCACTCCTTGCGGCAACGCTCATAGAGCCACATGCCACAGATGTTTTTGAGGAAACGGGTGGTACCCTCGATGCCTCCCTCGTTGGTGAAGTTCAGATCATAGCTGCGATCGTTGATGATAGCCTTCTGCGTTTCAATACCCATCAGGCTCCACGTGCCACTAGAGAGGTAGGCAAACTGTTCGTTCTTGGCAGGGACGGCAGCAACGGCAGCTCCTGTGTCGTGACCAGCGACAGCTATCACAGGAACAGGACCCAGACCGGTCATCTTCTGTACTTCCGCTGTCAGCACACCGATCTGTGTACCTGGCTGAACCATACGTCCGAAATGATGGCGCTTCAATCCCACACTCTCGATGAGTTTTTCGCTGAGGTCGCCAGTGCGTGGGTCGAGCATCTGGGAAGTGGAGGCAATGGTATATTCGCATACTGCTTCACCTGTGAGCATCCACGACAAGGCATCGGGGACGAAAAGTACCTTCTTGCAGTGTTGCAAGGCAGTATTGCTGGCCTGGCGCATGGCATACAGTTGGAACAACGAATTGAAGTTCATAAACTGGATGCCTGTGATGTCGTAAACCTCACGACGGGAAACAACGTGATCCATGTATTCCTCCATACGTCCGAAGGTATGTGGATCGCGATAGGCCATGGGATTGCGCAGGATGGCATCGTCATCGCCAATAAAGACGAAGTCGACGCCCCACGTATCGATACCAATAGAAGTGATTTGATAACCTCGGCGGGCAACCTCCTTGAGGCCGCGAATCATCTCGAAGTACAGGGCATAGATGTCCCAATAGAAATGCCCGCCCGTCTCTATCAGGTTATTAGGGAAGCGGGTAATCTCCTCTTGTTCCAAATGTCCGTCAGCAATGCTCCCTACGATGGTACGGCCACTGGTGGCTCCCAGGTCAACGGCAAAGAAATATTCTTTCATATCCATGACTGATTAGAAGAACAACATGCGCTCAACCCAATAGACAAGCATACCTGAAAGGTAGCCAACGAGAACAATCCACGAAATCTTCTTCATGTACCATCCGAAGGTAATCTTCT
Organism: uncultured Prevotella sp.; assembly: GCA_947164965.1. GTDB lineage: Bacteria > Bacteroidota > Bacteroidia > Bacteroidales > Bacteroidaceae > Prevotella. The sequence continues at coordinate 19,087 of CAMUYR010000024.1, read as the reverse complement.
CCAGACCCATTACAACGACACCAGCGGCAGAACCGATGATGAGCATAGAACCACCGACACCAGCGCAGTAAGCCAGGAGTTGCCAGAAGATACCATCGACAGCCATCGCACCCTCAGCAGCAACGGGATACATACCCATACAGCCGGCTACAAGAGGCACATTGTCGACGATGGACGACAGCACACCAATGATACCGTTGATGACATAATAGTTACCAGAGAAGGCTTCGTTAAGTCCTTCACCCATTGCGGTGAGAACACCTACCTCCTGCAGCACGGCGACAGCCATCAGGATGCCTAGGAAGAACATGATGGTTGACAGGTCGATTCTCGACATGATATCGCTGACTCGCTTTGCCATTGTGTCGTCTTCGGCAGTGTTGTAATGGAAGATCTCTGTTGTAGTCCACAGAATACCCAAAACCAACAGGATGCCCATGAACGGTGGCAGATGGGTCAGCGTCTTGAAGATGGGCACGAAGATAAGACCACCGACACCCAACCAGAAGATGATGTCGCGCTGCACCTTGGTAAACTGGCTTACTTCTGCCTTAGGCAGGTTTTGCGACTTGTCGAATTTACCTTCTAGATGTAGGCTGAGGATAGCTGCAGGGATGACCATAGACACCAGTGAAGGAATAAAGATTTCGCTGATGACACCCTGAGTGGTGATGACACCCTTAATCCACAGCATGATGGTGGTCACGTCGCCAATAGGCGAGAAAGCACCACCGGAGTTAGCAGCGATGATGACCAGCGCAGCGTAAATCATACGGTCGCCACGACTCTGTACCAGCTTGCGCAGTACCATAATCATGACGATAGAGGTGGTCAGATTATCGAGGATAGCCGACAGGAAGAAAGTCATGAAGGCGACACGCCACAGCAGCTTGCGCTTGGAGCGCGTCTTCATCGTTTCGCGGACAAAATTGAAGCCTCCGTTGGAGTCGACAATCTCGACAATGGTCATAGCGCCCATTAAGAAGAACAATGTACCAGCTGCATCACCCAGGTGATGTTCGATGACCTCTGCAATGTGATGAACCACAGAGCCTGAGTCGATGGTAGGATAGAAACTGGCTGGAGACATCATAAGTAGCGTCCAGCACAAAACACACATCAGCAGGGCAATAGCTGCTTTGTTTACTCGTGTCAGGCTTTCCAAGGCAATGCAAAGATAGCCTATCACGAAGACGGTTACAATACAAATAGTAAGTGTTGACATTCTAATAGTTTGTTTTTATTTGAATTTTATGCAAAGGTACAAAGAAGCGGGCAAACCACCAAATGTTTATTTACTATTTTTCACGTAAAGCCTTACGTTAAAAAAATATTGTGTGAGATGATATGATGTTTGTAATTTTTTTGTATCTTTGCACCAAAATAATTAGGATTATGGCACTGAATTTGAATAAGAACTTGAAAACGTACTACTCCATCCGGGAGGTGGCATCCATGTTTGGGCTCAATGAGAGTACGCTGAGATATTGGGAAACGGAGTTTACGTATCTGAAGCCGAAGACATCGGGACCGTCAAAGGTGCGACAGTACACGGAGAAGGACATTGAACAAATTAAACTGATCTATAACCTGGTGAAGGTGCGTGGATTCAAGTTGGCTGCTGCCAAGAAGATTATCAATGCCAATAGGACTGGTGCTGACCGCAAAGCAGAGGTGCTCACACGACTGATTGGTGTGAGGGAAGAACTGCAGGCACTGAAACAACAGATGGACTACCTTTAGTAGTCCACCTTTATATTCCAGACATCATGAATGGTAAATACGGCCTCGGGGGTAATCTTCGAGGCCTCTTTTTTTGTGAGTTGCCTACTCCAAGGAACGCGTTGGTTGGTGGCTGCTCCCTCGCCATGATTGTTATACTCCAGATAGCGGGCTGTTTGTTTGGCTTCTTCACGCCAGTGATGCCAACCCTCAGGAAGAATTTCGCGTGGTAACTCACAATTCATAAAGAGAGTATAGCCATAGTCGCGCCAAGGGCGTCCCAAGTATACCTTGCTGACACCCTTGTCTGCCTTGATACTACAACGGTTGAAGATATAGCCAAAAGGCACATCTTTGGGTGTGGAAGCGGCAGTGATGTAAGAATTAGCCTTGCACAGGATGTCGCACTGTTCAAACCATGCTGTAGAAGGGCCGAAGATAAAATCGGTAGTGCCTTCGATAAAGCAATTACGGAAGAAGAGACGTGTCTTGGCGTTGCCCGTATAAATGGTGTCCTGATGACCTAAAAAGCGACAATTCAAGAAAGTCAGCTCGTCACCTTCAGTATGTAGTGCCACAGCCTGTCCCAGTCGGGCAGAGTTGTTCTCGACAGTAATATTCTTAAGGGTAATGCGTGATCCTTGTATCTTAAGTGTGTAGGTACGGAAGGTACCCATCTTATTGATGTTGGCATGATCATCCCACGTGATGATGGTGTTATCGCGGTCTTCGCCACAGATCTCGATATTGGTGAGACTCTGGGGAATGATGAGTTTCTCTTTATACGTGCCACGTTTAACGAAGATAACCTTATGGTATTCCATGAATGCACGACATACCTCGACGGCATCGCTGATATTACGAAACTCGCCAGTGCCATCGCGGGCGACAAAGATAGTGTCGGGATTGTCGTAACTCTTTGCCTCTGCGACAGTTAGCCCACAGAGGATGCAAATCAAACAGATGATTCGTTTCATAAATATAGATGTAGTTTGTTTAGTTGACTTATATGATTTGTGTTACGTCCTTGATGTCCTCTATCTTCTTCAGGTTGACCATAATATTCTTGACGTCATCACGATCGTGGACACGCAATTCGATAGAGCCGTCGAACATACCATCTTCTGATGTGATAGTAAGACGGTGGATGTTGACGTTCATTTGGCTGGAGATGATGCCACATATATCCATGAGCATACCCACACGATCGATGCCTTGCAGGCGTATGGTAGCATCGAAGAACAGACGTTTGTGCATATCCCACTTGGCATCGAGTATGCGATTGCCGAAGCTGGCCTTCAACTTGGCAGCTACAGGACAAGCACGCTTGTGGATCTCTATTTGGTGCTTGCCATCGATGAAGCCAAGAATATCGTCACCAGGAATGGGGTGGCAGCAGTGCTTGAACTTATACTGCGTGATGTTATTGTCGTCGATGAAGATAGGCTTCTTGCGGTTGAACTTCTCTGGAACCACGAAGAGCTCCTGCTGTTCCTCCTCTTTCTTGGCCTTGCTGCGCCCCAGGAATGGTACCAGCTTGCGCCATCCTTTGACATCGCCCGCTGAGGTTTTGTTCTGAAGTTCATCAATGTCTTTCTCACCTAAGAGAATAGTTTTTTCGCCAAGGGACTGATAGAAGTCCTCGCGATTGCGAGACTCATGCAGTTCTAGCAGTTGATCGGTGGCAGCTTGGATATTTTCAATACCATGCTTCTTACAAAACTCCTGGAACAGCTCTTCTCCCTTTTTCTGCATCTCTCGTCCGTTACGACGTAGAATGGCCTGAATCTTTCCCTTTGCCTTGGCTGTCGATACGAAGTTAATCCATGAAGGCTGCACGTGTTGCGACTTAGAAGTCAGAATCTCCACCTGGTCTCCGCTTTGCAGCTTATGGCTGAGGGGTACCAGCTTATGATTAACCTTGGCACCGATGCAGTGGGAACCTAAGAATGTATGAATGCTGAAGGCAAAGTCTAAGGCAGTACAGCCTGCAGGCATGGTCTTGATTTCTCCCTTGGGTGTGAAGACGAATATCTCGGAAGCGAAGAGGTTGAGTTTGATGGCATCGAGGAAGTCCATAGCATCAGGCTGTGGATCGTCCAGAATCTCCTTGATGGTGCGCAACCAGTCGTTGAGCTCGTTCTCATCCTCCGTGTACTCGTCGTCGACACCCTCCTTGTATTTCCAGTGGGCTGCAAATCCCTGTTCCGCAATCTCGTCCATACGGTCAGAACGGATCTGTACCTCAATCCATCGTCCCTGCTTCGACATCAGGGTGACATGCAGAGCCTGATAGCCATTGGCCTTAGGGTGGGAGAGCCAGTCGCGCAGACGGTCGGGATGACTTTTATAAATCTTCGAGATAGCCACGTAAATCTTAAAACATTCGTTGACTTCCTCTTCGCGGTCTTTAGGGGTGAAAATGATGCGAACAGCCAGGATGTCATAGATTTCGTCGAACGACACATGTTTGTTCTGCATCTTGGTCCAAATGGAGTAGGGGGTCTTGATGCGCTCCTTGATGACATATTTGATGCCCATCTTCTGTAATTCTACCTCAATGGGCACAGCAAACTCATCAAAGAGTTCATGACGTTGAGCCTCTGTAGATGCCAGCTTTGATTTGATATTGGCATATTCCTCCGGGTGCTCATATTGGAAGCTGAGGTTCTCAAGTTCAGATTTTATCTTGTTGAGTCCTAGTCGGTTAGCCAGTGGTGCATAGATGTACAGCGTCTCACCGGCAATCTTATACTGTTTGTTGGCAGGCTGTGATTCCAGCGTGCGCATGTTATGCAGGCGGTCACATATCTTAATCAGGATGACACGGATATCCTCACTCATGGTGAGCAGCAGTTTCTTGAAGTTTTCTGCCTGGGCAGAAGCCTGCTCACCAAAGATACCACCGGAGATCTTGGTCAGTCCATCGACAATCTGAGCAATCTTCGGACCGAAGATGTTAGCAATATCCTCTGTGGTATAGTCGGTATCCTCCACCACATCGTGCAACAGGGCGGCACAGATACTCGTGGAACCCAGTCCAACCTCTTCACAGGCAATCTGGGCAACAGCGATAGGGTGCATGATATAAGGCTCGCCACTCAGTCTTCGCACGCCTTTATGTGCTTGTCGTGCAAAGTTGAATGCCTTAGTGATGATGTCCACCTTCTTACGGTGGCGTGATGACAGATAATTGTCCAGTAAACGTTGGAACGCATCATTGATCAGCTTGTCATCCGCGGCTTCACGCATCATGTCCTCATCCATAGTCCTTTCCCCTTTCTATACCTTATTATATTATATACGACAGTTTTACCTGCGTCTCTTCTTGCGACTGGTGCTCTTTGACTTAGACCTAACTCTACCACGTGCCTTCTTACTGGTAGCACGGGCTTTGCGGCTGCTGACACGAGCATTTCTGCCAGCACGTGCCTTACGACCTCTGCCAGCACGCGCTTTCTTACCACGTGTATATCGTTTACTCTTATGGTAATAGGTAGGCACATCGTCTCTTACTTCCACTTCAGCACGATTTGTCAACAGTTCGCTGGCTCTGTAGTTATAGATCGAATCTTCCAGGTCGATGAACTTGCCTACTTCTGATTGTGGCAGACGAATGGGGGAAGGCTCAGAGGCGCCAGGAACAATGTCGCGTCGATACATGGGATTGAGTGAGCGCAGCATGTCGATGTCGATGCCTACCACTTCTGCAACCTGCTGCAGATGGACGTTGCGCTTCACAACAACCGTGTCTGTCTTAGCAGGCAAACGGGTGGTCATGGGGCAGATATTATGCAGCGAGTAGTAGGTCATAATGTAGTTGGCTGCTATAAAGGCAGGAACATAACCACGCGTTTCGCGGGGCAGGTAAGGATAGATATGCCAGTAGTCCTTATTCTCGTTGCCTGCACGGTGGATGGCCTTAATGATATTACCAGGACCACAGTTATAGGCGGCAATCACCAGATTCCAGTCACCGAAAATCTTATAGAGATCATTCAGATATCTGGCTGCTGCATAGGATGCCTTAACAGGATCGCGACGCTCATCGATGAGGGAGTTGACTTGCAATCCGTATTGTTTACCGGTACCAAGCATAAACTGCCACAATCCCGTAGCACCAACACGACTGACAGCTCTAGGATTCAGAGCCGACTCGATGACAGGCAGATATTTCAGTTCCAAGGGAAGCTGATAAGCTTCCAAGGCCTCTTCGAAGATGGGCATATAGAAATTGGATGCCCCTAGCATATAGCTAATACTATGACGTAGACGACCGCTATAGCGATCAATGAATTTCTGTACGACATCGTTATAAGCCATCTCCATAACAGAAGGAAGACGGAACAGACGGTCTACATAGTCCTCACGTTCATAGGTGGGGTTGCCCTTACCCATGTCACAGTCGGCAGGCCCGTCGAGATAGGTTTTCGCCATATATTCATTGAGCAGCGAGTCGAGATCAAAGGTCATAGCCTCAGGAAACTCAATGACTTCTTCGTTGCCTGTCTGGTCGGTGACCACGATTTCGTCTTCGTCATCTTCTATGTCTTCATCCTCTTCCACAATAGTCTGTGCAGACATTGCCAGCGGAAGGAATAAAAGAAGGTAAAGGGCTAAAAACCATTTCACCGTTTTTCTTACCTTTTCGTAAGTGTTACTCTTTATCTTCATATAATAGTTGTTTTTGTTTAAAAGTTAAGACTGCAGTTGACACCCAGCGATTGTGCTTGTAAAGGATTGCCACCACCATGGTTGGGAATGACTGCAGGTTCCACCTTAAGGCTAAGATCCTTGGAGATGTCGAATACAGATAATTCTGCATCGACATAGGCGTCGATAACAGAAAGTGCATAGACACCAATCATCACGAAGAAACTTAAATCGCGCCAACGGCGATACTTGTCTTTGCGGTTTTTGAAGATTTCTTTCCAACGTGCTTCGTTGGCGGGCGTAATCTCAACACCCAGATGGAGGAATTTATTATAGCTGCAAGTGCCTGGATCCTTGTCGGAAATGTCAAGATAGGCCTGCGAATAGTCCTTGTACATCATGTTGTTCCATGTCATAGCATAGATGCAGCCCATGAACCCTCCGTAGATGAGGGGCAGTTTCCAATATTTGCGGTTATAGATCTGTCCACCTCCAGGGATTACCAGAGCTAACCAAAGAGCTCGCTGCGGGTCGGGCTTCCAAGTGCTCCAGTCGCGCTTAACCTTGTGGACACGTGTAGAATCAACGACTACCGACCGGCCTTCACGCTTAGTTTTTGCAGTAGGCTCAGCGTTGTTGATAAGCTGAATGTCTTGTACCACAACAGAGTCAAGGGGAGCCAACAGGCGTCCGATGCTATCGCCCGTGGCAACTTCTTTCAGTGTGGGCTCCTTCTGTTGGGCATAACTGTTAAGTCCTGCCAATAAGAGCAAGACTACCCATAATTGTCTCAATATAGAACTTTCAATTCTCAATGTTTCAATCTTAATTGTTCACACTGTCCAGTGCGTTCATTATGCGTTCCAGTTGCTCCTCGTTGTCGAAGAGAATGCTGATTTTTCCTTTTCCTTTTGGAGAACAAGTCATTTGTACTTTCGATTGGAAGAACTGCGACAGACGGTCTTTCAGAATGTCAAACTCCTTGGGTAATTGTGCTTTGGAGGCAATCTTGCCTTTGGCAGTTTGTACATCGTCGCCACTCTTCAGAGCCTGCACCATCTCCTCTACCTTACGTACAGAGAGTTGCTGTTGCTGTACCACCTTGAAAAGTTTGATTTGTTCCGTGGGACTCTCTATGGAAAGCAGTGCACGGGCATGCCCCATCTCTATCTCATGATTCTTCAGTGCAATCTGAACCTGAGCGGGCAGTTTTAGCAATCGCATGTAGTTGGTGACTGCAGCGCGGCTCTTGCCAACACGCTCTGAAATGCGAGCCTGTGTCATACCGGTACTATCGGCCAGATGTTGGTAAGCCAGGGCAATCTCAATGGCGTTTAGGTCTTCGCGCTGGATGTTCTCTACAAGCGCCATCTCCATCGCGTTCTGGTCTTCAACAGTGACTATGTATGCAGGAATCTTTTGCAGACCAGCCAGTTGAGAGGCTCTCCAACGGCGTTCGCCAGCAATAATCTGGTATTTCTCGCCCTCTATCTTACGTAATGTAATGGGTTGGATGATTCCCAACTCCTGTATACTGGTAGCCAATTCTTGAAGTGCCTCCTGGTCGAACTCACGACGAGGCTGGTTGGGATTGGGCTCGATCTGAGCTATCTCTACCTCGTTGAGATTGGAAGACCCCTCTGTGTGTACTTCACTGTGCGTGTCGATCAGAGCGTCCAATCCGCGTCCTGTGCCTATTTCGTCGAGTCCTCGACCTAATACGTGACTTGTATATTTCTTTTTTACAGCCATAATTCTTGCTTTCAGCTTTTACCTATTTGCTGTTTTTGTTAATAATCTCCTTGGCTAATGCCAGGTGGTTCTTAGAACCAGTAGAGTCTGCGTCATAGAGAATGACGGGTAAACCATGTGATGGACTCTCAGATAACTTGACATTACGCTGGATGACCGTCTTGAATACTAACTCCTGGAAGTGACGCTTAACCTCATCGTAAATCTGGTTAGCCAGACGCAAACGGGAATCGTACATGGTCAGCAGGAATCCCTCAATCTCCAACTTCGGATTCAGTTTCTGTTTGATAATCTTGATGGTGTTCAGTAACTTCGAGATACCCTCCAATGCAAAGTATTCGCACTGTACAGGGATGATTACCGAGTCAGCAGCTGTCAGCGAATTGACAGTGATCAGTCCCAGTGAAGGTGAACAGTCAATCAGAATGTAGTCATATTCATCAACGATTGACCCCAGCATATCTTTAATGATACGTTCACGGTTTGGCAGGTTGAGCATCTCAATTTCAGCACCTACCAAGTCGATGTGACTAGGGATGATGTCAAGACCTTCAATGTCTGTTGTATAAATTGCCTCTCGTACGTCAGTCTTGTTGATGATGCACTCGTAAAGTGAACAATCTACTTCCTGAATATTGACGCCCAGACCGCTGGATGCATTGGCCTGAGGGTCGGCATCTACTACCAAAACAGCCTGTTCGAGAGTAGCTAATGAGGCAGCCAAGTTGATTGTCGTCGTGGTTTTGCCCACGCCGCCTTTCTGGTTGGCTAATGCTATAATCTTTCCCATATTTGTCTTTATTTCTATTTAAATAGAGCTGCAAAGTTACTAATAAAAAGTGAGTCAGCCAAATGCATCGCCTACTTTTTCCTTTTTTTCACAGTTGCGGCCCCTTTTATATCTTTTCCTGCCTTTTTTTTGGTTTACTCATCATATTTTTGTACTTTTGCAGACAATTATGATACAAGAAGCTGTAAAACCACTGATATTGATATCAAATGACGACGGTTACGAGGCCAAGGGCATCAACGATCTGATAGAGATGGTGCGCCCCTTTGGCGATGTGTTGGTGTGTGCACCTGAAGGACCTCGCAGTGGACAGGCCTGTGCTTTCTCGGCCACGATTCCCCTGATGCTGACATGTCGTCGACAGGAGGAAGGAGTAGAGGTGTGGTCATGCAACGGAACACCTGTTGACTGTGTCAAGATGGCATTGGCAGAGTTGTGTCCGCGTAAGCCAGACCTAGTGATAGGAGGTATCAATCATGGTGACAATGCTTCGGTGAATACCCACTATTCCGGAACGATGGGTGTCACGATGGAAGGGTGTATGAAGTTTATTCCCTCTGTGGCTTTCTCTTTGTGTGACCATCGGGAGGATGCTGACTTCCAACCTTTGGAACCGTATGTAAAAAGTATTGTTGAACGAGTGCTGAGTGAAGGATTGCCTTTGGGGGTGTGCTTGAATGTTAACTTCCCTGGTAAGAATAGTATGTCAAATATAACCAGATCTTCTGATTATTTGGGTGTAAAGGTGTGTCGCATGGCAATGGGATCATGGTACAACGAGACAACACGTTTTCATCATCCCAGAGGCTATGACTATTGGTGGATGGTAGGGCATTATAAGAATGAAGAACCAGAGGCTACAGATACAGATCGTTGGGCATTGGATCATGGCTATGTGGCCATTACACCTACCCAGATGGATGTGACAGCTTATAGTGCGATGGGAGAGATAAAAAGAATGCTGGAAGACGTAAAGAGGTAAACATGAAGTACTATCTGATAGTAGGCGAGGCCAGTGGCGACCTGCATGCTTCTCATCTGATGCAGGCATTGAAACAACGTGATGCTGAAGCAGATTTCCGCTTCTTTGGTGGCGACTTGATGACAGCTGTGGGTGGTACACGGGTAAAACATTACCGCGAATTGGCTTATATGGGGTTTATCCCAGTCTTACTGCATCTGCCCACCATTCTACAGAATATGAAGAGATGCAAGCAGGATATTGCCAATTGGCACCCTGATGTAGTGATTCTAGTGGACTATCCTGGTTTTAACCTTGATGTTGCAAAATATGTGAAAAGCAACGGAATATGCCCAATCTACTATTATATATCTCCAAAGATTTGGGCCTGGAAGGAGTATCGCATCAAAAATATCAAGAGAGATGTGGATGAGCTCTTTTCAATTTTGCCTTTTGAGGTGGACTTCTTTGAAAAAAAACACCAATATCCGATCCATTATGTGGGTAATCCTACTGCTCAGGAAGTACGTGAGTTCCTGAATGCTAGAAGTCATGATGACGACCCAGGAGAAAAGCCTGTCGTTGCCTTGCTGGCTGGCTCACGTGCTCAGGAAATCAAGGATAATCTCCCTGCTATGATAGAGGCTACGAAACATCTGACGAATGATTATGATGTCGTGTTGGCAGGTGCCCCAGGTATCGAACAGTCTTATTACGACCGTTTCTTGTCAGGCAGCAAGGTGCGCTTGGTAATGAACCAGACTTATCCATTGCTTGCACAAGCAACAGCAGCGTTAGTGACCAGTGGTACGGCGACGTTGGAAACTTGTATGTTCCGCGTACCTCAGGTGGTTTGTTACGAGACTCCATTGCCCAAGCTGATAGGATTCTTGAAGCGTCATATACTGAAAGTGAAGTACATATCGTTAGTGAATCTCATAGCCAATCGTGAAGTGGTGCGAGAACTGGTGGCAGAAACATTTAGCGTAGCGAATATTCGCCAGGAGTTGGAAGCCATTCTGCCCGGTGGAACAGCCCGTGAACGCATGTTGAACGACTATGAGGAGGTACACCGTTTGTTGGGTGACAGCCATGCTCCTGATAAGGCAGCTGATTTAATGATAGAAAAACTTAATCAATAATAAAATCTGTTTACAAAAATTATGGTACAGTTATTGTCTATTTTTGGTTTCGATCCAGCTAAACATAATGTTAAGACTGAGATGTTGGCAGGTCTGACAACCTTTCTGACCATGTCGTACATCCTAGCTGTCAATCCGCTCATTCTCAGTGCGGCAGGTATGGAAAAGGGGGCTGTTTTTACAGCAACCGTTGTAGCGGCTGTAATAGCTACATTAACAATGGCTATCTATGCTAAGATGCCTTTTGCTTTGGCTTCAGGAATGGGTCTTAACGCCTTCTTTGCCTATACGTTGGTCATCTCAATGGGCTATACTTGGCAACAGGCTTTAGCTGCAGTGTTGTTCGAGGGTATTGCCTTCATTATCCTGACTGTTTTCAAGGTGCGTGAAGCTATAGTTAACTGTATTCCGCTCGACTTGCGTTATTCTATTTCTGTGGGTATTGGTATGTTCATAGCCTTTATCGGATTGAAGAACGGTGGTATCATAGTTGCCAGTGATGCTACTATGACATCTCTAGGACCATGGAATGCAGCTTCACTGGTGGCCATCGGAGGTATACTGCTGGGAGCTGTTCTCTTGGCGGAAAAGGTACGCGGAGCCCTATTCTACACCATTCTTACAATGACAGTGATAGGTGTACCCTTCGGTGTGACTCAGATTCCTGAGAGCTTCTCAATCGTTAGCTTGCCTACCTCGTTGGAATCCATTGCTTTCCAGTTTGATTTCTCGCGCTTCTTGGCTTTCGATGTTGATTATCTCATTGTCGTTCTGACCCTTTTGTTTATGGATCTGTTCGACACTATCGGAACCTTGATAGGTGCTTCTACAGGAGCCAAGATGGTGGATGACCAAGGACGCGTGCCCAACCTCAACAAGGCGTTGATGGCAGATGCCGTAGGTACTACGGTTGGTGCTATCTGTGGCACGTCAACCGTGACCACCTATGTCGAGAGTACCACGGGTATTATGGAAGGTGGACGTACTGGCCTTACCTCTTTCACTGTTGCCATGCTCTTTCTGGTGGCCTTGTTCTTTTCACCGGTATTCCTGATTATCCCCTCTGCTGCGACGACCAGTGCACTGTTTCTTGTGGGTGTTATGATGATGCGTCCTGTGCTGATGATCGACTTCGTTCATTTCCGTACAGGCATGCCCTGTTTCATCACCATGATGATGATGCCCTTCACCGCTAGTATTTCTGAGGGAATTGTGTTGGGTATGCTTTCTTATATTGTTGTAAAGGTATGTACTGGAGAGGGCAAGCAGCTGTCTCTGATGATGTATGTGTTGGGTGTGCTCTTCTTGCTGAAATATATTGCCCCATTATTTAATTCTATCAACTAAACCAAATGAAAAAGTATTTTGCATTAGTGCTCCTGTTCATGGCAGCTATCGCCATGCAGGCACAAAACGTTCAGTTACACTACGATTTAGGAAAATCGTTGTATAAGGAATTGTCGGGACGTCCTACCGTGACGACTACTGTAGAGATGTTCAAGCCCGATAAGTGGGGTAGCACCTTCATGTTTATAGATATCGACTATTACACGGATGGTGCTGCTGGAACCTATTGGGAGATCTCTCGTGAGTTTAAGTTGGCAAAACAGTCGCCTTTCGCCCTTCACTTAGAGTATGACGGAGGTGCAAATACCATTAAACATACAGGTATTGGAAACAGGTTCCAACATGCTTTTCTGGGTGGTCTCGCCTGGAATTGGGCCAGCAAAGACTTCTCAAGAACCTTCTCTTTGCAGGGCATGTATAAGTACTACTTCAAGGGTATGAATCGTGGCGCTTTCAATGGTTTCCAGCTGACTGGAGTCTGGGGTGATACCTTTGCTGGCGGGTTATGTACTTTCTCCGGTTTCGTTGATGTTTGGTACGACAAGGATGTCAAAGGCAAACTTATCGTGTTAAGTGAACCACAGTTTTGGTTCAACCTGAATAAGCTGAAAGGTATGGATGGTGTGAATGTCAGTATAGGTACTGAGGTTGAAATCAGCAATAACTTCGTCTTCGACGAGAATGGTAACAATAATAAGTTCTATGCGATTCCAACCATAGCAGCGAAGTGGACGTTCTGAATCAGAACACGGAATAGCGCCCCTGTTGCTGCATAAACATAGCTTCGTGGGCTGCTTGCTGACAGGCCTGAGCCTCTTCTTCGGAGATGGTCTCAGGCCTATATTTATTACCATCAACAATCTTGCCAGTCAGAAATTCACACCAGGTACAAGCAGCTGTGTATCGTCCCAATGTATAGCTGAGGTGGAATCCGTCGCGATTCAGAATATCTCCCATGCGATAGCGAGCTAGTTGAATGGCCATGCCCGATGGTACTATTTGTTTGATGCCTACACCGGGCAACACATTGAGCATAGTGTTGACAATTGCACTATACATATTACGTTGGTTATAGTCGTAGGCCTTGAAATTCTCTGAAGAAAAGTCTTCAGCATAGGCCCACGTCATGTGCCAGATAAACTGAACATGCAAGTTGGTGGTATAGCTCTGCACCAGTCGTTTCAGTTGTGCCAAGTGAATGTAGCTGGTGGGGATACCTGACAGTTTACTGGCCTGTTGCAGCGAGATAATGTCCCACTGCTCATCCCTGATAATGCTTTTTAGGTCAGCTTTCTTCTGGTTTGAACGTATGCCACGAACCACCTTCCTGTATTCATAGTCCGTCTTCCCTGTTTTCAGGTTCTCATAATGACGATCGATAGAACATCCGGGGATATAGGCATTGCCAATGATGAGTGAGTCGCCTTGGGCAGCTGCCAGATCGTAGAGATACTGTTCTACGGCATCTTGTGAAAAACTGTTGCCGATAGCTAATACTTTGATAACCTTTGCCTGAAGAGGCGAAGAAGAAAAAATGAGAAAGAGAAAAAATGAGAAAATGAAAATTATCTTTTTCATCCTACATCTTACTTCTAACATCTTACATTTTATTTTTGGCTGCCTTGCGTAATTTGCGTACAGCCTTGTCACGTTCCTGACGGACGCGTTCCCGTTTCAGTTCCATGTCTTCTGCTATTTCTGACATGGTTTGTCGCCATCCTTTCAGACCATAATAGCGACTCACCACCTCCTGCTCGCGCTCGTTCAGGATGTCTAAGCAGGCTAGTAAGTCGTCGTTCAGCGTGTCCTCCTCTACAATGGCATCTGCTTTTTTTGCATTGGGGTCTTCCAGCACGTTCAGCAGGGTGTAGTTATTTCGGCTGCCTATAGGTAATGACTCGTCTGTTGACCTGACCTCAGTACTCGTGGCTGTACGGTTGATAGCTGCTTCAATAGCACGGCGAATGTAAGGAGCAGCAAAGGTAACAAAGATCTTGCCACGCTCAGAATCATACTTCTCAGCAGCTTTCATCAGTCCGATACTTCCTTCGCTTACCAAGTCGTCGGTACTCAGAATATCGCTTCTGTACTGGTGGGCTAGTGTTACTACATAGCCCATATTATCTCTTACCAGTTTTTCTTGATCGCTTGTCATAGGTTGTATTTTAATAATAAACCTTTCACTAATTTGCCGTATACCTTAATGACATCGTCAGCCCAGGGACCTGTGGCGGTAGCACGAGGCAGCAGCATTGAGCAGCTCTCGTTTTTGTCGCTGATACTCCAGCATATCCAACTGATACCTAGGCGTTCACACATCTTTATCCATTCCTCTTCGCTCTCTGCATCAATTTTCCCATCGCCAGATGCTTCGGTGGCTCCACTCTCTGAGATGAAGACAGGTATACCTTTCTTGACAGCATCTTCCGTACGTTCGCGCAGGTATTCACCATGAGTGGCAGCATAGAAATGGACGGTATACATGATGTTGTTGAAGCCCTGCAGGGGATTGTCGGCAACCAGATGGATGTCCTGATCCCAGTGGGGGCAGCCCACCAGCACAATGTTGTCGGCATCATACTTGCGAATCTCACTGATAACCTCAGTGGCATACTTCTTTAGGTCTGTCCATGTGTCCTCTACGGGTTCATTATATATTTCGTAAATGACGTGCGGATATTTTCCATATTTACGGGCCATCTCACCAAAGAAAGCCTTGGCTTCCTCAGTGCGTAGCTCGTGTGAATGCCAGTCGATGATGACATAGATGTTCTGTTTGATGGCTGATTCCACGACAGGCGTCAGACATTGCATGGCATATGTGGGGTTCTCACGATAGTTGTCCTCTATGTGTTGTCCGATGGCAGCACGTATCACGCTGCAGTGCCAATCCTGTTTCAGCGTCTGAACGGCTTTCTTGTTGTAGAATCGCGGCCACAGGTTGTGCCAACCCAGGCTGACGCCCCGCAGAATAACGGGATTACCCTTCTGGTCGCAGAGTTGTGTGTCTTTTACTTGCAGTTGTCCGTATTGCTTAACAGGGTCTAAAGCGTGTGCATGACATACACACACACAGAACAGGATGATGGTCAGTAGCTTCTTCATATTTTTAGAATAATGATAATGTATACAAGTAAACGACTGCTGCGGGGATAGCCAGCAGCGAAGAATCGAAGCGGTCCAGCATACCACCATGGCCAGGCAGAATGCTTCCGGAGTCCTTGATGCCTAACGTGCGCTTGAAGAGACTCTCTATCAGGTCACCCCACGTGCCAAAGATAACGACGACGAGTCCAAGTCCGAGCCATTCTGGAATGGAGAGCATCCCTTTGAACATGGTCGATGAATGGTCGAGGTCCAGAACCTGCATATTATCTAACCAGCCGATGAGCCATGCTACGCCAAGTACGAAGACGGCACCACCGATGCTTCCCTCCCACGACTTCCCTGGTGAGATGCGTGGAAACAGCTTATGGCGACCCAGAAGTGAACCGACACAATAGGCGCCCGAGTCGTTGACCCATAGGAAGATGAATACGCTCAGGGGTAACAGCGTGTTGAATATCACGTGTCCGTTGGGCGTGGCAGTAAATGCCAGTACGTTGAGCAACGAGAAGGGTAGGGCGATGTACATTTGTGCCAGCATGGTGTATGCCCAGTCCTGTATGGGATCAACCTGTTTCAGATAAAGTTCTGCCACCAACAGATAGATGATAGTTACCAAATAGGGAATGAACACCACGCTCTTGGCCACGCCTCCGTAGAGGTCGCTGCAGAAGTATGTCATAGCATAGAAGAAATAGACGCCCGCTACGGTGGATATGAATCGGTTGATACATACATGCTCCCGTTCATTCACCAGTCCTGTAAACTCCCAGATGGTGAGTCCTGTCACAATACTGAACAGCAGCACCATGGCCTCTGGTCTGAGGAATGAGGCTACTATGGCTGCTACAAAGATGATGCCCGTAATGGTACGTACTATAAAATTCTTCATGTCGCTTTGTTTTTAGTTTTCGCTTTTCTCAGGATTCCCCTCGCTTCCCTGATTGTCCTGATTATCTTGATTGTCCTGATTCTCCGCTGTCAGTCCCAGTTCCTTGGCGCGTTCCTCTGCCATACGCTCAGCATCAGCGCGCATCTGGGCTTCCAGCAGCTCCTCAGAACGACTGGTCCAGGGACGCTTGCCAAAGATTTTCTCCACATCGTCGGCAAAGATGACCTCACGTTCTACCAGCAGTCTGGCCAGTTCCGCATGTCCTTCCTTGTGCTCAGACAGTATCTGCTTGGCACGCTCATACTGCTCATTCACCATCTTCAGCACCTCTTCGTCCATCAGTTTGGCTGTGGTTTCAGAGTATGGCTTCTGGAAAGAGTATTCCTGTTGGTTGTAATAGCAGAGGTTGGGCAGTTTGTCGCTCATACCTGCGTATGCTACCATACCGTAAGCCTGTTTGGTAGTACGCTCCAAATCGTTCATGGCACCTGTCGAGATATGGCCGATAAACAATTCTTCGGCAGCACGTCCACCCAGCAGCGAACACATCTCGTCGAGCATAGCCTCTTTGGTTTGCAACACACGCTCCTCTGGCAGATACCAGGCAGCACCCAAGGCTCGACCACGAGGCACGATGCTTACCTTGACCAACGGATTGGCAAACTCTGTGAACCATGAGATGGTAGCATGTCCGGCTTCGTGGATAGCAATCGACTTTTTCTCGGCCTCTGTCATCACCTTGGTCTTCTTCTCCAGACCTCCGATGATACGGTCTACGGCATCCAGGAAATCCTGCTTACCCACACATTCACGGTTGAAACGGGCAGCAATCAGCGCAGCCTCGTTGCAGACGTTGGCAATATCGGCACCTGAGAATCCTGGTGTCTGACGTGCCAGGAAGTCGACATCCACATTACTGTCCAGCTTCAGGGGTTTCAGGTGCACCAGAAACACCTCCTTGCGCTCGTTCAGGTCGGGCAGGTCGACATGTATCTGACGATCGAAACGTCCGGCACGCAACAGGGCTGAGTCCAGCATGTCAGCACGGTTGGTAGCAGCCAGTGTGATGATACCACTGTTCGTACCGAAACCGTCCATCTCAGTTAAGAGGGCGTTCAGTGTGTTCTCACGTTCATCGTTACCACCCATAGCTGGATTCTTTGAACGGGCACGTCCTACAGCGTCAATCTCGTCGATGAAGATGATGCAGGGCGCTTTTTGCTTGGCTTTTTCAAATAGGTCTCGAACACGTGAGGCACCAACACCGACGAACATTTCCACAAAGTCTGAACCTGACATCGAGAAGAAGGGGACACCTGCCTCACCAGCTACCGCCTTGGCTAACAGCGTCTTACCTGTTCCTGGAGGACCTACCAACAGCGCTCCCTTGGGAATCTTACCACCCAGGTCCGTGTATTTCTGAGGATTTTTCAAGAAATCTACGATTTCCTGCATTTCCTGCTTGGCACCAGCCTGTCCGGCAACATCCTTGAAGGTGATACCCAGGTCGCCGCCCTTTTCATACATCTGCGCTTTTGATTTGCCTACGCTGAAGATGCCACCTCCTAAGCCGCCTCCATGTGAACCGCCTCCCATACGTCGCATGATGAATATCCATACCAGGATAATACCTCCGAAGAAGAGCAGGTTAGACAGCAGCGAACCGATAAACTCGTTGTCCTTCGAGTTGTCGAACTGCAGCTTGCCACTGAATTTACCTTCCTCACGGGCTTTCTCTACAAACTGCTCCACCTGGTCGAGACTGCCTATGGCCACCTGTACACTTGGAGCCTTGCCCGTCTGCTGTACACCCTGATGGAATACGTCACGAATGTATTGGGGCTTCACATACATCTGCAGCGTGCCCTGATATTTGTTGACTACGATTTTCTCTGCGTAGCCTTTCATGACAAACGTTTTGAAGTCAGAATAGGTGGTTTCCGTCTTGATGCTTGAGTTTTCGCCACCTCCCTGAGTCAGATAGATGGTTATCAGACCCACCAGCACCAGTGTGTAGATCCAACTCATGTTGAATTTGGGCATGTTCATCTGCGGGCCCTTATTCTTTTTTCCTTGTTTCTGTTCCAAAGTTCAATATTTTATTTTCTTATTTTACTTCTTACTTCTCAGCTCTTAATCTAAATCGGGAATTTCCTTGAGTTCTGCGTCTTCCCAGAGATGTTCCAGGTCGTAATAAGTTCGCATATCGGGCACGAAAACGTGTACCAGAACATCACCATAATCCATTGCTACCCATACGGCATTCTCCAGTCCTACCACTCTGGCAGGCTTTTCGCCCAGCTGTTCGCGGGCCATGTCACCTATCGATTCTGTGATAGCTTCTACTTGCGAGGGTGAGTTGCCCTGACAGATGACGAAATAATGCGCTATGGCACCTTCTATTCCCTTAAGATCGGCAATAACAATACGCTGACCTTTTTTTTCTTGTATTCCTTTTGTGATAGTTTCTACTAATTGTGTTGTTTGTTCCATTTATAATAATAATGTGTAATCAAATTGCAAAGTTACACGATATTCTTGACAAAACAACGAAGAAACCACATTTTTTGCGTTTTTTTATAAAAAAACTCCGATTTTTTTTGCAGATTCCAAAAAAAGCTGTACCTTTGCACCCGCAATTCAAAACAAGAACGTTTTGAGAATTAAGTTTGGGGTATGGTGTAATGGTAACACTGCAGATTCTGGTCCTGCCTTTCCTGGTT